>JBFFUI010000013.1:0-48774 GCA_041571435.1 Sulfurimonadaceae bacterium | reverse complement strand
TTTGGAGAACTGCGAATCGACGAAGTCCTCAAGGTCATCGCTGCCGCTGTTCTCGAAAAGGAGGATCTCCTGCGCAATGAGTTGGGGATCCTGCGGAAGTTTATAGTACTCTTGATCGTTGGCATGAAGGGCCTTGTGGATCTCTTTCATTACATCGACGATGCTGATCACCTTGCCGACAAAGTAGGCATCGGTTGAGATGGTCTCAGTGTGTTGAGAGACTTCTTCGATACTTTTTAGCAGTGCATAGTCATACAGACCGTTCTCTTTTTTGGTATCGATGATCAGTTCGAGAGAGATCGTCCCGCGCATCTCATGGTCGATCTGCTCCGTGGCAATGCGCGCTTCATTATGTTGCGGCAGCCAGGTCAGCGGGTTATGAGAATACTTCATCTGTGTTGCCAATGCAACGGTGATCACCATTAAGGTTAGCGAGCCGGCAACGATAGGTTTTGCATAACGCTGTGAGAGGTCGGCGATCTTCTCTAAAATGCGTTCGAAGCGGTCTTTATGCGCTACGGTTATATGCGTCTTGCGCTTGATCGGGAAGATCGCAATCAGTACCGGCAACAGTACCATACTGACGATCAATGCGATGATGACGCCGGCTGCACCGTAGATACCCAGGTCCGAAACAGGCGCAACCTTGGAGAAGGAGAAGGATCCGATCCCCGCTGCAGTCGTCAATGAGGTCATGATGATGGCAAGCCCGGAGTGGTGGAGCGTGTAGGCGATAGACTCTTTTTTGTTGCCGTATTTGTCAAAATGGTGAAAGAAGATGGCCATGATATGGATCGAGGTACCGATACCGACAGCCAGAAGAAATGAGGGGAGGATCTGCGTCGGAATCTTGATCGGCGTCCCGAAAAAGGCCATAAGACCCACTGTGCTCAAAACAGATAGAACAACGGCAAGCAGCGGGAAGATAACACCGGAAATACGTCTGAAAAGCAGTGAGAGAAGGATAATGATCGAGAGAATAATAAGGCCGTTAAACTTCTTGATGTCTCGCTGCATAGAGCTTTTCAGGGTTTCGGTGACACTCGGGCTTCCGGCGATCTGGATCTGAAAATCATCGCTGTTGTACTCTGCTACGACGTCACGGACTTTATGCACCATCGCGGCCATCTCCTCGTCGGAGATAAAGGCCATCTCTTCCGTCGGCTCATTGCTCTCTTCTGTCACTGGATCGTCAAAACCTTCAAGCGCATCAAGTTCTTCGTTACCGTTGGCGGTATAGGTGTTGGCTTCCAGGACGATGACGGTAAAGCTGCCGTCACTGTTGAGCAGAAGGTCTTTGTACATCGGGTTGGCAAAGGCTAACGCTCTTTTAGGTTCGATCTCTGCCTGTGTCTTCGGAAACGCTTCAAAAAGGTCTTCAACCAGCAGGCTGTCCGCATCACCCGCCGTGTTACGGGCATTAATAAGCGAGGTGATGTCGTTAAGACTTGGTACCTCATCTTTCAGCGCGTTGTGCAGCGCTTTGAGTTTGGTGAGATTTTCGAGTTTGAAGATACCGTCTGTCTTGATAGCGACAACGATCTTCTCGTCATGGCCGAACTGATTTTGAAACTTGTCGTACGCGACACGAACTGGGTCATCTTCGCGCAGAAAACCTTCCGTTGTCGTATCAAGTGTGATTTTAGGGACGTTAACGATCATGGCAAAAAGAAGTGTGATCATGGTCACAAGCACCATGTATTTACGTTTGCTGATTCCTTCGCCGACCCGGTAGAGCCAGTTGTCTACGGCTTTGGTAGCTCTTTTCATACTGTTCCTTATAATCTATTTATCATCATAGAATAGTACAGCGAGCGTATTAGCGTAATGTTAAGGAATAAGCGTAGTAACCGTCCTGTAGATGTGATCAGAACGTAGTGAAACGGCTAGATATTTTTAGACCATAGATGCCATTTTCAGCGATAGGCGTCACAGCCACCCCTTTCGTATAGGCGTCGGCAAAGATATAGCTGCTGACAATGCCGATGGCTGCTCCGGCAAGGACATCGCGCGTGTAGTGGTTATCCGAATAGACACGGCTCCAGCCTACAAAGCTCGCGGCAAGATAGGCCGGTGCACCATATGCCCAGCCGTAGCGCATCTGAATAAAGGACGCCGTGGAAAAGGCAGCCGAGGTGTGCCCGGAGGGGAAGGAGTGGTCGTCAGCACCGTTAGGGCGCTGGGCATCTATAGAGTACTTTAGAATCTGCGTTGCCGCCGTCGCGGTCACGATCGATTCTGTGTATTGCCAACCGCCCTCCATATCTTGCTCATAGACTGCTTTACCGAGAGCCGCTGCTGGCAGGAGGGTCAGAACAATGTTCCCTGCAACTTCGGCATTTTCACGACTATCAGCGAATGCATTGCTGTATAACAGCACTAACAGTGTTAAAACAGTACTTCGTATCCAGGTCGTAACGAACATGCTTGTTTCGCCTCTATCTTTAAATATTGTTCATTATGGTAGCAGAATCCTCAAACGTAAAGAACAATAGCGGTGTCAGTCGAATGATGGGTTCTGTATGGAAAGAAGCGTTGCCTCTGCGTATTGTGTACCAATGGCAAAGGTTTGGAAAGAGGGTGCCTTTAAAAGAGAAGAGGCATCGAGTGGGTCTGGCTAAAAATCGACATCCTCGTAGCGATCGTAGATCCACTCCGCTACGGCTTGTCGCTCATCTTCTTTCAGATGAGATTGTACGGGCATTATTCCAAAATTGTCGACGGCGCCCGCCTTACACATAAAATAGTCGATTGACGGGTTTTTGATGTACTCTTTGATAAAGGCGATCGTTACAAAGCGGTGCACCTCTTCGTCTTCGCTGCGGATCATGATCGTGTTTTTAAGCTGGTTGGAGATTTCGACCATAGGGGGCGCCTTCAGGGTCTTGAATTTTTTCAGTGCTTCTGTCTTTGAGATCATCTCAATATGACACTTGGCACAGTTGTTTTTATAGACTTCATAGCCGTCGGCACCGAAAAGTGAAGCTGATAGCAGCAGCAGAACAGTGATCTTTCGCATAGGGACTCCTTAAATTTTGAAAATGATAGTGGAATTGTATTAAGAAAACGTTAACTTATAGATCGACGCCGTCCCAGAACTCATCGAAGCTGAGGTTGGTCATGGCATCGCGTTCAGCGGCACTTTTTTCTGCCAACTTCTCCTCTTCTGTCTCGAAATAGAGCTGCAACGCTTCGTTGAGCATTGTATTTGCATCTTTGCCAAGCAGCTCGCCAAAGGCAGACAGCTTTTCTAAGGTTTCAGCGTCGAGTGTAAATTTGATGTCGTTGTCCATTGTATCCTGCCCCAGAGTTATATGAACGTTATTTTACAGTAAAGCGGGGCTGCATACGGGTAAAGTGTAACACTAAAATAACACTTTTTTTATAACATTCGTCAAAACTTGTATTAGGAATGTAGTTTAAAATGAAAAGAATACTTTTAGTAAGTGCCATAGCAGCATCAGTGATGGCAGAAGAGATCGTCCTGGACAGTATGAGTGTGACCGCGACGAAGGTCGAACGTGAGACCAAAACGGTACCGCAGAGTGTTGCGGTCGTAGACAGTGAAGAGATCGAAGAGAAAAACGTGCTTAATGTCAAGGATGCTATTAACACGATACCGGGCGTCATCGCCATGGATAAAAGCAACGGTTATGACAGCCGCTTGATTATCCGTGGGGCGGGCCTGAAAGCGCGTTACGGTATCCGTGAGATCATGGTGATGCGTGATGGCGTGCCGATGACCGATCCGGACAGCTTCTCACGCATGGACTTTATCGATGTGGATGACATGGAGAGTGTCGAGGTCTATAAGGGACCGGGCTCTATTGTAGCGGCCAATGCCAGCGGCGGTGTCGTGGCCATCAACTCCAAGTCGGTCTTTGATACCGATAACAATCGTTTCAAGCTCGGTTATGGCAGTTTCAACAGTGTCAATGCAAACATCAAAGCCTCATACGCCGTTGATGAGAATGATTATGTCGGCGTCAGTATCTCCCGCAGACAATCGGATAACAGCTGGCGCGAATGGAATGAATTTGACACAACACAGGCCAGTCTGAAGTACGGCCACATCTTCGCAGACGACTCTTCTGTCGAGATGGAGTTCTCGTTTTCGGACGCAAACCTTCAACTGCCGCAGTCACTTCGACAGACAGGATTCGATGCCTATCTGGAGTCTGGAGAGACGTCCAACGGGGATGAAGAAGGACCATGGCAATACAGCGGTCGTTACTCGCAAAGCTACTATGCCAACATACGTTATGAAAAAGAGTTTGGTGATCTCACCTTCAAACCGCAGCTCTATCTGACACAGTGGGACCATTTTCACCCTGTTACCGGTATGATCAACGAGACAAACGGGCATTACGTCGGCGGCGGAGACATTGCGTTTGATTATAAACATGCCTTTCTTGGCAACGACGCCAACTTTGTTTTCGGCGTCACGGCACGTGCGGATTACTACAAAGACAGTGAAAAGTATGAGTATGCCGATTATGATGAGGGGCCTCTGTTTCCTTCACCGTTTGCACCAATCGTTATCAAGAGAGTCAATTCGGATGAAAAAGGGGCACTTGCCGGTACGGAAGACGGGCTCAGCACACTGTACGGCCTTTATCTACAGGAGTCTTTCCGTCCGGTCAAAGATCTTATCGTCGACATCGGATTACGTTATGACCGTCTGGACTTTGATGTCAAAGGTAACGAGACAACACGTTATGACTACGGCGCAGGAAACTACATTGCCGGTGTAGGGGCGTTTGAGCTTCAAGAGGGGTATAACCTCTACTCGCCTAAGATCGGTGCGACGTACGCCTTAACCAATTCGCTCAATGTTTATGGATTGATCGCCTCGGCAAATCAGGCACCGACAGACAGTGAAGTGAGAGCCAACTTCTCATACGGAACGTCGCCGTCGCTGAAAGCATCGACGTCAATCAATTACGAGGTTGGCCTGAAACAGCGCAGTGCGGATCTCAGTGTCGATTTTTCACTTTACTACAATGATGTACGCGATGAGATCGTTGCCGTCAAAGGCGAGAGCGATGCGACCTATTATAATAATGCCGGACAGACCAGACGGCTCGGTGCTGAGCTGGCAATGGATTACTTCGTAACAAAAGAGTTGGATGTCGGTGCGGCAGGCTCCCTCTATGACTACAGTTATGTTGACTACGTTGACGAGAACATCTCCTATTCAGGCAACAAACAGCGCTATATCCCAAATTATCAATACTCTGTCTTCGCAGGATATCGTATTGGCGGCTTCTCAAGCCGACTTGAGGGTGTCAGCTATGGTGCGTACTATATGGATGATGCCAACACGGAGAAGTACGAAGGTTTTACGTTGGTCACCAACCTGATGTTGGCCTATCGACTGGATGCCCACAAGCTGCAGCTTAATGTTAACAACATCTTCGACAAGCGTTATGCGACAGAGGCCAATAAAACACCGTATTACAACGCTTACACACCAGGCACGCCGCGCAGTGCGATGGTGAGTTACAGCTACGCATTCTAGGAGCAGATCATGGTAAGGTCCCAAAAAAGAGACAATAGCGACATCTTCGGATGGCCGCTAGTCGGGTTTATCTTTAAAAACAGAGTAGCGCTTTTCGCTGTACGAACAGTGACGATGCTGCTCTTCGTCTCCGCCCTCTATTTTGGGTTTGCCTATCCTGAACTCTCTGAAAACCCCTACACAACAGCCATATTTTGGTCGCTCTTCTGGCCCTTCTTTATGATCGTCTCTATTGTTGCACTCGGCCCAGGTTTCTGCGGCATCTGCCCTCACGGTGTGATGGGACGCTGGATGGCAAAGTTCGGTCTTCAGAAAGAGGTGCCGTCCTGGCTGAAGAAACGCGGTATCGGTCTGGCCATCCTGATTATCCTCTACTGGCTGCCGGTCTACCTGCTGCCGGGTGCTCTCAAGACACCTCTGGTCGCCTCGTCACTCTTTCTGATTTTGACAGCGGTCGCGGCACTCAGCTTCAATATGTTTAAAGATATGGCCTACTGCAGCTATCTCTGTCCCATAGGTGCCGTGACAAAAACCTACGGCAAGATCGGCCCGGTCAAACTCTCAACCTATCAAAGTGCCTGTAAAGAGTGCGAGACCTTTGACTGCGCCGCGGTCTGTGCCTCCGGTCTTCAGCCCTATCTGTTCGAGAAGAAAAATTCGATGCGCGACTGCACCCTCTGTATGGACTGTGCACAGTCATGTGAGGCGGTCTCGTTCAGCATCGTGAAACCGATGTCGGGCCTGACGGGTGAAATCAAAGACCGACACAACATGCATGTCTGGGTCTTTGTTACGCTGTTGGCGGTGATTACGATCACAATGAGTTTTCATCACGCCCTGGGGCACAGTCCGATCAAGACGGAGCTGCCTTGGTACAAGCTCGGCATGTGGATGGAGGGCGGTATACCTCTGGGGATCGACTGGGTCGGCTTTAATGCGGTATGGATAGCTTTTGCTTCTGTGCTGCTACTCGTCTTTGGCGGTTTTAAACTAGCCTCTCTGATCGTAAAAGCACCGTTAAACGAGGTGACCAAAAATCTTGCATATGCTTTGGCACCGTTGATGATCCTGGGTTCACTGTCGCATGTCGGCAGTTTTTTCTTCCTGCACTACGCGAATGATCTGGCAACCTCATATTACTGGATGATCGGCGACGAGACCGTGGTCAAGCCATTGGCCAGCTTTAGAGACAAGTGGGTACATCTCTTTAAGCTGTTTGGCTACCTGGGGGCGGCTGCCAGTGCCGTTCTGCTCTATGTCCGACTCGGACGTTACAAGTCGACATTGTCTCTGAGACTCATGGCCTGGATAAGTGCCGGTTCTATGGTCTGGTTCTATATTTTCCTGCAATGGCTGCAGATGGCAGTACGTTTTAGCTAAAAAGTAAGCGAAACGGTCGTTCCTTCAGAGGATGAGGCTACTTTTATCTTGATCTCCATCGCATCACAAAGCCGTTTTACAATGTCCAGTCCGATCCCGCTGCTACTCTGTTCAGAGTAGTTGCGTTCAAAGATGCGTTCCGGATTGTCAATACCGATTCCGCTGTCTTGAATATAGAGTGTAGGACCCTTGTTATAGACCTTTATGCTGCCGTGGCGACGGTTGTATCTGCAGCTGTTGGAAAGCAGGTTGTGCAGTATCTGTCTCAGGGCATTTTCATTGAGAAGGCTTTGAAACGGTGTGCATTCAAAGCTGAAGTCGAGGGTGGTGTAGATCGCTTCATAGGTATGAATAAGTTCATCCGCGATCTTGCAGACCTCGATCTCTTCCAGCTGGAAGGTGTCCTCTTCAAGCAGGATCCTGAGGTTTTCATGAAGCTCGGTGATCTCATAGCTGCTTTGTTCGATTCGGCTGAGCGCGTTGTTGTCGCGGAAAGAAGGGTCTTTATCGAGCAGTTTCAGGTTGAGCTTGATCGTGGTCAGAGGGGTGTTGAGGTCGTGAATAAGATCCTTGGTGAACTTGTCGAGTGTACTGATGGCCTCTCTCATCGGACGCAGCGCATGGTTGGTCAGAAAGAGGCTGATAAGGGCAAACAGTATCAGTAGGATGATCTGAATGGCAATGATCTGGATACGAAGCTCTTCGATATGTGCATCAAAGTGTTTGCGATCTTTTTGAATCAGTATAAAGTGGGTATGCCATTTGTTGGCAGGGATATACTTTTCGATCGTGTCGTCCGTGATAATAAGCGTGTCCATGCTGAAGTCATCTATCTGTTTCATCACGATCGAGTGGTTGATATCCTTGGCGACGGTCGGTTCATGCATCTTGAGCTGCCGGGCGTAGTTAATAATGGCAAAATGTTCATCTTTGATGCGTTGTTCGTACTGCTGTTCATAGTAGAAATGCCCTGCCAGCAAAATAAGCACGGCGACACTGCTGAAGTAAGCCAGGAAAAATTTCCAGAACGATCGTTTTTCATGATGACGCAAGACGGTATCCTGTCCCTTTGACGGTCTGTATAGGCAGCCCGTGTTTGCGCAGCTTGTTGATATGGACACGTAAGGCGCCCTCGCTCGCTTCTTCCCCATCGGAGAGCTCTATAAGGATGTTCTCTTTGGTGATGGTCGTGTTTATCTGTTTAAAGAGCAGGGCGGCAAGCTTAAGCTCGACAGGGGCGAGCGGGATAAAGTGTTCTCCTCGGTAGAGCTCATTGGTGTCAATATGAAAAAGGAAATCATCAACAGTGATGATGTTCTCTTTGATCTTGAGCCGTTTGCGTATCAGCGAATAGATGCGTACAATCAGCTCGTCAAAGTCAAAAGGTTTTTTGATGTAATCGTCAGCGCCGACCGCAAAACCCTTTGAGAGGGAGGCGATATCGCTCATGGCCGTGATAAAGATGGCGGGGGTCTCGTCTCCGCTCTCGCGCAGTTCGTCAAGGAGCTCAAATCCGTTTACAAAGGGGACGTTGACATCGAGGAGAAAAAGGTCGAAGTTGTGCATAAAGGTTGCATCAATGGCCTGCTGCCCATCACCGACCCAGCGTACTTCAAAGTTCTCCAACTTCAAGAGCTCAATAAGGGTCTCTGCAAGGTTTACATCATCTTCGACCAGCAATAGACGTGCCATCTCTTTTCCTTTCTAGCTACTTTGGTTAGTGTAGCAAAATCACGATAAGAGTCGACACGCTTATCGATAACAATAAAGAGATGATGACATAGAGGGGTTAGCGCAATGTTAAGAGAAGAACGCTTATTCTAACAGGAAAGTTAAAGTTGCTGGCATACATTTGTGTTCAGAATCACGAACTGAGTAATATTACTTCCCATTATCTTTTTATAAGCACTTTCGTAGTATAATGACCTATGAATAACGAGCATGTAGCCAAAAAACAGTTTGGCCAGAACTTTTTAAAAGACCGTTCCGTGCTGTATGAAATCGTCGAAGCGATGCCCAAAAGCGATAGTATTATTGCAGAGATTGGGCCTGGCTTAGGTGATTTAACTAAGTTTTTAGTGGATGTCAAAAGTGTTGTCGCTTTTGAGGTCGATACCGATTTATGCCAGTACTTAAACCGCGAATTTAAAGAAGAGATCAAAACCAGCCGGCTCACCCTTAGATGTGGTGATGTTCTAGAGGCGTGGCAGAGTGAGCTTTTGGATGAACCCTATGCATTAGTGGCAAACTTGCCCTACTACATAGCCACAAACATCATCCTGAAAGCCCTTGCAGATCCGAATTGCGAATATCTACTGGTTATGATTCAGCGTGAGGTGGCAGAGAAGTTCTCTGCTGCTCCGGGAGACAAAAACTTTGGGGCATTAAGTGTTATTGCTCAGACGGTAGGTGAAGCCGAGATTGTGGTTCACGTTCCGCCGGAAGCATTTGACCCTGCTCCAAAGGTCGACTCGGCTGTTCTGCTCATTAAAAAGAGCGCCAGCCGGAACGATGAAGTGTTTGAACTTATGCTCAAAGCGGCTTTCACACAGCCGAGAAAGACACTTTTTAAAAATCTCTCTTCACGTTACGAAAAAGAGAAGGTGAAGGCTGCTTTAGAGCAGTTGGAACTCGCTCCTTCGATTCGACCCCATCAAGTCGCGACAAAAGACTATCACCAACTATTCAAATTATTAGAAAATATTTAACGTCTGTTCTGCTCATAAACAACAGACGTACACAAAGGAAAGATGTATGTCAGATACACAAAACCCAGAAAACAATACTAAAACAGAAAACAAGCCGGCACAGGCACCTCGTAAAGAGGGTGATGCTCAGCAATCCCGCCCCCGTCGTCCCCGTAACCAAAACCGCAGCGGAAATCGCAAACCACGTGAAAATCGTGAAGTGGACGGAAATCGTCAACCACAAGAGGGTCGTGAGGTAGACGGGAACCGTCAGCCGCAAGAGCGCAACGTGGATGGAAACCGTCAGCCAAACCGCAACCGTAGCCGTAGCAACCAGAATCGTCAAGCCGGCGGCGAAAACAGAAACAAAGAGAGTCGCAACAGTGGTCAAAACCGTCAGGGTGAGAATCGTGGTAACCAAAACCGCCAAGGTGGCGGCGGCAGCAAAAACCGTCAAGGTGGCGGTGGCGGTAATAAAAACCGTCGTCGTCACGGACCTGCACCGGTTGATCAGACACTTCTTGATTGTGCTATTAGAAACAAAGAGGTGCAGGCTGAACGTCTGAACCCGCATAACAAGTTAGACCTGCAGTCTAAAGGCAAGGTACGTGTTACACCACTGGGCGGTCTCGGCGAGATCGGCGGTAACATGATGGTGATCGAGACCGACAACGAAGCGATCCTTATTGATGTCGGAATGAGTTTTCCGGATGAGACGATGCACGGTGTCGATATCCTCGTACCTGATTTTACGTACATCAGAGAGATCAAGAACAAGATCGTCGGTATTATTATCACCCATGCGCACGAAGACCACATCGGTGCGATGCCGTACCTCTTTAAAGACGGCCTGCAGTTCCCGGTTTACGGAACGGCGATGCCGCTAGCAATGATCGGGAACAAGTTTGATGAGCATAAACTGACCGATGCCCGCCGTCACTTCCGTCCGATTGAAAAGCGTAAAGTCTATAAGATCGGTAACGACTTCGAAATCGAGTGGATGCACATCACCCACTCGATTTTGGACTCATCATCGGTAGCGATCACGACTGAAGCCGGTACCGTTATCCATACGGGTGACTTCAAGATCGATCATACGCCTATTGATGGCTACACGACAGACCTTCACCGTTACGCACATTACGGCGAAAAGGGTGTCTTGTTGTTGATGTCTGACTCGACTAACTCATATAACAAAGAGATTACACCGAGTGAGCTCTCTGTTGCACCGGCGCTTGATCGTGTCTTCTCAAAAGCAGAAGGGCGTATCATCCTTTCGACATTCAGCTCGAACCTGCACCGTCTGGAGCAGGCGATCAACTACGGTATCAAGTACGGTCGTAAAGTCTGTGTCATCGGGCGTTCAATGGAGCGCAACCTTGAGGTCTCGATGCAGTACAAATATCTTGAATTCCCGAAAAACATCTTTGTTGATGCAGATGATGTTTCCCGCATGAACGATAAAGAGGTACTGATCATTACGACCGGTTCTCAGGGGGAACAGAACTCGGCACTTTTCAGAACTGCGATCGGTGAACACCGTCATATCAAGATCAAGCCGACGGACCTTGTCATTCTTTCGTCTCGCGCGATCCCGGGTAACGAAGCCGGTATCTCCGAGATGACGAACCACCTTGAGAAAGCGGGTGCCCGTATTGCGCGTGACCGCGATCTACACGTATCAGGACATGGCGGTATTGAGGAGCAGAAGCTGCTTCTTCGCCTCGTTCAGCCGAAGTTCTTTATGCCGATTCACGGTGAATATAACCACGTTATGCGCCATAAAGAGACGGCAATGCAGTGTGGTATCCCTGAGCGAAACATTCTGTTAATGGGCGATGGTGACTGTATTGAAGTGACACCGAAGTATATGCGTAAAGCCAAATCGGTTAAATCAGGCAAGACCTATATCGACAACCAGAACAACCACATGATCGCTGATGATGTCGTTGTCGACCGTCAGAAGATGGCAAATGACGGTATGGTTATGATCGTCGCCCAGGTCTCTCAGAGCGACTCGCGTCTTATCGCCAAACCGCGTGTCACAAGCTTCGGTATTGTTCCGGATAAGCAGGACAAAGCCTTTGCTGCGGAGATGGAGGATGTGCTTGAACACTTCCTGGTCAACCTCAAACCAGGCCTTATTGAAAATGCCAAAGCGATGGAAAATGACCTTCGTGCCGTTGTTCGCAAACATATCTATCGCAAAATGAAAAAATACCCGCTTATTGTTCCAAACGTCTTTGTAAGCTAACAGAGAGCCGATTCGACCACAATGGACCGGAGTTTACCTCCGGTTAACCCCTCCCAAATTTAAACTTTCTACCGCATGTACAGTCTGCAAGACGCAACATCGTCATCTGCGTATATTCCCGTTTACAATTTTATCCATCACATTTTTGTTATAATGAGTTAGAAAGCATAATATATCAGGTACGCATTATGCTGTAGTAATACCAAAAGGATATTGGATGCAGATCGAAGGCGACAACTCAAGAGAGATTTTAAACACGTTTTTACAGAAACTGGTAGAGAAAGAGGGGACGGACCTTCATGTAAAGAGCAACAGTGTCATCCGAGCCCGTATCAAAGGGACGATGATGCCACTCTCAATAGATCCTCTCGAGGGAAAGCATGTTGAGAGTATGGTCAAGTTTCTTGTAAACAAACACATGGATGAGTTTACCCGCCAGCTCGCTTATGATACGATCTACCTGCTGGATGAAAAACACCGTTTTCGTGTTAACATCTATCACCAGTTAAAGGGGCTCTCCATCATCTTCAGGGCGATCCCGCATCAGATACGATCATTTGAGCAGCTCAACCTTCCTACAGCACTCTCCAAGATCTCAAAACTGCAGCGGGGTCTTGTTCTGGTCACCGGTACAACAGGAAGCGGCAAGTCGACAACGCTTGCCTCGATTGTCGAAGATATCAACCGCAACAGTCATCGCCATATTATTACGATTGAAGATCCCATAGAGTATGTCTACGACGATAACAAATGTGTTATAGAACAGCGGGGGATCGGGCAGCATGCTACCGACTTCGGTTCGGCCTTGCGTTCGTCTATGCGTGAAGACCCGGACATTATCATAGTCGGTGAGCTGCGTGACCTAGAGACGGCCAGAAATGTCCTACAAGCGGTTAATACTGGCCACCTGGTCTTTACGACGCTGCATACACTTGATGCGCGGGAGACGATCGACCGGCTGCTGGCGATCTTCCCGAAAGAGGAGCAGGAACGTGTCCGTATGGACCTTGCTTCCAACCTCGAAGTGGTGATCTCACAGCGTATGCTGCGGGACCTTGAGGACGAGATGATACCGGCCGTTGAATTGATGTTCAAGAGCCCGAGAACCTCTTATCTTATTTCGACATCGCGAGACAGTGAGCTGCTGGATGCAATGCATCATGACCAGAACAGTTTCGGGTCCATGCCGTTTGACATCTCGCTCTTTCACTTGACACTTCAAGGCAAGATCAGCGAAGAGAGTGCTTACATGTTTGCTTCCAACCCTGCAAACCTGCGTCTGATGTTTACCACGAGCGCCGAGTATCAAAAGATGCTGAATGACGGTTCGCTTGATGAGGCAGTCACGATTAAAGAGGAAGATGATCAGGAAAGTTGAACATTTCAAAATAAATATTTGATTTCATAGATCAAATGGAAATATCTTATAATGGCGTTATTAAAATAGTTCGATTTATTTGAACGCTATTGACAAAGGGCAGATGTGGCATTTTCCAAAGAAAAACGCGGCGGTACGATCAACGGTATCGTCTTTGTAGCACTCGTGGCGGCAGCAGCGACTTATATAGCAGAGTTGGCACCGGTTGCTAAACTTGGTATATCACCGCTTGTTGTCGGTATAGTTATTGGTATCTTCTATGCGAATACACTGCATAACCATTTTCCATCGGCTTGGGAGAGCGGGATCATCTTTTCCGGTAAGAAGATACTTCGTTTTGCGATCGTCTTTTACGGTTTCCGTATTACTTTCCAGGAGATCGCTGAAGTGGGGATGCAGGGCTTTATGGTCTCGCTTCTTGTATTGTCTTCAACGATGCTGCTGGGTATCTGGTTGGGGACCAAGATGTTCAAGATGGATCGTGACACCTCTATCCTGACAGCATCAGGTGCCTCTGTTTGTGGTGCAGCGGCTGTACTTGCGACAGAACCGGTACTCAAAGCAGAAGAGCATAAAACAGCGATCGCTGTCTCTATGGTTGTCCTCTTCGGAACGATCTCGATGTTCCTCTACCCGGTGCTCTACTCGGCAGTCATTGAACCGGCAACAGGCTTTCTGCACATGGACCCGAAAACATTTGGAATCTACGTTGGTGGAACAATCCATGAGGTAGCCCAAGTTGTGGCGGTACCTGCTTCGGTACCGGGAGCACCAGTTGATATGGCAAATACAGCGGTTATCGTCAAAATGACACGTGTCATTATGATTGCGCCGATGTTGATCGTGCTGGGTCTGATCTTAAGCTATATGGCTAAGAAGTCTGGTGGTGAGGGCAGCAAGCTCAAGCTTGTGATCCCTTGGTTTGCAGTTTACTTTGTCGGTATGGCAGGTGTGAATTCACTTATCCATAACTATACATTGAGCGCTCCGGCAGAAACGGCAGAGATGATCAAGTACTGGATTACGAACCTGAATATCGTCGATACCTTCTTGTTGACGATGGCAATGACAGCCCTTGGTATGGGTACACGGTTTGCGAAGTTCAAAGGTCTCGGTCTCGCACCGATTTATACAGCAGGCAGTATGTTCATATGGCTTGTCGTCGGTGGTTTTGTAATCACGCAGATGGTGGTCGCTACCTTCTAGTAAACTCCTCTACGGCCCATCAAGTGATCGTGGCCGTCAACCAGTTTGTGCACAACAGCACAAGCGTGATGTTAAATTCGCTTAAAATAGCCTCTTTTTTGACGATACGTAGGCATCATCTCCGACCATAACAGTATGCCAAGCGAACAGTTTTGGATAGTATTGGCGATGAAAAAGTTGATAGATGATAGTGAAATTGTTTTCTTAAATATCTATTTTGTACGAAAAGCCCTACATACATAAAAATTTTGACTGGCTATAATGATATAAATTTTGTAAAAAGGATTACCTGATGAGTAAAAGTATCCTACTTGTCGATGATATTGACTTTATTGTTGAGTTTGAAGAGAAAGTCATCAGCACACTCGCAAAAGAGTTAAAAATCAAGATAAACGTCGATTCTGTCAACAGTGTCAAAGATGCGCTGGACAAGATTGCCAATAACAATTACGATGCCATGGTTGTTGATATCAACCTTCCGGACGGATCAGGTATAGATGTAGCAAAGGCAGCACAAGAGAAAAACAGTGACACACGTATCGCTGCTCTGACGATCTATCCGCATGAATATGAAGAGCACAGTGCTTACTTTGACGCTTTTTTCAAAAAGCCGATCTTGCCGACTTCATATAAGCAGAATGTGCGTCAACTTCTGCACGTCTAACAGATAATTGACAGAAGAAATTGATGAAGCCGGATGCTGGTTATTTTTTGTACTCCTCTGAGATACAGGCCTTGACCGCAAATAATGCAACAAGCTTCACTATCGTTGTCAGCGAAGAAAAAGTGTTCTTTGGCCAACCGATCCAACAGAGTGATCATACAAGCACTACGGATGTAAGCAGCGACAAAGAACACAGATGGTCGTAAATCACACCCCGAGGACAGGCTGGTATTCGACAGAGTTCGATTCACTTACCCTGCTTCCAAACCGGACCTATCTGGTCAAATCACTTGAAAAAAAGCTTGCTGCCACTTCTGAAAGCAAACAGCTTACCTCTCTGCTTTTTATCGAATTCGATGACCTTGCCCGCTTTAATGAGACCTTCGGTTTTGATATCGATGACAAGCTGATCGTACAGCTTAGCGAGAAGATCAAGCCGCATCTGGGCAAAGATGATATTTTGGCCAGAGTTGGGAACGAACAGTTTGCGATCGTGTCACAGGAACCGCAGTCTGAAGCAAGTGCAGAGCAGTATGCCAAGCGTATTATGTCCATACTTTATGAGCCTTTTTTTGTCGATCCCAATATGTTCTATATCAGCGCCTCTATCGGCATAAGCCTCTCGTCTGCTGACGAAAACAATGCGTACAGGCTGCTAAAAACAGCTGAGAATACCATGCGAAAAGTACAAAAAGACGGCAAGAACCACATCGCATTTACCCGTAATTTGGAACAGCCCTTTTTGCTCAAAAGCAAACGCCTGATGGAGGACCTACCGGCCGCGCTTGAAAACGGTGAGATCTATTTTGTCTATCAGGGACAGTACTCGCATAGCGAGCAGCGTTTCAACGGGGCAGAACTTCTTGCCAGATGGCGTCATCCCCAATTTGGCGAGGTGTCACCTCTGCTTTTTATCCCTATAGCAGAACAGAGCGGTATGATCGGACCACTGACCATCAAGGCCCTTGTTGAGGCATCCAAGAAGTTTTCCGAACTAGAAGCTGCCGGTATCGAGGACATCTCCCTCTCTGTCAACATCTCGCCCGCAGTACTGATGGCAAGCGACTTCATTGAAACGATCCAGTTTATGCATAATAACTACAATCTGGCCGGTAAAAAACTGAACTTTGAGATCATGGAAGAGACCCTGACCCAAAATATCAAGAACCTGGCACAGCTGCTTGAAAAGATCAGGATGATGGGCATCGGTATCGAGGTCGATGACTATGGTACCGGTTACACCTCACTGAAATATCTGGCAGAACTCCCCATCAACAGCTTGAAAGTGGACAGATCATATGTCAGAAATTTGGATAAAGATATAAAGCGCAAGGCGCTCTTTCAGGCCATCATCGATATGTCACGCGCTTTGGACCTTGAAGTGATCGTCGAAGGTGTGGAGACCGCCTTGGAAGATGATATCGTAAAAACGTTTGAGTCGATAACAGTGCAGGGGTACTATTACAGCAGACCACAGGAGTGGCCAATGTTTATTGATAGATTACGGGGTGCATAGAGGGCACTTTTCTGCTTGATAGGCTCCCTCTTTTCGTATAACAATGAGAGACTGCCGAAGTAACGTAACGGCAGCGTGTGGCAGTAAATGTTACTTTTTGCCTGTAGCCTCTTGCAATGTCTCTTTGATCTTCTTTTTATTGAACGGTTTGCCGACATAAGAGTTGAACAGAGGGCTCTTATCCGCATCGGCCACCGGGTCACCGGAGATGTAAACGGAATAAACAGGCTGGGCATCCATTTTCTTCTCAAAGGCACGATACTCTGTGATCACCTCCATACCGGAAAGCTTAGGCATGTGGTTGTCAAGGTAGACCATGGAGAACGGTTCTCCCTCTTTTATCCCTTCTTTGAGCATTGACAATGCAATCTCGCCGTCCATTGCTGTCTCAACCTGGCAGAACCCCTCTTCAAGGATTGCTCTAAGCAGCTGGATGTTGATCTTATCGTCATCGACAACAAGTACTTTCATCTGTGCTTTGTTCGAGATAAATGTGTGCAGTACATTGGCATAATAGCCGTATTGAGAGATAATAGCGTAGTTTTTGTTCTCTGCATCCTGGATAAGTGATAAAAACGACTCTTCAACAACAAGAAGCTGGATATTCTTGTTTTGTGCATAGGTAATTACATCATCGTTAAGTTGCTGTTGGAAACAGATAAGGTGGGTCATCTTCTCCGGAGATTCATCGATGCTGTTGATCGGCGTTATCTGCTCGTTTTCGAGACCCATCTGCACTAGGTAACGTGTTAGGTTCATGCCGCTGAAGACATTGTTTGACGCCAATAGAACGCCGACTCGCGTCTTCTTGCTGCGGACAGGTTTGAAGGTAACATCTTTGTTGGCGACCTCTACAGGGATATCAAAGTAGAATGTGCTTCCTACGTCAAGCTCGCTTGTCAGTTTAAGCTCACCGCCGAGGTCTTTGACATACTGCGCACTGATCGATAGGCCCAGTCCGGTTCCGCCGTAATTTACGCTTGTGTCATCGCCTGCCTGTGAAAATGCTTTGAAGATCTCTTCTTGTTTCTCTTTTGCGATACCGATACCGGTATCTTTAATAGAGATACGCATACGTTTAGCAGCGTCATCATATTGCACCGAGAAATCAATCGTTTTTTCATTCGGTGTAAACTTGTAGGCATTACCGATAAGGTTCATGACAACACGTTTAAGCATGATATCCTCGATCACGATCTCTTTGGCGATCAAAGGGTCTACATAGATGTTAAAGGTAATTTTCTTGTTAAACATGTTGGCTGAAAAGATCTCTGCGATGTCGGCAAAGAACTTTGCCGGACTGATCTGGACCGGTTTTGCCTTAGTACGCTCTCTCTGACTTGAGACTCTGTCCAGGATAGAAGTGGTTAGATCATTGATGAACTGGGCACTCTCTTTTGCGTTGTGGATGTACTGAAGAAGACGTGGATTTTCCAACTGATCTTCAAGCAGCTCAAGAAAACCGTAAAGTGTATTGGCAGGTGTCCGAATATCATGTACCGTGTTGGAAAGAAAGAGCAGTGTCTCGTCCGATGTCTCTGTCGTCTTTTGTACCTGAGTGATCTCTTCGACCTTCTCAACAACGCTTTTGGACTCTTCACGAAGACGTTCTCCGACCTTTACTCTTTCCGTAGTATCTGTTTTCATCTCCGGACGCATACGGTAGATGACATTGATCAGGAACGGTATCATCGCCTCGAGAAGCTCCATATCATCTTCATCAAAGTTCTTGATCTTTTTAATAGAAGAGTAGGCAGTCAGCATACCCATGAGTCGATCACCGTCGAGAAGAGGAAGGATGATCTTAGATTTCATTCGTATGTCATCCGGGTTGTCTGTCGCAGGCACATACTCTTTTTCACTTGCGAGGTAGTTATAGATACCGCCGCTTAGCGTAAAGAAACATTTGGCCAGAACACCGTGCTGATCAAGCATGGAGATCTCGCGCACACTGCCTTCCGCGCGCTCCCGAACAAGCACGGCTCTGTCCTCATCGAAAACCCACAGTGACGCAAACTCTGATTGCATCACTGAGACAATAAAGTTCTCGATGATTGTGTTGAGCTCAATGTTGTCATTGGCTTTTTCCATTTTTTTGGTTACGTCGTTAAGTAGGCCTTTTAGTTCTGCTGCGTCGATTTTTTCCATGAGTTCTCTTCTATATATAGGATTTGAATAACCACATTATAATTAAAAAAGATTATTATAGGTGTAGGATATTCCCTACATACTTAAAGTTTGATTTTCTGTTAATATGCTTTAAATCAAAAAAAACCAAGGAGTTCCAAGATGGAAAGACCAACACCAACAGATGTTGAACATGAAGTAACAAGTGTAGATATGATTGTATCTAAATCAGATGAGAAAGGTAATATTACCTATACGAATCCGATTTTTATGAAAATCTCTGGATATACACAAGGTGAGCTTCTCGATCAACCACACTCGATTCTTCGTCACCCTGATATGCCGAAAGTTATTTTCAAATATCTTTGGGATAACATACAAGCAGGTAAAGATGTGAATGCCTATGTAAAAAACCTCTGTAAAGACGGCGGTTATTACTGGGTACTTGCACAAGTAAGAGTAGCGAAGAACCCAGACGGTTCGTTTAGAAACTATGTTTCGACACGTAAGCAGATTTCTGAGAGCGCTAAAGCAACAATTGGTGAACTTTATGCCAAACTGTTAGAGATTGAGAAAAGTGACGGTGTAGAAGCGTCAGAAAAAGCTTTGATGGACTTCTTGGCTGAAAATGGTCAGAGCGCTGAAACGTTTAACGATTTCATGATGCAGCTCAACAAATAAAAAAATAAAATCTAAAGGATAAAACAATGATCGATTTTGACAATTCTATGAAAAAACTCCGTTCAGTTAACGGATACCTTGGTTCTGCCGTGCTAAACTACTCTGGTGAGACACTTTACATCGACAATGATAACACGGGTACAGATATCGCTTACTCTGCAAGTATCTTCAATGATGCCTATCGTATGGTTTCAGAATCTTCTCTGGACGTCGGCTTCAGTGAAGCAGCTTCTATTGAAGCAAAGACGCTTGACGGACACGTATTCCTTATCAACAGTGCAGGTGAATTCAGTTCTGACAACAACACAAAACTGAACGTCTTCTCAATTTTCCGTGATGATGGAAATGTTGCTTTGGCTAAAATGATCATGGACAAAGCTTCTAAATCAATGTCTATTGAACTAGGAAAGCTCTAAGTTTACAAACAGTAACTGATAGAAAGGTGCCAATATCAAAACTTTATACCTTATTCGACACGCGAAATCAGACTGGCAAGATCCCGGAGCAAGTGATTTTGAACGGGGCCTTACAAAAAAAGGCAAACGTGACATTACCACGATGGGCTCGTATCTGAAGTTACGCGGTATATCACCTGATCTTGTTCTTGCAAGTTGTTCTCTAAGAACACAAGAGACGGCAGATGGACTGGCGGACATAATGGAATATGAAGGCCCCAGGCATTATCTTCAGGAACTGTATCTTGCAAAGCCTGAAACGCTCAAAGAGACTTTGATGTTGGAAGACAATAGCTTCAACAGTATTTTAGTCGTCAGTCACAATCCCCAAGTGACTGATCTGGCTAACATGCTGACGGCTGAACATATCTCGAAGATCCCTACATTGGGTATTGTCGCTATCAACTTTGATATTGATGAATGGAGTGAACTGGATGATGCGAAAGGTGAAATCGATTTTTTCATCTTCCCTAAACAGTTTGAATATTATATGCCTAACCAGATCAGAGCAGTATTGGGGCTAAGCTAATCCCTCAGCAAGCGTTCTTAACGTTTGCACACATTACAGGTACCGTCCGGTACCATTTCTCTAAAACATCTATACTATCAGAAGCTGCATAGACGCTTAGTGCGGTCTATACTTTTTCAACATTTTGTCCACGTCGGCAATCTCAAGCGGTTTTGGCAGGTAGTCATTCATACCGAGCTCTAAAAACCGTTCTCTGTCCCCCTCAAGGGCATTGGCAGTCAACGCAATGATCGGCGTATCAATCTTCAGCTCGTTTCGAATAGCAAGTGTGGCATCACAGCCGTTCATGACCGGCATGTTGATGTCCATCAAAATAAGGTCATAAGGGTCTTTGTTTAGCATATTGACCGCCTCTTCGCCGTTTGTGGCAAAGTCATAGGTCAGGTTGCCATAGTTGTTGAGCAGCATGCTGATGAACATCCTGTTCACTTCATAGTCTTCCGCAATCAGAATGTTCATAGGTTCACTTTCGTTTACCTCTGCTGCAGTGTCTGATGATGTACTTTCTGCCTCGGTGGTGTCTTTCTTCTTGTGTGACACTGATTGGTGACACATTTGCGTGTCGATCTCAAAGTAGAAGGTGCTGCCTTTGCCTTCGTCGCTGATAATCTCCATCTCTCCGCCCAAAAGTTCGATAAGAGACTTACTGATACTTAGCCCAAGCCCTGTTCCGCCAAATTTTCGTGTGGTACTGGAGTCTGCCTGGGAAAAAGGCTGCATGATGGTCTCAAGTTTGTTCTCTTCGATACCGATACCTGTGTCCTCTACGGCGATACGTATACGCTGCGTATCATCATGTGTTGAGAGCAGATCCACCTTAACCGTGACCGAACCATTGTCCGGCGTAAATTTGAGGGCGTTGTTGATGAAGTTTTGCATAATCTGTCGGATATGCAGCTCATCAAGCAAGAGCTGGTCATGTACATTAGGATCGATTTTCAGTGTATAGGTGATATTTTTTTTCTGTGCAACGGCGATGTATCTTTCGTAGATACTCTCAAAGAGTTGCTGTGTATACAGTTCGGTAAAGGTCTTTTCGATTTTACCGCTCTCGATTTTAGAAAAATCAAGAATGTCATTGACGACACTAAGCAATGTCTTCATAGAGCCTTGTGCGATATCAACATACTCTTTTTGCATGCTGTCGAGCTTTGTCGTTTCAAGCAGCTGTAAAAAGCCGAAGATACCGTTGAGCGGTGTTCTGATCTCATGACTCATGTTGGCGAGAAATTCTGATTTGGCCTGTTTCGCCTCTTCCGCTTTGACGCGAAGCAGTTCAGAATCAGTGATATCTGTAAAGGTACTCAAGATCGACCTTTTGCCATCAAGTTTGATATAGCGTGCGTGAACTCTGAAGGTCGCGATGTCACCATTTTTATTTCTGATGCGCGCACGGTGGACCTTGTCGGGATGTTCAAAGATATCATCAGCCCAGTGTCGTCTTGGTGTACTTGGGGCAAGATAGCCCTCTTCGGACAGGAACAGCTCACAGATAGAACGGTGTTGTCTTTTGAACTCATCGAGGTTCTTAAAGCCAAAGAGGGAGTAAAACGATTTATTGGCCTCAGTGATTCCACTTGCTCTATTGGAGATGATAACGGCACTCTCTTGATGGTTGAAGATCGCAGACGTTCGTGCCTGTTCCGTCTTCAGTTTTTGCTCTGCCACGACCTTGGACGTAATATCCTCCTGGATAGACATGTAGTTGATGATCGTTCCATCCACATCAAGAAAGGGGATGATACTGACACTGACGTAGTAGGTGCCACCATTTTTTTTCTGGTTTCGCATGGTGCTGTGCCAGATCTTTTTATTGTGCAGTGCCGACCACAGTTTGTCATAGACTTTCGTGTGGGTATCCGGATGACGAATAATATTGTGCGAATGGCCGACAGCCTCTGTCTGAGAGTATCCGCTGATCTTGCAGAAGTTGTCATTGACATAGGTAATAATACCATCAGGATCGGTCATCGTAACAATAAGAGAGGTGTCGATCGCCTCTCTGTACTGACTGAGAAGGTTAAGCGCTTTATCCGCCTCTTCGGTCTGAACCGACAGCGCATTAGAACGCTCTTTAAGAAGTTCATAGAGATCATTGTTTCTTTCTATGACGAATTTGTTTGACTCGTTGAGTTCTTTATAGAGACGGTTGAGCGTATTGTCCAGAAGTGCTGTCTGACGTTCGTGTTTGGTATAGGACTGCTGCACCTTAGCAACAAAGTCTTTCAGCTCGTCGCTCAGATTCTCCTGGTCAAAGTCTTCTCCAAAACTTGCACGCAACTGCTTTGTCAAAAGCTCATTCATAGCTTCTACTCACCTAATAGTCTTGCCGCATCTGGATCATACGGCATCGAGCAGTCTGCCCAACTGTTCGTGTGCTGCGGCATAATCCAGATCTTCGGACTGTTTTGCGGCCATTTCGATCATCAGAGCATGGTTGTAGATATTATCCAGTTTCAAGTTGCCGGCACTACCTTTTATTGCATGGGCGGCATCGGCGATCCCCTGCATATTTTTTTCAGCTATCATTGTCTGCATCTCTTCAAAAGATGTCGCGGCATTTTTGCTGAACATAGCAAGCAGCATATCGATGTCACTGCGTTTAAATCCTAGCCTTTCGGCTATCTGGTCTCTGTTGATAGGCATTTCCGCTCCTTTCGGCGGGAGGATTATACAGAAGAAAGAGAAATAAAAACCTCTGCAGACTTCATTTTCGGGGACAATTTTAAAAAGCCCCATTTGTATGTATAATATATTACATATAGTGGTGTTAATACAAGAGGCGTAAAGCTTACGTCCTGTAGGATTAATCCTACAGACATCGGATAGATAAACAGCTATAGTCAATTTAAAATAAAATACTATAGAATTAATAGGAATATACGGTAATTATCGGTTAAGGTTTGGCAAAAGTGTACATTTTTAAAAATAAACTCCTTCTTGTGCTTTTTCTTCTTTTAGAGACGCTGCTGATAGCCATGTTGTACTACAGGCAGCAATATGTCGTTCAGGACTTTCTGAAGATCCAGACGGCTACGGCGGAAGAGGCCTATACCAGCCTCTACAGCGGGTTTCAAAAAGTATCGCAAATGGCCTATGCCGCTGTCAGAACAGACCCCGAGGTGATAGCGCTTTTCAGTGAGGCCGCAGTAGCCGATGAAGAGCGAAAAAAAGCGCTTCGAATAGAGATGGCATCGCTTTTACATGAGAACTATCGGAGTATCAGAGAACAAAAGTTCAAAGAGATGCATTTTTATCTGCCGGACAACCACAGTTTTATGCGTATGAACGCGCCCGAACGGGTGGGATATGAGATCAACGGTATTCTCTCCGGTGTCGCCAGGGTCAACAGTGACCATCTGCCGACAGAGGGGTTTGAAGTCGGAAAACATGCCGGTCTTTTCAGGTTCGTCTATCCTCTTTTTGACAAGAATAAGGCGTATATAGGCTGTGTGGAGTTCTCAGTTTCGCCTATGGAGTTTGTCGACGAACTTGAAAAACTCTTGGATATCCATCTCCATTTTATTGTCAATAAAGAGATGCTCTCAACTGTTCAAAAAGAGCAGTATCGAAAAAGTTTTGAAAACGAAAATTTTCTGAAAATGATGAGGGAAGCGGGGACGCCTGATGACCCGAAAGATATACTGGACCATCTTTATGGAGATGAGAGCCGAGAGGAGATCGCGTATAGAATGGTCTCAGACGATGCCTTTTCAATCTTGCTGGATAAGTGGATGTTTGACAAGCAGGTCACTTTCCTGGTGGTCAAAAGGGGTGAAACCAAGCAGGTCGAAGCTTTTTTCACACTCTTTCAAAAAGATGTCAAAGGCATCTTCCTGGGCGTTGACTATTGGGTGAGAGTGGCCGCAGTCTCCCTGGCGTTGCTGGGTGTTTTTCTTCTTTTGTCCTTCTATACCAACCGAAAAGTCGAGTTGACCCGCAGTGTAGAGAAAAAGAACGATGAGCTTGAATCGTTGAATCAGCGTTTGAACCAATTGGTGCAGGAACGGACGGACTCGCTGCACAAAGAGAGCCAGTTTTTACGGGAGCTTCTGGATGCGCTGCCGATCTACATTTTTTGGAAGGACAGGGATAAAAACTACATTGGCGGTAATGCACTTTTCGCAAAAATGGCCGGTGTCGAAAATGTATCAGAGATCGTAGGCAAAGATGATTTTGCCTTTGCCTGGCACAACCATGCTTTGGCTTATCGGGCGACGGATGAAGAGGTCATTACAACGGGAAAGGCGCATAAAAACTATATAAGCAATATCGATCTGCCCGGCGATGATGCGATGATTGTCTCGATCTCAAAAGTGCCTTTGCGGGATACATCGGGTGAGGTCATCGGCGTACTGGGGGCGTTTTCCGACATTACGGTCTTGACCATGCTGCAGAAAGAACAGGAAAAACTTGCCACTGTTTTGAATCTCAATGTGAATGAAGTCTACATTTTTGAACTCGATAGTGACAATGCCTCCTTTGCGAACTGTTCGGCGATCCACGGCCTCGGCTACACGCATGATGAGATGAAAAGCATATCCTTGTCCAATCTATGCGCGGGCGACAGAGACGAGATGGAGAGTGCCCTTCAGTCACTGCGTGACGGAAGTGTGAAACATCGGGTGGTTGTGGGTGAAAACCGCCGTAAAGATGGCACGACCTACCCTGTAGAGACACATTTTCAGCGGATCGATCTGGAGGACAGACCGCAGCTTGTAGCGATATCGGTTGATATCAGCGAACGTCTCGCGGCAGAGAAAGAGATACAGCGCATCAATGAGCGGTATGAACTGACGCTGGCCGGGATAGGCGATGGCGTTTGGGACTGGGATCTGGTGGAAGATACGATCTATTTTTCCAAACGCTGGAAAGAGATGCTCGGGTATGATGAAAATGAACTAAAAAATGAGTTTCAGGAGTGGCAGAGCCGGATCCATCCTGATGATATGAAGCAGACCTTTGCGGACTTCGAAGCCAATATTTCGGGTAAGACAGAGCAGTATGAAAACCTGCACAGACTAAAACACAAAGATGGGCACTGGGTATGGGTCCTGGGTCGCGGCAAGACCATCTTTGATGAGGAAGGCAGACCGGTACGGATGCTGGGAACCCATACGGATGTCAGTGAGAAAAAGGCGCTCGAAAACAAGATGGCCAGAAACGAAGCCAGGTTGATGGAAGCGCAAAGTATCGCACATCTTGGAAGCTGGGAATGGGATATTAAAGAGCATAAGATAAGATGGAGTGATGAACTCTACAAGTTATTGGGGGAGGTACCGCAGAGTTTCACGCCGGCATTGCGAACCATACTCTCTTACCTGGTACCATCAGAACGCGCACGTTACCGAAAAAACTTACGGGATATTCTGAATAACAAGGAGGTCGGGAGCGAGCATAGCTGGAACATCGTTCGCAAAGACGGTGTAAACCGGACGATCTCGGCCACAATAAAAGTTGTCCGTGACGGGGAGAAGATCGTCTATGTTCAGGGAACGTTCCTGGATGTTACCGAGCGTAAAGAGGTGGAAGAGACACTGGCTCTGATGAACAGTATGCTGGTGGACTCCTACCAGAAACAGAAGCAGAAGACCGAAGAGATATTGGAGGCAAAACGTAAGTTGGAAGAGAGCCATACGATTATGGAGGCAGCCAAGGCAGAGGCCGAACGTGCCTCCTCTTCGAAAAGTGAGTTTTTGGCCAATATGTCGCACGAGATCCGGACACCGCTCAATGCAATGAACGGTTTTATCTCTCTGCTCAAAGAAGATGAACACAACGAGTCAAAACGCAAGTATTTTGAGATCATTGAAAACTCTTCCGAGACACTGTTGCAGATCATCAACGATATTCTGGACTGCAGCAAAATCGAGAGCGGAAAGTTGGAGATCGTAGAGGTTGACTTTCAGCCGAAGAAAGAGCTTTACGGCACGGCAAAACTGTTTCAGGCAAAAGCGGCTGAAAAAGAGATCGCTCTTGGCATCAGATGCAATGAAAACATCCCAAAGACACTGCATGGGGATGTTCTGAGACTGAAGCAGGTGCTCTCCAACCTCCTCTCCAACGCCATCAAGTTTACCGGCAAGCAGGGAAAGATAAGCTGCATGATAACGTATGATGAAGGGCAGTTGCATTTACGAGTCGAAGACAACGGTATCGGTATAGCGGAAGATAAGCAACAGCACATCTTTGCGTCATTCGCGCAAGCGGACACGTCGATTGTAAGAGAGTACGGGGGTACGGGGCTTGGCTTGACGATCAGTGCCAAGCTTGTCGAGATGCTTGGAGGAGAACTTAAAGTCGAAAGTACCCTGGGTGAGGGGAGTGCCTTCTTCTTTTCTGTGCCTGTTTCACTCGGCGAGGATAGCGATGTGAGCAGCGAAGAGGTGCAGCAGGAGCATGGCAATCTTGATGGGCACCTGCTGCTTGTCGAGGACAACGAAGCCAACCGCATGTTTGTCGGTATCATACTCAGCGGTGCCGGATTGACCTATGAGGTCGCAGAAAATGGTGTGGAGGCTGTCGAAAAGTTTAGCAAAGGAAGGTTCGATCTGATCCTGATGGACGAGAACATGCCAAAGCTCAACGGTATAGGCGCGACCAAAGCGATCTTGAAGATTGAAGAGGAACAGGGGCTGGTACATACGCCGATCATAGCATTGACGGCCAATGCCCTGATCGGTGATCGACAACACTTTATCGATGAAGGTATGGATGACTACCTTGCAAAACCGATCGAGCCGCCGCATCTTTTAGAGAAGATCGGCAGCCTGCTAGGCAAAGAGAAGTAAATGTTGCGTATGGTTAGTTTGCAATAGAGACAAACGCCGAAAAGGTAGCTCTATTCGGATGGCGGGTGTTTTTTAATGTATAATAGATAAAGTGGACAGATAGGAACGGAGAGCAAAATAAATGAGCCATAAAATTCAGACATATTTAGAGTTGGGTAAATACTTGACGGTTCTGTATGTCGAAGACAGCGACATGGTGCGTGAGAGTACCCTGGATATGCTTGATGAGTATTTTGAGCACATTGACGTCGCTGTCAATGGGGAAGAAGGTCTCAGCAAGTACAAACAGTTTTACGAAGAGAACAATACGTACTACGATGTTGTTATCACCGATATCAACATGCCAAAGATGAACGGTATCAAAATGCTGGAGGCGATCCGTATGATCAATCCTAAAGCCAATATCGTTGTCACCTCCGCACATAATGAAGCCGGTTATCTTCTTACCCTGATCAATATGGGGATATCCAATTTTATTCTCAAGCCGATGGGCATAGAGCAGATCAAGCAGGTGCTTTCGCGCGTTACGCAAAGTATTAAAAATCAAAAGAAGATTGAAGAGTATCATGCAAAAATGCAGGAGGCAAACCTGGCGCTGCGCAGAGCTAAATTGGAAGCAGATGCCGCTTCCCGACAAAAAAGCCAGTTCCTGGCCAACATGTCTCATGAGATCCGTACACCGCTCAATGCGATCACCGGCTTTATCGCACTGTTAAACGAAAAAGAGACAGACCCGGCAAAACTTCGCTATCTCGAGGTGATCAAAAACTCGTCCGACTCCCTGCTTCAGATCATCAGTGACATCCTGGACACCAGCAAGATAGAGAGCGGGAAGCTGGATATCGAACCGGTCAACTTTAACCCATACAATGACCTGATCGCGGTCGCTGAACTCTTTCAGGCAAAGGCAGCCGAAAAAGGGGTTGTTTTAAAGATCTTCTACAACCGCTTTATGCCGAAGTCCCTTTACAGTGATGTATTGCGAATAAAACAGATACTTTCGAACCTTCTCTCCAATGCGGTCAAATTCTCATCCGAAGGTGACACTGTAAAATACAGTGTATGGTACAGCAAAGGGCGATTAAACATACGGGTTAAAGATTACGGGATCGGTATTCCTGAAAAACAGCAAGAGACGGTATTTGACTCCTTTACGCAGGTTGACGGTACGACGAACAAGTATGGCGGGACCGGTCTTGGTCTGGCGATCAGCAAACAGTTGACAGAGCTGCTCGGCGGTGAGCTCACGCTGAAAAGCGAAGAGGGCAAAGGGAGCATATTCACGCTCTCTATACCGATGCCTATAGGCGAGGAGAGCAAAGAGAAGCCAAAGCCCCTTCAACGAGACGAGGGCGCACTGAAGGGCCATCTTCTTATCGTAGAAGATTATGAGGCCAACCGGATGTTCCTGAGCATCATCCTTGACAATGCCGGTGTGACATACGAGATGGCACACAACGGTGTTGAAGCGGTCGATAAGTTCAAAAACGGACAGTATGACCTGATCCTGATGGATGAGAATATGCCGGAACTCGGCGGTGTCGGTGCGACCAAAAAGATTCTGCAGATAGAAAAAGAGAGAGGCCTGAAGCATACCCCGATCATCTCGTTAACGGCGAATGCGCTCAAGGGAGACAGGGAGCGTTTCCTGCAAGCCGGCATGGATGATTATATCAGCAAACCGATTGAACCGGATAAGCTGCTCAGCGTGATTAAAAGTTTTCTTCCAGTGGAGACTGAACGGTAACGAAACAGTCTGCCGTGCAGCCAGGACTAGAGACGCGCATATAAGGAACGAGTGTGAGATATATCATAGTGATGGTGCTGCTGGCCAGCCACCTTTTTTCGACAGATGATCTTGATAAAGTCACCTTACAGCTCAAATGGTACCATCAGTTTCAATTCGCAGGCTACTATATGGCCAAAGAAAAAGGGTTTTATAAAGAGGCGGGACTTGATGTCGAGATCAGGGAGATCGATTTCTCACGTGATGTCGTCGAGAGCGTCTTAAGCCATGAGGCCCAATATGCAACAGGCGAGGCCTCCCTCATCGTCGATTGGTCGCAGGGGAAAAAAGTGGTTGTTCTCGCCGCGATCCTTCAAGCGTCGCCTATTGTCATTGTGACAAAAGAGCGTCCGGATATCCAGACTATCGAGGATCTGGACGGAAAACACTTTGATGTCTCAGGGACGTTAGGCGACTCCGTGGCCATTCGCGGCCTGTTGGATGCACAGAACATCACACTAAGTCAGCGACGACACAGACATGAAGAGTCGGATATTGACGTTCTTATCAAAGGCCATGCCGATGCCATCATCGTCTATAACACCAATGAAACGTATCAGTTGGACAAACGCGGTGTCCGATACAGACTGTTTCATCCCAAAGACTACGGATTCAGTTTTTACAGTGATCTTCTTTTCAGCAGTCAAGATGAGGTAGAGAGTCATCCGCAGCGCGCTGTCGCATTTAAAGACGCGTCGCTGAAAGGATGGGGATACGCTTTCAGACACATTGACGAAACGGTCGGCGTGATCCTGGAAAAATACAATACGCAGGGAAAAACACGCGAAGAGCTTATCTATGAAGCGCAAGCACTTAAAAAACTGGCCTATTACAAAACCGGAAAAATCGGCGCTATCAACAGTAAAAACATGCAGAAGATCTACGAAGCGTATACAAAGATCGGATTGGTCAAAAACAGCATTGATCTTGAAGCATTTATGTTGAAAGACGATCGAAAGGCTGCCGAACTGTTTACGAAAGAAGAGCGGGCATTTCTGCAAGAAAAAGGGAAGGTCACCGTTTGCGGCCAGCGTCTGTGGCGTCCCTATATCGACTTTAGCGGTATTCATCCTGAAGGATTGATTGTCGACCTTGTCAAAGAGTACGAGAACATTATAGGGATTCCTTTTGAATTTGTCCGCACAGAAAACTGGGCAGACTGTATCGCACGGACCAAAGCGCACGAGGTCGACATTGCCGTGCCTGTTTCGGCAGCACCAAACTATTATCCGCATCTGACACCTACCAAGTCGGTGATAGCAGATCATCTGGCTTTGGCTGCAACAGTTGAGAAACCGTTCATATCGGATATTGCCAATACGGGGCATCTCAAAGTCGCCATATACAAAGACAGCGATAGTCATACAGACTATATTCGATCCAACTATCCCGACATGGAGCTGGTGTATGTAGCTGATCTGCAGGAGGGTCTGAAGAAGGTAGCTGAAGGCAGTGTCGATGCCTACCTGGGAAGCATACTGCCGATCACATCTGGGATCAGCCGACATTATCCCAAAGAGCTGAAGATCATTAGTCAGTTTACAGACATTAATCTGTATGGCAGTTTCGGTGTGCAGAAGGCCGAGCCGATCTTAACGGAGATCGTAAACAAGGCGATCGACGCACTTGACCCAAAAAAGAAAAAGGAGATCATAAACAGCTGGACCCGTGTGAACAATGAAAAGCCGTTTGACTATAGTCTGCTCAGGAATATACTGATCGGCACAATGTTCGGGTTTTTTATACTTCTTTTCCGTCACTTTATACTGAAGAGACAGAACAAAAAATTGCAAGCGGCAAATGTGCAAATACGCAGACAGCAGGCGAAGCTAAAAGAGCAGAAGAGTGTATATGAGCTGATTTTCAACAGCACTACCGACGGTGTGCTCTTGTTGGACAACGGTCTTTTTACGGACTGTAACCAGGCGATCGTGAAGATGCTTAAGTACGCTAACAAAGAGGAACTTTTACACCTCTCCCCGGCAGCACTCTCCCCAAAATATCAACCCGACGGCAGACGTTCATCTGAAAAAGCGGAGGAGATGATGACCCTCGCTTTTGAAAGAGGGGTCAACCGTTTTGAGTGGGTGCATGTGAAAGCGACGGGTGAAGCGTTTTGGGTTGAGGTCACGTTGACACCGATCGTTCTTGACAACAAAAAGCTTCTCCATGTTCTCTGGAGAGACATTACGGAACAAAAAAAGCTTGAGGATGATAATGCGGCTCTTCAAAGACAGGTGGAATTGGCATTAAGCGGGAGCCGTGACGGTCTTTGGGACTGGGACATTGCAAATGATACGCTCTACTTCTCGCCGCGCTGGAAAGAGATGCTGGGCTATATGGATGATGAGCTTGACAATGATTCCAGCACCTGGCTGGAACGGGTCCACCCCGATGATAAAGGGATAGTTGACAGAGCTGTGCAGTGCACGCTTGATGGGGAAACAGACGTGTATGAGGCCAAATACCGCCTCCGCCATAAAGACGGGCATTGGATATGGATATATGATCGAGGCAAAGCGCTCTATAATGACAACGGCAAGGCTATTCGCCTGGTCGGTACAGATACAGACATCTCGGCGGAGATCAATCTTACGACAAAGCTCAGTGAGTTCAACGACTCGCTGGAGTCAAAGATCGAAGAGGCGATCGGCGGCCTGAAAAAAGCACAGGCACAGGCGAAGCTCGGTTCATGGCAGCTTGACATCGAAAACGACAAACTGCTGTGGAGCGATGAGACATATAACATCTTTGAACTTCCCCATACAGCCGATATGGCCACCTATGAGAATTTTCTCATAGCCATTCATCCCGACGACAGAGAAACGGTCAACGGCGCCTATCTTAAGAGCTTAGACACACGAGAACCTTACGAAATCATACACCGGCTCATGATGGCTGATGGGCGTATCAAGTATGTCAAGGAACATTGTGAGACACGCTTTGATGAAGAGGGTACACCCTTGGTTTCGATGGGTACTATTCAAGATATCACCGCTGAATATATGGCGCAAGAAGCACTCCGGCATAGAGACAAGATGATGTTCAGGCAGTCACGTCTGGCACAGATGGGGGAGATGATCAGTATGATCGCACATCAGTGGCGTCAGCCTCTTAATGCCATCTCTATGACAACCGCGACAATGACACACAAGGTTAGCGAGGGAAAATACGACAAAGCATTTTTTGAAAGCAGACTCGAACGGATATCGGCCTATGTGCAGCATCTCTCAGACACAATCGAAGACTTCCGAAACTTTTTCAAACCTGATAAGGAAAAACAGGAGATCTCGTTTTCTGAAATCGTAGATGATGCATTAGGGTTTCTCAAGCCCGGGCTGGAAAGCAATAGCATCACGGTGCAGAAAGAGTGTGATAGCAAGGCAAGGATGATGACCTATACCAATGAACTTCTTCAGGTCGTTTTGAACTTGATCAAAAACGCCGAGGATGTACTGGTACAGAACAAGACGAAAGAGCCGCTCATAACAATACGATGTTATGACGACAAGGAGAAGTCAATCCTGGAGATAGAGGATAATGCCGGGGGTATTGACGAATCGATCTTGGACAAGATCTTCGACCCCTATTTCACGACCAAAGAGCAACACAACGGAACGGGACTGGGGCTCTATATGTCAAAGGTCATCATACAGGAGCATTGTGAGGGCACGCTGAGTGTCGCCAACAGCGCAAAAGGCGCATGCTTCAGAATAATTATGGATAAAAGAGATGAAAACAGTAAATAAACGTTATCAAGACGATGATACGCTAAAAGAGTTTATTGAGGAGAATGGAATTGTACAGCAGCAGAATATTTTATTGCAGATCTTTACCGGGAGATGTGAGGTTGACTTTATAACCCATCTGGTAGCAACGATCAAAGGGCTGATACCGCATATCAACATCATCGGTACCACGACTTCGGGCGAGATCATCGACGGTGAAGTCACGGAAACAGCAACGATACTGTCGTTTAGTATGTTCGATGAGACTGTGGTTGCGACGTACAGCACCGTAAATTTAGAAGACAGTTACGCAACAACACAACGTCTCATTACGCAATTTGACCGGGAGCGAAAACCAAAAGTTGTTATTAGCTTTGCGGATGGTCTGCGTATTGAAGGTGAGGCCTATCTGCAGGCTTTCAGTGAATATGACAACAGTTTGATCGTCGCAGGCGGATTGGCAGGTGATAACGGGGCATTTGAGCAGACGATCGTCTTTACCGAGAATGAAGTACTGACCAACGGTGCTGTCGTGGCAGCTCTATACAATGAAGATCTGCTTGTCAATACCGGGGCAAACCTCGGCTGGGTCAATATCGGCAAAACCTTAACGATAACAAAGGCAAAAGGGAATACCGTTTATGAGATCGACAACATGAAAGCGGTTGATCTGTATGCAAAATATCTGGGCGATGAGATCGTTGCAGACCTCCCAAGGTCTGCACTGGAGTTTCCACTGCTTATAAAACGAGAGGGGCTGAATATCGCCAGAGCAATGATCGCAAAAGGGGAAAACGGTTCTCTGGTATTTGCAGGAAATGTCAGTGTTGGTGATCAGGTGACATTCGGATACGGCAATATAGAGACCATTATTCAGGGAGAGAATGAGATGTGCAGGAGCGTTAGCTCTGCCGCTAGCGAATCAATTTTTATCTACTCCTGCATGGCCAGAAAGACCCTGGTGGGGAGTAATATCGCATTCGAGATCCACTCTCTTGGCAGGATCGCCCCCACGAGCGGTTTTTTTACGTACGGGGAGTTCTTTTCAAACCGGTGTGCAACAAAAAATGAGGTACTTAACCAGACAATGACGGTACTGAGTCTAAGTGAGTCGGAACATGCCGTAAAACCGCAATTGCAGGAAGATGACTCGCGTACCAAAGCAAAAGAGAACCAGACACTAAAGGCATTGGCTCGTCTGATCGCAGAAACGTCCTATGAGTTGGAAAAGATCAACAGCACTCTGGAGACAAGGGTTGAAGAGGAGATCGAAAAAAATAGAAACAAAGAGAAGCAGCTTCTACAGCAGTCGCGTTTGGCACAGATGGGGGAGATGATGAGTATGATCGCACATCAGTGGCGACAACCGCTTAATGCGATCTCTTTGACCGTAAGCGCACTGCACGCAAAAGTGAAGAAGAAACAGTACGATGAACTGTTTTTTGAAAGCAGACTGGAACGTATATCCGATTATGTGCTGCATCTCTCGTCTACTATTGACGATTTCAGAAACTTCTTTAAACCGGATAAAGGAAAAGAGGAGACTATGTTCTCTGATATCATCAACAATGTGCTGCGTATTGTTTCCATCGGGCTGGAAAGAGAAAATATCATAGTGAAGACAGAATTTGCCAGTACAGAAAAGATGTTCGCCTATACTAACGAGCTTCTGCAGGTAACGATGAATCTGATGAAAAATGCGGAGGATGCACTGCTGGAGAAAAAGGTAAAAGACCCGACTATAACGATCCGATGTTATTCGGATAAGGAGAGTGAGATACTGGAGATAGAGGACAATGCCGGAGGCATTGATGAATCGATCTTAGACAAGATCTTCGATCCCTACTTTACGACCAAAGATGAGCATAACGGGACGGGGCTTGGTCTCTATATGTCCAAGCTGATTGTAGAAGAGCACTGCGGAGGAAAATTGCGTGCTTACAATACCAATAACGGTGCCCTGTTTAGAATAACGCTCAACCGTCTTGGAGAGACATTGTCCTAGAACAGACACTGGCACATATGGTGTGACAGTGGCTAACAGTCTGTTAGTAACTCGTTATCTGGTGCTCATAGGCAAAACGCAAAAGCTGCGTGGTATTGGTGAGGTTCAGTTTTTCCAATATACGCGAGCGATAGGTCGAGACGGTTTTTGGGCTGAGGTCAAGTTTTTGTGCGATCTCTTTATAGGCATAGCCGGAAGCGATGAGGGACAGGATCTCAAACTCACGTTTTGAAAGCAGCTCAACCGGATTTTTGCTGGTTTTTTCAAGGCTGAACCCGTATGCAAGGTTCTCGGCAAGCGATTCGCTGATATATTTTTTGCCTGATGTGATCTTCTGGATGGCTGTACTCAATTCGGCCGAGATCACTTTTTTATTGAGATAACCGGAAGCTCCGGCTTTGAATGTCTGAACGGCATAAGGGTCTTCAGGATAGGTACTTAAGACCAGAATAGGCAGGTCGGGAAAGAGGTTGCTGACATTCTCGATCGACTCAAGACCGTTTTTGTCTCCGAGGTTCAGATCCAGAATCAAAAGATCATAGGCCTCTTTTTCCAGAAGATTAATAAGCTCTTCATAGGAAGATGCCTGAGCCTCTACTTCCATATTTTCCTGTTGCTGGATAAGCATCATGAGTCCGCTTCGGACAATTTCGTGGTCATCAGCGATAGCAATTTTAATCATAATGACCTCGTACTTTTTAATATCTGACATAAATATATAGCATTAACTCTTTGAAAATGCTTGCTTTCGATACATAGATATTGTCTAATTATACACAGTTGAGCTTGGTATAATTTTGAATTATATGATGTAGTGTAAATATTCAGTTGGATAGTTTATACTATAAGAAATGAACAGTGAGATAATGAAGGGGTGACAGTTGGAAAAACTTATTAACGATACAGCGGAGATCGCTCGTAAGCATTTTCAGGCTTTTGGCTTTGAAGATGAGCAGATTACAGCACTGCTTGCTGCCGGAAAACGTGACCTCACTAAAGAGTTGAGCAAACTGCAGGCACTGTTGGAGAGCGAGCAGATCGATATAGATGCGCTTAACCTCTCTCTACATGCTCTGAAGGGGCTGTTTTTGAATATGGGCAACAGTATGGTCGCAGAGAAGCTTAATGAGTTGCGACAAGAGGGTTCGACGGCTGAGCGGATCACTGAGATAAAGGCACTGCTGGATTAGGCACTTCTGCAAAGAGTCTGCCTGAACGTTGCTACTGTTTAGCTGGTGTAGAACTTATCCAGCATCATCTGCAAAGAGATATTACCCTTCCACTCGTTTTTACTGATAGTATAGCTGCAGCTCAAACGGCGATTGGCTTCCATTTTGTAGCGCTGTTTAAAGGCAATAAGGTCATGTTTTTGAATGCCCCCCTCGAGTTGGATGGCGATACGGCTATGATCGCGTTCTTTGCCCATATAGCTGACACTCTCAACATAAGCATCTTTGGCCAGGAAACGGGGACGAGGATTGGCTTCACCAAAGGGCTCATACGCATCAAGCAGGGTCAAGAGGTTAATGCCGATGGTCTCCGGTGTCAGTTCACCGATGAGCTCTTCTTGCGGTATGAACGCATTGGGGTCCAGAGTGGCAGCCAGAGTATTGATACCCTCTTTAAATGCCGCGATATGCTCCAGGGGCATCGATAGTCCTGCGGCCATCATATGCCCGCCAAACCCTTCAAGCAACTCTTCCTGTGATTTGATTAGGGTATAGATACTGACACTGCCGATACTTCGAGCACTTCCTTTTGCCCGCCCCTCTGAAACGCTTAAGACGATGGCCGGACGGCCGAAACGGTGGACCAAACGCGAGGCAACGATACCGACGACCCCTTCGTTCCAATCCTCACCGACCACAACAAGAACATCGTCGCCCTCTTGGACCTGGGCGATCGCCTCTTCAGTCACATCGGCTTCGATCGCTTTTCGAAGGTCGTTGAGCTGATTGAGCAGTTCAAACTGTTTAAAGGCCTTTTCCGGGTTATCTGCCGTCAGAAATTCCAGTGCGATCGAGGCATCTTCAAGCCGTCCGGCAGAATTGATGCGGGGGGCGATCTGAAAGCCGATGTCTTCAGCACTCAGCACCGATTTTTCAAGGTATTCTCTGATAATAATAAAAGCGGGCATCGTGCTTGTCATCATCTTCTTAAGACCGTGCTGGACGATGGCACGGTTAATGCCGATAAGCGGCATGACGTCTGCTACAACGGCAAGTGCAAGCATCGGAAGGTATTGCCCCATATCGATCGTCAGGTTGAGCTCTTTCTTGACCAGTACAAGCACCAGCCAGGCGACCTGTGCTCCGCAGATCTCTTTAAAGGGGTAGGTGTCCTCAGCAAGCTTGGGGTCGACGATGGTGTAGACATCTGGGAGTGTGTCGGAAGGGGTATGGTGGTCCGTGATGATAAGATCGATACCGCGTGCTTTACAGACCTCTGCAGCTGCAAAAGCATTGATGCCGTTGTCCACGGTAAAGATCAGGTCTGCATCGATGCGTTCCAGTACAGATGGCGAGACACCATACCCATCGACAAAGCGGTTGGGAATGATCACATCCAGGTGGTAGCCCAGCTCTCTGAAAAAGAGGGTCGTCAAGGCAGTCGCAGTAACACCATCGACGTCATAGTCGCCTACAAGCGCAATGCGCTCTGTGTTGCGAACGGCATCAGCGATGCGTTTGGCAGCTTTGGGCGCGTTAAGCAATAGAGAGGGATCAGGGATGTCGGAGAGCTTGGAAAATCCGTCTGAAAAACGTTCGTCCAGTTTGCGTTTCAGCGCATCTAGGTCAAGAGTGGGAACGTTTGGAACTTGAATCATGAGATTGACCTTAGACGTAGTAAAAGCGGCGTGCACTCACAGCATAGGCGTTCTCTAGCGTCAAAAACGTCATACCGGCATAGCAAGAGACCGTTTTCGCTTAGTGTGACTCCGTAGCCGCTAGCGATGCCTTCACAAATGCCAATATTGAAGGATTTGGCGTCTGAAGGCGCGACGTGAACTCAGGGTGGAACTGAACCCCAAGGAACCATTTGTGCGAAGGGATCTCAACAGTTTCGATGAGACCATTGGACTCACCAGTAACGATCATACCGGCCTTTTCAAGTTCTTCTCTGTAGGCAGGGTTTGCTTCGTAACGGTGGCGGTGACGTTCAAAGATCAGTTTTTCGCCATTGTAGGCTTCGCGGATGATTGATCCTTCTTTGGTCTCACACGGGTACTCTCCAAGACGAAGTGTTCCGCCCATCGGAGAGGTGTGTGTTCGAAGTTCAGTGTCGCCGGACTGATTGATGAATTCATCGATCAGGTAGATCATGGGATTCTTGGTATCCGGATCGAACTCGACAGAGTTGGCATCTTCGAGACCCAGGACATTGCGGGCATATTCGACCAGTGTTAGCTGCATTCCCAGACAGATACCGAGATAAGGAACATTACGGATACGGGCATATTCAATCGCCTTGATCTTGCCTTCAACACCACGGTTTCCAAAACCACCGGCAACCAGGATAGAATCGCAGTCTTTAAGCAACTCTTCGGCGCCGACCTCTTCGATCTTTTCACTGTCGACCCAGCAGATCTCGACTTTGGTGTCAAGGTGTGCACCGGAGTGGATAAGGGATTCGATGAGCGACTTGTAAGACTCTTTTAATTCGAGGTATTTACCGACAAATCCGACAACAGTACGTTTAGTCGGAGAGACGATCTTTTTGACTAAAGAGTCCCACTGTTCGATATCCGGTACGATGTCACCCAGCTCCAGCTCTTTCGCGATCGGAGAGAGGATGTTCTGCTGCATAAAACTGATAGGAACAGCATAGACGGTCGGTGCATCAAGTGCCAGAATAACACTGTCTTGTTTGACGTCACAAGAGAGTGCAAGTTTCTTTTTGAATGATTTTGGCAGGTCATTTTCACTACGGGCAATGATCATCTGCGGGGTAATACCGATACGGCGAAGTTCCTGGACCGAGTGCTGCGTCGGTTTTGACTTGTACTCACCGGCAACTTTGATGAAAGGGATCAGCGTCACGTGGATAAAGAAGGTACCGGCAACTTCGTCGTCATGTTTCATTTGACGGATCGCTTCCATAAACGGCAGACCCTCGATATCCCCTACAGTACCGCCAAGCTCTACGACAAGGATGTCGTGACCTTCACCCGCTTTTTTGATACGGTCGACGATCTCGCCGACGATGTGCGGAACGACTTGGATCGTCTGGCCAAGGTAACCTCCGGCACGCTCTTTATCAATGACAGATTGATAAACCTGCCCGGTTGTAAAATTGCTTGTCTTTAAAAATGACTTGTCCAGGAAACGCTCATAGTTACCGATGTCAAGGTCGGTCTCACCTCCGTCTTTTGTGACAAAGACTTCACCATGCTCAAGGGGGCTCATCGTTCCGGGGTCGACATTGATGTAAGGATCGATTTTCAACATACCTACATCTTTACCTGCATGTTTGAGGAGTGTACCGATACTTGCAGCAGTGATACCCTTGCCTAAAGAACTAAGTACCCCGCCGGTTACAAAGATATATTTTGTCATTTTGAGCTCCCTTTTAGAATACGCGATTATATCTAAGCAGTGCTTATAGGCATCTCAAAAAAACTGCTTATTTTTGCTTGCATTGACTAAGAGCAATCAGCATACAAGAAGGTATAATAGTAAAAAAGTGGATCGTTTATGGACAATATTTTAGGCTACATTATTTTGGCCTTGGCCATTTCAGTGATTTTTAATCTTGTGCTGAAGAAGTTCGGTATCTCGCAGATCATCGGCTACATTTTGACCGGTACGGTCATTGTCTACCTGTTTGACCTGCATGAGATGAAAGATTCTCATGACCTCGAGATGGTGGGTGAATTCGGGATCGTTTTTCTGATGTTTACCATCGGCTTGGAGATGTCGCTACGTACATTGCGATCGATGAAGAAGCTGGTCTTTCTAAACGGTGCTCTGCAGGTCGGACTAAGCGGCATGCTCTTCTTCCTTGCCTCGTATTACCTTTTCGGTATCGCACTGGACTCTTCGATCATAATAGGCTCTGCACTGGCACTCTCTTCGACGGCTGTAGTATTGACCTACCTGAAGCAGAATAAGGGGATCTATGCACCTTATGGACGCCGTTCGGTCGGCATTTTAATCTTTCAGGACATTGCCGTGATCCCGATCTTGATCATGATCGGTTTTCTTGCCAGTGACGGTGATAACTTGACACTGGTACTGCTGGAGACTATTGGAAGTGCCGTCATTGTGATCGGTCTGCTCTTTTATGTCGGTAAGCGGGTGATGAACTGGCTACTGCACTTCTCGGCAGACAGCAAAGTGGAAGAGCTTTTTCTAGGCTCGGTTCTGGTGATCGTGGTGGGGGCGTCGCTGTTGGCGCATTACGCCGGCTTTACCTACTCATTGGGGGCATTTGTCGCCGGGATGATTATTGCCGAAACACGCTATCTGCACAAAGTCGAAGCGGATATCGCCCCTTTTAAAGATCTTCTTCTTGGCGTTTTCTTTGTTACGGTCGGAATGAAAATTGATCTCGTCTATTTTTACGACAACTTTTTAATGATAGTCGGGCTGTTTGTGGCTATTTTGTTTTTTAAAGGTGCCGTAATTCACGGTATCATCGGGCTAGGTTCAAAATCGGTAACAGGGTTTAAGACAGCCGTTACATTGGCCCAGGTCGGCGAGTTTTCGTTTGCGATCTTCGCTCTGGCTTCTGCCAAGAATCTGCTTGATTCGGAGGTCTCACAGGTGCTTGTCCTTGTTGTTGTCCTCTCCATGATCGCAACCCCTTTTATGTTGGCGAATCGACGTTGGCTGCAGGATATTCTTTTCAAAAAAGGTGAGATAGAACAGAGTGATCTGAGTGCGGTTGAAGGGCGCAAGAACCATATTATTGTCTGTGGTTACGGGCAGGTCGGTCAAAAGGTAGCCAGACAGTTGCAGAAAGAGGGGATCGAACATGTTGTGGTTGACTATAACTATTCGCGGGTACGAAAGGCGCTGAAAGTGGGTGAAGAGATCTATTACGGCGATATGTCCAAATCGGCCATACTGGACTCTTTGAATATTGAAGATGCCGCCGCGGTCATAGTGACCCTTGATGACCCTGAGAAAAAACTGTTGATCTGCGAAGCACTCGCACCCTATGGCAAATCGGTCAATATCATCGTCAAAGTGGTCTCATCCGCAGAGAAGCATATGCTTCGAGGGCTGCCTATCAGTGTTATGGTCAACGGCAAAGAAGAGGTCGCCAGGATCTTGGTCGAAAAAACTATGCGCTGCAGTCTACCAACCTATGAATAAGTAGCAGCGAAGAAGAACGTGTTCGCTGCAGCGTATATAGATAGTGCTTAATTCCCGCGCGAACCGGGTTTGATAGCCTCGCTTTTGCCCTCTTTACAGAGAGGACACTCTTCTGGCGAGTACATCTCGAAGGTAAAATCTTCGAGAGCAAAGAACGGTACGCCCTCCGGCAGTTTACAGTTGGGTTTTTTAGTCACATCAGAATTTTGACGTGCGCAAAAACCACGGTTTGCCAAGGCAGCAAAACCGACAACTACACCACCCATCGCTTCGATGGCTGCGGCCGCTTCCATCGCTGAACCGCCTGTTGTGATGATGTCTTCACAGATCATGACACGCTCACCTTTTGCGACATCAAAGCCGCGGCGGATCGTCATGCTTCCATCAACACGCTCTGCAAAAATTGAGCGTTTGTCAAGTGCCGTTGCTAAAGCAAAACCGGCAATCAGGCCGCCTAGTGCAGGGGCACAAATGGTGTCGACCTCAAGTCCGCTCTCAACAATCTGTGCCGCAACACCTTCTGCCAAGACTTTAGCGTTTTTCGGGTCTTCCAAGACCTTTGCCGATTGAAGATAAAACTGTGAATGATTACCGGAACTGAGTTTAAAGTGGCCCTCTAAAAGCGCTTCGGCATCCATATATATTTTTTTAACGTCCATTGTTTTTCCTTTGAGGAGGTAGCGCGGGAAGCGGTAACGGCCAGGGGGAGGAATCATGCTTCCCGCTTCCCACTCCCGTATTCGATAGGTATCGAAATTATACTGTTAAGATGGCAGTTTCTTTCTCTTTTAGTGTCGCGTCAATCGTAGCGATAAAACTGTCAGTGATCTTCTGAACGGACTCCTGCGCTGCTTTAGACTCATCGGCAGTGATCTCTTTCTCTTTTTCCAGTCTTTTGATCTCATTATTGGCTTTTTGACGGTCATTACGAACAGAGACTTTAGCATCTTCGCCCATCCCCTTCATCTTTTTGACCGTCTCTTTACGCTGGTCTACTGTCATCGGAGGGAAGTTGAGGATGATCTTCTCGCCGTCGCTGTTTGGGTTGACACCGATGTTCGCTTTTGCGATAGCCGCTTCGATATCAGCGACAAGCGGTTTCTCCCAAGGGGAGACGACGATCGTCGTTGCATCGGTTGCGATCACTGAACCGACCTGGTCAAGTGCGGTAGGCGTACCGTAGTAATCAACTTTGATACCGTCAAGTACTGAGACCATGACTTTACCCGTACGTAATGTTTTAAAGCTGTGGCGCATATGCTCAACAGAGCCTTCCATGTTTAGTTTACACTCTTCTAGAATTTCGTTTATCATTATGTTCTCCTTATGGTTTTACTAAAATAATACTGCTCTGACGATCGCCGCTTTTCAGAAAAATTCGTGTGCGGTTCATCTTCAGTTGTTTATCGGTTTTCACCGAAAGCTTGCCATTGTTTACAGTGGCACCTGTCCACCCGTATCCCGAGATGTAGTACTCGACTTTTTTGATCTCTGTAGGCAGCTTGGCTTTTATCGTTGTGATTTTACCATTTTTCGGCCAAGCTTTCGGATAGATCCATTCGGTTGGCATCGTACGGCTGCGCAGCTTGACTTTAATCGTGTTTGCGCCTGTCAATGCGGTACGGTCCAGATCATGCGGATCACTATCTCTGTCAACAGCGCCTGCGTTTTGGTTGATGATCAGATCAAAATTGAACTGTTCTATATTTTTGCGTACACGGTCATTATACTCGCCGTAGGGGTAGGCATAATAGTTGGGCCTGAAACCGAGCTCTTTTTGCATGATATCCAGACCCTTTTTGGTGTCTTGAAGGATATTCGCATCGCTTAAAGAGGCAAGGTGCGGGTGACCGTAGGAGTGGAAACCTAGTTCGCCGTATTTGGATGCTTCTTTGATCTGCTTCCACGTCATGTAGTCGCCGTACTTCTTAACCGTTCCCTGAACATAGACAAAGAGCGTAAAAGGGTAGTTGTACTCTTGAAAAAGAGGTAAAGCGTTTTGGTAAAAACTTTGGAAACTGTCATCAATAGTCAAGATAACCCATTTGTCGCTGATCGCTTCACCTTTCTTAAGGGCTTCGTTCAGCCGTTTCATCGAGATGACTTCATAGCCGTTTTTCTTAAGATAATCAAACTCGGCTTTTAAGGTTTTTATAGATGTATTGGTTGATGGGTGTCTTGTATCACCAAAGCGGTGAAAGACGAAAAGATGGGCATCAGCCCAGATATAGAGGGGTAGAAGCGTAAGTAAAAGAAGCTTACGCATTACTCTATTTTGACGTGTTTGTTTCTGCTGCAGGAGCTTCTTGCGTCTCTGGCGGAAGTTGCACGGCTGCAGGTGCAGCGACATCAGTTGTCTCAGTAACACTGTCCACAACAGATGCGCTGCTCTCCTGAGCATAAAAGTAACCCAATGTTATGGTATTGACAACAAATAAAAAACCGAAGAAAAATGTCATCTTGGCCAAGAAGCTACCAGGACCTTTTGCACCGAAAACAGATTCGTTAGAACCGCTGTAAGCGCCAAGACCGATGCTTGAACTTTTTTGTAGTAAAACTGCAATCGTAATAATCACGACCAAGACGATTTGAGATATAAGCAAAATGCCTGTCATTTAAAGACCTTCTAAAAGAATAATTGGCGAATTATAGCGAAAAAAATTGAAAAGAGATTTGCAGGCTTCTTGCCGCACTCGAAGTTGCTAGGTTAATAGGATATAATTAGAGCATTAAAGAGCCTAAAAGGGCTTGATCTGGGAATATATGTGAAAAAAGTCGTTTTGTTAACAATTGTTTTATTGTCATTTGTTATTGCACTCTTTTTTGTACAACATAAGAAAACGGCATCGGCTACGATTCCAACGGTCACTGTCAGTACGTTCGCTCTGTATGATATTGCCAAGCGTATCGGCGGCAATAATATTGATGTCAAGATGGTTATTCCTTTCGGTGTTGAAGTGCACAGTTTTGAACCGACGCCCAAGACCGTTATCGATATCCAAAACAGTGCCCTCTTTTTATTTAGCGGGGCGGAGCTTGAGCCCTGGATCGAAAATCTTGCAAAGGGTGGCAATATGCATGATATGAGCCACTATGTCAGCCTTCGAAATGCGGGGGAAGATGATGGGCATGAAGGCCACGAAGGTCACCATCATCACGGCGAAGAGGCCGTCGATCCGCATTACTGGCTTGATATAGGCAACATGAAACGTCTGACAAAGAGGATCGCCCAGGAGTTCGTTCAGATAGACGTCGACAATGAAGTGCTCTATAACAAGAGAGCGGAAACCTATATTGAGGAACTGAGCCAATTGGATGAAGCGTATCGGAAACGGTTACAGCATTGTCAGGTACGGGAAGTGATCCTTCACCATAATATACTGGGTTATGTTGCGGCTGCATACGACTTTTCAGTTGAGCCATTGACGGGTCTCTCCCCGGACGCTTTGGCCGACGCACAAACAATGGCAAGACTTTCGACAACCATTAAAGAGAAAGGTATTGAAGTCCTTTTTTTCGAAGCCTTTGTCAGTGACAGACTGATGCAAAACCTTGCCAGAGAAAACGGTGTGACGCTCGACTATCTGGAGCCGTTGGCCAATATTACTGCGGCACAAGCCGAATCGGGCATGAGCTACATTGACGGCATGTCCAGCAATCTTGACAAACTCTCCCGCGCAATGAGATGTGAATGAAGTTCGTTCCACCGGTCTTCGAGGTGAAAAACCTCTTTTTTCGCGCCAATGCACAAAAGATACTCGAAGATATCTCTTTGACCATCCTGCCGGGTGATTATTGTGCCATTATCGGGCCAAACGGCGGGGGTAAGACGACCTTGATACGTCTTCTTCTCGGTCTGGAAAAACCGACAAAAGGTAAGATAAAACTTTTTGGACAGTCCTTAAGCCGTTTTAAGCGTTGGGAAAAAATAGGTTACGTACCACAACGTGCGTCCCAGCTTGATGAAAACTTTCCGGCTACGGTCCTGGAGGTGGTCAAGATGGGACGGACTGCTAAACAGGGCCTTTTCAAACGTTTGACGCAAGCGGACAAGGACGCTATTTCGGAAGCGATGACCAAGATGGATGTTTCTGACATCCAGGGCAAGCTCATCGGTGAACTCTCCGGCGGTCAGCGTCAGCGCGTGATGATCGCCAGAGCCCTGGCATCAAAACCGGAAGTGCTGATCCTTGATGAGCCCAATACCGGTGTCGATGTAGTGTCGCAACAGCGTTTTTACAAACTGCTCAGAGAGTTGAATCAAAATGAGAACATGACTATTGTCTTCATTACCCATGATATCGGTGTCATTGCTGATGATATCGGGCGGCTCTTTACCGTCAACCAGAGTCTCTTGACGTGCAACAATCCCAAAGAGGCGATCAGCTGCGAAGATATGAGCGTATTGTACGGCATAGATGCCCACCTGATCTTCAACCACCACCATCACCATTAAGCGAGGACGAAGATGTTAGAACTGTTTCAATATGACTTTATCATTCGTGCCTTTATTGCCGGTATGATCATTGCCGTTTTGGCCGCAATAAGCGGTTCGTTTATCGTATTGCGACGGTATTCTATGATTACAGAGACATTGGCACACTCGGCACTAGTCGGTGTCGCTGTCGGTGTCATATCCGGGTCAAGCCCGCTCTGGATGGCAGTAGTGGCTGCGCTGGTGAGTGCCTGGACTATTGAGTACCTCCGCAGCAGTTTCCATCTCTACTCCGATTCTGTTCTTGCCATCATCCTTTCAGGCTCATTGGCACTGGCCGTGATTATTGTCTCGCTTGCCGGAGCCTTTAACAGCTCGCTTTTTTCCTATCTTTTTGGCTCCATCCTCTCTGTGACAGAAGAAGATCTGATCGTCATGTCTCTTTTTGGCGCTGCGGCACTTGGACTGTTGGGGCTTTTTTATAAAGAGCTCTATTTTATCGCATATGACGAAGAGGTCGCACGAACAAGCGGCATTAAAGTGGATTTGCTGAACTTTATGTTGGTCAGTATTGTGGCGATCATCATCGCCCTCTCTATTCGAATTGTCGGAACACTGCTTATCGGTGCGATGATGGTCATCCCGACCGTAGCCGCGTTGCGTTTCAGACAGGGGTTTGCTAAAACCATGGCGATTGCACTGCTTTTCTCGTTTTTAGCGGTCATAGTCGGGATGAGCAGCTCCTACTTCTTCTCTCTTCCAAGCGGTGCCACCATTGTCTTGGCGCTGCTGTTTATCTTTATCTTCTCTCTGGTTGCCAATCGCCGATGAAGGTTCAAAACGAGTTCTCACGGTATGCAGATCAGTACGGCAACTACAGCATCATACAAGAGAAAGTGGTCGCAAAACTCATAGATGACCTGAATGAACATCCACGGCGTATTTTGGATCTTGGTTGCGGGAAAGGTGCGATCTTCAATGCTATTGACTGGGAGGTCGACCACTTTGTCGGTGTTGATTTTGCCCCAAGAATGCTGGAACTGCATCCAAAAGAGGGTGACAATGTGGCGGTGCTGGAGTGTATTTACGGTGATTTTAACGATGCAACCCTTTTTAAGCAGCTTTCATGCTCTGATTTTGACCGGATTTTTTCGGCTTCTGCGTTACAGTGGGCAGAGGACCTGGAGAATGTCTTTCGCAACATCGCATCGTTGAAAGCGCCTGTATCCCTGGCGATCTTTGGCGGTAGTACCTTCAAGACTCTTTTTAAAACGGCGGGTGTAGAACCGCTGTTGCGAAGCAGTGATGAAGTCGAATTGATGGCAAAATGCCATTTCAATGCCAAGATAGAGGTTGTACAGTACCAACTGGCGTTTGATTCGGTAAGGGAGATGTTTCGTTATATCAAACGAAGCGGCGTCAGCGGCAATCGAAATCTGCTTGGCTATAAAGAGATGAAACAGTTGATGAACAGTTATCCGTTGGACTATTTGGAATTTGAAGTGATCTTCATCACAAATTAATCCAGAGTGGTCAAGTTCTCTTTTTCAAGCTGATAGAGCGCATAGCGAAGTGATTTGAAGTTCTCAGAGAGCTCCGGCTGGACGATTTTGTACATCTCTTCCAGTACTCTTGATGACTCCTGGGCCCGTTTATAGTTGGCAATGATGATGCTCTCCAGCGAGTCGCGGTTCATCTCGCTTGTAACCGTTGGGCGTAGGACATCATTTAGACTGTCACGGGAGTTTAGCAGGTTCTGCAGGTCATCGATCCTGCTCTGATGGCGGAGCTCTTTGAGTTTTGATGCCAAGGTTTTATTGTTGCTCACGTATCGTGCTATATCCTCTATAACACGAATACCTTCTTTCAGACGGTTGAGGTTGGCATCGATAACACGATAGAGCGAAGGATCGAAGGGCGTTGGCATCTTATTTGTTTTTACGCTTTGACTGTTTTGCCATTTTGGCTTTTTTCTTGGCTTTGGCTTTTTGTTCGGCGGAAAGTGATTTACGTTCTCCCGCCTCTTTTTTACTATTGATATCGGTGGCAGTACCAAAGGTGTTTTTTTTCGTACGGGCTTTAAATGCGATTTTTATTCCGTCTTCCATCTCGACGCTGGAGGTATTTGAACGTGACATAACTGTTTCCTTTATTTTTTGAAAATTATTTAGCTTGTGGAAATAACATTATAACATTTTTGAAAAGAGGGGAGAGGATGGACTTTTAGTATGCAGCAAGAGCCGAGGCCCCTGCAAAGGAAATTAGTCTTCGCCGCCAAAGACACCTAAAAGGTGCAGCAGGGCAGTAAAAATATTCAAGAAGTCAAGGTAGAGGGCAATCGCACCGTCGATCGGTGTTTCATAAGCACCGTTCATGATGTTCTGTGTATCGTAAACGACCAAAATACTGAACAAGAAGACCACAGCTGCAGAGATAAGGACTGCAATCAGCGGGTTTCCAAGGAAAAGGTTGACGATAGAGAATCCGATGACAACAAAAAGAGCGATCATCAAAGGTTTGCCGTAGCTGCTAAGGTCCGCTTTTGTTTTGATGGCAAAGTAACTCATACCGGCAACGATCACAGAAGTCATTGCAAATGCATTACCGACAATACTGGCACCCCCGGAGAGGGTAAGCGTGTACGTAAGTAATGGTGCGATCATCAAACCTGTCATAAAGACAAAACTGAACATAACGACAAGATTGATACCAGGTTTGCGTTTAACAGCAAAAAGACCAAAAAGCAGGGCGAATTCAAGAATGACCAGTGGAATAAACCAGGCTTGAATAAAAGATGCCAACGGAATACCGACATAGGCGCCAACTGCACCCGCCATTAACGAGGCAGCAAACAGTTTGTAGGTCTCTTTGACAAAAGAGACAATCTTTGTTTCAGAACGCTGGCCATAACCAGCCAGCTCTTCTCTTGCATAATCACGATCATATAGACCCATAAATATATCCTTTATATAAAACCTGTACTAACAGGTTGTTGTTATGTCAGCACTATACACTATTTTTTTCAATAAATAGTAAATATTGAGAAAGCTGATTCGGGGGATTTTGTGCTTTCTATATAATAGAGATCCAAGGACTGAAAAAACATGCCTATTTTTACAACATTGAGCAACATAATATGCCGTAAAAGTGTATGCAATTTACAGACGGAAAAGAAATTCAAAAATCCTTTCACGTTGTAAGGAACCTCTAAGTATTACTTCTCTATAATTCCCGTCCACAAACGATGAGTCGCTTGAAAGAGAGACACAGAGACTACGTGTTGTAGCTCGGAATAGTTGTTTGAGATCATT
>JBFFUI010000012.1:0-52042 GCA_041571435.1 Sulfurimonadaceae bacterium | reverse complement strand
GCACACCACATGGCAGCTTACGAAGACGCAGGTATCTACATCCCTGAAACTTCACCACACTTGGACATGGTGTTTTAAGCCGCTCTTTTTTCATAAATAACACTCCTTAAGAATGGTGCTCTCATCAGAGAGCATCGACACTCCTACCTACAAACAAATCTATTATCAAACAGCCCAAAAAAACTTCCTAATATTACATCGACAGTATTTTTTTTATTTATCCATTTCTGTGCGTTGAATGCTAAAGCGTTCCTCTAAAACCGTTGTTTACTATGGAAACTATTATATAACACGGAAAAAACGACTGAAGCTGAGTTTAAACAATACATATAAAAACCGCCATTAACACCTGCTAAATGCTGATAGGCATACAATCAAAAGATGTACACAAAAGGAGTCAATATGAGACGATTGATGATAGCAGCTGTTGCTGCAGGTATGTTGACACTGGTGGCCAATGCACAGCCGATGGGCGGTATGGGTGTGAAATGCGGGGGTATGGGTATGCCTCAACAAGGCATGATGAACAGAGGCATGATGCAGGGACCGATGATGATGGGCGGCTGCGGTATGGGGATGATGGGTTCCAAGATGATGGATGACCCGGAGATCCAGCAGATGATGTCGGACGAGATGACGGCGCATTACGACAAGATGATGAAGCAGCGCATCGAGTTCCAAAATTCGATGCATAAGAAGATGATGCGCCATCCAAAGGTGATCAGAAGCATGCTCTCCGATATGCTCGAAGACCCGAAATCGTTCAAAAAAGCGCTCAACGAAGACCCTGAGCTCAAAGCGAAGCTGAAAAAACTGCTCTAAAACGCAGGCTGTGGCCTGCAAAAGGAGGTCTCTATGTGGCATGATAGCGGAATGCACGGCTGGGGAATAGAGCTGCTATGGCTGCTGGTGATCCTTTTTCTTATCGGCGGTATCCTCGCCTTTTTCAAATACCTTTTCAGCAAAAAATAGCAAAGTAGTACTGCTGCGTTCTACTGCGCCATCCACTCTTTTTCCACAAGCAGTCTGTCGTCAGAGTAGACGTGGCCGAGGAAGCGGTCGCCTCTGTTGTAGGTTGCAACCCCTTTCGGGGTACCGCTCATAATGATGTCGCCATCTTCGAGGCTCATGAAATTCTTTATCTCTTCGAGCATTGGCTGCGGTTTGTAGATCATCAGATCGTAGTTCGCGAACTGGACCAGTTTATCGTTGATGTGTAGCGTCATGCGGAGGGTCTCCAGAGGCGCATCCAGCACGGTGAAGTCACTCAGCACTGCCGAGCGGTCAAAACCTTTGGCACGTTCCCACGGCAGCCCTTTGGCCTTGAGATGGTTCTGTACGTCGGCTTTGGTCAGGTCAAGTCCGAAGCCGACGCCATACAGCTCCCCTCTTTTGACAAGAAAACAGATCTCCCCTTCAAAACGGCAATCCTCGCTGATGTAGTGCAGCGTGTCGCTGATGGCCGAGTTGGGCTTGTTGAAGACCACCATCGATGACGGCACTTCGTTGCCCAGCTCCTCGATGTGCTCGACATAGTTCCGGCCGATGCAGACGACCTTTGAGGGAGTAAACGTGACATCATTGAGTAAAACCGCATGCATCATATGAATCCTAAAAACTGAAATAGAAGCAGCCACACAATCGTAGCGACACCCGCTATAGCGATGGAGAGACCGCTCATGGCACCTTCGAGCGTACCATACTCAAATGCCCTGCCCGTTCCGATAGCGTGGGCGCTGGTACCCAGTGCGACCCCTTTGGCGATAGGGTCGTCTATGTTGAAGCGTTTGAACACCCAGTCGGCGATGATGGCACCGAAGGTTCCCGTGATGACGATGGAGAGTACCGTAAGTCCCACCAGTCCGTCTATCATCTCTGAGGAGGCGATACCGATCGGCGTGGTGATGGAACGCGGCAGCAGCGACTTCATCAGTGTCGTGTCGAGACCGGCGGACAGCGAGAAGAGATAGACCGACACCAAGGCCGAGAGCGCGCCCAGTATGACTCCCAAAATGATCGCCAAAGCGTGCCGCTTCAACTTGTCGTGATGCTGATAGAGCGGTACGGCCAACACAACGGTGATGGGCCCCAGCATCTTGAGGATAAGATCGCCGCCGGAGGCATAGCTTTCATAGGGAATGTCAAACATGACCAGTACCGCGATGATCAGTAGGATGCTGAACAGCATCGGGTTAAATAGGTTCCAGGCGACTTTTGACTTAAGATAGAGCGCTAAAATACCCACTACAAGCGTCAGAGCTAAACCGAAAAGGATTGTCATTACGACTTCTCCTTTCGCACAAAGTACTGTACCAAAACAGCTGTCAAGGCCATGACCAGAACGGTCGAGAGAAGCGTGATGGCGATAATCTGCAGGTAGAACCCCTCCATCAAGGTGTAAGTGACCATCACACTGACACCGGCAGGAATGAAGAAGAGAGGCATATAACCCAACAGAAAAGAGGAGACAAGACGGATATCATCGACTTTGATCCATCTCAGGTGCAGTGCTGCAAGCAGCAGCAGCATCCCGATGACACTGCCGGGAAATCCGGTGTTGAGCAGGTAGGCTGCACCCTCACCTGCAGCATATATCCCCAAGATAATAGTGATCTCTTTGAGAAGTGTCAAAAGAAGATAGAAGATGCTTTTGCTTTGCTGTTTGATAGCTATAACCTCGGACGTTTATTAACGCGATTATAACCTGTTTAGCAGAATTTATGAGCTAAGACTGATACTGCTGTTGACACAGTTCTTACCGCTGTGCTTCGACTTGTAAAGGAAACCGTCGACCGTCGAGTAAAACGTTTCAAAATCATACGCGGGATGATAACTGTCCGCTCCGAGACTGATCGTCACTCTTCTATTTTTGATATAGCTCCCGTTCTCGATCTTTTTGCGTATCTTTTCTGCAACGAACAGCGCGCTTTCAAGGTTTGTTTCGGGCAGAATAATGGCAAACTCTTCGCCCCCTATACGAAACAGTATATCACTCCCACGCAGCTGTGCATTCACGTCGGCGGCCAGTTTACAAAGAACATCATCCCCTTTGATATGACCGTAAATATCGTTGATGGCCTTGAAATCATCAATATCAAACATGATCATCGAAAATTCCTTACGGTAGCGATCGTACAGTTCAATCTGGCTTTTCATCATCTGGTTAAAGTAACGGCGATTGGCACATTTTGTCAACTCATCCTGCATCGTAATATTGTTAAGACGGCTGACCTCCTCTTTCCAGTGCAGCAAAAAGGTGTTATAACGCTCAAGGAAGTAGCTGAATTCGCTGAAAAGAAATCCATCTATGACAATAGGTTCATCAACATGCATCTGTTTTTCGATACCGGTAATCTTCTTGATCACCGTCTTGTACATCAGCGTAAAAGCGATAAGCAAAAAGAGATAGATCATTGTGATGAAGAGATAGAGCAACTCTTTAAGATGGGCATACTCACTCAGGTAAGCGTTCTGGTCAAACTCGGCTTTTGCGATCAGCATAAAGTCGTCTGCGGTGTTTTCAAAACTGCTTGCGATCAGAGAGTAGACACCACTCTCTCTTTTTGCTTCATCGTGCGTCAATGCCACATTGTGTTCTGCAAAGTTTGCGGCTATGGACTGTATCTCCGAACTATCAGAAGATTGGACCAGTCCGAGGTCCTCCATGATCATCGCTGCATAATGCTCGTTCTTCTCCATCTGACTGGTAAAGTCTTTTGATTTTTCGGCTTTGTTGTTGATGTATTGAATGTTGTCATAGGTCAGGATATAGAGGCTAAGGCTCTGCAGGGCGGGGAAAAGCTCTTTCAGCCCTTCTGTTTTATAGTTGACATATTCGCTAAACGGCAGGACAAAGGCGACCATGACCCACTGTTCATCTCCTGCACTCGCGATGTAATTTTGTGCGATGTCTAAAGCATACTCGTCAAAAGTCGGCGCAGAGATCTTGTACGCAATATCACCCGATTTTAGCAGATCCAGCTCTTTTGAAAAATATGAGTACGCTTTGTAGTCAAGTCCGAGATAACCATAAGACGTACTTTTTTTGATAACTTTATCGTCATCGATGATGAAGATCTCATAGTGGCCGTCATAGACATCGGTATTGATCGAGCGGGCCAGGGCCGCCAGCTCTGCATCTGTTGTTTCCTCGCTTATCACACGGGAGACATGCTCAAGCTTTTTGAGACTTATCTCTTGATAGTGTTCAAAACGCTGCATCAGCGTATTGACGTTGTTCAACAGCTGTTGGCGCATCTCCAGCGATGAAGCACGGACACTGTTTTTGACCTGCACGTCAATGTTTTCTTCAAGCAGTTTCGCGATGTAGAGATAAAAGAGCGTCATAATGGTCAGGGCGATAAGGATGACATAGATGTTAAATTTTTTTAAAGACATAAATACCCTGTTTAATTTTGGTAATAAAAAACCAAATTCATCGATTTTAAATCAATCCTTATTAAAACTATCTAAAATCTTCTATATTGTTTTGAAAAAGGTCATGATCAGCGGTGATTTAGATAAATTTTGGTGGGTTTTCTAATAACTCGCATTGTCATCAGGTATATGACTTTTATGTCCGAGAGCACGCTATGGTACTAAAATGAGAGGGAGTATCTGAAGTAATAGGTATTTCCGAACGACCCGAATTCACTTCCGGCAGGACCATTTTGCAGCATTGCACCGAGCGTAAAACTGTTGTAGTCGTTGAACGTGTAGGTCAACGTAGGTGAGACAAAACGGGAGTTCTGCTCGTTAAAACTCTCTATATAGAGAAGCGAGCCGTCCAAAAAGAGGTTAAACGCATAGCTCACTGTTGCCGCCATATAGAACCTGGAGTAGACAAGGTTGGAAACGATCTCCGAATCGATATTTGAGAGTATCTCGTTATAGGTGAACTTCTCTGAACTGTAGAGTGCTTCACCCACGACGGTAATGCCGTTTTCAAACCCGTAATCGGCTCCGACAATGCCCTGGAAAAATGCAACACCTTCCCGTTGGGTCTTGTTGACGTCCCGGTAGAGGCTGTTGTTTTTGATGTAGGCCCCTTCGCTGCGCACCTCGATGCCGGTGTCGCCCAGGTTCCCTTCGATCTCGTAGCCCACCATCATTGTCTCGTCAGAACTGACCACATTGGCCGCGACGTCACCCAGTTCCAAAAAGGCTTTAAGGCTGGCGGCATACTTGAAACTGTCGTCCGCTTTCTGGCTGGCGACGACCGTCAGGTCTGAGGTGCTGGATAGATGACGTGTATAGGAGAGGCCGGCGACCCCGTAGACTTCATCCGGCTCCAGAGCGTAGGTGTTGCGCGGGTTGAAGAGGTTGGTCGGCGTCCAGATGTGCCCTACCCCCATGGTGACGTTGATGAGGCCGGCCACCGCCCGGTTGTCCGCATCTTCATACCCCGCATAGAGACGGTAGAGTTTTGCGTAGATTGTCCCGCTGTCATAGTCGTAAAAGGAGGTCTCTGTTTTGAACGGGGTGTCGGACGACAGCGCTTTGATGTACGCAAACGAAGGACTCGTAACATAATCCTCGACCAGATAGTTCACCCCGTCGCCGATAAAGGTCACAAACAAACCGCCGTTGGTGTAGTCGCTGCGCAAGCGCAGACGGTTGTAGTTGTAGAGGTAGCTCGTACTTTCACCCGGAAAAACTGAGGGCTGGGAGATCGTAAAGTTGGTGTTGGTAACGGTATAGTCAAAATCCGCCAACAGCGGCAGGGCCGTTGTCGCCAGAAGAACGAGTGCCTTGTTAACTCTCAACGATTGCCCCGTCGTTCATCTTGACAATGCGCCGGACGCTCTCGACGACATAATCATCATGCGAGGCGAAGAGGATCGTCACACCCTCTTTTTCATTGAGCGAACGCATCATCTCCATCAAGGCCGTCGAGTTTTTGGAGTCAAGGTTGGCCGTCGGCTCATCTGCCAGAATGATCTTGGGCTTTGCCGCGACCGCCCGGGCCACGGCAACGCGCTGCTGCTGGCCGCCGCTGAGAGTGTTGGGAAGAGCATCGAGCTTGTTGTCTATCTCGAGCATGGAGGCGACTTCAAGCACCCTGTCACTGATCTCTTGTTCACTGAATCCCCGCAGCTTCATGATGAAACTGATGTTCTCGCTTACGGTGAGTACCGGCACTAGATTATAGGCCTGAAAGACAAAGCCCATCTCGTTGAGCCGCAGCTTTGTCCGCGCCTTCTCGTCGAGACGTGCAATGTCTTTGTTGTCGAGATAGACACTGCCGCTGTCCACATCGTCAAGCGCGCCGATGGCATTGAGAAGCGTCGTTTTTCCGCACCCTGAAGGACCGTTGAAGAGTGTAAACTCCCCCTTTTCGATAGTCAGGTTTATCTCTCTGAGTGCATGGACCTCTCTGGGTTCGCCCCGGTAGAAATACTTCTCTACATTTTCGAGTTTTATCATGTCTCTGCCTTTATGACCTCTATAGGGTTGAGTTTTTTTATCTTTCTAAGCGGCAATAGAACGCTTAAGAGCGATGCCGCGATGATCGCTAAAAAGGTGTTTGTAAAGTAGCTGATCTCCATGTGGGCATAGATGACCGATTCGTACCCGAAGCTCTCCAAGCCATCTGCCCAGGCGCTCATGTCCAGACCGAAATATTGGAGATAGAGCAGTGCCGCTACACCCAGCACAGCACCGGCCAGATACCCCAGCAGGCCGACAAAAAGCGCTTCCAACAGAATCTGCAGGCGTATGAGCCTGAACGGCATGCCGATACCGCGCATGATACCGAACTCCCGGATACGGTCGAGTATGGAGACATACATTACGCCGAGTATGCCGATGAAAACCACCATCATCACGATCCCGAAGGTGATGGAGTTGAAGATGACCATCATATCCTCCATCATCTTTAGCATCGGGGTGAGCTCCATCAGGTTCTGCACGTTGAGTGATCCATACGCCTTCTGAAGTTCCTGCTGCAGGCTCTTGGACTCTGTCCTGATCGCGATCTGGGTGGCTTCATCTTCGCCGACGCCCAAAAAGTCGTGCAACCGCTTGTTGTCGATATAGAGTGCCGAACCGTCGAGAATAATGTTGGTGGTCTGGACAATACCTCTTATCCTGACCGCGATAGCGTTGATGTCACCGCTGCTGTCTTGGGTCGTGAAGATCACTTTTGAACCGATATGTATCTTCAGTGTTTTTGCCAGTTCACTGCCGATAATCGCCCCACGCTTTGCAAAACTGATCTCGCCCTCTTTTAAAAAGTCGCTAAATTGACCGAAACGCTCCTCATCATCCAGGTCGATACCGATGATGGCAGAAAAGGAGGATTTGTGCGCCGTGGAACTCAGTCCCTCCACGCTGAAGCGCGTAACGACCGCATCGACATCCCGACGAGCCTCAAGTTCTGCTTTGATCCTGTCAGCACCTTTGATGCTGTTTTTGAGGACTTTATCCAGGCGGTAGCCGGGGTTGTAGATACTGAGATCACCGCTGTCACTGCGTATGGTCTTGTCCACCATGTTGATGACCATACCGTCGTAGATCCCCTGCAGACTAAGCATCATACTCATACTCACCGCGATCATGATGATGACCAGCAACGTACGACGAAGCCGTAAAAACGCATTGTTCCACGCCAGTTTTACGATAACGCTATACATGTCTTGTCGCCTCTATGGGTTTAAACGCGTTGATATAACTGACCGGATAGATAATGCTTATAAAATTGAGCAGATAAATCACCGCAATATTCCAGCTGATCGTAAAGAGATTGAAATCGAATGGGATCTCGTCCGAAACGATGCCGTAATCCTTGTAGGTCTCGCTGATCCCCGGGATGACGATGGGGTAGACGCTGAAATAGTAGTTGATGCCGGCACCGATCGGCCCGGCAAGCAGGATCGCTGCCGTCGAGAGGATAAATATCTCGTAAAAGAGCAGCGCCCGTATGTTGGCACGTGACAGGCCGATACAGCGCAGTGTCCCGAACTCTCTTACCCGTGAGCTGGCGTTGATGAAACCGTAGATCATCACCACAAAAAAGATCACCACAAAAAAGAGCGACATACTGATGTAGCCAAAGACGCTGTCAACCTCCATCGCTTCGACCATTGCCGACATCAGCGTCTTCCATGTCACGCTCTCGTAGTCGCCGTCGATCACTTTTGAGATGGCGGCATTGACCTCGTCTGCTCTGTTGACGTCATCAAGTTTCATGGTGATGTACGAGGCCTTGTTATCGGCATACATCAACGTGTCAAAATAGCTACGGGCAACAAATGATGCCGATGCGTCAAATTCAAACGAACCCGTTTTAAAGACGCCGCAGAGTTTGAAGATATCCGCCGCAAACGAGTTGTCGCTGGCACCGCCGATAAAACTGATCTCGTCCCCTATTCGGACCTGAAGTTTCTTGACAAGATCGACACCGGCATAGAGGCAGTTACCGGCGTTTTGAGATAGATATTCCCCTTCTATAAGCGCCACTTCCAATTCGCTGATGCCCTTCTCTTTGTCAGGGTTGACACCAGCCACCATCGCCGCCGCGGACTGGTCGCCGGCGGAGAGCAGCCCGTAGGTCTCATAGCGGGAGGTGTAGGCAGCGATGCCTTCTATCTTCTCCAGCTTCGCTTCTATCGCTCTGACATCGGTAACGAGGTACTCGTTGCCGCCGATGTCACGGTACCCTTTCTTATAGATCTCGATGGCACCCGTGTAGACTTTAAGTGCATTTTGCAGCATCGAGTTGTGCGAACCGTCCATCATCGCGACATAGACGATGAAAAAGAGTGCGGAGATAAAGGTCAGCACAAACGTGGTGATCGAGCGCCCCTTGTAAAACAGGATATTCTTAATGGCAAGTCTGAACATCAGCGCGAGAACCTTTTAAGAGCGCTTTTTTGAAAATACTGCTCAGAGATATCCCGGTCATATTTGACCTCTTCAAGGAAGATCTCGGTTCGGTTGTCGGGCTTGTCGCTCGGCTGGAGCCTCCAGTAGGTTGGCATATAGTACTGTCCGTATTTTTTGACGCCTTCATAATAAAAGACCCGGACCTCTTTACCCTCTTCGTCATAGAATATATCCTTTTGACTGGTGTAGGTCGTCGTGTCGATGCGGGAGATGATCTTTCCCCAGACGACGGCGGCGTCTTCTTTAGGTGTCAGCTCGATTGTAACGACACTCCCCTCTTTTTTCAGGATCTTAGGGTCGTAATCCTCGACGATCGAGCTCTGCTTGACCATGTCGTCATTGGTGATGTCGGAGCCCATCCAGTTTTGCAGCATCATCGACGGCGGTATCTTGATGATACGTTCGATCTTCGGTACGTACTGCCACATCTGGTTGTCCAGGCTCAAAAATGTGATCCCCTTGTCTTTGGGCGGGTAGATGGTCTTGACAAAACTTTTCTTCGTCCCTTTGGCCCAGGTCTGGATCCGCATCGTCCGCGTATGCCCCATCGATGTAATGGTCATCTTCATCTGCATGTAGATGTTCTGACCGCGCATGTTGTTGTCGATCTTCTTCATGATATCGTGGGCTTCATCCGCCGCCAGAACACTCACCATTAGGTACAATAACATCACTATATTTTTCATAATCTGCCTTCTATAGACTATTATAGTATTTGCATTATAAATCTGCCAAGTTTATCTGTTAAAATACGCTTTATGAAAATATGGATAGAAGACAACAGTACCCCGACCCACCACATTATATACCTCTCAAAAGAAGGGCGTCAAGACTTACGCTTTCTCGGGGACTATGATGACAAGGCCCTGCGCAGCTACTTTGAAACACTTGGCAGCGCTATTGACATCGAAAAGAACCTCAAGCTTCTCCACTATTTCGGCTATCTTCACCTCTTTGTGAAAAAGGAAAACGTATAAGTATGGAAAAAAGATTAAAAGAGTACGGCTGCTCTGACGAGTTCATCAAGATCTGCGGCTATTATAAAAAGATCTACAGAGAAGAGATCGATATCGAAGAGTTTATCGAGTTTGTCGAAGAAGAGTACGCCAAGATCGAAGAGGAGCAGTTTAAAAAAGCGGAAAAGATGGTAGACGCTTCAGACCTCTTCGGTGAGATCGAGGGCGAAGAGGAGCTTTAGACCTCTTCTCTCTTTTTAAACCGCACGGCATTTTTGTGACTGCTTCTGGATGCCGATATACACCCTATCTGATACGCTATCATCGCCTTGAACGGGTCCAAAAAGTGCTCAAATGCCTCGTTCGCTATACACTCCATCTTGTGTGCGTTTAAAAGCTCCAGTATCGTCAAGGTCGACTCTATTGTCGAGAGGCAGTAATCTTCCGGCTGCTGCTTGATCTGAAACTGCGAGCTTTTGGTGTGGGTAAAACTGAGTTTCGGCAGCGCTTGCAGGTTGGTCGAGACCTTGAGCAGTTTCTGCGCCGTACTCCATGTCGCGTCGATGATGAAGATAACGACCTGTCTACCAGCACGCTCTATCTTCTGCTCATTGAGGTTGTGGCTGTTCGCATCCGGATAGAGCACATAGCAGAGGTTTTCACAGTCATCTATCAGCGCGTTGATGCGTGCATCTTCTCTAAAGTCGACACCGACGTAGAGTTCCGAGTTGGGCAGCGAGAGATGGGTGAGATGGCCGGTGCCATTTTTGACCTTCTGGAACTCTTTGGGGTGCATCAGGATAACGAACTTCGTCTTCGTCTCTATGGGGTTGACATGTTTGCACATACAGGAGCTCAGAGGGCGGTAACAGGAGTAGCACCTTGCCCGAGCGGCTTTGACTTCGTTGCGTCTGGATGCGCCCATATCTCAGCTCTTCTCTTTTTGGGAGAGGTGCAGCGTCATGATCTTCTCCTCTTCCATCAGTGCAGCCGCTTTGCAGCGCTGCTGAAGTATAAATGCCGTTTCGATGAACGCCTGCCACCAGGGTTCAAACCGCACATTGTGATGATCTTCGTTGGCCCCGTCGATCAGCACGTTGTAGAGTCTATCAACCAGGCTGAAAAAAAGCTGCTTGCCGAGCGATGTCTCGCCTTCCGGCGTATAGATCTCAACGCTGTCGCCTTTAAAAACGAAGCCTCTGTCGTCAAGATGGACATCGGCTTCACTAACCACCGCTTCAAAGATGGCGCGGACAAAGCTCCACTCCCTGACCGTAAAAAAACCCGACAGCACCGCGTCGCTGCTCTGCACGGTACACATAAAGTTCTCAAGCCCTTCATACCAACTTATCTGCACCATCTCTACTGCTCTTGCTCCATCGGCACCGTGGCTGAAAGAGCGATCTGTTTAAAATCTTTCAGCCATGCTGTCAACTCCTCACGCGCCATGGGGAACCCATCGTGGTCAGGTCTGCCTTTCCATGCGCGCTGCACGATATAGATGTCGTGTTGGCCTTCCAGGATCATGTAGAGGCCGAACTGTGATTGGGTTTCGTCGCCGGGCAGCTTTTTCAACCCCATCACGACAGCCAGCTTCTGCCTTGAAACGGTTGTCTCTGAAAAAAGCTCTTCGCTGTAAAACGCCGTTTCGTTCAGCGCTGCCATCTCATTTTGCATCATCTTCAGCAGTTTGCGTGCATTCAAATCGACATCGTCATTGGCGTTGTTGAAGGCCTGCACGATCAGCTTGTCATGCCACTGTTCTTGTGTCTCTCCCGCGCCGGCAAATTCAACCACAAAGGTGCCGCCCTCGATCGACCTGAATACCGGTTCAACAGACCAGCTGTCCGGCAGAGGAAAGGCGAGCGTTTCGTGAAAGATCGGCATCTTGACAAAACTGTTCTGCACTGCCGTTTTACCGGATTTGAAAAACTTGGTAAAAAAAGCCATTACACTTTCGTGGCACCGAGCTGCATACCGCCGTACCAGCTCTTTTCAAACGGCGCCATCTGCTCGAGAAATGCCCACAGATCAGCGGGTGTTTCGCCCTGCGTCGTAAGGGCATAGATAACCTCCTGGCAGAGCACCGGGTCATAATCCGTCGCCAGCTCTCTTGCCCCGTGGATCATCGTCTGAGGCTCAAAGTCCAACTTTACATTGGTGTCAAACTGCATAAAGTCATGGCCGTTGTCCGTCATGAGCAACAGGCCGTACTGTTTCATCGCCAACAGCTCAAAGCAGTCACTGTACTGCGTGTCGTTTTTGAGATCGTAACTGACCGTATAGATCTGTCTGTTTGAACCGTTAAGACGAAACTGCACGATGCACAGAGCGATGTTCTCGCCTTTAAACTGGACATTAAAGACAGAGGGTTTAAATTCGCAGGTAATGCTGTTGCCCGCCAGGTCCACGTCGCTCTCGGTAGAAAGCCGCATGGCTAAAAACGGTATGCCCTGCATCATTCCCAACGGTACGGCCTGTACAAAAGAGAGGCTTTTGGCCAGGTCCTGCAGGTTTTGCGGCAGTTCGGAATTTGGATGTAACACTACAGCCCTTTATAGATGTTGGTTTTGTTAGCCAACTTTTCAAAATCCACATCGCGTCTATCTACCTTGCCTTTGTAGATCTGCTCCAGTGTATTGATGTGGCCGGCCAAACGGTTTATAAGGTAGAGCGCCATACGGTCTCCCTCATAGCGTTTTATCGCTCTGCGGATGTGGCTTTGCAGCAGGTCGATCGCTTCGAAGTCGTCTTTGACCTCGATCTGTGTCAACAGTGCCTTCACGTCGCCGTAACTTGCGCCGGTCGCATCCAAAAAGTCCAGGCCGATGTCCATCTCTTTCATCGTACTGATCGCTTTTTCAAAAGCAAACTGGTTATAGAGCATGCAGCCTATGAAGTACTCGATGTCCGAAGGCTCTTTTTCGGAGTAGTCATGCTCGTCACTGTCATCAAACCAGGCATGCCAGATTGCACATGCCTCTTCTATCAGTTTCTCATTGTCATTCATTACCGATCTCCATCGTTTTGTTGGTGGAATGATAACAATTTTTTCCTCTAATAAAATTGTCGCAACCGTGTAAATAATTACACAAGGAAACTTTAACTATCTTCTTCCAAAGCACCGGAACAAAACAGTCAGTGAAACGTTTTGCTAAAAAAGTCCCTTGAGCAGCTTGTTGATCTGTTTGCCCGCCTCTTTCTTGATCTCTTTTTCGATCAGTTTTGAGGCGTCGACCTTGACTTTCGGCTGGTCGACACGTCCTTTGAGCTCGACTTTAAGCGGGTTGTTGTTGGCATTGATGTCAAGTTTTGCATCGACCTGCTTTGTCTGCGAGTTCAGATAGACGTTTTTGCCGATGATCGAAGACTTGTTGGAACGCATAACGAGATCGGTACGGATATGCTCCTCTTTGATGCGACTGTCGAATGTCGAAACGAAGTTCTCTTTATAGAGGTCCGTCCGTCCGTACTGTTTGACAAGATCGAGCATGACGTTTCGGGTAAAACGGCCATCGGTTGTCTTTGCATGGAAGGTCCCGCTCTTTTTCGCGAGATTGTAATCGAGTCTGCCGTCGAGCGTCGAGTCAAAGACCTCCGGATAGATGATCATTTTGAGGATGCCGAGCGTGTTGAGCTTTTTCATATCGGCATGCAGGTCGTCATTGTGCAGTTTGGCATCGACGGTGCCGCCGAACAATTTGGTATGGGCGGTAAAGTCAAGGTCCTTCGTCTTTGAGAGCTCGCCGGTTGCTTTCAGCGAACCTTTCAGATGGCGCTCTGTCGCAAAATAGAGTCTGTCCAGGTCCGGCACATCTGCCAAATAGTCCGCATGAAGCGATACTTTTTTGACATCGAAGCGAGCCCGTTCTACGTTCAGGTTTGCAAGTGTGGATTCCACGTTCACCTTTGTATCAATAAAGTCTTTCGATAGATGAGAGACCGTTTTAATACTAAAAGTCGTTGTCGGCATCTTCGTAAATGCAAACGCTTTTTCAACCGTTTTGGTATTGACCTCTCCTTTGCTCACGGTGGTCTTGACGTTGCCGGAGAATCTGCCTGGGCGGGCATCGTCTATATCGGCATCTATGTTGATAAGCCCCTGCGCATAATTGGGCTGTCCGACCATGTAGAGGAGTTTGGAAAGCTGCAGATCGGCAACTTTGGCTTTAACACTGCGTGGTGAGAACGATTCAAGTCCGGCAGTAAAATCGGCGTCCGCACCAGCTATCTTGGCCTTGCCGCTCACCTTCAGTGATTTTTTATCGCCCTTCGCAGTCGCTGAAAGTGCCAATGGCCCGCGCAGCGGTGCACCGGTAACCGGTTTTAGAAGCTCAAGCTTCGCTATGGCAAGCTGCAGATCAAGGTCCATCGCCATACTTTTGGGCTCCAGACGACCTTTTGAATCGATCTTTGCAAGCTTCGAGGCAAACGCAGCCGCGTAGGCGATCTCTCTGCCTTTAAGCTCTGCCGAGAGGTCACTTGAGAATGCTGTCTTGGGCAGGTTCACCTTGTAGGCTTCTCTAAGCACCTTCTCATTAAACAGGGCCTCTGTAATCGCCACGTTTACGTTTCCTTTCATGTCATCGGGATCGAGGCCGTCAAGATGCAGATCGACATTCAAAACACCGCTGGCAAAGCCGGGTTGACCTGACATATAGATCAGTTTTTCAAGGCGGGCATTTTTGATCGTTGCCTGCAGCTTCTCAAGCTGCATCTCTTTAAGAGAGACGTCATAACGGGTCTCGCTCGCCGCAATATCCGACCGCCCCTCGATCCGCATCGTTTTCCTGTCCCCTTTAATCTGACCATTTGTCGACAATGGACCTCGAAGTGGTGTATTTGTCAGTGGTCTGAAAAGCGCCAGCTCTTTGATGTTCAGATCATACGTGATGTCACTTTCCAGCGTGTCAGGAGCAAAGGAGCCTTTTGAGTCAATTGTAGCGAGGTTTGAACGCAAGACGAGGCCGTAGTCGATCGCTTCACCTTTTAGATCAGCATTGAAACGGGTAGTGAAGCCACTTTTTGGCACGGTTATACCGTAGGCTTTATGCATCAGCTTCGGAAATATCCTGCCCTTGCCGACATCAAGCGTCGCCCTACCCTGAAGATGTTTAGGATCAAGATCGGTGAGGTCCACGTCAAGATTGACATTACCGTCGGCATACTGCTCTTCACCCGCCATATAGAGCAGTTTGGAGAGGCTGGCATGGTTGACCTTTGCAAGTACCTTGAAAGGTTTGAACTCGGCAAGTGTCACGTCATAACGGCTGTCGCTTCCGGCGATATCGCTTGTCCCGGTGATCCTGAGCGCCGATTCATCGCCTTTGACGCTCCCCTTTGTCGCAAACGCGCCGCGCAGCGGTGCACCGCTCAACGGACGCAGTAGGGCAAGTTCCTTTACGTTAAGTGCATAACCAAGGTCCATGCCAAGCGGTGCAACGACGACGTTCCCCTTTGAATCGAACGTAAGAAGATTGGAGTTGACGGCAGCGTCGTAAACGACCGTCTTGCCATTGAGATTGGAAATGACCTTTGCATCGAAAACCGTCTTCGGCAGTGTCACGTTGAAATCTTTGCGCATCAAGATTCTGTCGATTCTGCCGTTTTTGACAAGCAGTACGCTCTTGCCATCAAGCTCCTGCACATCAATGCCTTTGATGTCGGTTACTAACGAAACAACGGCATCGGCGTAGGCCTTTTCGCCCGCAAGAGCAAGCAGTTCATTGAGCTTTGCATTCTTGATCGTTGCACTGACCTCGGCAGGATTGAAGGCTTTGAGGATCAGATCATAATGAGTCTTTGAAGAAGCGATGTCGCTGTCACCGGTGATGGCCATCGCATCGGCATCGCCTTTGACGGTACCGCTGATATGGATCTGACCGCGGGACTCTCTCTCCAGAAGCGCTTCTAGCTCGCTCATCTTCTCAAAAGCAACATTGTAGACCGCATCAACGGAACGCGAAAAGAGAGAGTAGCTTCCCGATGCACGCACCGTGTTGGCGGGTGTCAATGCGATGACGATCTCAAAATTGCCGGTATCAAGTACAAAGGTCTCGACAACGGCCTCCGTCTGCAACGCAGCATTAAGTCTCCCCTCAATAACCGGCTTAAGCAGGCCGTTGCCAAATGGGGTAAAGAGCAGCGTGTAAAGGGTAATAGAGAGTACAAGTAAGATAGAGAGGAGGATGGCAAGCCATTTCATAAGAGACCTTTAGTGCGTTTAGTTACGGCAATTATATTCTATCTACAATAAAGGGGTCACTAAAGCACCGACCTTAAAGGTCTAACTTTTTTCTTTTTTCAGAAAATACTCTTTGGTCAGCATAAAGATGACCGGGCTGAGCAGCAGGATCGCGATAAGGTTCGGTACCGCCATGAGTGCGTTAAGTGTGTCGGCCATGAGCCAGATGAACTTGAGATCCATCATCGCACCCAAGGGAATGACAAGGACCCACAGCAGACGAAACGGCACGATCGCCCTGTGACCGAAGATGAAATAGACGCTTTTCTCGCCGTAGAAGCTCCACCCGACCAGTGTGGTAAAGGCAAAGACAATGAGACCCAGTGTCACCACATATTCGCCGACGAAAGGGAGCGCTTTTGAAAAAGCAAGCATCGACAAGGCCGCCCCGCTCTCACCCGAAGTGTAGGCACCGGTCACGACGATCGCCAGCCCGGTGATACTGCAGATGATAATGGTGTCGATAAAGGTTCCCATCATCGCGACAAGGCCCTGGCGGACAGGGGAGTCTGTCTTGGCGGCGGCATGGGCGATAGGGGCCGAACCGAGACCGGCTTCATTGGAAAAGATACCGCGCGCCACGCCGAACTGCAGCGCCGCCCAGACGGATGCACCGGCAAAACCGCCCATGGCTGCGGTAGGGGTAAAGGCAGAAACGATAATTGTTTCGATAGCGGAAGGAATGGCAGAAATGTTGACGAAGATGATCACAACGCCGCCAAGAACATACGCAATGGCCATGAAAGGAACCACACCACCCGCGACATGGGCAATACGTCTAATCCCGCCTATAAGCACCAGACCGACCAAAACTGCCAGCAATATCCCGCTGTAGAGTTCGGGGATGCCGAAAGAGGAGTGCATGACGTCCGCGACCGAGTTTGCCTGGATGGTGTTTCCGATCCCGAAACCGGCAATGGAGGCAAAGAGGGCGAAGAGAAAGCCCAGCCATTTCCACTTCTCACCCAGACCGTTCTTGATGTAGTACATCGGTCCGCCGACATGGTTGCCGTCTTCATCCGTTTCGCGGTAATTGACAGCCAGCACCGCCTCGGCATATTTGGTTGCCATACCCAGCAGGGCTGCGACCCACATCCAGAACATCGCCCCCGGACCACCCATAAAGATGGCGGTTGCCACACCGGCGATATTACCGGTACCTATGGTCGCCGAGAGAGAGGTCATCAAGGCGTTAAACGGCGATATCTCACCTTCTTCTTTATCCTCTTTTCGCCCCTTCCAGATGAGTCTGAAACCGTCCGGTATATGACGGACCGGTAAGAAACGGAGTCCCAGTGTGAGGTAAAGACCCGTACCCAAAATAAGTACCAGCATGACCGGCCCCCAAACAAAACCGTTAACTGCCCCGATCATCGAATATACCGCTTCCATAACACTCCTATATGCCATACAAATTGGGTTTATTATACCTATTTTATAATATATTGCTATTATTCAGTACAGTAAAAATTTTAGGACCGTATGACTTGAAAGCATTAGCAATAAACCCGGCAACCAGACAGATCGAAGAGATCGATATTGAGATGAAAGCCAACACCGTCTACAGCTTTTTCAACTCCATTCTGATCGATGAGCTTGCATCACTCAACCAACATACGATCTTTTCCGACGCCAATGCCCTCTCTGAAGAGAAAACACCCTTTTTCCTGGGCGAACAGCTCATTATCGGTGATGCGCTCATCATCGGGAGAATCGGTATGGAAGAGAGTGATGCCACAGTTCCTGCTCTTCAGCTACAGGAGCTACTTAGCTATGAGATCAATGCTTTTTATAGTGATGTACTGGCACTGCTTGCTCAAACAGACATCAACCTCTACCGCACCTTTGAGATTAAACAATCCGGCGAGCCGCTGCATCTTAATGCCGAGTGGGTTCTTTACACCTTCAACATGGCGGATGAACGCACCAAAGCCTACTTTATTGAAGAACTTCAAAAATCGCTTGATGCCGGTGAAAATACGCCAGCCTATTTTAAAAAGATGGCACAGCTTGCTATCAATTCGGCGCAATAGGTTTAATGCCAATGAATAAGATCTACATCACCGACCTCGACCACACCTTTTTACGAAGCGACCTGAGCGTCAGTGACTTCTCAAAAAAGATCTGGAATGCCAAAGCCAAAGAGTCGACCCTCTCGGTTGCCACTGCCCGTAGTTTTTATGCCGCAATGAAAATGCTGCCGGGGCTCACCTTGAACGCACCCATGATCTTGCTTGACGGCACCCTGATCGCAACTGCGGAGAGAAAGATCATTGACGCCAAGTTTCTAGACACGGCAGCCGCCAACGACCTTATTGCCGAAGCCATACGCTTTGACAACATCCACCCCTTTGTCATCGGGCTGAAAAACGACAACCTCGACGAGAGTTTCGACTTTCCACTTACCCAGACGCCTACCCAGTCAAAAGTGCTGCTTAACTACCGTGACGACGCCAGGCTGGTGGAGTTTGAAAAGATTGTCGCAAAAGAGCAGACCTTCAAGGTCGTCTACATGGCGGATAAAGAACGCCTTGTCGCACTGACCGCACATCTTCAGTCCATCTATGGCGACACGTTCCATTTTAAACTGTCGCCCGAGAACTACACCGGTGACTACTTCCTGACCATCGTCCATCCGCTCGGGGACAAGGCACATGCCCTGCAGAAAGTCTGCGACTATCTCGGCCGGCCGCTCGATGACGTGACGGTCTTCGGCGACAGCATCAATGATATCGGCATGTTCAAACTCGCCGGCATGTCGGCCGCTGTTGCTAATGCCCTCGACGAGACCAAAGCCGTCGCCAAGACCGTCCTGCCCCACAGCAATGATGAAGATGCCGTAGCGCACTACCTGAAATCCAAAATGAAGTGAGACCGTATGCACGAAAATACCAAACATTCCAGTCTGTTACCGATGATGATCATCGGTATTCTTTTCTTTATCTTCGGCTTTGTCACCTGGCTTAACGGTTCACTGATCCCCTTTTTAAAACTCATCTGTGACCTTAACAACGTTCAGGCACTTCTGGTCACCTTTGCCTTCTACATCGCCTATACAACCATGGCCTACCCGATGTCGTTTATTCTCTCAAAAAGCGGCTATAAGAACGGCATGGCGATCGGACTCGGCATCATGGCGATCGGCGCCCTACTCTTCATTCCTGCCGCGTTGAGTGCCAACTACCTCGTCTTTTTAGCTGCCCTCTTTACGTTGGGGACCGGTCTTACCATCCTGCAGACGGCGTCAAACCCCTACATCGTCCTTGTCGGTCCCACGGAAAGTGCCGCCATGCGCATCAGTATTATGGGGCTCATCAACAAAAGTGCGGGCATTTTGGCACCGCTCGTCTTTACGGCACTGATCTTCAGCGACTTGGGCTCGGCTGAGACATTGAACAGTGCCGAACTGGAAACCCTGGCCAACAAGCTGATCATGCCCTATCTGATCATGGCCGCCATCCTGGCCGGCCTTATCCTTTTGGTGCTCTTCTCTTCACTTCCTGAGATCGAATTTGATACACATGATGATGAAGAGCGAACCAATATTTTCCACTATCCACAGATCATTCTAGGTGCGATCGCCCTCTTTTTCTATGTCGGTGTCGAAGTCGTTGCCGGCGACACGATCGGCCTCTTCGGCCAGCATCTAGGTGTCGACAACTACACCGCACTGACCTCCTATACGATGGTCTTTATGGTTCTGGGCTATCTTATCGGTGTCTTCGGTATTCCCAGATACCTCTCGCAGGAGAAGGCACTCACCTACTCGGCCATCGGCGGGTTACTGACCATCACCGCCCTCCTTTTCAGCTCTGATCAGAGCGATGCTATATCGCGTCTGCTGTGGGGCTGGAGCGGGATTGCGACCATCCCCGACCCGGTAGCGTTAGTTGCTATCCTCGGACTCTCCCATGCGCTGGTTTGGCCGACTCTTTGGCCGCTGGCACTGGAGGGACTCGGCAGATTCACGGCACAGGGAAGCGCGCTGCTTATTATGAGCATCGCAGGCGGGGCACTTTTGCCACTGGTCTTTGGTCAGGCAACGGAACTCGGCGGCGATATGCAGTTCGCCTACGTCATCACGATTCCCTGCTATCTCTTTATCCTCTTTTATGCCCTAAAGGGACATAAGATAAGACGGTGGCAACAAAAATAGCGCTGTATATCAGTAAGATAGTTAGAAGTAACAGGATCAAAAAGCTGAGATGAAGACAATCGATAAAAACGTGTTGATGCTGGGATGGGTCAGTTACTTTACCGATATGGCCAGTGCAATGGTCAACCCTAATTTTGCCGATTTTTGTCGTCGTGATACTGCATGAGGGAATGGACAAGCTCGGGGTCATAGTCGCTGTTGCCACCTTCGTCTCATACATCATGCGTTTTATCTCAGGCTATCTGAGCGACCGATACGGTATTGTCAAACCCTTTGTCGTCGGCGGCTACGCACTCTCCGCCATTACAAAGCCTCTGCTCGGCTTTACAGAGAGCTATCTGGGAGGGTTACGACACTCAAATCATTTGAGCGTTTTGGCAAAGGCATGCGTTCCGCGCCCAAGGATGTCATGATTGCGACCTATAGCACAAAGAATGCTTCAGGCATGACCTTCGGCTTTCACAAAATGCTCGATATCTCCGGTGAGTTAAGCGGATCTTTGCTGCTGTTTGCCCTGCTCTATTACTTCGGACAAAGCGAATCGGTGATACGCAACATCTTTTTCGCCACGCTTCTCCCCGGAGCGATTGGGCTCTTCATCATGCTCTTCTTTGTTCGTGACATTCACAAATATGCGCAAGAGCGCAGGCTGTCGTTTAGCCTTACCCGCCGGGACTGGAACGTCGTCAAAAACCTCATACTCTACTTTCTCTTCGTACTGTTTATGTTCAACGAAATCTTTTTTACCATGCAGGCCAAAGAGGTCGGCATCACTATAGCCGTGATACCGCTTCTTTTTGTTGTCTCAACCGCTGTCCAATCGGCATCTAGCTATGTTATAGGCCTTTGGATCGACAGGATCGGTGTCAGCAGGGTGATGCTCTATACCTACATAAGCGGCGCTGCCGCTCAGGCCCTTTTGTACCTGCAGATACCGCTTGCGACATGGTTTGCTTACGCTTTTTTAGGACTTTTTACGGTCGCTTCGCTCAATGCGAATCGTGCCTATATCGCCACCAATGCTGAAAACAGAGGCTCTGTCTACGGCATCTTCTATGCAGCGGTTGCCTTTTTTGCCGCTGTGGGCGCCTACCTTTGGGGCATAGTCTGGGAACATTACGGCGCCGACAGTGCGCTGCTCTTTTCATTTGCCGGAACGGTTGCCCTACTTCTCCTTTACATCGCTTTTAAAAGGCCTTGGACTCTTTAGAGCTCTATACGATCCCAAATCCAAGCAGCGCCACGCCGCCAAAATAGAGTACCAAAAGCGCCGTACTTTCCAGACCAATGTTACCGGGTCCATGACGCTGACGGTAGAGAAGGCCCATCAACAGCACACCGGTCATCACAAGTGCGTCGGCGAGCCAGAAGAGTTCAGCGGAGGATATGTCTGCATAGATCGGCCCGCCACGGAAAGCGATGTCTGATGCAGCGATGAAGAGTGTATCGAAAGCGTTGCCGCCGACGATGTCGCCTACGGCAAGGTTGAGTGAACCCATCCGCACAGCAGTGACGGCAACGACCAGTTCCGGTATCGAGGTAGAGACAGCCGTAAAGATCCCCCCGACTACACCGTAAGAGAGTCCCGTTCGCTCAACAAGCGGCACGGCAAGCTGTGCAAGGAGCCAACCCGCTGTAGCAACGATAGCAGAGTAGATCAGGAAACGGCTCCATAACCCTGTAAGGTTTTTAGAGACCCGATGTGCTTGGCGTTGCAACTCAGTCCGGGTATCACGTGTTCGCCTTGGCAGCCACATCGGCATCTTATGGGTGCGGGCCAGAAGGTGGATACCGAGCAGATAGACACTGATCAACACCAAAGTGGCTGGGTGAACGGACCATACAGCCATATTTGGCACGGCGATCCCCAGCAGGTGGATACTGAGCAACGTCATCAGCAAAGCCGACATAAAGAGGTTTTCCGCCGAAGCGGCGGCATGTTCCAGGTTCGCCTTGCGATAAGCAATGTCGGCGATGGCCAAAAAGACCGTCTGCGCTGCGATACCGCCGAGACTGTTGCTGACAGCCAACTCCGCGAAACCTGATGCCGCAGCGCTTACAGAAGTCGTGATACCCGAAAGCGATGTCGACGCACCGATGAACACGGCCCCCATCAGTGCCTCACCCATCCCTGTCTCACGGGCAAGGTCACGTGCCGTTTTAGTCATCCGTATTCCGAACCATCCGACAACCAACACCGCGCATATGAAAGCAAAAATGACAGTTATCGATGACCACTCTGCCGGATTTATCACGTGTTCCTCCAGATATAAGATGATTTACAACTATTATGCCCTCTTAGACCTCAAACATCTCTTCAGAGATTTTTTTCCTTTCTTTTATTCGTACCGCAACGCATCAATCGGATTCATATTGGCCGCTTTGCGCGCGGGGATGATCCCAAAAACGATACCGATCAGCATCGAGAAGATCAGTGCGACCATCGTAATGCTCGGGTCAATGATCAAATTGATATCCATCATGTTAGAGACACCGAAGGTGATCAGTATACCCAGTATGATACCGACAATACCGCCCAGTCCCGAAAGCACAACCGCTTCGATCAGAAACTGGATCAAGATATCTTTCGCCATCGCGCCGACTGCCATGCGGATCCCAATTTCTCTGGTGCGTTCTGTCACCGAGACCAACATAATATTCATGATGCCGATACCCCCGACAACCAGAGAGATCGCCGCGACTGCACCTAACATCACGGTCAGTACCGAGGTTATCTTGGAGATCGTATCGACCAGTGCAGTCATGCTTCGCACAGAGAAGTTATCCTCCTGTTCAGCCTTGACGTGCCTTCGTTCACGCATCAGCTGCTCTATCTGCAGCTTCGCCTCTTCAAGCGGGATGTTCTCTTTGACCAGTGCCATTATCAGATGGATGTTGTCATTGCCGCTGATGCGGCGCTGAAACATCTTGATCGGAACCAGAACAAGGTCGTCTTGATCCTGCCCGAAGGTGTTTGCACCTTTCGTCTCAAGCAGACCGATGACTTCGCACGAAAAATTACGAAGACGGATCTTCGTTCCTACGGGAGACTCACCCTCGTTGAAAAGTTCCTGTATAACCGTTTTGCCTACAATGCAGACATTATGTCCCGTCCTGAGTTCGCTTCTTTCAAATATGCGTCCCTCTTTTAAAGCCCACTTCTGTACATCAAAGTAGTCATTGTTCACCCCTCTGACACTGGTCTGATGGTTCTTATCTTTATACAACACCGTAAGAGCGGCATTCTCATGCGGCGAAACCGCATCCAAAACCAACACAGACTCCTTGATGACATCGACATCCTTATCTTTGAAGGCCTTGACAATCGAAGAGGCACCTCCCGGGCCATGTTGTTGTCCCGGCATGATATAGAGCGTATTGCTTCCAAGCGAACTGACGCTTTCCGTGATCGATCTACTGGCCCCTTTTCCGATGTTGACCATTGCGATCACCGAAGCGATCCCGATGACAATCCCGATCGCGGTCAACAGTGAGCGCATAAGGTTGCGTTTTATCTCGCGCAATGCCTGTAAAAAAGCGTTAAACAGCATTGTTATGACTCTCTTTTTCGATCATACCGTCACGCAGGAAGATCGTACGTGATGCATACGCAGCGATATCCTTTTCATGCGTTACCATGATGACCGTAACCCCCTCTTCGTTGTAGGCCTTGATCAACTGCATGATCTCGTGCCCACGCTGGGAGTCAAGGTTACCTGTCGGTTCATCCGCGATCAACACTTTGGGACGAGTAACCATCGCCCTTGCAATGGCAACACGCTGCTGCTGACCGCCGGAAAGTTCACCAGGATCGTATTTGACACGATCTTCAAGGCCGACACTTTTGAGCGCTTCAAGTGCCCTCTGTTTGCGTTCTTTTGCCCTGATACCGAGGTAGATCAACGGCATCTCCACATTTTCGAGCGCCGATGTCTTTTTGAGAAGGTTGAATCCCTGAAAGACAAAGCCGAGGACATAGCGTCTAAACAGTGCAAGCTGGTCTTTTGACAGGGTCCCTATCTCCGTATCAAAAAACCTATAATCCCCTTCACTGGCCACATCCAAGGCACCGAGAATGTTCAGCAAGGTCGACTTCCCGCTTCCGCTGGGTCCCATGATGGCTACAAACTCACCGCTCTTAATCTCTAGATCGACTGCTTTCAAGACATTGGTCGCTGCTTCGCCGCTGCCGTAGGTCTTGGTCACTTTCGAAAGTTGTATCACAACCGTTTTTCCTGCGTTAAGATGAGGGCTTCGCCCTCTCTCAGATCGTCAGAGGAGACAGCAGTCAAAGCGCCGCTGTTACCCAGCACTTTGATGTGTACTTTTTTCGGCACGTCATTCTCCAGTACCCACACATGTGGTTTCGGATCAATCTCTCGTTTCTTCTCTCTGTCACCAAAGCCAAACACCTTCTCCGTTTTGGGTTCTATCGGTATGTAAAGCAGTGCCGCCTTCGGAACGATAAATGTATCCTTCAATGTCCGTGTGACGATGTCAGCATCGGCACTCATACCCGGTTTAAGCAGGAGCTCTTTATTGTCGACCTCCATCACCGCTTTATAGGTCACGACGCCGTCTACGATCTCTGAATTGACACGGACCAGCCTCACGTTCGCTTCAAATACTCGTCCATCGTAGGCATCGACACTGAATGTCGCGCTTTGCCCCGCTTTGACCTTTGCGATATCGGCTTCATCGATGCTGGCTTGCAGTTCCATCTTGGTCAGGTCTTTGGCGATTTTGAAGAGTACAGGTGTCTGAAACGAAGCGGCGACCGTCTGGCCCGGATCAATGTTGCGGACCAGAACGGTACCGTCTATGGGTGAGTAGATCGTCGTCTTCTGAAGATCATACTTAGCTGATACAAGGGAATGTTCAGCCTGATCGATCTGAGCTGCGGCGTTCTCAACCTCTGCCTTGGCGACCAGGTAGCTTGCCCAGTCACGGTCCCAGTCGCTCTGCGAAGGGAGTCTTCCTTCTGTCGCCTTTTTCAGTTCTCTATTGCGCTTAACCGTTGCATTGGCCTGATACAACTGTGCATTCGCCGTCTCCAATGAGGCTTTAGCCGCATTTAACGACCCTTCTGCCCTATCCAGTGCACTGCGATATTTTGTCTTGTCAAGCTGTGCAAGGATCTGACCTTTCTTGACCTCATCATTATAATCAGCATAGACATTGACGATCGTTCCCGACACCTCTGTACCGACCTCGACATTTTCAACCGGCTCGATGTAGCCTGTGGCGGAGACCGTCATGGTCAGTTCACCTTTTTCAAGCGGCTGTGTCACATAACGATAAGCCTCTTTTGGCGCTTGCGGCATCAAAAAGAGATAGCCGCCTGCCCCTAACAGCAGAAGTGTCAGTCCAACAGCGATCTTCCACTTCAGTGCGCTGCTTTTGTAAGCGGTTATCTTTTCCATCTCTTCCATTGTATGACCTTGCTGCTAGTATATGAAAACAATTCCATTTTTATCTATTATAATACTATTGCTCTGTATCTTTAATTGAAGTTGAAGTCTAGCGGCGGGAGATTTAAAGCCGTTGACTCTCTTTAATACTGTACCTTTTAAGGATCGTCTCTTCGATCTGTTCAGATTCTTTGCGGTCTATCGCTATCGTTACACCCTTTTTGTCTTCAAGGATCAGGTATTCCCCTTTAAAGTTTTTGATGATCGCAAGGAACTCATCAAAGTTTTTGTACTTCTGTCCATTGATCTTATCGACCGTCCAGAGCGAAAAGATGTGATCACCCCTGTTGGTATCCGATGCGAGTACCTTCAGCAGTATGACGGCCTCTTCCCTCTCATCAGTTGCCCACTGTGAGGCCAGTTCCCTAAGTTCCAACAGTGTTGCACTGGATTTCATCAGGAGGTTTCGGCTTAGAGGGCTGAAGACATACCCGCCGTAGATGAAGTACTTGGGTTCCACATCATACTCCACCGTGTTGACAAGCAGATGGTCATCGGCCACATGATCCAATACCACTTCGACCTCGCTCTCTTTCCCGTTTCTCAACAATCGCAACGCAAGCGTATCGCCGATCTGTTTCTGATCGATGTAGTATTTGTATGAGGTGAATTGATGGTGTCTGAACTCTACTGTACCGTCATTTTCAATTTTGTTGCCGTCTATGCGCAGAAGCACATCGCCTTTTTTCAACAGACCATATGCTGGTGACCTTTCAGAGATATCGATCACCAAGACACCGCTGGTCGATCCGTCCATTTTGTGCACATTGCGCAGTGCCTTGCTCTCCATCCGTTCGGTCGTGATCCCAAGATGGGGAAAACCGTCATACTTCCCGTCTTTGACATCTTCCAAAAAGTGTTTTATCACCTCGACCGGGACCAGGTATCCGATGTTCTGTAACTTCGGTATCTGCTGCATGACAACACCTACGATCTTACCTTCACTGATCGCAGGGCCGCCGCTGCTTCCGGGATTGATCGCTGCATCTATCTGGATCGACATCAGGACCTCTTTACTATGCACATAACGGTTATGCTCTATTCTTGAGACGATTCCGGTCGTAACACTAAGACTATTACCGCCCCGGGGAAAACCATAGACAGCAACCTTTTGCTGAATACTAGGCAGACCATCCAATGCCAAGCACTTGACCCCATCAAAAAAGCTTTTGTCCCGGACACGCAACAGAGCCAGGTCAGCCTGATGAGAGATATACTCTACCTCGGCTTCATAACGTTTTGTCTCACCGTATCTTTTGACCTCGATAAAGGTCTCATTGGCTACGACATGGGCATTGGTCAGTATTCTGTTACCTTCAATGATCGCACCGGAAGCGTGTGAGCGATTGATAGTGCTATTCCATGGTGTGATGTAGCTCGGTATCTTGGCGACGGTAAAGATCTTGACGATGGATTCTTCAATATTGTCGTTGGCTGAAAGTGAAGTTGAGAGGAGTATCGATAAGCATAGATAGATGAATTGTTTCACGCGGTCTCCTTGTGGTAGGCACTCTTTATACAAAGAGCGTGATTATAGACTATCCTGACATCCATTTTCTTGCATCAGCCAAAGCATTATAGTCAAAACTCGCCACTTCGGCATTAACAAAATGGTTGGCGATCCTTGTCGCAAAGTCATGAATGACCATATCGGAGACCAGCGCTACTTTATCAATATGCCTGTGGTGGTCTTTAACAAACCTGATATGGGTGATCAGTGCAGAGAAATCATCCCAGCCCGGGAACGTTTTTGTGTAGATGATTAGACCGTTAAGTTTGCCATGTTCTACTATGTAGGGGTCGACCATCTCGGCCACACTTGCAAAATCCTCTTCACGCAGTTTGTCGCTTGGGATAAGGGTGACAATACCGCTCTGTTCATCAAACTCTACATTGACCATGACATGTCCTTTACATCAAAGAGGCAAATTCAAGTCTCTTTTCAAGATAACTTACGGCTGCTTTGTCCATGTCCAGCGTGGAGAGTCACTACGGTTGCCGTCCGTGAAGTTCAGATCATAAACTGTCGTGCCGAATGTCACCGTTGCAAGGTTCGTATTCGGCACACCTGAAGCGCTGACAAACACTGAACTTCCGCCAAGGCACTCGGTCGGAATATTATCTGGACTTATAAAATCGTCTGCAGATATTGCTACAATACTGCCACCATTATTTAATGAAATAGATTCCGACCACATGGCGGAGCCTACTGTCCGGTTCAACGTATCAGCAAATGCTTTGCATTTTTTCGAATGTGCCTGGTCGGCAACACCACCGAATTTTGGAAGTGCCACTGCTGCCAAAATTCCTAAAATAACAATGACAAAGATCAGCTCTATCATGCTGAAACCAGTTCTTTTCATAAACAGCTCCTCCTACTTTAGTTGGAAAACGTTATATATTGTAGTCATTTTTTCTTTTTGTTTACTGAGTCGCACGCTTTATTGAGCTCGACCAACCGCTCCGGCGTGCCGATATCCCGCCACTGGCCACTGTATAACTCACCGCTCACCCTGCCTTCTCTTATCGCCTCGCGCAAGAGCGGTGCCAGCGGTGCTCTGCCGTAGGAGAGACGTTCAAATAGCTTCGGACTGTAATAGCCGATGCCTGAAAAGGTATGTTGCAAGGCACCCCCATTCAACACACGGTTCGCCTCAAGGGCAAAGTCGCCTTCGTTATTATGGTCAGGATTCTCAACCAGTATAAGGTGTGCCAGATCGTCCTGAAGATCAAAACCGATATCGAACCGGTAGTCGCACCAGACATCCCCGTTGACCACTAAAAAGGGGGCATCTCCCAATAGAGGCAGCGCTTTGACAATCCCCCCTGCACTCTCCAGGGCACCCTCTTGCTGCTCATCCGAGTAGCTGATCTTTATACCCCACCGGGCCCCGTCACCAAGTGCTTCTGGGATCATAAACCCCAGGTGGGCAATGTTAATAATGATCTCTTCGAACCCTGCAGCCGCAAGCTTCTCGATATGGTAGACGATCAACGGCTTGCCCGCAACCTCCAGCAGCGGTTTCGGGATATAGTTTGTCAATGGACGCATACGTTCACCCAGACCGGCTGCCAGAATCATCGCTTTCACGGCAGTTTTACCTTTTTAAGCAGCTTGGCCAGTGCTTTTGTCTCGTCGTATTTTTCAGCTGTCTCGATCGTGTATTTGAGTGTCAACGGCAGATCTTTCAGGTAGCCCTCTTTGCCGTCACGCAGGTAGAGACGTGCAAAGATGCCGAGAACCTTGACGTGGCGCTGAAGGCCCATAAAGTCAAACCATTTCAGGAACGTTTCATCGTCGGTCTTTAGGCCTGACATATCTCTGAACTGCAGTGCCAAAGCCCTTATCTCCTCCTTCGGGAACTCAATGTAGAGATCCTTAAGCAGTGAGACCAGATCGTACGTCACAGCGCCGTTCATCGCATCCTGATAGTCGATCACACCGATCTCATCTGCCGGTGTCAGCATGATGTTGCGTGAGTGGTAGTCACGGTGGACGAAGACACCCTGCGGTTGGGAGAGTACCACTTCACTGATGGCATCCAGTGCATCTTCGATGATCTTCTCATCGTCACTGTTCAACGGGAGTTTGACATACTGCTCCAAGAACCAACTCTTCATCAAGTCCATCTCAACATGCAAGAAGGCTTTGTCATAGAGAGGCAGACCGGCGGTATCGCCCTTTTGCATCTTGATGATCTCATCCATCGCCTTGGTGTAGAGGATCTTGTAGTTTTGCTCATTGAGCACATCAAGGTAGTTGGTAGTGCCGAAATCATCCAGTATCAAGAACCCCTCGTCAATGTTATGCGCCAGTATCTTCGGTGCTCGGACATCGACCTCAAGCAGACGCCTAGTGACATCGACAAACGGTTCAAGCGACTCTTTCTCGCGCGATGCGTCCATCAGGATATAACTCTCGCCGACTTCACTCAGACGGAAATATTGACGAAAACTGGCATCGGCAGAAGCGACCTCGATATCAAACGCCTTGTAGTCCGTTTTCTCAAGCCATGCTTTAATCTTTTGCATAGACACCTCCCAATATACTGTTGCGTTTTGCACCGGTGACACTTTTCAACGCTACCTTCTGGCGGTGAATACGCTTATAGGCGAGCCAGGCAAAGATCATCGCTTCCATGTGTTCGCTGCTGACTCCGTGTTCATCAGTCGTAGCGACGTCAACCCCGTCTAACACCAGCGCCAACTGCTCCATCAGGTAGCTGTTTTTGACACCGCCGCCGCATACCAGCAGCTGCTGTATACCATATTTGACGACATCATTGGCAATAGAGTGCACGGTAAAGGCCAACAGTGTGGCCTGTACATCCACCGAAGAGACGGTTCGGTGACTGTGCAGGACTTTGCCCAGCCACGTCAGGTTAAAGAGCTCCCGGCCTGTGCTTTTTGGCGCCTCTCTTTGAAAGTATCCGTCGCTTAACAGCTCTTGCAACAGTGCATTGTCGACACTTCCCTTTTTCGCCCACTGTCCGTCTCTGTCAAATCCGAAGTCCTTTTGTTTATGTACCCAGAGATCCATCAGGACATTACCGGGCCCCGTATCAAACCCGATGAGCTCGTCCCCCAGAACAGAAAGGTTGGCCATACCGCCGATATTAAGCACACCAACACGTAAAGCGTCACTGTTGAACAAGAAGTGATGGAACACCGGCGCAAATGGGGCCCCTTCCCCGCCCAAGGCGATATCTTTACTTCGAAAGTCGCTGACAACGTCTATACCTGTCTCGACCGCGATGACATTGGGATCACCCAACTGCATGGAAAACGGGTGCACACCATCAGGATTGTGCCACAGCGTCTGTCCGTGTGAGCCTATGGCCCTGATACGCTCAGACTCTATCGCTTCTTGTACCAGCAAGGCCTTGACCGCTACAGCAAAAGTCACTGCCAGACGACGGTTGATCTCACCCACCTGCAGCAGTGTCGTCGTACCGTTTATCATCAAAAGGATCTCCTCTTTCAACCCTTTATCAAACGGATAGTCCAGCGAGCTTATCAGCCTGCAGTTTTTCTTGTTCACTTCACAGAGTGCCACATCCACGCCGTCCATACTGGTCCCCGACATCAACCCGATATACAATTCAGCCATGCTTACCTCTCGCAGACTGCATAATCGCAAAAGAGACGACCGTGCCGATTACGATCTGCCAGGCGAATCCGAGTTTGTAGTCGCTCACCATACCGAAGATGTAGGGCTGTAAAAAGAGCACCGTCAAAAAACCGCCGACAAGTGCGAACAGCACGCTCTTCTCGCTGCCGCGCCGCGTAAAAATAGCGGAGAAGTAGACACCGAGCAGTCCTGAATAGGCAAATGCCATCACACCCAGGGCGAAGCTGAGCAGAGGAAGGTCCGTATAGCGCTGCCAATAGTAACTGACCATCGCCATTAAAGAGAGCAGCAGTGCAAAGATAAGGACACCGACCCTACCGGCTTTAACGAAATGGAACGCCTCAACTTTTGCCCGGGCGAGTTTCCACGGCTTATAAAGGTCTTCGACCGCGACAGACGACATTGCGCCCAAGACAGAGTTGGTGCTTGAGAGTGCTGCCGCTATCGCACCGACGGTTACCAGACCGCGCAGTCCTTCGGGCATCTCGTTGAGAATGTAATACATCAGGATCGTAATCTTCTGGCCTTCGAACTGCTGGTCGACACCGTTGCTAAAACCGGACAGTTCCGGATGCTCATAATAGAGATAGAGCAGCAGGCCGATAAGCATAAAGATCACCACAACCGGGATCGTCATCAATACCGAGATAACCACGGCACGTTCGCCCTCTTTTTTGTCCTTGCAGGAGAGCACTCGCTGCGTCATATCCTGATCAAGGCCGTATGCGGCAATGTTGAGCAGAAGCCAACCTGTCATCAATCCCCAGACATTGAAACTTCCTGCCGAAGAGAAGTCCACTTTAAAATCCAGCAGTCGCAGTTTATCATCGGCTGCAAGCGTATGGAGTATCGTCGCAAAATCAGCGTTAAGCGCATAGTAGAGGTAGACGAGAACGATGAGCGCTGCAGAGATGTAGGTTAAGGCCTGAATGACATCACTGTAGATCACCGACTTGACCCCGCCGAAATAGGTGTAGGCCAAGGCACTCACAACCAGGATCAGGATCGACGTCGCGACATGGACCGCAGCAATGTCCATAAATAAAATCATGGAGATCGCCAAAGCGCCGATATAGAGACGGGCACCGCTGGCGAAAAGACGCCCGACAAGAAACATCACACCCGCATTTTGTTTCGCACGTGTGCCGTAGCGCGTCTCCAGCAGTTCGTAGACCGTGACAGCGTTGATCGCATAGAAGCGCGGTATCAGTACTTTGGCGACAAAAATGACACCCAAGAAGGCAGAAAGATAAAAGCCGAGGAAGGTCAGATCGTTGCGAAAGGCGTATTCAGGGCCGCCGAGAAACGTAGCCGCCGACTGCGTCGTTGCCAGAACAGAGACCGCCACCGCCCACATCGGCATGGCGTTGCCGCCGACAAAATAGTCGCGGGAGTTCTCTATCTTTGTCCGGCTCAGAAGGACAGAACTGATAATAAGCACAACAAAATAGGAGACAAAGATTATCCAATCCAAAGTGGCAAAACTCGACTCCATTGTACTCCCTGCTCTTTTATTCTCTTATTCTATACGTAGTTGGCTTAGGGAGAGGAATAGTTTTGCTCAGCCCGAACGATGAAGCTTATTCGCTGACTTCTAAAGCAGCAGTAGAAAGACATTCTGTCCAGATTCGTCCAGATTTAGAATCTTTTTATAAGCAGACGCATTTTGTTATATAGAGCCAATATCTCTGCTTTTAAATCATCTTCACACTCTAGGGACTTTAAAATGACACTAAGGTCCAGTGTTGAGACAAATGAGCTGCCATCTTTTTCATAGACAGAGATCCGGCACGGCATTAAAACATTGAGCGAAGGCTGGGTATTTAAAAGTTTTGCCGCGACTGTTGGATCGCAAAATTCAAATACGCTGGCATGTTCTTTGATCGCATACCCGCTCTCCGGAAGATTTTTAGAAAAAGGAAAATGCTTTTTCAACATCAAGCTATAAACCTTTGCCTCCTCTTCTATCCTATCTTCAATCTCTTCACATGTAAATTTTGCCGCATGTATAAATATCAAAACATTCCTTTTAGGTGTTTAGCTAATTCGCTAAATAGATGCTGCTATGATATAATAATTTTCAAAATTAAGTCAAGTGCATAAGGAAAAATGTAATGTTAGAGATGGATGATAAAGTCAAAATATTTAAAGCTTTAGGGCATGAGACCCGTTTTAAGATATTCAAAAACATATTTACGGGCAGTTACGCCTGCTCTGTTGACAATACAAAGCCTCAAGATGACATTATTGCGCAGGCGACGTGTGTTACGAGTATAGCTGAACAGTTTGACTTTGCACTGCCTACGATCTCCAGACATCTAAAAGAGTTAAAAGACGCCGGGATCATCACTATGACTAAACATAAAAATAAAATATACATTGAGCCCAACATTGAGACCATAAAAGAGATAGCGGAGTGTTTTACCACGTTGGTAAAAGAGTATGAGTCGGGCGTCATTTATCAGTTTGATAACACTAAAGAGGCTATTTAGCAATTTAGACAATTAACTCACCTTTAAGGCCTCGTAGTTTAATATTTTATCAACAATTTAGCAATAGCGCTAAATAACCAAGGAAAATAATGCGGAAGATCCTTCTATCTATTCTACTTACACTTGGACTTAATGCAAGTGAACCGGCGTGGTTCTACTCATATTCAGAAGCACAAAAGAGTGCCAAGTCTCAGAACAAACCTATACTGCTGTTTATGAATAAAAAAGGGTGCGGTTCATGTGCCTATATGAAAGAGAATGTCTTTACCGATAAAGAGGTTGTTGCCTACCTCGATCAGCACTATGTCGCTGTTGCATTGGATATTCACAAAAACGATGCACCGAAAGATTTTCAAGTCAATGTCACGCCTGTCTTTCATTTTATCTCTTATGACGGTACTAAGCTGCGAGAGACCCTTATAGGCGGCAAAACTGCACCATTCTTTTTAAAACTTCTTAAACAAGCCAACACTGCACAAAAATAATGTACAGATACCTTTTGCTTTTTACCTTTGCGTTGCTTAACGCTGAGCAAAATGTATCAACACCGCCTCAACTCAAAGAACAGACGGCTGGTAACCTTATCTTCAGCGGCCACTATCGTGGTCGTGCAGATATCTACAGCGGCGTCAACAAAGCGGCTTACGGCGATGACGCAATCGATGCGAACGGAGATGTCAGAGGTAACTCAGATGACACGATCTACCTGCAGCAGATCATTGCCGGCCTCACCTACAGACCCGATGAAAAGTGGGAGATAAAAGCGTACATGTATGATGGCCGTTCTTGGGGTTCATCACTGGATGCAGACGATTTTACTAAAAATTCCGCCACGCCCGACGAATACACAATGTCCTATTATGATGATCATCTGGAACTTTTTGAGACCTACATACGACGCCACGATTTTTTTAACAAAAAGCTGACATTTACGTTGGGTCGACAGCAGTTGGGCTATGGTGACAGACGTATCTTTGGTCCCGGAAAATGGGGAAACACGATGGGTTGGCTATGGGATGCAGCGCACCTCTCCTATAAAGATGGAAGCGACTTTGTCGATCTTTGGTATGGGCAGACGAGAGTCAAAGAACCCGATGACTTCAGTATCCTTAACAAGCACCGCTTTCAAGGCGTCGGTCTTTACGGCCATTTTGAGACATCAGCTGTAACCATTGAACCTTTTGGCGCGTGGAGAAACAATCTTTACCATCAGCAAAAGCCCGAACTCAACTACTACTACGGCGGGTTCAGGGTCTATGACCTTAGCAGCGGGCTCATCTATGACGCAACAGCGGTCAAACAGCTTGGAAGTTATGGCGGCGATGATGTAGATGCCTATGCCTATGTCGTAAAAGGCGGCTACAAGTTTGCAAGTAGCTACGATCCAATGTTAAGTGTCGGTTATGTCTACGCATCGGGGGATAAAGACCCAAATGACAATGAGTTTCAAACATTTTCTGCACCCTTTGGTGCAAATGACGGCCTTCATTACGGTCGTATGGATGTGATGGTCTGGTCAAATATGAGCGATATTCAAGCCAAGGCAGCTTTTAAACCCATTGATAAGATGAAGATGCAGTTTGAATACCACCATTTCAACCTTGCAGAAGCTGCTGACAAGTGGTATCTTTTCGGTTATAAGAACAAGCCAGGCAACACCTATACCCACATCGGTAATGAGTATGATCTCATCGTAAAATATCAAGCTACCAAAGCGCTTGAACTGTTAGCTATCGGGGCTTTTTTAAACGCTGGCGACTTTATTACCGAAAATAGCATCGCGCAAAACGATGCTTCTAAAGTTTTTTTACAGTTTCAATACAGTTTTTTATATTAACAGTCTCCATCGAGAGTAGCTTCGGCGTCTTTACTGATAAAACAGGTATTTTTTTCGTCTCACTTTAAACTGGTTAAGATCTTCTTCCCAACTCATTCTTATCTCTTGTTCACTTTGACCGGCAATGATCTGTTTGCGCAGTTCATCACTCCCAGCCAGACGGTCAAAAAAGTTGTTTTTCAAAAAGAAATCCGATTTCTCTCCGTAGTGTTTGTAGGCGTCAAGCAGGTAGTCCAAACGCATCTGCTTGCTCTCATGGAGCTTCTCTGCATCCGCACTGCTAAGATCGACTCCGTAGCAGACCTTGCCGTTGTGTTTTGGGTACTTTGCACCGTCTCTCGGTTCAGGAATGAAGGTGAACTCTTTTTTGGTATATTTCGGTGCGCCATAAAGCTGAAACGGTTTTGTCGTACCGCGTCCGACAGAGAACACCGTACCTTCAAACAGTGCCAGTGACGGGTAGAGTATGACAGAGAGATCGTTCGGCAGATTTGGCGAAGGTTTTACAGGCAGATGATAAAAGTCACTGCGTCTGTAGTTTTGCAGTGCAACGACCTTAAGGTCAGCCTTGACACCGCCTTTTAGCCACCCTTCCCCGTTGATCATCCGCGCATACTCGCCGATGGTCATGCCATAGAGTATCGGTACCGGATGCAGTCCTACAAAAGAGCGGAACGCTTTCTTCAGCATAGGACCGTCAATGCGGTCTCCATTGGGATTTGGACGGTCCAGAACGACAATGGAGATGTTGTTCTCCGCTGCCGCTTCCATGACATAATGCAGGGTTGAAAGATAGGTGTAAAAGCGGACGCCGACATCCTGAATATCAAAGAGAATGATCTCGATACCGTCAAGGTCTTCATGCGTGGGTTTCTTATGCCTGCCGTAGAGTGAAACGATGGGCAGACCGCTCTTTCGATCATAGCCGTCCTTGATATGCTCGCCCGCGTCCGCATCGCCTCTGAAGCCGTGCTCCGGTGCGAAGATGCTCTTGACCTTGACCCTGTTTTTTACGAGCAGATCAACAAGATGGGTATTACCAACAACAGATGAGGGGTTGACAACGACGGCAACACGTTTGTTCTTTAGAGAAGGCAGATAGGCCTGCAGGTTCTGAGCACCCGTCACAAGCTCATCCGCAAAGCCATTCATTACCAACAGTAAAAATAGTAAAAAGTAGTGCATATACTCTCTCTTTTTTAAAGTCGTTAAAGTCTACATCATAAACAATTAAGGAGAGCTCTAAACCCGTGCGGGGGCATAATATGAATCATTTTTCCCAGGATTCATAAGCGTATATAAAAAATATTTTTCGAACATATCCTTAAACTGTTTTTATTGAAATGTGCTTTATGATAGTTAATATATGAATAAATGAGAAGGAGACCATTATGCATGACATACCAAAATACTCTAATCTGCATGAAGTTCTTCCTGAACTCCTTCCCGTATTACAGGAATCCGTTCAGTCGGATCTTCTCGAGATTAGAAAAGTCGACCACACTTCAGAGAAGAGTCAAAGTTTAAAAAAGGATTTTCCGGTAGTGGAAGAAGCTGTTTATGTCATATTTTCAAAGTTCATCAAAAAGTCCGAACATCCGCATGAGACGTTCATCTTTTTGGATGAAAAGGGCAAGTCCATTGCTCATATAAGCGGCCGCGAACTGGCACTTTATGGTATTATCAAGCCCTGTGAAGAATTTTCAATCTCACCGGACTATATCTACAATTGCGAAAGCTAACCCCTAAAGAGCCTTTTGAACCTCTAAATAAGCTATAATCCCGCATTCATACGGATTAGAGGTTCTAGCAGCTGTGCAATCAAAACATTTCACCTATCTTCTTATATTTGCCATGTTCCTCTGGGGTGCAGGATGGCCTGCACTTAAAGTGCTTACTTATGCGCTGCCCGTAGAGGTGGTCTCATTCTGGCGCTTTTTTTTAATGATCTTCGCCTTTGTGCCGGTGCTCCTTTTTCTCAAAAAACCGCTTACACTTAAACGAGAAGCCCTCAAGTATATTGTGCCGAGTGCCGTTTTGAACGTCCTGTTCATGGTCTTTGCTTTCATCGGGGTGCAAAAAGGTTTTGCAGGAAGCGGCGGCGTTATCATCACGACCTTCTCCCCCGTTCTGACCTTTATGCTCGTCTCACTCTTCTTTAAAAAGCACCCGCCGAAGATGCAGATCGTCGGTCTTGTCGTCGGCTTTATCGGCGGCCTCATCATGTTAAAAGTCACCACTCTGATCGGCGATCTTAACGGTGCCGAGTTTTACTTCTTTCTCTGTGCCGTGGTCTGGGCGGTGTTGACCTTGATCTCCCAGCACTCCCATGCCGTTATCCATCCCGTGCACTACAGCTTTTATATCGCCATATTTGCCACACTCATCTTCTTTTTCATCGCCCTTCCCTATGATATCATGGCGGTTGCCGATGAGGGGGCCGCCTTTTGGGCTGCACTGCTTTATCTTGCTGTATTCGGCCAGACCGTTGCCACCACCATCTACTTCATCGCTTCGGGCCGGCTCGGTTCATCCCATGCAAGTTCCTACATGTTTTTGGTACCGATTTTTGCCCTGGTCACAAGTTATTTTCTTTTAGGCGAAAGTGTGGAGCTGCATATCGTCGTCGGCGGAGCGGTGACACTCTTCGGTGTCTTTCTCATCAACCGTTCTCAGCGCTCTAAACGCTAGCTGCGGGTGACCACCCCTTTTTTCAGTTCGCGGTTGCTGTAGCTGCTGGCACTGACGATATCGCCGATGATCGCACGGTGGTAGGCGTAGGGCTTTTTGATATGGCTGATGACGTAACGCCCGCCCGATGTCGTTAGCACTTCGAGCGTCCCGACATCGATAAACTTTTTCAGTCGTTCATTGTAGGGTTTGATATAAATCGTCCTTATCTCATCGAGTTCGATAGGAAAGATCTCCCGTTTTTTAAACCCTTTAAGGATGATGATTCGCTTTTGCGTCAGGATGCAGTGGTAATGCTTTTTCTCCCGTATCTCCTGCATGTGCATGTAGAAAGTGCGTAGTATAAGGACGACTCCGATGACACCGATCTCATACTCATACCCGATGAACAGCAGTAAGAACCCGAGTGCATAGAGAGAGAGTATGCCGTTATAAAAGGTCTTTGACATCTCGGCCGCAACCAAAATGGACTCATCTGTATGCAGAATCTTCTCAAGCGATTTCATTGTTGGCCTTTGTCGAATAGTTCCCAGGGCCGTGCCCATCTCTCTGCAAGTGTATCACGAAATGACGCACTTAAAAAGCGTTCCCCCTCTTTTGGCGGCTGGACAAACGAAAATGCCACACCGCCGAAGCTAAAACGAAGCGCATAGGCGTGCAGGTAGCCTCTCTCCTCTTTTTTTGCCTCTTCGCTTCTGGCATAGCGCATGTCTCCGGCTATCGGTGCCCCAAGACTCTTTAGCGCCACCCTGATCTGATGAGTCTTTCCGGTGTGCGGTTTGATGAGAAACCCACGTTCGCCTTCACGCAGCGCTATAGAATGGAACTGGGTGACAGCTGGGTTTTCCATGGTATTTAAAAGCATCCAGTCACCGCGACGCGCGCTCTGCATATCCCCCTTGATCCACCCCTGCTTCTTCTTGGGCTTGCGCAGTGAGATGGCAAGGTAGTACTTCTCGAGCTGACGCCCTTCGAACATCATGCCAAAAAGCTGCGCCGCCTCTTTTGTCTTGGCAAAAAGCACCAGCCCCGATGTCATCTTGTCAAGACGATGAACGGGGTAAAGCTCTGGCACACCGGTCAGCTCTTTTGTCTGGACAACAAGTCCCGCCTCCTCCTCACTGTGAAAGTTCAGTCCGGCCGGTTTGTCGACAAGGAGAAAGTCGTCATTCTCAAAAAGGAGTTCAATTGACTGCATGACGCTTAAACACGTCTTTTTTCATACTGATCGACGATCTTGGCCACGACAAGGTCAGAGGTGACGTTAAGCGAAGTGCGGCACATATCCAGGATGCGGTCCACTGCGACGATCAGCGCTATGTACTCTACCGGCAGACCCAACTGGTTCAGGATAACGACCATCATCACCAGCGAAGCACTCGGCAGTGCCGCGACACCGACACTCAGTGCCACGACCGTCACACCTAAAAGCACCTGGTCACCGAAAGTAAGATCCACACCGGCAAGGTTGGCGATATAAAGCACCGCGATGGTCAGGTAGGCTGCAGTGCCGTCCATCGAGACCGTGGCACCCAGCGGCAGGACAAAAGAGGCAGTCTTGGTATCGACCTCTCCCATCTCTTCCACCACACGCATCGAGACCGGCAGTGTCGCCGCAGACGATGCTGTAGAGAAGGCCATAATGGGCGCTTCTCTTACGTCAGATAGGTATTTAAAAGGATTGACACGGCCAAAGAAGGCCAAAACGGCCGGCAGTGTAACAATGCCATGCACAAGGATGACGCCGACCACTACCAGGATATATGACCACAGTCCCAGTACAACATCAATACCCTGATCTGCGATGACATAGGAGATCAGACTGAATACACCGATCGGCGTCATCAGGATCACCCACTCTGCCATCTTTAACATCACATTGCTCACCGCTGTAAAGAAGAGGTTCAGCGATACCTGCTCCGACTCTTTCAGATAGAGAGAGGCCACACCGAAGAGGATGGCAAAGACAATGATCTGCATCATCGCACCGTCCGCCAATGCGCCGAAGACATTGGTCGGGATGAAACTGAGTATCATCGCCTGAAAAGAGAACGGCGCGATGGTGGCCGCTTTCTCAAACGCCAGCCCTTCAGTGCTGACCGGTTCACCGATAGTAAAGATGTTCATGGCAATGATCGCCAAGACGACAGCCAATGCCGTCGTTAGGACATAGAACCCTATCGTGCGTCCCCCGATGGTTTTTAGATGATGCAGCGAGCCCAGCCCCAGAATAGCCGTATAGATACTGGCAAAGACAAGCGGTACGACCAGCATCTTTAGAAACGCGATGAAGGCGGAGCCTATGATCTTCTGCTGAAGTGAAAGTTCGGGAAAGTAGATCCCGAACAGAACGCCCAATCCGATCCCAAGAAGTACCAGACGGTTGGTCGTGGCATATTTTTTGACTTTGTGTATCAAGATGATTCCTATTTATAGATAAAAATGCATTCTATCATCTAACTCTATAAATGTCGATTGTAAACCTCAAAAAAAGACGTTGATAAAATGGCTAATAAAACCGTCGCAAATGCCATGAAAAAGGGCTTTCAAGGACTTTATGTTTTAAGTAGTGCTTAATGATATATGAGTAGAATTCCATCCAATTTTATATGATAAAAGGATAATCATGGCATTAGGACCACTGGATATTGAAGTCCCGGTCAACTCGAAGCGTGAGATTCTCTCTGAAACAGATACAAGAGGAAATATTGTCTATTTAAACGACTATTTTGTTGAACTTTCTGGCTATAAAGAAGAGGAACTCGTAGGTTCTTCACACAATATCGTTCGCCATCCACACATGCCTAAAACTGTTTTTAAACTACTTTGGGATGCACAAAAACAGGGAAAAGAGTACAAAGCTATTGTCAAAAACCGCAGAAAAGATGGCAAATACTACTGGGTCTATTCTGAATACAAGCCTCTTTTCAACAAACAAAAAGAGATCCGGGGCTTCCGTTCTAATCGCTACCCGGTACCTAAAAAAGTATTAGGTGATGTGGAATCGCTTTATGAAAAGTTGATTGACATTGAGAAGACCAAAGGTGAAAAAGATGCGGAGATGTTCCTTGAACTAAAACTCCATAATGATGGTTTCCGTGATTATGCAGAGTTCGTCGAGGACCTTCACCAGAAAAAGTTCAAAAATATTTTCGGCGTGTTCGGCAAGCTTTTCGGTACATAACAAATCGTCAAGTGAGGTAGCTTTGCCCACTTGTATGCCGTCTACTCTTTGGCACGGTCTTTAAGCAGGTCGACATACAGCTCCTCGACTTTTTTCCTTGCCCATGGGGTCTTTCGTAAAAACTTCAGACTGGAGTTTATAGAGGGGTCGTTGTAAAAACAGCGGATCTCGACATAGTTCGATAACTCATTCCAGCCGTAATGCTCAACCAGTTCCGTCAATATCATCTTCAATGTAACGCCGTGAAGCGGGTTGTTCTTGTGTTCACTATCCATATTAACTCCAGCCCTCTTGTTTTGCTCTGTGCAGTTTCTTATAGCCCTCAAGCAGTGTCAGATGGGTTTTAAACCCTTCCAGACTCAGCCCGGGAAAATGGAGGCCGTGAAACTGTGTTTTACTCTGAACCAGGTCAACGCATCTCTGAAGCGTCTCTGCACCATAGAGAAGTTGCAGGCTGTCTCGATAACTGGCAAAGCTTTTTTCATCGTCCAATACGATCGTAAGCAGCGCCTTGATACATTGAAAGTGCTGTCTCTGCATTGGGCTGATCTGACCGAGGTGTAGCGACCAGTCGATCCACTCCATCGCTTTTTCGTACTCTTCCAAAGCCAGGGCAAGCATCCCTTTAAGCGTACCGACCTGAAGCAGTGCCCACTCTGTGTCTTCATCAGCAGCCACGCCGATAAGCTCTGCCACTTTCTTCGTATCGGAAAGCCCCTCGTCTTCAAGGTCTTCCAACACGCTTTCCCATCCCTCTATACCCAGCTTGTCCAAAGAGAGAAGCTGCTCTCGATATTCGGCACCTTCGTTGTTGTTGTTCCACGCAAGGTCCTCTACCGGATAGATCTCCGACATCCCGGGCACGATAACACGGCAGGTGTGGATATCCTGATACTGATGCTGCGCAATATAGATATCATGACCGCTCTCATCGATGATCTTAGAGAGCAGATCAAACTGGCCCTGCGCATCGACATCATGGTTCCAGTCGACAAAACCGTGATCGGGCTCCTGTTTGAAAAAGTCATAGGCGATCAGACCTGTTTCCTCAGTAAGATGTCCGACCAGATTGTGGCTCTCTGCAACCGCTTTCAGATTAAAGGAAGGGACCTGGAAGCCATCGACAGATGCAAGTTCACGCCCCTGTAGCAGTTTCGTTACCGCCCGTTCCAAGGCCGTCTCGAAATAGGGATGGGCACCGAACGAGACCAGTACCCCACCCGTTTCAGGGCGTATAAGGGCGACACTGAGAACCGGGTACACTCCGCCCAGTGATGCATCCGCGATGCGCAGGTTAAAGCCCTCTGCCTTGAGTGCTGCAACGGACGCATCGATATCCTGAAAACGGGCGATGACCGCAGCCGGGACTTCGGGCAGGCTGAGACCTTCGGCAATAACCTTCTTTTTTGTGTAGTTTTCACAGATCTCCGACAAGGCCTGCACTCTGGCCTCGTTGGCACTGTTACCGGTGGCTGTGCCGTTGCCGGCATAGAGGTTCTGGATGATGTTGACCGGAAAATAAATCGTCTCAGCGTCACTCTGGCGCACGAACGGCACGGCACAGACACCGCGCTCGTCCGCACCCGAATTGAGATCAACAAGCTCTTCGGGTTCCAAGTCGGCTTCAGGGTCATAAACGTCCCACAACGCTTCATCCAGAAGTTCCTCTGGCATCTCACCTTCTTCATCTATAAACCATTTCTCATCAGGGGAGTGTACAAAAGCGCTGCTGGCGATCTCTTTGCCGAGGTAATAGTCTGCAAAGAAATCGTCGCTGCTTAAACGCGTAAAGAAGTTACCCAGTGCACTGGCGAGAGCTGCCTTTTCAGAGGTGCCGTTGCCGTTGGCAACCATCACGCTGCACGCTTTGTCTCTCAGCTGCAGGGAGTGGACATGGGGTACAGGATTCAGATGCGAATCCACTTCGACATCAATGCCCCAGCTGTTCAGTATGCTCTGCAGCATCTCGATAGTCGACTCCAGGTCGCGCTCTTTGCCTTTGGTAAATGTCTTTTCTGCCATCGTTTCGCCTTTAGATCGGGGAGATTGTACCGGTAAGAGATATCCCGGATATTCCGGGATAGTAGAGAGATTAAAACTGCGGCTGAATAAAAGGGATGATCTGTTTTTTACGGCTGAGAACGCCGTCAAGCCAAGCTTCGTTGTTGACGAACTTGGTATTAAGACCGCTCTCGATCTTGCTGATGTCGTCACTGAGGACAAGTACCTGCGAGCCCTCTTTCATGATGTCGGTCAAAAGGACCATCATCGTGTGAAGCCCCTCTTCCTCTTTCATCTTCTGCATATCCTCAAAGATCATCGCTTTTTTGTCGTCAAGAGCGCTGATATCGATCATCTCAAGTTGGTTCACGCCGACTTTGCTGCCGTTCATGTCAAACGGTTTATAGTCTCTGGTATTAAGATCTCGTGCCGTCGCACCTTCGACAGCCGACTTGACAATGAACATCTCCATCGCCAACGCTTTGTAGTCTTCGATACCGGCGATCTTTGCCAGCTCTTTCACGGCTTTTGTGTCGACTTTGGTACAGGTCGGTGACTTGAAGATCACCGTGTCGCTCAAGATCGCCAGCATCATCATCCCGGCGATGTTTTTAGGGATCTCAACGTCATACGATCGGTACATCTCGTAGATCACCGTGTTTGAACAGCCGATCGGTCTGATCCAGCACTCCAACGGTGTCGATGTGATGATGTCACCGAGTTTATGGTGGTCAACAATACCCAGGATCGTCGCCTCTTTGATATCGTCCGGTGCTTGACCATAGTCGGAAAAGTCGACGATGTAAACATTCTCACCAGCATAAGAGGTCTTCAGTTCAGGCACTTCGCCGCCGAATGTGTTCAGGATGAACTCTGTCTCTGCAGAGACCTTGCCTTGACGTGTGGGAATACAGTCTTCACCTAGCTGGTTTTTCAAGTATGAAAGAGAGATAGCCCCGACGATAGAGTCAGAGTCCGGGTTGGTGTGTCCGACAACATATGTTGACATTTTGATAACCTTGTAAATATAGTAATAATATACGCAATTATACCTAGTCTACTATTTATATTGGAATAGAGAGCGTTTGCGTTTAGTTTCATCTCAGAACAATTGAATTGTTATATTGTTTACCATAAGACGCAACTATCAAAAAAAAAGCACAAAATAACCGTTTTTTTCTAAAAAAGTATAATTTATTGAAATAATCTACTACAATGCATCAACTCCACATAAGTATGTCCATGATTGTAAAGATTACCAACAACGCTAGAGTAAAAGATTATCGCGCCATATTGGGCAATACCGTATCTATCGTTGACGGCTTTGATGAAAAGCTCTCTTTAAAATGTGCTGACTGCAGTATCGTTACAAAAGCGATGCTCGCCGGCAAAGGCTATATCATCGAAGACACGACCTTGAAGATCGATGGTAAAAACTATAATACAATCAGCCGACATGACCCTCTCAGCAACAATATGAAAGCGGTATGGTCCACTAAGATAGCCTACCATAGCGGTCATATGATCCATTTTTACGAAGCCGACATTAGCGGACGTCTCAGAATCGATCCGCTGGAGCGCCGTGAAAAACTCTATTTCGGTGACATTTTTATACCTGATGGGTACACGATGACCATCTCTGAAATTGAAAAAAACGGCAATATCGAGTTTGCCAATGCAAGGCAGCTGGCGCTGACAAAGTTGTTAATGGGCGAATCCTATCATGTTGATGTACTCGAACCGATCTTCCAAAAAAGCACTACTCCCAAACCTCCAGCAGCAGTGACAAACGTAGAGTAACCAGCGAAAATTGCCCTGTTTACACTAAAAAATAGCGTAAAATATTTTCAAACACACCTTTATAAGATACAATAGTCAGATAAGGCGGCTATTAATAACACTCTTTCTGTAGTGATACACTGCAGTTTAAATCTAAAAGGTATCTATTATTTCGAATCAGCACAGAAACATGAGCTCTTCTTCGCACACTGTCAATATTCATGATCCGGCTGTGCAACAGAAATATGAAGAATGGATAACAGAGACCAAAGAGAGACAGGTTCGATCCATCACGTTCTTAACCGGTCTGCTGTATATGCTTGCGGCAGTGCTGGATCACCTCGTCGCGCCGAGCAGGCTTCTGCCGCTGATGACCATGATCCACCTCTATTTACTGCCCCCGCTGCTTTTTCTCATCAGCCTCTTGACCCTTAACAGAAGATTCTCCAACCTGACGCTCATTTTATTGATGCTTGCCCCCATCATCGCAGTTCTGGGGAACCTGATCATAACTGTCAGTATGGAGCAGCCTTCCATGCGTTTGACAGAGATCTATCTCATCATCTTTTGGATCTTTACCGTTTCGGGTCTGCGTCTGCGCCACGCGACCATCAGTGCCGTCTTCATCGTTGTAATCGTATTTGTCATGACCTATTTTTTCTTTTCTCTGAACAAAGAGTACTTTGTCATGCACTGCTTTTGGATGAGTGCCGCACTCTCTTTCGGTTTTTTGGGTGCCTATCTTCTGGAGGAATCGTATAAAGCAGACTTCATTAACCAGGAGCAGCTCACACAACTTGTTGCGATAGATAAACTGACAGGGCTTTATAATCGAGCCAAACTGGATGAACTGCTGCAAAACGAGTTGGACCGCAGTCAACGTTTTCACCACACCTTCGGTCTGGTCATCCTGGACTTCGACTTGTTTAAAGAGATCAATGACACCTTCGGCCATCAAGTCGGAGACCACGTCTTGATAGAGATATCCTCACTTATCACGGAACACCTCCGTTCATCAGACAAAGCCATCCGATGGGGCGGTGAAGAGTTCATGCTGATCTACCTGGAAACAGACAAAGAGAAGCTGATCAAGCTCGCAGAGGAACTTCGCCAGAAGATAGAGCAGCATCATTTTGAGAAAGTGGGCAAAAAAACAGTCAGCCTGGGTGCTACACTCTACCATAAGGGAGACACCATCCATTCCATTATCCAACGCGCCGATAAAGCACTCTATATGGCAAAGAACCGCGGTAGAAACTGTGTCGTGTTTTTGTAAACGTCACTTAAGATCTTAGTCGATTGCAATAATACTAAAATGGGGATCGTTTTGCGAAGGGATAGAACGCCCCATCAAAAGCGATGGGAGCAGGTGTGTGCAGGTCAGCTAGTAGCTCTGCGGTTCCATGTTCATGCCGATAACCAAGAACATCGCCATATAAAGTACGATGAGTACTGCAATAAAGATCAGGTATGCTTTTGCCCAGTTCGCCTTGCTTGGGTTAGTGCCTGAACTGAAGGCCCAGACCAACAGCATGATGATATTGACGATCGGGATCGCAGCGATGATGATAGTAACGATCCAGTCACCTGTTGAGACGGGTTTGCTTTGTGTTGTTTCTACTTCCATGTAAAGAGTTCCTTTTTTTATCTGCATCAACACTCTGTCCATGCATAAGGCATCTTACATGCTAAAACCTTAAACAACATAATTTAATACTTGAAACTACGTTGTTGCTTTTCTAATGGCACTGTGCGTTTTAATAACGCAACTTGCCCTGTGCATCAACTCCGGTTGATTGCACGGTTGACCAGCAGATGCGATATCTCAAAACTCGCATCGACAAACGCCACTGCATCAAGATCGCGCATTTGTTTACGTTCGGCAACGCTGTCGATCTTCATCACGATCTGTACTCGGCTTGAAAAGCTGCGTACCGCTTCGCTGATGAGACGTTTGTTATGTTCACTCTGCACCGTAAGAATGACCGCTTTGGCCTCGTCCACCTTCAGAGACTCCAGAACCGGCAGCTTGTTCAGGTGACCGAAGTAGGCCATATAACCGAGCTTTCGGGCATGCAGGACCTGCTTTAGGTTGTCCGAGATGATAACAAAGTCTACACCCTGCTCTTTGAGATCCTTAGATACGATCTTTCCGAGCATGGAGAACCCGGCGACGACGATGTGGTCTCTGAGTCCAATGGGCGTAATCACATCAGCCTCGTAGAACTCTTTTTCAAAATACGATGAGAGCTTGTAGATATGGCTGACGACAAACGGGGTCAGGATCATGGAGATGACGCTCACCAATATAAGAAAGCTCGCCGTCTCTTTGGTGATGAGCCCCTGCGAACCGGCCAGCGCAAAGACCGCAAAAGAGAACTCCCCGACCTGTGCCAGCGCCAACGCCGTTTTGGCCGAAGTGTTTTTATCGGAGTTGCGGCGGATGATCGCATAGATGACGACGGCTTTAAAGAGCATGACCAGCACAAAGACACCAAAGATAAAGTGGATGTTCTCCATAAAGTAGATGACATCGATCTTCGTACCGACGCTGAAGAAGAAGACGCCAAGTAGCAGGTCTTTGTAACTCGCGATGTCCGACTCGACTTTGACGCTGTAGTCGGTGTCGGCGATGATCATCCCCGCGATAAACGCGCCGAGCGAATAAGTAAACCCCATCTCGTGCGCCATCAAAGAGGCGCCGATGACGATGGCAAAGACCGAACCCAAAAAGAGCTCTTCAAGCTCTGTCTTGGCCGAGAACTTCAACAGGGCGTTTACCGTCTTTTCACCCACGGTGAACATCACGACGACCACGACAATGGCCGACAGCACCGTTTTCGTAAGCACTTCCATGATCGAGAGGGTGTCGTTTGACAAAAAGGTGATGAGCAGCAAGATGGGGATCACCGCAAGGTCCTGAAAGATGAGAATCCCCATGGACTTCTGCCCGTACGGTGTAAGAATGTCTTTTGACTTTTTCAAGTACGTCAGCACGATCGCCGTCGAGGAGAGGGAGAAGGCCAGGGAGACGATAATGGCAGTGTTGAAGTCGAGCCCGAAGACAAAGTAGGCCATACCGAAGATGACCGCCACACTGAATAGCACCTGCAGCAATCCGTTGGCAAGAAGAAGCTCTTTCATCTTCTTGATCCTGTTCAGGCTCAGTTCCAGCCCAATTGTGAACATCAGAAAGACGATACCAAACTCCCCAACAAGGTCGAGCGTGTCGATGCGGATGCCGTTAAATCCGAAAAGGTAGCTGACAATCGTTCCGGTCATGATGTAACCGATGATGTGTGATATACCGAACCGTTTCAAAATGATGCTCAATACAGAGGCGATGGCCAGTGTCAAAAAGATAGCAAGTAATAGTTGTTCCATAGACGGATTATAGACTATAAATGGGCGGCAATTGCATGGTTGGCTGTATAGAATTGATACAAGTTGCACTTTCTTAAATGCTGTTGTTTACATAAGACCTTTGCGCTCGTTGGTGTAGTCCCACCAGACGCGGGGCACCCCGCCGTTCATAAAGTCGGTGATAGACATAAAAACGTCGAGCACACAGGGGTCGTGGCGCTTGCCCCTCTTTTCGCATAGTGTATTGTAGAGATCGCGCGGGTCTTTGCCTTTAAGCTGCTGTGGCGTCTCGATGCCGATGAACCGCAGCTCTTTCGCCAATGCAGGACCGATGTTGGGAAGGTCCGTCAGTTTTTCGACTTTTTCGCGAATGACTTTTGCCGGATTCATGTTACCCCTTTATAAGACTGTTTTACAGAAACAGTCATTTTCATGGTCGTCCACCTTGTGTTGCCATAGGATTAGTCTAGCATATTTAGAGAAGAGATAATGACACTGCAGGACATGATGTTAGGTATTGCCGGACCCCTTACATCCAGTATCTTGGATAATGGCGCTTTGGGTTACCGGAGAGGTTGTTGATGACAAGTGCAACGATCAGCATAATGAGAGCCCCCGTCCCGATCGGCGAGAGGACAAAGAAATATCCCATATTATGTATTTCGGTGCTTCCAATAACCGCGATGAGCGCGGTAGCACCGCCGGGCGGATGAAGCGTGCGGGTATAGTGCATCGCCACAAGGGCCAGTGAGACCGCCAGCGCCCCCATCACTGTCACGTCTAGAGGCAAGAACTTGTAGACCGTGACACCCACCACTGCCGATATGAGATGCCCGCCGATCAGATTTCGAGGCTGAGAGAACTCTGCCTGCGGGGCACCGTAGATCAAGACGGCAGACGCCCCGAAGGAAGCCACCAGAAACAGACTGTTCAGCAGATCTGCATGGGAGAGCCTGCTCACAACAGAGACCAGGTAGATACCCACAAAAGCACCAAGCCAGGACCATGCGATCTTGCTGAATGGTTTTCTCGGCGGGGAGACCTCACCGCCTCTCATCTTTTTAAAAAATGACCTAACCATGTTTCTTTCTCCTAAACTTGGACACAACTAACTCTAATCAAACCACTTGCGCGGTGTGCCGACACTTCGGATAACTGCTGCAGCCGTAAAACTCATTGCCTCTGTTGGCACCCTGCTTTGCCACGCGCAAAACCAGTGGACTGCCGCATTTCGGGCAGACGTTTGTATTTACTTTCTCTTTGACGATCTCTTTAACATGTCTGACATTTTCTCTGTGTGTTTTAAAACTGTTCGTCAGTCTGCCGGACTCTATTTGCGAAACGATCTGTCTGACCTCAGCAGGAGAGATGATCTTCTCTCTCTTGGAATTGATATAACGTACAAAACCACCCATATAAGTGACATTGGGCGGCATCTCTGTCTTAAAGGTGCTGTCACCGACAAAGACAACAACCGAAAAGATCTTGCCCGGCTCTGTATCGAGTGCCGACTCTATGGTCTTGACGTGCTTGTAGTTTTGATGCAGCGGGTTTTGAAAAGTGTTCGTATGTCTGTATATCTTCTGAGTCCAGCTCTTCTGCTTTTCATTCCCAAATATCCACCCTTTCATGTTCTTCGTCTCTATCACAAAAACCCCATACTCCGACACAACGACATGGTCGATCTGCGTCGTTCCGTCCTCAGTCGGCAGCGTGACGTTTTTAAGCAGATGGTACCTGTTCTTGTCCAGCCGGACATTCGCTGCAAAGTTGACCAGCATCTCACCCATTAGACCTTTGCCGAAAGGTGATTTGAAAAAGAGAACAATCAGAGCAATAGGTATGAGATACCAAAGTTCTGTAATTACTGTAAGGGCACCACTAGTCAACATTGATATTGTAATCATTTACTGAAAATCCTTTTTCAAATAACGCTTAGCTTCATGGGCGACGCGCCGTGGGGAACCCGCGGTGCGTTGTCCCATGCAAGCTATTGTTCGGCCACTTCGTGATCAACCCAGATCAGATTATCCGGATTAAACCCATTACTTTTTATATTCTCTTTAAACTTATTTTTTAATTCTTCAGATACTGTGGGTGTTCTCGAAAGAAACCAAATATAAGAATGACTCGAACTTGTTATAAAAGCGTATTGATAATCTTTCTCATCCAACTCAAAAATAACATACGGAGCGTAAAACGGACCAAAGAATGAAACCTTTAAATATCCTGTACTTTTGTCTTGCACAAAATACGCTTTACCAACCGACTCACTCCATTCCTTTTCTTCAACAGAATACCCACGATTTTTGACAACCACTCCACCGTCATCTCTTAAACTATACTCGGCAGTAACTGATTCAAGGCCACGCTCGAATGAATGATCAAATCTTGCGATTTCATACCATTTCCCCAAATACCGCTCCAATTCGAAGTTATTAACGGGCTTCACCGTGTCAGGATATCCAAGGCAACCGCCTAGTAAAACGGCAAGGCTAAGTAGTATTTTCTTCATCATTCCTCCAAGGGGCCGAACTATTTATTAGTGCACATTCTATGTAATACTGACTTAAATGGCAAATATTTGAACACAAAATTAGTTATTTTTAGACAATAAGACTATTTAAGCGTGACATGCAAAACAACAGACCGCCTGCTTAACTGTTTATTTTCGATTTCACTCCCGCCGTGCGGAAAGAGCGGATGCCAGATGAGGAGGTCGCCTTTGGCGAGTTCGATGGGTTCTTCTTTTAGACCGGCCTCTTTGTATGCCTTCTTAGCTCTTCCTGATGGCTGCGCCAGAGGTCGGGGTCCTGTTCGGGGATGTCGTCGAAATGGGTGTAGAACTTGTGCGCCATCTTGTGCCTCTCAACCGCCACCCTGTGGCCCCCTTTGACGCAGGTCAGGGTGCCGTTCTCGGCGGTCGCGTCTTCGAGGGCGATCCACATCCTGAAGTAGAGCGCGTCGGGGGCGACGTTGAAGATGGGGATGTCGCGGTGCAGCGGCTGCTGGCTTCCCTGCACAAAGGTGATCGTGGTGCGGAGTGCGTCGCCGCCGCCGAAAAGCAGTGACTGGAGCCTGCGGACGGTGTCGTGGGAGAAGAGCGTCTCGATGACGGGCACCTCGTCGTCGAGGCCGATGAGCCTCGGGTAGGTGCCGTCCGGTCTTTTGTTGGCCACCAGGCTGGAGATGTTGTCGACCGTCCAGTTGTCGAGTGCGTCATTGATCGCTTCTACGACATCGTCATCTATGGCATTTTTATAGAGGTAGCAGCCCTCTTTTTTGAACTGCTCGACAATCGCTTTCTCTTTGTCTGAAAGATGTAGAAAACGCGGTTGCTGCTTATAGTTCGCATAGTCGAACCACAGTTTCCCTTTTGGTAAAGACGCTATTCGCATTTCCTACCCACCCATTCATTTTCGTTAGATTATTGATTATAGCACTTCAACACGTTTTGCAGGTTCTGTTCTACGTTGGCGTATTGACTACTATAATCCGTCTAATTAACGGAACAGCTCCAGCAGACTCTCAGCATCGAGCGCCGCAACGCCCTCTTCTTCCTCACTAAAGAGCGAGTTGGAGAGCTGCTTTTTCTGCTCTTGCAGGGTTAGGATCTTCTCTTCTACGGACTCCTCGATGATGAGCTTGTAGACGAAGACCGGCTTCTCCTGTCCGATGCGGTAGGCGCGGTCGGTGGCCTGATCTTCTGTGGCGGGGTTCCACCACGGGTCGTAGTGGATCACCGTGTCGGCCTGGGTGAGGTTGAGGCCGACGCCTCCGGCTTTGAGGGAGATAAGAAAGACGTGGGCTTCGCCGCTTGTGAAACGCTCTATCACCTTGTCGCGGTTCTG
>JBFFUI010000011.1:0-53350 GCA_041571435.1 Sulfurimonadaceae bacterium | reverse complement strand
TTTTTTAAGCGGCTACCCCTTTTTGTAAAATTCTCTGAGTGAGATCGCATTTAATGTCGGCATATACCCGATGTAAAATGCTTTAGCCCCTGTTTCGTGTATCACGTTATTTCCGAAATAGTGTTGAAGCATCTTTGCAATGTGATCAACAGCGCCGCTGTCGTCATGCTCTTTAAGCACCACCCAGATAAAAGGTTTCTCTCGCAGCCCGCTATTCTCTTTTTTACTGCGTATGGCATCGCGAAGCTGTGACTCGATCTGCCATTGGCCGTTACTGCACTCAACCAATGCACGTTCTATCATCTCTTCACTGCAGCTGGCACTGTCCACATACTGCAAGCCGATCATCGCCTCTATCGGCTCGACATTCTGCAGGCGCTTCCAGTAGTCGTTGGGACGTTTACTCTCAAACATCAGCGCATCCATATCGGACCCCTTTGTCAACACTGCCAGATCAATGGTCTGAAAAACGCTTTTCTGTTCGCCGTACAGATGCTTCAGGTATGACAAGGTATATCGGTTTGCCGCACAACCGGAGTTATCAAAGAAGTTATTGGCATTAAGAAACGCAGCGGTCGAAGTATCTTTGAGTTTCTCTCTTTTATGGACCACCGAAATAGGCAGGTCGGTAATCCATTCAAAACGGCTCTCCCTGCAGTGTTCGGCAAGGGCCTCTTCAACAGTGGTGCCCTCGCTGCTGCATACCATTTTAGACAACTGCGTCACTTCTTTGATAATTTCTAGCATTGTTTCTCTTATATCGTCTTTTTTACGACTCATTATAACGATCGTTTTTTCAATATAAACAAGTAACTTCATCCACCGTTGAGCCTTAAGGAAGCTGTGAACGAACTGCTTTTTGAAGCAAGATTAAGTATAATTGCACAACGAAAACAATTACCAATTACCAAGGACGTATTTATGGGTTTAGCTATCGGTCTCGTCGGACTGCCAAATGTCGGAAAATCAACTACTTTTAATGCACTTACAAAAGCACAAAACGCCGAGGCGGCCAACTACCCGTTCTGTACTATTGAACCAAATAAAGCGGTCGTCCCTGTACCGGACAAACGCCTGGACGAATTAGCGAAAATCGTTAACCCAGAACGAATCCAGCACTCAACACTGGATTTTGTCGATATTGCAGGTCTGGTCAAAGGTGCAAGCAAGGGAGAAGGACTTGGTAACAAGTTTTTGTCCAACATCCGTGAAACAGAAGTTATCTTGCAGATCGTCCGCTGTTTCGAAGATGAAAACATCGTCCACACTGAAGGTTCAATCGATCCTATCCGTGACATCGAGATCATTGAGACAGAACTTATCCTGGCTGATGTCGAAGCGTTGAACAACCGTATGGAACGCCTTAAAAAGCAGGCAAAAGCCGATAAGAAAGCTCAGGCATTGATGGACTTTGCTGGAACATTAGCTGAGTTTCTGGCGGATGGAAACCTAGCCCGTAACTTCTCTGAAGTCGACAGTGATGAGTTTAGACAGCTTAACCAGGACCTTCGTCTTTTGACGGCAAAAGAGATTATGTACGGTGCCAACGTTGACGAGGATGGTCTAACTGAAGACAATGAATTCGTACAACGCGTCAAAGAGCATGCAAGTGCCAACAACTGCGAAGTTGTCAAACTCTGCGCCAAATTCGAAGAAGAACTTGTCGGTATGGATGATGACGAGGCAAACGCTTTCTTGGAAGAGATGGGTGTCGAAGAGTCGGGGCTTGCACAGATCATCCATAAAGGCTTTGACAAACTTGGTCTGATGAGCTACTTCACAGCGGGCGTCAAAGAGGTACGCGCATGGACGGTACGTAAAGGATCAACGGCGCCCAAAGCCGCTGCTGTCATCCACAACGACTTTGAAAAAGGGTTTATTCGTGCGGAGGTGATCGGTTACGAAGATTTCATCGCCAACGGTGGTGAAGCCGGTGCCAAAGAGGCCGGTAAAATGCGTTTAGAGGGCAAAGAGTACATCGTCCAAGACGGGGATGTAATGCACTTCCGTTTCAACGTTTAAATATAACAAATCAATAAAACCCATGTTTATGGGCTTTATGAATAATAAAACCTTGATATCTTGTTATGGTATAACAAGTGTTGAACAGTTAAAGTCATTAATACTATTAACTATCATTGTTCCACCTACTTCATCTTCATTACCAGGCTCTAAATAATTTACTAATATATTATAAGTCGTACCTTCTTCTACATAATCTGTTGTTGATAGAGTATAATGGCCCATTACAACACTGCTGTTATGATCTAAACGTGTGCCTAATACTAACTCTCCGTAATCATAATTCGGTACAACACTACCATCCCAAGGTAATTGGTCACTCGTAACAGCAAAGTAATCTAACGTACCTACTCCATCAGTACAATAAATATATGAAATATCTTGCGCATCATATGTGTCATGAATATCATCTATATCGACATTGATAATATAGCCTTGATTTTTTACGTTCGTATTGTTTAAATCTTCAAGCGCAACTATAGCTGCAGTGTAAACTCCAACAGAACCACCTCCACCGCCACAACCTGCAGACAATATCATCGTACTAATAACCAATGAAACAGCTATACTTTTCTTAAAATAAAGCATTATAGTCCCTTTTTTTTATTATAATTTAACATATACTATTGTTTTTTAGTTAAGGATGTTCTTAAGATTATTTTCAATTTCTGTAGCGTTTGCTCTATTCTGATCAAGATATAATTAATAAAAAATATAAATGCATTACAAATAATACCTATCTGCAAGCTGTTCAACTGTAATGCCATTTTGATGTTTAACGAGGTCTTCATAATCAGCAATTTTTCATAACAACTAATTAAGACACAAAGACATCCCCATTATCAGACTACCGCTTTTCCTATCCCAATCATAACCGCACTTTCACCCCTCAATTTTGGCTTACTTTTGTGCTACGATATACCCTTTTTTCCTGAGCAGTGCCACTATTCCATCATCGCCGACCACATGCCCCGCACCAACGACGATAAAGTAGTCTCTGTCGGTTTTAAGATATGCCATAATTTTTTCTGTCATCTGGTAGTTACGCTTTGTGATCAATGCATCGTAGATCTCTTTCAGTTCCGCATTCTCATGCATACTTAACACAAACAGCTTCTCTATTGCCTTTGAATCGCCTTTTAACCAACTGATGAACAGCCTCGACAGCATCGGTTCCATCTGCTGTATGGATGTCAGCGTGTAGCGCAATAGCTTCTCCTGATACGCTTTGTCGTCTCTGCTGAACAACGCCATCTGTTCATCAATCGTCTCGAGTGCCAAGATAGGCTTATTGCCCCGTTTGGCCATCTCTATGAAGTGCTTGTCGATGCCAAGTTCGGGCGAATAGCCCAGCCGCACCATCTCCATGACATTTAGCTGCAGCATCACCACCCATGGTCGAAACTGCTCCAGCTGATCAAGTGAAAATCCGGCCGTTTTTGCATATGCCTGCAGCTGTTTGTAGGTTTTTTCGCTGAGTTCTGTTTTCAACGTACGACCGTTTTGGTATATCCCCAACGTTCCCATTGCTCTCTGTATTGCCGCTGCAGACTCTTTGCTCTCGGTATCAAGTTCGACGACCAATACATCACTGATTCGATACGCTTCTTCGATCGTCGAATCCAGAGGATAGAGTTCAGGTTTCGCAAGGTGGATGGAACCGAGGATATAGACTGTACTGCTCTTTGAAGATACCTTGTAGAGGATGCTTTTCGCATCGAGGGCAACGGCTGCAAAGATCAGGAAGAGAAACGCTAGAAGAGATTTCGTACGCATTATTCAAGGTACCTTGTTTGAAGTGTCCCCAGTTTAGCAGAAAAGGTCGGTTTTTAGCTTGCGAAATCGCGCTTGAAGGTCTGTTTTTTGACCACGATCTCTTTTTGCTTCTCTTTGCGACGGGTATCTTTCTCGACAAAGATCTTCTTGCGTGTCACAGGGTCCATTTCCGTGTAGTACATGACGGCTGAGTAGGTCCCCGGCGTCGGAGTAAAGACCTGAGCCTGTTCCGGCGTCATCTTGAGCTCATCGCGCGTAAAGCGCTGCAGCTCATACATGTCTTTCTCTTCACAGCCCGGATGGGCAGCGATGAGGTAGTAGGTCAAAAACTGTTTTTTGCCCTCTTCTCTGTTGAACCTGTCATAGAGCTTTTTAAAATCGATGAGGGTCTGTTTGCCCGGCTTGCCCATCAGATCAAGGACATGCTGTTCGGTATGTTCCGGAGCGACTTTCATCTGGCCTGAGATATGGTGTTTGACCATCTCTTTGAGGTAGTCGTATCCGTGCTTTTTGTCTTCGTTGATGAGGTCATAGCGTACGCCCGAAGCAACAAAAGCCTTTTTAATGCCCGGAAGCTCTCTGACCTGCTTCATCATGTTAATAACGCGGCTGTGGTCGACCCGCATGCTGGAGCAAAGATGACGGGAGTCAACACAGCGCTGATGATCGCAGGTGCCCAGTTTCAACTTTTTGTTACATTCATAGCCATACATATTGGCTGTCGGCCCGCCAAGATCGGAGATGACCCCTTTAAAATCTTTATAGGTCATAAACTCTTTGGCCTCATTGACAATCGACGTTTCGGAACGGGTGCGGATAGTCCGCCCCTGGTGCACACCGATAGCACAGAAGTTACATTCGCCCCAGCACCCCTGATGGGTCATGATAGAGAACTTGATCGTCTCCAGACACTTCACCTTGCCTTGCGGGACATGAAAGGGGTGCAGTTCACGCGTAAACGGAAGTGCAGAGACACTATCCATCTCGCTCTCATCAAGATAATCGCACGGCGGATTCTGGATGCTGTAACGGGTGTCAACCTTCTGACAAAGCCCATTGGCGGAGATAGGATCATTATTGTCATAAAAAGTGTCAAAGAGATCGATAAACTTGTTTTTATCCTCAAGGCATTCGGCATGCGATGGCACCTGATGGTATGACTCTACAGGCTCTTTTGCAATATAGCAGATACCGCGTATATTACGGTACTCTTTTCCCTCATCCAAAGCCGTGACCAACTCTTTGAGCGCGATCTCACCCATCCCATAGATCAAGATATCCGCTTTTGAATCAAAGAGGATCGGTTTGCGAAGCTTATTCGTCCAGTAGTCGTAATGCGTTATACGTCGCAGACTGGCTTCGATACCGCCTAAAACTATAGGCACGGTGTTTTTATAAAAACGGCGAATGAGGTTGGAGTAGACCAGCACGGCCCTGTCTGGTCTTTTGTTGTTTTTGCCGCCCGGTGTGTAGTCATCTGAGTTGCGAAATTTTTTGGTGGCGGTGTAGTTTGAGACCATCGAGTCTATGCTGCCGCCGCTAACACCCCAGAATAGGCGTGGTTCGCCCAAACGGCCGATATCGTCACCGTTTTCAATATCGGGCTGGCCGATGATGCCGACCTTGTAGCCCATCTTTTCAAGCATACGACCGACGACAGCCGTTCCGATAAAAGGCGAATCGATGTAGGCATCACCAGAGATCAAGACGACATCAAGTTGTTCCCAACCGCGGCGCTCCATCTCTTCTCGTGTTGTAACAAGAAAATCTTTCGCACTGAAAGCAGAAACACTCTTTTGATCTTTATCCGGTTTACGTCTACTCATCGTTTCTCTCTGCATAAATTATATATCTTTATAATTATAGCTAAAAAGTTATGTTTTATGTATTATATTAATTAATATAACCCCTGTTTACGGCCTTTGATTCATCTATGCCTATACTGTATTATTATTTATAGTTTAAATAACAATTATTATAAAACACTATGAAAAGATAGATTATGGAAAGATGTAACTACTCGAAAGGAGGAATCCTAAAGGCATCAGACATCATCATCTACCCACATCGCTATGATGCAAAAACTGTTTATTTTTGACCAGTAAACAGTTTACAGATTTATGCCTTGCGCGCTACAAGGGATGCAACTTTGACCTTCTCACCCCGGAGATTGACATCATCTCTCTCTTCATAATAGATGACATCCAAACTGATAAAGGCATGCAGCAGCTCATTCTTGCGAAGCAAAAAGTCAAGGTTGCTCGGTTGATGGTACCCTTCGCCGTGTGCCACTAAAAAGGTCTCATATATCAGCAGACCGCCCTCTTTTAATGCCTCTTTGATCTGCGGGAACTGTCTGCGGTCAAGATAGTTGCAATTAACAATCAGGTCATAACTGTTATAAGAAAATCTGTATGATTCCAGATCAGTGTCTATTTTGTTGATCGTCGCAATATCTTTGATCTTGGAGAGCGCATAGTCCGAATAGTCGATTGCATCAATGATAAAGCCTTTCTCGGCTAGAAAATGTGTGTTTCGGCCTGTACCTGCTGCAATATCAAGTGCTGTACCGACGGTTGCGAGCGGGATATACTTCTCGACAATCTTTGCCACCTTGTCAGGTGTCCACATCGCGATATATTTCTCATTCCAGCGTGCTTTGTCTTCAATCATACTCTTTCCTCGAATCAATGTCAGCAAATTTTAGCAAAAAAAGTGCAATCGGCCAATCGTATAATGTTAATAGGTAGCGGTAAGTTTATTGGAAGTCATAAGAGAAAAAGCATTATCGTTCCTTTATTGTGAGCATTGCTCTCAATAAGACCGTATTACCAAGAACGGATACGCAGATGGCACGATGTACACTGACTTAGAATCTGTTGATAATCATTCAGAGAGTCATCCCAATTGTCTTTTTCTATAGAGACAAGAATATCATCTGCAAACATTGCGATCATATCGGCACGTTTGTGTGCAAATCTGTCAGCGTAGGCCTGATTTTCAGGTAGATATTTTTTTGCGTCACTTGAGCGAAGTGATTTCAGGCCCTCTTTAAGACGTCTGACACCTTCTTGCAGACCCGGCTTGTTTTTATAAAAACCGCCGCGTTGGATCATCTCCATTGCACTCAACATGGAGCGCATATCATTTTGAAGTAAACTTTTTTGTTTATCGTCTGCACTCGAAGAGATTGTGATTGTGAGTAACAGAGCTACCGTAATTGATTTAAACTTTTTCATAATTCCTCTTTAATATTGGATGATCTCTTTGGTGTATTCGCTTAACACCACTGTTTTAGCACTAATCTTAACAAGTTTCTTGGCCTTGCGTTTACCGCCATAGAACTCTTTTAGTTCAGGTTTAAAGGCCTTAAAATATTCGTGAAAACGGTCCGCACCAAGAACACCTACTGCCCATATAGTATCATCTGCTGCTACTTCAAGCACGATTGAGGCCAATGGGTCGACGGCTGGCCCGGAAAGACGCTTGGCTCCCTCTTTTGCCTCAAAGGACGAGAGGTGCGACGAACAGACGATGACACCACTGTGTTTGTAGGCCATGGTCTTCTTATCTTTTTGTACATACTGCAAAAAACTGTCACTTGGCGTCGGGTGGGCAAGCTGATGAGAACAGATAGCAGAATACGCAACGATAGTGTGCTTGGCGCCGACACCGCTTTTCCACAAATACTCTTCACCGGACTCCGTAGCGAGTTTAACATCCTGTGCACTCGGCTCATCAAGGTCCAGAAGCATTGCGGGTGTACCTACGTGCGGGTAGTTAAACATGTAATTCGTCTCTTTCTTCAAAGCACTTGTTTTGATCGGTTGACCGGCGGCGTCTACCAACTGAACACGTTCGTATGCAGTATACATCAAACCGTTGCTGGCATAGAGCTTTTGTATGATAGATGAAGGTGAAACGGCGATCATTGCGCCTGTGGCAGTCGCGACTTTTAAAAAATTTCTTCGATTCATTACGTTTCCTAAAAAAATTATTGAGACACTAAGTCTCTAAAAAAACCACCTTTTACATAATCTGCGAAGTTATTCAGTTGTTGTGACTTTTTTAGGAACTTATGAAGTGTCTATAATAGCATAACATAAACGCCAAAAGTAGGTACTTTTTGGCGATATTGTCGCGGTACGAACACCGCAATTTTACGTCTTAGGCGAAAAGATCACCCATTAGACCACGATACCAGTCACGAAGTGCTTTCGCCGTACCTTTAGAACGGAATTTACCCGAAGCAGCATCTTTAGGGACATTACCCTTACCTTTAATAACTGTACCCGTCCAGCTAAAGTCATGTGTAACCATGATCGCCTCTTCCGGATTATCACCGACCATTGAGTAACAGACATTACCGGCAGATACAGGTGTTGATTCGACTGGAAGTTTGTACGAACCGCCATCAAGACGCGCTGCGATCTCTTTAGCGCACTGTTTACCAGCCCAGTTAGCAGTTTGGCCACTTGGCGGGATAGCGTGACCAACAACGTCACCGACTGCAAATACGTTCACATCAGATGCCGTCTGGAATGTACAACCTGCCATCTTGACTTTTCCGAATGTATCTTTGGTGATATCCAGGCCAGCCATTTCGATCACTGGATTGGCTTTGTTAAGAGGTATGAGATTGAGGACCTGATAGTCAAGTGTAGCCGTTTCTGCCTTCATGATTTCATCACCAAGTTCATCTTTTTTACCAGTACCGACTTGTTTCTCATACGTTACTTTCTTAGCATCAGGATCAACATCAACGACTTTTGTATGTGGCATGAATACGATTTTATCGCCGAAAAGCTCTTGCCATGATTCCATAAAGGCTGCTTTCTTCGCAAAAGAGTCGCCTTCAGCCATCAAGATGACCTTACCTTCAATCTCCTCTTTTTTCATGAATGTTGCAACCATAGAGGCACGTTCAGCCGGTGCCGGTGGACAACGGAACTTACCGCCAGGGATAGTAATGATAACGTCACCATCCTCCATGTTGTTAAGGTTGCGCTCTAAGATAACGTGTTCGTGCCCAGGGATAAGTGCCGCTGGAGCAACACGTTTCACATGTGCGATTTTCTCTTTTGACCATGTCGGGAATTGTGCTTCATAGTTATATGCAATACCTGGAGAAAGTACCAGGATGTCATAACCTACAGCACCTTTCGTCGTGTGGACAACCTTAGCCTCTCTATCAATACCCTGTACTTCTGCTGTTAACCAGTTGTAACCGTGTTTTTCAATAGGCTGCGCATAATCAAAAATGAATGTACCAAGGTCCATACCTTTGAGTTTGCCAAGGTAGGTGTTTGAAACTGGACATGACATAAAGGTGTCATTTTTTTCGATCACCAAGATGTCCGTATTATTACGCATCTTTTTGAGGTTGTTGGCAACAGTCAGACCACCGATACCTCCACCGATGACGACAACACTATGCTTACCAATAAGTTCAGGTGCAGGTGCAGCCGCCGCAGGTGCAGGTGCAGCAGCTTCAGCCTCTTTTGAACAACCCGATAAGGCCACACCAGTTACTGTCGCAGCAGCACTGACAGCTCCGAGTTTAAGTAAATTACGACGATTCATTTCCATGTTGGTTTCCCTTTTGATTTGGTTTCGACTATCAATATATCTTATAAACTCTATCTTAGAACTTAGATTGATCAACGTTGTTATCATAGATTTCCATACGATATCGCTCTTTTCGTTCTAATGTCAAGCAATAAGTGAATTTATGGTTGTATAAGCCTGTCATTCAAGCTAACGGAGAAAGTCTAAAATAAAATCATCAATATGCGTGATACGACCATCTATTTTGTTATATTTGTGATTTTTATGTGATAAATATTTTTTACATTAAGTTTGATATATTATATTATTATAAGTTATGAAATAAAATTTTTTTCATTTTCATATTACAGTGTGAAAGCTCCTAAATATAGGGGCTTGTAAGAATTAGAACAGGTGTAAAGACGAAATTTTTCACTGTTTGATTTTTAATTTCAGATCGTTTTATTTCTCTTTCAGGAAGCTGTTGAGCTCTAGAGGCCTGCGTATAAACGTAACACCAATGATATTTCATATATGTAAATATACGTTTTTCTTATCCTGTATAGTCATAAGGGTTCTGAATTATGGCAATCAATACAAAGTGTCATGGTAGGGAAAACTCGCGTAGAACACTCTATGTTTACGGCACTTGTTTTCTGCAGATTTTTAATTGCTGCAGTGTGTAGAGAATTATGCTTCGTTAGAAAAGATCAGAAGCGCTTTGTCATCTTTGTCGTAAAGAGAGATCTTCTCGTGCTTAATAAGTTTAAGTTCCCGTTTTCGGCGGAAAAACGAGAGAGGATGAAAGTGCTGGGTGATCATCTGCTGCTCTTTCGTGTAGCATTCGCCCTCGCCCTTCTCAAAATAGGTGAAGATCGTACGCAGTTCATCATGATCGAAAACGGCATCAACACTTAAAAAGCCGTTCTCATCTTCGGCATTCATCGTCCCCTCGGCAACGGCACTAAAGCCGTATTTGGTGTTGATGTCGGCAATAAAGAGCCCTTTTGGTTTCAAGACTTTGGCCACATTCTCCAAGAAGGTGTCCAGTGTCTCGGCATCCATAAAGTTGAGCACGTCAAAAACAGCCACTGCCGCGTCATATTGTCCTTTTTCGTCTGCCACATCAATGCACTCTGCATTAAGCCCTTTGGCTTTCGCCTCTTCGACCATCGTCGCACTCAGGTCGATCCCCTTGGCTTCAATATTGTCAAAGGCAAGCTGCTGCATCAGACCGCCGCGACCGCAGCCGATATCCAAAACCGATTTGACACCGTACGCTTCAAGGGTCTGCGCATAAGAGTCGTGAAGAAACTGTGTCGACTCTTCGATACCGAGAAGGTGCTCTATGCGGGCATAGAGTTCAAGATCACTTCTGTTCTGCGGTGACAACAGCGTTGATCTTTTCATAGATATCCAGCACTTCTGTCTTTTTCTCGAAGTAGCTGTTTTTGTTGGCGATCAGATAGGTCGAAGACTCCATGATATCTTCAACAACTTCAAGACCGTTTTGCTTCATGGTCGCCCCTGTCTCAACGATATCAACGATCATATCGGCAAGGCCCACCAATGGTGCAAGTTCAATAGAGCCGTAAAGTTTGATAACATCGGCGGCAATCGCACGCTCGGCAAAGTAGCGTTTTGTTATGTTGACCATCTTCGTTGCCACTTTGATCTCCGCTTTTGTCAAGTCGAGTTTTTCGCCGACACGCATACCGATGGCCACTTTACAGACGCCGCGGCGAAGGTCCAGAAGGCGGATAACATCCAGCCCCTGCTCTTCGAGCGTATCCAGTCCGACAACACCGATATCTGCTGCTTGATGATAGACATAGGTCGCTACATCCTGGTTACGGACCAGTAGAAAGCGGAACTTCTCTGTTTCCAGAATAAGTTTGCGGTCATCAAATTTAAAAGACTCTCCGAATATGCTCTCAAAGATCTCCAGTGTCTCTTGTGCGATACGCCCTTTTGGCAGTGCGACTGTTAGCATCGTTTCTCCATCATTTTTTTCATCCCTTTGAAAAGCAGGCGTTCATCAACCACCGCTTCGGGGAATATTTTGGACAACACCTTGGCATTGCCACCCGTTAGATAGACCTTCTTGTGATGGCGCACCACTTCGCTGTAAAGCGTACGAAGCACACCGTAACTGATCGCATCTTGGGTATTTTTTGGCATTTTATCCAAATCAAGCTCAAAATTGAGACTGTAGTCAAGCCTCGGCGAGATATTGCGGTAACATGCTTGCATCGCCTCGAGACCGGGATAGATAAAACCGCCTTCAAAGCATCCGTTCGTGACGATATCGACGGTGATTGCACTGCCCGCATCGATGATCAGACCATCATCGATGGCTTCACATGCAACCACACGGTCTACACCCATCGTAGTATAGTACTTCTCCCACGCAATATTCCTGCCAAGGTCATGCCAGTTTTCGAGTTCAGAGACGATCTTGTCAACATCTGCGTTGACACTGATGTAATAGACGTCACCTTTTACGGATACAGCGTCAAATGTCACAGCATTCTCTTTTCTCTCCACATCTCCCTCTAAAAAATGGTAAGAGGTATTGCCGATATCGCAAAGGATCAAATGATTTTCCATTTTGCCTCGCCAAAGGCTTTTTTCGCTTTTGAACAGAGCGGTGCATCAATGATAAGGATCTTATACTTGTAGTTGTGTCCACTGTAGGTGACCAGCTTTTGATAGATCTCTTCGAATTTGACCACATCTTTCATCAGTAATCGGCTCTTCTGTGAGACCATAAAAATCGTAGTGTAGTAACCGTTTGTATCGGTTGCAGAGAAGATGCGGATCTTGTTGCGCACCTTTAGCTCTTTGGGCTGGACCTCTACTAGGGATTTGTAGATCTTGCCTTTGGATTGAAGTTGATCTATCAAAGCTTTCATATACTCTCTTTTGGGTATTTCATGGATGTGTAACAACGCTAACTGGCCTCAAAAATGTTTTCTATTGCGCAATTATATCCAAAAGGTGTGCCGCATCTTTACGTATGCGCCTTTTATGCACGGCCTGTTTTTATAGGCAACTATGCCATGGGGTGATGTCGCAAGACCGTATCCTGAAGGTTCTGTTTCTGTATATGGGTATAGACCTGTGTCGTCAGCAGGGATGCATGTCCCAACAGCTCCTGTACGACACGCAGATCGGCACCTCCGAGTATCAGTGCCGTCGCATAGGAGTGTCGCAGGACATGGGGCGAGACATCAAGGTATTTCTGCGTGATCTTGAATGCAGAGATACGGCTCAACGGCTTGCCCGTGTAGTTGAGCCATATCTGCTCTTTTTCAAACGGCACAGCATTAAGATAATTTCGCAGCAGCAGCAACGCTTCTTTGGCAACAGGGATCAGACGCTCTTTGTCGCCTTTACCGTGACGTACCCGCAGCCAATTACCTTCGATGTCTTCCAGACGCATATTAAGACATTCGCTGATACGCATGCCCGTTGCGTACAAAAAGAGTATCAAGGCAGTGTCTCTTTTGCCCAGCCATGACGCATTGTCAATACCTTTTAACCCCTCTTGTATCTGCTCGTACGTCAGAAACTTCGGCAGGCTTTTAGGTATCTTTGCCAGCTTCAGTTTTTGTTGCTCCTGCACAAACTCGCTACGAAAACAAAAGGCAAAAAAAGCGTTGATTGCCGACAATTTACGGTTTAATGTTCGTTTGTTATCGTAGTTTGAGAGGGCTTTGAGTGTGGTGTTGGTGTCGAGAGAGATGAGCGGTTTTTTAGCGATCTCTTCAATTTGGGAGAGATCACTTTTGTAGGCTTCGCAACTCTTTTTGGAGAGCGCTTTGGTGACTTGAATGTACTCTAAAAAAGCTTCAAGTTCATTTGACATAACTACTCTACAGAATAGACCACATCGTTAACATAGAAGGCTTTGTCACCGACATAGACATAACCGTCATCAATGTTAAGTTCATACGCATTTGACGCTGACAGATCCTTGCTCAGTTCTATGATATACCCCTCTTTTTCAAGCAGATAAAGCTTGTCATCGGTTATGATCATGCCAAGAAAGTGGGCGAACGGGTATTTGCGTTTTGCTTTTAGCTGCAGTGATGGTGTCAAGGCAACAACTTCACCCTCTTTGGTACTGATCCAGATCCCGTCATCTCTGAAGATGACATCACGAATCTCATACTTTTCACGACGCTCTTTGTCGCTCAAAGAAAAGAGTCGTGATCCGGTTGCAGCCACCATGACGTTGTCGATGACATTAAAGTAGATGATATTGTTAAAATTATCTTCAGAGCTTACCAGCATCGAACGAAGCACCTGCTTCGTATTGGCGTTGATGATCACGATTTTGCCATCAAGGGTAAGATATAGAACCAATTCGTTCAGGAAATACGGGTTGACGATACGCGTATCGACTGCCACCGGTGCATTTCCGCTCTCTTTTAAGAGCAGCTCTTTGGTGCTTAATCTGTAAAGCGCCATCTCATTCGAAGCAAGTAGCACGGCCACATAGTCGCCGCTGACAGTCGCACCTGCCACCGTCTTCTTTAGATCCAGATTGATCTCTGTATTTGCATCGTCAATACTGCTCAACAGAAGTTCGCCATTGACCTTGGAGGCAACTATCCAGCCGTCACTTTGACCGATATAGCTGTACCCTTTGGGCAGCGAGTATGCCTGTACACCCTCTTTCGTGAGGATCTGACCGTTTTCCAGGACAGCTCCGTCGGCAGTAGCGGTGATAATGGACTGCTCCATAAACACCTTTTCCTCCCAGTCGTCTTTGACTTTTTCCGGGGTGAAGTACTCTTTACTGCTACACCCGCTAAAGACAAAGAGAGCGAGTAGAAAAATTGATAAATAGGCTTTCACGCTTACTTGACTCCGTAATGCGCTAATGATTGTGCAAGCTGATAGACAGGTGAGTTGATATCGATCATTGCCAGTTTCGCTTGGGCCTGCTCTTTTTCACCTTTATGCATCAATAAAACAGCTGTCTCGATTGACGCCAGGTCTTTAAGCAGCGCACCGCTCTTCTGCGCATAGTTTTGAAGCCCGGACGTATCTTCCTGGATCGCAGCCAGTTCATACTCTGCCAAATCGGCGACGACAAGTGCTTTGGAACTCTGCAGTGCACGGAGCGCCTCCTGATCTTTTGTTTTAAGGGCTTGCGAGAGAGACCACACGTCGAACAGCTCAGGGTTAAGTGATTTTAGTTGTTCTTGTGCTATTTGATCATTCGCGTCAATCATCAACACGTTCAACGCTGCATTGGACTGGTCAATCCTGTTTTGCATCGTAATATCATACGCCGATCCGGCAACCATCGCTAAAATCGCTGCTGTCACAATACCGATAAGCGGTTTCTTGTACTTTTTTACAAAACGTTCTGTCTGCACCGCTTTTTCAAAAAACTGCTCTTCGCTGTTAAGCTCATTTTTGACCATTTCGATATTATCTTTTAAACTCACTGTAGACATCCTCATTAAAATTGCTGCTATGTTATCGAAACAATGGTTAATGCGCTCTAAACGCCCGCAACCCTTGACACTCATATTCCGTTTACTGCAAAAGATAAGCTTTTTTTGTTAAAATGGTGAAAAATAACGCAGGACTGTATATGCAAGTAGATGACGCCCTTTTAACACGTCTGGAAAAACTCTCTTTTTTAACCATCGAAGATGACAAGCGCGAAGAGATCATCGCACAACTCAGCGGTATCGTCGATTTTGTCGACAACCTCTCTGAACTGAACACCGAAAACGTGGATGACAATTTTGCGATGAACGACAACGGTACACCAACCAGAGAAGACAAAAGCGCCTGCGACAGCGCCATCAACGATGATATCCTTGAACATGCGCCACGCAGCGAAGATCACTTCTTCGTTGTCCCGAAGATAATCGAATAACGATGGTCAAGCTCTACGGTATCAAGAATTGTGACAGTGTTAAAAAAGCGATCAAGTTTTTAAAAGCTAAAGGTATCGCTTACGAACTCATTGACTTTAAAACGACACCGGTCGGTTGCGACATTGTCAAACCTTGGCTTGAACAAGTCAGCATGAAGACACTTTTCAACACCCGGGGCACAACCTATCGTACACTGAAACTCAAAGAGCTCGATCTGAATGAAGAGCAGCAACTGCAATGGCTCTGCAAAGAGAACCTGCTTATCAAACGGCCTGTTCTCGACCTTGACGGCAGGATCACCGTCGCCTTTGATCAGTCTGTTTACGAAGAGCTCTTTTCGTAACAACGTCTCTATCTTCAACAACTCTATTTACATTCAGCGGTACTCTGTCCCCATCTCTTCACAACCCTTGCCATATTTGTGCTCTTTGCACACCTACGAGGTACACTTAAGCAATTTTTTTATAAGATTAAAGTGTTTCATAAAGAAATGTAATAAAATATAAAAAAAGGTGTCTAGAACACCTTAATTTAACTTGGAGTGAATTTATGAGTCAAGCATTGGATATTAGAAAACTGCTAAAAAGTGTCGTTGCCTATAAAGCATCTGACCTTCACCTTGTTTCGCGTTCTGAACCACAGATTCGTATTGACGGTCGTCTGGTCGCACTGAATCTGCCTACACTCGACGGCAAGATGATCGAAGATATGGCGTACGCCCTGTTGACAGAGAAACAGAAAAAAGACCTTGAAGAGCATAATGAGCTTGACTTCGCGATCATGCTGCCTGAAATCGGCCGTTTCCGTGCCAACTACTACAAGACTTTGGATGACCTCGCCTGTGCGTTTCGTATCATTCCTATTGAAATCCCATCTCTTGATGACCTTAATGCCAATCCGGCGTTCAAAAAGATCATCAAGCGTGAAAAAGGTCTGATCCTGGTTACCGGTCCTACCGGTTCGGGTAAATCGACGACACTGGCAGCCATGCTCAACGAGGTCAACGAGACTGAGAACCGTCACATTATCACTGTCGAAGACCCGGTTGAATTTGTCCACACGAACAAAAAGTGCCTCTTCTCCCAGCGTAATGTCGGTAACGATACAAAGAGTTTTGCGATCGCCCTCAAGTACGCAATGCGTCAGGATCCGGATGTCATCCTGATCGGGGAGATGCGTGACCAGGAGACGATCGGTGCCGCTCTGACAGCTGCTGAAACAGGTCACCTTGTATTCGGTACGCTTCACACCAACTCTGCACCGCAGACAATCAACCGTATTATCGACGTTTTCTCAGGTGAAGAGCAGCCTCAGATCCGTGCACAACTCTCAACATCACTCGTTGCCGTTATCGCACAGGCGCTTCTGCCAAAAATGGGCGGCGGACGTATCGCGACCCAGGAGTTCATGCTTACCAATCCGGCGATCGCCAACCTTATCCGTGAAGACAAGGTCCACCAGGTCTATTCTCAAATGCAGTTAAATCAGCAGGAGACAGGAATGGTTACTCAGACACAACAGCTTCTTGAGTTTGTTCAAAAGCGTATTGTATCTCGTGAGACCGCCATCTCTTATGCCAACCGTCCTGATGAGTTGATCCGCACCTTTGAGCAAAACGGACTCTAAATATTTGCCCCCCCCTATCGGGGGTCTACCTCTCTTTCTCTACAATGACTTTACCGTTTTTACATTCAAGATACATCAATCTGTCCACTGCATTATAGAATATCGCATACTGATTATACTTCTGACCGATTCCCAGCAGCTCGGAAACAGAGATATCAAACAGCAGGTACCCCTCTTCTGTGTGGTTCTCAAGAGACCCCTTGACCGGCAGAATTTCATATCTACTATTTAGTTCGTTATATAGTACTTCATTGCGATGCCTGTTTTCATCATCATCAAGTGTTGTGTTGAACGGGTTTGATGCTGTAACGATACCGAAAGGGCGATCAAAAAAGTGGTTGTCGGTAAAATCGATCAGGGAGAAAGAGAGTGTGTAATCATCAGAGAGTTCTATCTCGTATCGGTTACGAAGATAGATCTCTTTATAGTTGCGCATTTGCGTCTTAGTGTGTTGCCTCTTTGAGCGTGTCAGCGATCAGGAATGCAAGTTCCAGCGACTGGTCTGCATTCAGGCGCGGATCACAGTGCGTGTGGTAACGTGAAGAGAGGTCTTCTTCGGACACCTGGAATGATCCGCCGACACATTCAGTGACATCTTTACCCGTCATCTCGAGGTGAACACCGCCGGCATGGGTACCTTCTGCTTTATGGACCTGGAAGAACTGTTTCATCTCAGTCAATATCGCATCGACGGGACGCGTTTTATAGCCATTACTGGACTTATAGACATTGCCATGCATCGGATCACAGCTCCAGACCACTGATCTACCTTCACGTTCTACAGCCTGCACGAGTTTTGGCATCCCCTCTGCGACTTTGTCTGCACCCATACGAACGATCAGGTTTAGACGACCTGCTTCATTTTCCGGATTCAGTTTGTCGATGAGTCTAATAAGATCATCCGTTTCCATACTTGGGCCACATTTGAGGCCGATCGGGTTTTTGACACCGCTTAGGAACTCTACGTGAGCACCGTCAAGTTGACGCGTACGATCACCGATCCAAAGCATGTGTGCTGAAACATCATACCACTCGCCTGTCAGTGAGTCTTTACGCGTGAAGGCTTCCTCATAAGGAAGAAGAAGCGCTTCATGTGATGTATAGAAATCTGTTTCGCGTAGTGTACGGAATGTCGTTGAGTTGACACCACATGCTTCCATGAACTCCAGTGACTGTGAGATCTGCTCAGCCAGTTCTTCGTACTTGGACGAGATCTCGCTTTGATGTGCAAAATCAAGGTTCCATTTATGGACTTGATGCAGGTCAGCCAAGCCGCCTGATGCAAAAGCACGCAAGAGATTCAGTGTCGCCGTCGATTGGTTGTAGGCTTGTATCATACGGTGAGGGTCCGGCACACGTGCTTCTTCAGTAAAGTCAACACTGTTGATGATATCGCCGCGGTAGCTTGGAAGTGTCACATCACCGAACGTCTCTGTATCCGAAGAGCGCGGCTTGGCAAATTGACCACCCATACGCCCTACTTTGACAACAGGCAGACCACCGGCGAACGTCATGACAACAGCCATCTGCATCATCGCCTTGAAGGTGTCACGGATGTTGTCGGCATGGAACTCTGAAAAACTCTCGGCACAATCGCCGCCTTGCAACAGGAAGGCTTTACCGTTAGCGACGTTCCCCAACTGGTTTTTAAGGTTGCGGGCTTCACCGGCAAAAACAAGAGGCGGATAAGAGCTTAGCTGTTTTTCAACACGTTGTAACTCTTCCAAGTCAGGATACGTTGGTTGTTGTAAAATCGGCTTCTCTCTCCAGCTTGACGGTGTCCAAATACTCATAATTAAACCTTGTTTATATATCTATTGCGCACACATTCATGTACGCTCTCAATTTTAAAAGATTTATATTACACAAAAGTTACTAAATATGTTCTGATTTCTCCGCTTCAAACTGCTTGATAAGCACACTCATTATCTAAAATACAGTTTTGGGCGATATAATACGCGTTAAATTCTACTATTAAAGACGTGCCTATGGAACTTAGTTACTTCGATCTTGTCGTCGGTATTATCATCTTGCTTCTTGGTCTAAAAGGGATCATTAACGGTTTTTTCAAAGAGGTTTTTGGACTGATCGGAATCATCGGAGGTATCTTTGTTGCTTCACGTTTGGGTGACAGCGTCGGCGGGCTCATCAGTGATTCTATCTTCAAGTTCGAATCGGGTGCCGCGATAAGCTTTGTCGGCTTTGTTGCAACCCTTATCATCTTCTGGGCTGGCATGATCATCCTTGGCATGTTCTTTACAAAGCTGTCAAAAGTAAGCGGCCTGGGTCCGATAGACAAGATATTGGGCTTTATTGTAGGCAGCGGGAAGTTCTTTCTGATCGCCGCTGTCATCGCCTATGCTGTTTATAATGTACAGGCAATTCGTGTCAATCTTGAACCAGTCATGAAAAAAAGCGTCCTCTTCCCGGTTCTTGTTGAGACCGGTAGTATAATTATGCACATCGATCCGGCAGAGGTCAGTGGCGATATCAACGAGACGATTGACGAAGGTGTTGAAGCTGCGCAAGAGCAGATCAAGGATGCTAAAGAGATTGTTACAGAAAAAGTTGACGAAACATTGGATGAAAGCGCAGAAAAGATCAAAAAAAGTGTTAAAAAACAGATCGAAGACAACCTGACTGAAGGAGAGTAGATATGGACTCATCATTTACTGAACGCACGGTTGAATACGATAAGCTTTTATCCGACTTTAAGAGACTCCTCAAAGAGAAAGGTCTTAAGTACACCAACCAGCGTGAAAAGATTCTTGAGACACTCTACTACTCGCAGGAGCACTTGACACCAGAGGCGCTGTACCAGCTGATCAAAGAGAAGTATCCTGAACTCAACGCCGGCATCGCAACCGTCTATAGAACACTCTCGATGCTCGAAGATAATGACATCGTCTCTTCGCTCTCTTTCGGTGCACAAGGCAAAAAATACGAACTTGGTGCCAAAGACCACCATGACCATATGATCTGTACCAAATGCGGAAAGATCACCGAATTTGTTGATGATGTCATAGAGGCACAGCAGCGCAAAATTGCCGAAAAATTCGGGTTTAAGATGCAAGACCATTCGATGCAGATCTACGGGATCTGTAAAAAATGCCAAAAAAATTAAGAGATTTTATAGGAGAACTCGTTGAATTTAGAAAACAAATATATACAACAGCGTATTGAAAAAGCCAACACACTGCGCGAACACGGCATTAACCCTTATGCCAATGACGTCAGTCGCAATACGACTATTGCCCAGTACTTTGATGTGAACAGCGACATCGCAGCAATGGAAGAGAAACGTGATGAGAAGCGCAACTTTACCGTTGCCGGACGTATCAAATTTTTCCGTATCATGGGTAAAGCTAGCTTTCTTAAGATTGAAGATGAGAGCGGTATGCTTCAGGTCTATGTCACACGTGACAACCTCCCGGAAGGTTTTTACAACGAAATCTTCAAAAAGAACTTCGAAGTGGGCGATATTATCGAGGTGAACGGTTTTCCGTTCGTAACCAACAAAGGCGAACTTTCGCTGCATGTCGGTACGCTCAAACTTCTGACGAAAGCCGTCTCTCCGTTACCGGAAAAGTTCCACGGTATCACGGACAAAGAGCTGCGTTATCGACAGCGTTATCTTGACCTTATTATGAATGCTGACGTACGCCGCACCTTCCATATCCGCTCAAAAGTGATCTCTTTGACACGCCGTTTTTTTGAAGAGAAAGGTTTTTTAGAGGTCGAAACGCCGATGATGCATCCTATTGCTGGCGGTGCTAATGCAAAGCCGTTTGTGACCCATCACAACGCTTTGAGTATTGACCGTTATCTTCGTATCGCTCCGGAACTTTATTTGAAACGTCTGATCGTCGGCGGTTTCGAAGCAGTCTTTGAGATCAACCGAAACTTCCGAAACGAGGGGATGGACGCAACGCATAATCCTGAGTTTACCTCTATCGAGTTCTACTGGGCCTACAAGACCTATAAAGATCTTATCGCTGTGACAAAAGAGTATTTTGCGTATCTGTTCAAACATCTGGACCTTCCAACAGTGCTACCGTATGGTGATATTGAAGTCGATTACAACCAGTTTAGCGAGATTACACTGATCGACTCGTTGACAGAGATCGGCGGTGTGCCGAGCGATATTGTCAATGACAAAGAGAAGATCGTCGCTTATCTGAAAGAGCGCAATGTCGATGTCAACGAGGCGATGAACCTCGGTCAACTGCAAGGCGAACTGTTTGACGAATATGTTGAAGAGAAACTGATCAACCCTACGTTTATCACGATGTACCCGGTTGAGATCTCGCCACTGGCACGCCGCAATGACGAGAACCCTGCCCTGACGGACCGCTTTGAGCTCTTCATCGCAGGCCGAGAGATCGCCAACGCCTTCTCTGAGCTCAATGATCCGCTCGACCAGCTAGAGCGTTTTGAAGGGCAGATGGCTTCCAAAGAGGCGACGGGTGACGATGAGGCGCATGAGATGGATGCCGACTTCGTCAACGCGCTTTCCTATGGTATGGCACCTACTGCCGGTCAGGGTATTGGAATGGATCGACTGGTCATGCTGTTGACAAACGAACACTCAATTCGAGACGTTTTATTGTTCCCGGCAATGAAACCGCTTAACACAGACATTGAACAAGAGGATACAGAGTCATAAATGGCTCAAACTAATAAAATAAAGTCTTTGGACAACAAAATTTAAATTTCAAAAAAGGATTAACATGAGTTTTTTACAAGAATTTGACAATGAGATCTTCACACTCTGCGAAAAAGAGTTGGAGCGTCAGACGGACCACCTGGAGATGATCGCCTCTGAAAACTTTACACTTCCGGCAGTAATGGAAGCGATGGGTTCTGTATTTACTAATAAATATGCTGAAGGGTACCCTGCGAAACGCTATTACGGCGGATGCGAATATGCTGACGGTGTGGAGCAGCTGGCTATTGACCGCGCCTGCGAACTTTTCAACTGTAAATTTGCCAATGTTCAACCGCACGCCGGTTCACAGGCAAACGGCGCTGTCTATGCAGCACTTCTTAAAGCGGGTGACAAGATCCTGGGTATGGACCTTTCACACGGTGGTCACCTTACACACGGCTCTAAACCGTCGTTCTCTGGTAAGAACTACTCTTCATTCACCTATGGTGTTGAACTTGACGGCCGCATCAACTACGAGCGCGTTCTTGACATCGCTCGCATTACACAGCCGAAAATCATCGTTTGTGGTGCCTCTGCGTATGCACGTGAGATCGACTTTAAGAAATTCCGTGAAATCGCTGACGAAGTCGGCGCTATTCTTTTTGCCGACATCGCACACATTGCCGGTCTTGTCGCTGCCGGTGAGCACCCTAGCCCATTCCCGTACGCCGATGTTGTCACGACAACGACGCACAAAACTCTTGCCGGTCCTCGTGGCGGTATGATCATGACCAATGACGAAGAGATCGCCAAGAAGGTCAACTCTGCTATCTTCCCGGGTCTTCAGGGCGGTCCGCTTGTTCACGTTATTGCGGCAAAAGCGGTCGGTTTTAAATACAATCTTTCACCGGAGTGGAAAGAGTATGCGGTGCAAGTCAAAAAGAATGCTTCTGTACTTGCTGATGTACTTATGCGACGCGGATATGACGTTGTTTCCGGCGGTACAGACAACCACCTTGTTCTTGTTTCGTTCCTGGACAAAGAGTTCTCAGGTAAAGACGCCGATGCTGCTCTGGGCAATGCCGGTATCACCGTGAATAAAAATACCGTTCCGGGTGAGACACGTTCGCCGTTTGTAACATCAGGCATCCGTATCGGTTCGGCAGCATTGACATCTCGCGGTATGAAAGAGAAAGAGTTCGAACTTATCGCTGAACGCATCTGTGATGTACTTGATAACATTGAAGACAGTGCAAAACATGCGACAATCAAAGAAGAGCTAAAAGCCCTTGCTCAAAACTTCGTAATCTACAACCAGCCTACATACTAAATGGCTATGATCTCTGCTCTATTTCCTTTGATCAGAGATCACTACTGGTTAAAACACCCGAAGATCATCGAGAAAATCACTTTTGAAGGGCGCACCTTCTTAAGTAAATATGAAAAGATCGACCGTTATCTAACCGACGAGCTCATTGAAAAACACCGCAACCACAAGATCACCATAGCAACCACTATTCCGCCAGATGCCCACTATTTTGTATTCGATTACAATGGTGACAACAGAGAACTTTTTTATCATAAGATCTCCAAAGTTTTACGCAGTCAGGGACTTAATGACTTTATCCCCTATGAGAGCAAAACACCTTCTCATCTGCACCTCTATGTCTATTGCGGTGATATTTCAGCTCCACAAAGAGAAGAACTTGGTAAAATAATCTCGCATAAATTGGAAGAAAAACTCCACAAACAGTGGCGTATTTTTCCTAATCCGGGCCTACCAGATGCATATAATATTTTAAATCTGCCCTACAATACTTTTAAAGGTTAATCTATGGACGAGAAAAACGGACTCAATGACATCATCTTGAACAAACACTCCAAAGGAAACAATACCAAAAAGATCCTCTTGACAGTGGCCACTTTTGCTATTATCCTGATCATCGTGGTCGTCATCATGAACCAGTTCAGCGGGAAAAAAGAGTCCGCTCTTCCACATGCTCCGAAAATGAGCGAAGTAGTGGTTGAAGAGGTGGTTGAAGAACCTGAGTTCAACGTAGTTGAAGAGCCTATTGCGGTTAATGAACCGGTAAGCGAACCTGTAAATGAACCGGTCGAAGAGAGTACCCCTGTCGAGAGTGAAGCGCCCGTCGATGTTCAACAGAAGGAAGTCTCTAAAACACCTGATGGCAAAGATGAAACACACCGTATCTATGAAACTGCTTTTGAAGAGCCTGAGATTATCGAAGAGCCTGTCTATACGACAACGACCAAGCCTAAGAGTGTTCCGCCGAAACCGGTACAAAAAGCTGAACCGAAACAGGTGCTTAAGCCAAAACCAGTACGTCCTTCCGGAAAATATGATCCGAAAAGCAAACAAGTCGTACAGAAGCATAAAACGGAAGCTCAATACGGTAAATACTATGTTCAGGTTGGTTCATTTGCAAAATATGAACCATCCAAAGCCTTTTTAGCCAAGATTACAAATCGCGGTTATACCTATACCTACCACAAGGTTACGCGCGGCGGTAAGACCTTGAACAAGGTCCTTGTCGGACCATTTAAAACGCAGTCGGCTGCACGCGAGGCACTTCCTATTATCAAAAAGAGCGTTGAGCCGGGCGCGTTTCTTATTAAACTCTAAAGGGTCACTGTGATCAAAACACAACATTTTATGCTCGATCAGTTCGCACCGATCGCGGTTTATGAAAAGCTTAAAACACGGTTCAGCGATGAGATCAGTTTTCTCTTTGAAAGTGCCGGCGGTTCCGAAGGCAACTACTCAATTGTCATTATCGGCGCAAGAGAGCGTCTTCAATACAAAGGTAACGTAACGACCTATACCGATGCGCTGGGCTCTCAGGAGACCATAGACGGCTCCCCTTTTGCATTTTTGAAAGAGTACTACAACAAGATCGACACGCAGAAATACAAAGAGTACACCAAAACGCTCGGACTCGGCTACGTTGACGGTTTTATCGGCTATATCGGCTATGACATGGTCAAAGTGTTCGAGCCCGTACTTGCACGTTACATGGACAAACTCGAAGACACAATGGACGTACCTGACCTTGACCTGGTTTTGCCTAAGATGGTTGCCGTCTACTCCCACAAAGACCATCAGATCACACTGCTGACCTTGGCCGAAGGGTTCGAAGAACATTTTGACGAGATCGAGGCCGATCTGAAATCTGCTTATAACTACACACCGTTAAAACCGCTTGTTGGTGAAGATGAAGGTTCCTTCGCCTTCTCCAAAGAGACATTCTTCGACATGGTCGCCAAGTCTAAAGAGATGATCAAAAGCGGCGATGTCTTCCAGATACTTATGACCAACAGATTTACGCGAAATGTAGAGGTGGACCCTTTCTCTTTCTACAGGATCCTGCGGACTAAAAACCCGTCGCCTTATATGTTTTTGATGGAGTTTGAAGCCTTCAGTATTGTCGGCTCATCGCCAGAGGTGATGGTACGATTGACTGAGGGAGAGCTGCTGCTACGCCCTATTGCCGGTACGCGAAAACGCGGCAAGACAAAAGAGCAGGATAAGGCTATGGAAGATGAACTTTTGGCTGATCCTAAAGAGCTGGCAGAACATCTTATGCTTATCGACCTCGGTCGTAACGATGTGGGCCGTGTCGCCAAGACAGGCACGGTCAAGGTCGAGAACATGATGCATATTGAGCGCTATTCGCATGTCATGCACATCGTCACAGACGTTGTTGCAAAGCTGCGTGACGACAAAGATATGTTTGACCTCTTTGCGGCAACCTTCACGGCCGGTACGATGACCGGTGCACCAAAGATCCGTGCCATGGAGCTCATCGCCGAATTCGAAGGACTCAAGCGCGGCTTTTACAGCGGTTCTGTCGGTTACTTCGGTTTTGACGGTAATATGGACTCCGCTATCACGATCCGTACCGCACTGGTCAAACCGGACCAGGTCATCCTGCAGGCCGGTGCCGGCATCGTAGCCGACTCTGTACCCGAGATGGAGTATCTGGAGGTACACAACAAGCTCGGCGCGCTTGTCAGCTCGTTGAATGATCTTAAAGAGATAAAATGAAATTCTTTGCCATCTTCGGTGACCCTGTAGCCCACTCGCGCTCCCCGTTGATGCACAACCATGTATTCAAATCGCTCGGTATCAAGGCCTGCTATACGCGTGTCCATCTTACAGACGGCACAAAACTGCGTGAGACTTTTTTCAAGCTGGGTCTCTGCGGTGCCAATGTTACTGTACCCCATAAAGAGGCAGCCTTCAAAGCCTGTGACGAGATCCGCGGATTTGCCAAGAAGATCGGCGTTGTCAATACCATCGTCAATGAAGATGGAAAACTTATCGGTTACAACACAGATGCCGACGGCTTTCTCTATGCCATCGCCCCCTTCGGCAAAATAGAGCGTGTACTCATCATCGGTGCCGGCGGCACGTCCAAAGCACTCTCGACACGTTTCAAAGACGAAGGAGCAGATGTGACCGTGTTGAACCGATCAGCCGGTCGTCTTGAGCCATTCAAAAAAGTGGGCTTCAAAACGGAGACCTGGGACAGTATAAAGATCGAAGCATACGATCTTATTGTCAACACCACCTCTGCCGGTCTGGAAGACGACAGCTACCCTGCTCCTATCGGGACGCTCAAACTGCTGCTGCAGAGAGCCGCTTTCAGTGCCGATGTTATCTACGGTAAAGAGACACCTTTTCTAAAACTCTCAAAAGAGTTGAACGTCACGACCAAAGACGGTGCGGACATGCTGCTGGGACAGGGTATCCTTGCCAGCAACCACTTTATCCATGCCGCATTTGACCTGCACGACATTGAAGAACATATGAAAGAGAGCTTTCTTTTTTAAGCTCAAGCATAGCAAACAAGCTTGCATTCTACTCCAAACAGAGCACCTCTCCATTTTCCAAATCGCGCGTATTTGACGCATTTTCTACCCTGAGAGAGAACAGTAAGAAAATTCATAGTTTTAGATTGTAAAATATGCCAACAATAGAATAGCAGGAATTTATATGGCAGATAGTATCGAGATAATTTCATGGAATGTCAACGGTATCCGCGCCGTTGCTAACAAAGAAGCACTTAAATGGATCGACGAACGTCAACCGGACATCTTATGTCTACAGGAGATCAAAGCGACCTACGATCAGATACCGACAGATATGTTTGAATTCAAATACAGCTCACTTGCTGTCAACAGCGCTGAGAAGAAAGGCTACTCCGGGACAGCCACCTACTCCACACTGGATCCGAACTACACGGACAATCGTTACGATATCGACCTGGCACATGAAGGACGTATCGTTGAGCAGGATTACGGCGATTTTGTGCTCTTTAACGTCTATTTTCCTAACGGTCAGAAAGACGATATCCGCCTGGCGCTGAAAATGCAGTTTTATGAAGACTTCCTGGAGTACTGCGACAAACTACGCGAAGAAGGAAAATCTATCATCATCTGCGGTGACGTCAACACCGCCCACCGTGAGATCGACCTCAAAAACCCGAAGGCCAATTCAAAAACGTCTGGCTTTTTGCCTATTGAACGCGAATGGATTGACCGTCTGATACAGAGCGGCTACATCGACACCTTCCGATATGTCCATGGCAACAAAGAAGAGGAGTACAGCTGGTGGTCCTACCGCTCCGGCGCTCGGGCCAAGAACGTCGGATGGAGGATCGACTACTTCTTTATCTCCGATGATCTGGCCGAAGTACTGGAAGATGCATTCATACTCCAGGAGATCGAAGGTTCGGACCACTGTCCGGTCGGAATACGCCTGGCTTTATAGCTCATCGCTATTGCCTTGATGATCAGAGCAGATTCCTAGCGTACCTATTTTGCCTTTGGGCGGAACGCTTTGATGACACTCTCGTCACACTCCAGGTAGGGCCCCTCTATCAGATCGATGCAGTATGGCACGGCCGGAAAGACCGCATCAAGACACTCGCGTATCGATTTGGGTTTGCCCGGAAGGTTGATGATCAGTGATTGACCGCGGATACCCGCCGTTTGGCGTGACAGAATCGCCGTCGGTACATACTGCAGTGAGACCTGGCGCATTAGCTCACCAAAACCGGGCATCATCTTTTGACAGACATTTTCTGTCGCTTCAGGTGTGACATCGCGCAGTGCAGGACCCGTTCCGCCGGTCGTGACAACAAGGCAACAACCTGCTTCGTCACACAGATCTTTCATCGTCTCTTCGATCGTCGACTGTTCATCTGGTATACAGCGATACTCGATCTCAAATTCACTGGTCAAATACGCTTTCATCGTCTCTTGTATCGCCATCCCTGATATATCTTCATATATCCCTGCGCTGGCTCTGTCAGATGCCGTAATAACACCTATCTTGATCTGGCTCATATCTTATTCTCCTTGTAAAAAATGGTTGGCACCTTTGATCAACGTTACCGTTGCAAAAGGCAAAAAAAAGTCGTAGGCCGCTCCGACATCGCTTATCTTGTCCTGATCGCCTAAATAGACCTCAATGCGGGTCCCTTTGCTGACAAGCTTTTGAAGCACATCAGTATCCCACACATAGTGTAAAAGCTCTTCCAGCTCTTCAACACTGTGCACGCGGTAATGTAGCGCTCGAACATCGTAGGGCAGAAAACAGTTCGCTGTAAATTTTTCCAGATACGTGTTGCTGTCTTTTTTATAGCCCATCAGCTGAAGGCGTTTAAATTTTTCAGGTTTACTTTGAAAAAATGCTGGAGAGATAAGCTGCAGTTTGTCGACGCGGGTAGTGCTGCTAATTGCCTCTTCAAACGCTTTGATAGCACCGTAACTGAAACCGCTGATGACGTATTGTCCATGCTCCAAGATAGTGTCAAAAAAGTGAGCTTCATCTTGAAGCGCGAAACCGTTAAAGTACATTATCAGCCTATCAACTCGCCGATATGCTCTTTGGTGATCGCCTCTTTCTCCATCAAGACCGCTTCAATTGCAGCGATTGCACTCTCGTATTGGCCAAGCTGGCTTTTTGTCTGATCATACAGCTTGTCTAAAATAGCGGCATCCTCACCGGCTGAAGCAGCAACACTTTTGCCCATCCCGTACAGTGTTACCATCTCCAATGCAAGTCGCTTGGCATGACTCAGGTCGCTGTTGACATTGGTCGCATGCTGATCAAAATGGATATCACAACCGGCCATACCTGCGAGCAGAACCTTGATACGCACTTCTATCTCACTTTGGATCATCGGTGCATCCAACTGCGGTTTGATCGTTTCGGAAGAGAGCATCACCTTCTCAAACGAGAGGTCATTCGTATAGGCAAGGACCGCTTTTGAAGCCAGATAGCGTGCTCTGAACTGTTTCTGCTGCGGTGACAGGATGGCCAGTTTCTTTTTGCCGTAAGCGACTTTGTCTTTGACCGCATAAAAGTGTTCCATCGTGACCTGCATCGCCTTCTCACGCAAGGCCAACAAGGCAGCTTCGTTGACTAGTGTCGCCAGGGCTGCCCCATTGAAACCGACACTCATATGTACGATCTCGTCGACATCGGCACTATTTGGCACCTTTGAGAGATATTTGTGAATGATCGCTTCGCGTTCTGTGGGTGTCGGAAGCTCAACAAAAACACGTCTGTCAAAACGCCCTGCACGTAGCAAGGCATCATCTAGAACTTCGATCTTGTTAGTAGCGGCGACAACGATAACACCGCTGCTGTCCTCAAAACCGTCCATCTCCGTCAGAAGCTGGTTGAGTGTCCCCTCACGCTCATCAGAGCGGTTGCCGTCACGTTTTTTACCCACGGCATCGATCTCATCGATAAAGATGATCGCCGGGGAGTTGTTTTTCGCCGCTGTAAAAAGTTCGTGCACACGTTTGGCACCCATTCCGACATAAATCTGGACAAATGAGGCTGCACTCTGATAATAAAAAGGCACACCGGCTTCAGCCGCAACAGCTTTGGCGATCATTGTCTTACCGACACCGGGAGGACCGACCAGTAGAACCCCTCGCGGCATACGTGCACCAAAGCTCTTGAAACGTGATGGATTACGCAAAAACACAATGATCTCCTGAAGTTCCTGTTTAACATCAGCAATACCGCCAATATCATCGAACGTCACATCAGACTCAACCGGTAGAATGTTCTCGCCTTCACCGCTTCCCGAAGCCGAAGATGCTTTAAAGATCGTCCCTTCGTTTGACGCCCCACTCTCAAGCTTTAACCAGTAGCGCACACCGTATGAGAGTCCGGCCAATGCCATGATCACCAGTGTGATCGTGATAATGACCGTACTGTCGCTATCGACTTCGATGCTGTAATTTCTAAGCAGTCGTGGCGATACCTGGCTGATGGGAATACTATAGATCGTATCGGCTGTTTGGATGTAGTAGTTCTCCTCACCCTGTACGATATGCACAATTTTTTTCGCTTTGACAAGTTCGGTCACCTTCGTCAGAGAGGCGACCTGAGACGTATCGCGTAGAACGGCAAAGGCAACCAGCGCGAGGATGATAGCAGCAGATGCAATAAGAATAATACGGTTTTGTTTAGAGTCGAACATAGTTACCGCCTTTTTTGACTTCATAGTTCTCAACACTCAACCAGTTACCGAGAAGATCTTTCGTCGAATCGATGATGATCTTGTTAAAGAACTGGTCCAGCCCATGGTACTGCCCCTCTTTTTCACTCTCGATCAGGACCTCTAGGGGGAGATGGGCAAACTCTTTTCGAAAGGCATAGTTGTTCTGATCGACAAGTTCTATCAACTCTTTAAGTCGGGCCTTTGCAACAGCACCGTTCACCTCATTTTTCATGGTAGCCGATGGCGTACCGTCACGTTTCGAGTACGTAAAGGCATGGACATGGGTCAACGGCAGACCTTTAAGGTTTTGCATCGCCTCTTGCCATAACTGCTCCGTCTCACCCGGATGACCGACAATAAAATCCGTTCCCAATGCAAAGCCTCTCTCACGCAGGCGTTGGAAAAGCGCGATGTCATTCTCAAACTTGTTGCGTCGGTTCATGATCTTAAGCATTGTCGGTGAGGTATGCTGCAACGCAATATGCAGGTGCTTTTCCAACCAGGGTTCATCAAGCAGCTCCTCAAACTCTTCTGAAATCTGGATCGGTTCCAGCGATCCAAGACGTATACGGCGTACCCCTCGGATCTGGGACATCTTTTTAAGCAGCGAAGCAAGTGTGCGGTCTTCTCTGTGGCCGTATGATCCGACATTTGTCCCGGTCAGGATAAATTCGCCAAATCCGTTGATAGCAAGTGTCGTTACCTGCTCAAGGATCTTGGCCTCATCCATAGAGCGTGAGTCACCTCGGACATAGGGAATGATACAGTAAGAACAGCGAAAATCGCACCCCTCCTGGATCTTGATAAAGGCGCGGGACTTGCCCACAAACTCTTCCACGATGGTATCATCAACAAAATCAAGATCGCCCAGTTCATAAAAACGTTCTTTCTCTTGGAGCAGAGAATTGATCTTTACCTTTTCTGACTGGCCGAACACACCGAAAATCTTGTTGTTCTCAAAAAGAGACTCACCTTTGGTATGGGCACCGCATCCCGTCAAATAGACCTTCGCCTTGCCCGCTTTTTCAATACTGTTGATGTAACCGCGGACACCGACATCGGCACTGTTGGTGACGGTACATGAGTTGACGATGATAATATCAGCCTCTGCCTCATTTTCGGTGATGTCGAAATCTTTAAGATTGCTCATCATCACCTGCGAGTCAAAAAGGTTGGTACGGCAGCCGAATGTTTTTAAATAGACCTTGCGCTTCATGACTGCTCCTCACCCTGCTCCGGCGGGAGGCTGCGTTTCGATTTCTCCATTGAGAGTTTGAGCTGTTGTGTTGGGTATGCAATCGTAATATCGTCTTCCAGATTAAACGCATCGATAATATCGGTCGAAATCGTACTTCGCAACGTCAAGGTCGCATACGCGTTTGTCAAATACCAGACACTGACATTAATGCCGTTTGGTTCGATAAACGAAAATATCCTCGGCTCGACATTGGTGTTTTTAAGACTGTATTTGTGGCGCAGTTTGTTTAACTGCTTGCGCGTGATGTCGGTATACCCTTTCGAATATTTGCGCGCAGCCTCTCTGGCGATGTGCATCGCTTTTTTGTGGTTAGAGTCAAAGGTGATTGTCACATCGATCCCGTCCCAGACCGTCTTAAGCGAATCGTGCGAATAACTTGCGATCATACGGGTGAAGACGTAGTTGTTCGGTATAAAGACGATCCTGCCGGCACGTCTATTGTCCATATAGGTCGTCAGTGTAATGTCTTCGAGCAGGGTCATCCGCAGCAGTGAGATATCCATAATATCACCGACATACTGCATACCGTCCATATCGACACGGATCCTGTCACCGACATGAATCGAACCGCCCAAGACGATCACCAGCCACCCCAGCATCGACATGAACCAGTCCTTCATTGCAATGGCGATACCCGCCGAAGCGAAACCGAGTACGGTGACCAGATACGAAACATTCTCTATATAGCTAAAGAGCACGATGATCATGATCAGTATAAAGTTTCCGAAGTTAATCACCTTATTGGCCATGTAAAAACGGTCGTTGTCCGTGATATATTTTTTGCTCATTACCTTAAGGAAGAAGGCAAGGCCAAAGAGGAACAGAATGATCAGACCGATCTTACTGAGCTTGTAAAACTGTATCTGGACCTCTTTGTTGACCTTGACTTCGATCTCATCAATACGTTTGTCATAGATATTGGCAGTGATCTTCAAAATATCCTGTGCATTGGTAAATTTGTCCAAGCGACGCGTCGTATCGTTGAGCTCTTCGTCATACCCGCCATTTTCATTAATCGCTTTGAGGTTGACTAAAAGTTCTTTCTTCTTCTGCAGAAGGGAGATGATATCGGTAAGTTCTACACCCCGTTTGTTATAGTCGGCATAGATCTCTTCAAGATGTTTAATAAATGAGATCGCTGTAAATATGTCGAACGGATTTGAGAGAACCGGGATCTCTTCGATCTCTTCTGGCTGTAGCAGTGCGGCAAACAAGCTCTTACCTTGCTGTCTGTCAAGCAGTTCAAACTGTTCGGAAAGTATCTTCTCCTTACTTCTAAGGTCCTCAAGCATCTCGACATCATCACTGCTCTTCGAACGTTTTTTGCTCAGTTGCTTTATTTTTGTCTGAAGTTGCGCCAGATCATCCCGTACCTGGGAATAGGCAATATGTGAACTGTAGCTCTTCTCCCAGATATTGTCTTTTGACAACTGCTTGTTGATATCATCAAGTTCGGTCTGAAACTGTGTGATCGTCTCGATCCGCTTCTCACGGATAAGGCGTTCGTTCTCAGCGATCGAGGCTTTGATCAACAGCTCTTGGGCAACGTGGTCGTCAACACTGGCATTCTGATCCACAGTGACTGCAGTTGGCTCGGCACTGAGAGTGACCTGAAGGAATAAAATCGAAAGTAAAAACCGCAAACTAGTTGACCGCATATTGTTGTAACACCTTTTTTATGACAGAAGCATCGATTTTGTCTGTAATCTCCACACCGCCCAGTGATCTTGGAATAATAAATGTTATGGCACTGTCAGCACTCTTTTTGTCCAGATAGAACGTTTCATAAAAGTGCTCGACATCTTTGATGGCATATGAGGTCGGCAGGCCATAGTGCTGCAGAAGTGCTTTCACCCGTTCAGCCTCCTCTTCGCTCATCCAGCCGAGAGCAACGGCCGTATCATTGGCCATAACCATACCAATGGCAACGGCTTCGCCATGCAGGAAACCGGTATAGTTTGTCTCGTTTTCGATCACGTGGCCGAAAGTATGCCCGTAATTGAGCGCGGCACGCAGTCCTCTCTCTTTTTCATCTTGGGCAACCACCCATGCCTTTGTCTGAACCGACTTGGCGACAGCCTCGGCAAGTTGGTTTTCGTCATTGAGGTCCGCCTTTTCCAGCCAGGAAAAGAAATCGGCATCAAAACATACGGCCATCTTTACCACCTCGGCGACACCGGCAGCAAATTCACGTTTGGGCAGTGTCTGTAAAAAATGGGCATCAGCATAGACTGCCTGCGGTTGATGAAAGGCGCCCACAAGGTTTTTGCCGTATTTGTTGTTGAAACCGGTCTTTCCGCCGACACTTGCATCTACCTGCGCAAGGAGTGTCGTCGGGATCTGTACAAAGTTGATACCGCGCTGATAGATACTTGCCGCAAATCCTGTCATATCGCCGATAACGCCGCCGCCAAAAGCGATCAAAAGAGAGTTTCGGTTGAAGCGTGCTTCAAACATCCCTTCAAGGATCATCTCTATGCTCTGCCAGTTCTTATACTCTTCGCCATCCGGTACGGTGATGACATGCAGCTCTTTGGCCTTGATCTTTGAGGTCAGATAATCAAGATGCAGGGTTGAAACTGTCGGGTTGGTCACGATAGCGACTTTGGTGTCAAAAGTGAGCTCCGGCAACGGGGCTATCGTCACTTGATAGGAGAGATCGATCTCTTTTTTGAGGTTGATATCGATGATCATATAGAGGTCCATTATATTTGCAAATTATAGTAAATATAATACTTTACAGGAACTTAAAAAACAGTGAATAAACGGGCGGTTGAAAAAGCTTTGTCGCGAGTGTGCATCCCGCGCACAGGAAACCTAGATCTTGATCGGGATAAAGAGCTGATGATAGCGGTTCAAACGGTGATAAAGCATCTCGATATTGGTTGAAAAGAGTGTCGCGCTTTTATCCTCCAGAACATTTTCGGTAAACGGGATACAGTGCAGGAAATTTTCACGTTTTGAGAGCTTGCGTATCGGGTTGTCATAATGGAGGTTGACATGAATATTTTTAGAGAAGATCACGGCAAGGTTTTGATAGTGTTCAATGATCTCATCTTGTTCTTTGCTCTCCTCATCTGCATTTTTCAGCAGCTCCATGTTATAGCTCATCTGCGCAGAGAAGTCAAAAACAGTCGTTGAGATCTTCTCCAGGTCTTTGTTGTCATTTATCACAATAACCGCATCTTTGATCTTCTCTATTGGGCGTTTGGCAAGCGAAAGCACAGGGACAGTGGCGTCATAGAGTATCTCTCGCATCTTATCTTTGTCAAACATATAGGCTGAGACCATGATCAGACCGACATCATACTGCTTGACGTCATTGATCACGACATCTTCGATGTAACTTTGCTGATAGTCTATATCAATAACTACCTGCTCACTGCGCCTGCTTTTGATCTGTTCGAGCAGCGCAATACTGCTCGGATTGCAAATTTTGACGATCAGCCGGTTACTGAAATTCTCATGCACCGTCAACGCTTTGTCCAAAAGAGAAATGATCTCATCTTCATCATCTTTGATCATATCGATAAACAGATAGAGGTTGGTTCCAAAAGGCTGTGGGAATTGGCCAATCTCTCTTTTGATAGCCCGGTATACAGAGTTCAACACAGAGGGCTCACCAACCAGCAGGAGCTGGTCATTGGGATGGATCATCTTTCGATCATCCGGCAAAATAAGTTCTCCGCCCCTGTATATCCCGACAATGCGCCAGTTTTTCTGTTCGATAACACCAACATGGCGATAGACGAATGAGCTTCCAAACGGGACCAGGACATCCATGATCTCGCCTTCACCCAGTCCCACATTCTGTGCAACAACCGGTACGTTAGGCAGATAATCAAACAGATGCGATGCAAGTATCTCGGTCGTGTTGATCTGCACGACATTGTACTGTTGAAGGTCCATACCCCAATGGTCAACGACAATAATACGAAGCTGTTTTTTGGTGACACGGATGTTGGCTATCGTCTGTTCAACATCGACAGGGTTTTTCATCGCGATGAAGACCTGTACAAATTCCATTTTCAGAACATTTGACAGTTTATAAAGGCTGGTCGGATCAAACTCGAAAAACTTGAATCTCGACGCTGGTGCATTCTCATACTCTCGTGCTTTCGTCTCGATCACGTAGTAGAGGTTATCTTTGGCAAAAGTATCGATGGCCCGCTGTACGAAGTTGTGGCCGATCTTACTGTCACTGATAATTAAAATCTTTTTCATATGCACCATCATTGACTCGGGTCTATATCGCAGATGAGCACTCTAAAATGCTGCCTCTTGATCAACCCGAATGTATTATTTAGGGTATGATTGTAGCATATTCGTTACCTCCTGTAAGGAATGTGGTAAAATCACACCAATATTACTGACATTACTTACAATTTTTGGAGACCTATGGAATTTACGCTTGAAGCCCAAAGCGGTAAGGCCCGCGCCTGTACCATCAAAACAGCCCACTCGACCATTACGACACCGGTGTTCATGCCGGTGGGTACGGTCGGGTCCGTCAAAGCACTCGACATGGCAGACATACATGACCTTCTAGGTGCCGAGATCATCCTTGCCAACACCTACCATATGTATCTTCGTCCCGGTGACAAGACGGTTGCCAAGATGGGCAAACTGCACAATTTCACCACCTTTCCCAAAAGCTTCTTGACCGACAGCGGCGGGTTCCAGGCATTCAGTCTCAGCGACATCTCCAAAGCGGATGCGAACGGTATCGAATTTCGCAGCCATATCGACGGCTCGAAGCACTACTTCACGCCCACAAAAGTGATCGACATCCAACATAACCTAGGCTCCGATATTATGATGATTCTGGATGACCTTGTTGCTCTTCCTGCAACTCAGGAACGTATAAAACTTTCCATCGAACGGACAACACAGTGGGCAGAGGAGTCGATCGAATATTTCCGTCAAAAGCAGCAAGAAGGTGTCGGTGTCGATCAGAACATCTTTGCCATCGTACAAGGCGGTACGGACAAGGCCTTCCGAACCAAATCTGCAACAGAGCTCTGCCGTTTGGACTATGACGGTTTCGCCATTGGCGGTCTCTCTGTCGGCGAAGCCAATGAAGAGATGTACGATACGGTCGAGCACACCGTACAGTATATGCCGGAGGACAAACCGCGCTATCTGATGGGTGTCGGGACCCCCGAGGACCTGGTTGAAAACGTCGAACGCGGCATCGATATGTTCGACTGTGTCATGCCGACGCGCAACGCACGCAACGGTACCCTCTTTACCTCGTTCGGACGCATCAACATCAGAGGCGCAAAGTTCAAAGAAGACGGTGGACCGATCGATCCTGAATGCGGTTGTATGACCTGCCAGCGGTACTCGCGTGCCTACCTGAACCACCTCTTCCGCTCTAGAGAGATCACCTTCTTCCGTTTGGCGACGATCCATAATCTACACTACTATCTGACGCTGATGAAACAGATGCGCCAGGCGATCCTGGAGGACAGATTTCAGGCGTTCAAGAAGGAGTTCTATGCAAAACGCAGCTAAACCCCCTATGACACTCGGTGTCAACATCGACCATATCGCCGTACTTCGAGAAGCACGCAAGATCAACGACCCTGACCCGCTGATGGCACTCGCGATATGCGCACAAAACGGTGCGGACCAGATCACCATCCATCTTCGCGAAGATCGCCGACATATCCATGATGAAGACGCTAAAAAAATCATCGCCTCTTCACCGCTCCCGGTGAACCTGGAGTGTTCGATCAATCCCGAGATCATCGATATCGTCTGTGACCTCAGACCCCATCGGGCAACCCTTGTGCCAGAAAACCGTGCCGAAGTGACCACCGAAGGCGGCCTCGATGTTATCGGCAAAAGTGATGCGATCAGTGATGCCATCGAGCGCCTGCATGATGCGGGGATCGCCGTCTCTCTTTTTATTGACCCTGCGATCAATGCTGTTGAACAGAGTCACGCCCTCGATGCCGATATGGTCGAGCTACACACCGGCCATTTTGCCAACATCTATGCCATGCTGAACTCAGCTCTGCCGCACTCCCACCATAGTATAAAAGAGCTGGAGCTGCCGCGTGATGAACTCCAGGCAAAACTTGCAGACGCCCTGGAGGCGATTGTAAGCAGTGCCGAGCACGCCAGCGCCATCAACCTTGAAGTCGCTGCCGGACACGGGCTCAACTACCAAAACGTTTCACTGATGACGGACATCGATGCCATCACTGAACTGAACATCGGCCAGAGTATCATCGCACGCTCCGTCTTTAGCGGTCTTGCCGATGCCGTCAGAGAGATGAAGCAGTTATGCCGACGCTGACACGACCGCGTATTGCCGTCAGCATCGGTGATATCAACGGTGTTGGTATCGAGATCGCACTCAAAGCACACAGTGCTATCTCAAAAACGGTCTCCCCTGTCTACTGCATCAACCGCCCTCTACTTCAAAAAGCATCGGATATTCTGAAGATTGCAATACCCGATGATTTTGAACTCTCTGAGATCGGTGAAGACATTACAATCGAACCGGGACGTGTTTCAGAAAAATCGGGGGAGTTCTCCTGCAGCTCATTTCTTCACGCAATCGATCTGGCCAAAACAAAAAAAGTAGATGCCATTGTCACGCTTCCTATCCATAAAGAGGCATGGTCACTGGCAGGTATCGACTACAAGGGGCATACCGATATGCTTCGAGACATCTTTGACAAAGAGGCCATTATGATGCTGGGCTGCTCGAGCCTCTATGTCGCTCTCTTTACCGAGCACATCCCGCTTCAGGCGGTGCCAAGCGCATTGACCCTCAAACGTCTCACCGGCTTTTTGGAAGATTTTCACCGTGCGATCGGCGATCACAAAGTCGCCGTACTTGGACTCAACCCGCATGCCGGGGACAACGGTGTACTGGGCGATGAAGAGACGATCATTACCGAAGCGATCACCTTGTTGAATGATGCGCTCGGTCGAGAGCTCTTTGTCGGTCCGGTCGTTCCGGATATCGCATTTACACCGCATTTCAGAGAGCAGTTTACCTACTTTGTCGCCATGTATCATGATCAAGGGCTCGGTCCGCTTAAAGCGCTCTACTTTGATGAGAGTGTCAACATCTCGCTCAATCTGCCTATTATCCGTACGTCAGTCGACCATGGAACGGCCTTTGATATTGCCTACAGAGGTGAAGCCAATACACTCAGCTACCGCAATGCTGTCGATGCAGCTGTTGAACTTATCACTGCACAACACACTTCGTAAGCATTTGTCGGCACGACTTTACCCTCTCTACTGATTCTTTTCCACAACAACATATATAAATTTTAGTGATATATATGTGACATTATTTTTCTATAATAGTATTATAAAAAGTAATTTCAGGAGTAAATTAATGGCAAGTACATTAGAGTCTATAACCTACTTTGTCAAAGTGCAGCAGGCCGTTTTAATCGACAATAAAGAGTGCTGTTATGATGAGATCATCGCACAATGTACAGACCTTGATGAAGCAATTGACCTCGCCAACTCCAGAAACGGTAAGGTTGAAAAGCACACCGAGCCGCTCAACAACTTTTTGGATGAGCCCATAGAGCATTTCATGTAAACACTGGAAAACGGTGAAAGATCTGACGGATTTCTTACATAGAAGTCTGAACCGCTCACAACTGCAATTTACATCTTATTAACCTTCTCTATCTATACTTACCCTACTATAACTAGAGAAAAAGGATTAACGATGCCACTTCATTCAAAAATGTTTAACACGCCTAAATCGCTCTTCCTCGCCATTGTCCTATCACTAAGCCTGGAGGTCACAGCCATTACCTTTAATGATGCTGCTGATGTCACAGAGCGTGTCATGCCCTCAGATGACAAGGTGATCCTTTCATACAACAGCGCCATAAAAACAGCAACTAAATCTATTGTCTATATCTCTACGACACAGGATATCTCCAATGAGATGGGACAGATGCACCCCTTCTTTAAAGAGTTTTTCGGTGAGGGAAGGATTCCACAGCCACCGCAGTCACGCCAAGGCCTTGGTTCCGGTGTCATCATCTCGGAAGACGGCTACATCGTCACCAATAACCATGTTGTTGCCAATGCAGATGCTATCACGGTACAGATCAACGGCGGCACGACCGTCTATGATGCGAAAGTCATCGGTAAAGACCCCAAGTCCGATGTTGCCGTTATCAAGATAGATGCCAAACAAAAGCTCTCGCCGATCTTGATGGGGCGTTCAGATAATTTAAAGATCGGTGATGTTGTTTTCGCTATCGGTAACCCTTTCGGGGTCGGACTGAGTGTAACACAGGGGATTATTTCGGCCCAGCATAAAGACAGTGTCGGTATCAACGAGTATGAAAACTTCATACAGACAGATGCTTCGATCAACCCGGGTAATTCGGGGGGAGCGCTCGTTGACAGCCGTGGTGCACTCGTCGGTATCAACTCCGCCATAATGACGCGCAGCGGCGGCAATAACGGGATCGGATTTGCTATCGAGGTCGACATGGTGCGCAACATTGCCAAACAGTTGATCGAAACCGGTGAGATCCAAAGAGGTTATCTGGGCGTCTCAATCAGCAACTTGACCAAAGAGCTCCGCAAACTCTACAAAAGCTCCGACGGAGCGATGGTCATACAGGTTTCAGCCGATTCACCGGCCGCAAAAGCTGATCTGCAGCGCGGTGACCTTATCACCCAAATAGACGGTAAAAAGATCGAAAGCGCCGCTGCACTTAAAAATATCATCGGACGGTACAAACCCGGCAGCCGTATCACCCTCACCTATGAACGCGATAAAGAGCTTCATACCGTCAAACTCAAACTGGGCGATCTCAACAAGGGGATGCTGGCATCGACAGCAGAAAATACGCTTCTGGAGGGGCTAAAGCTTAGCAATCTTGACAGCCAGAACCGATACAACTACCGTATCGGTGAAGATGTTGAAGGTGTTTTGGTCACGGAAGTGGATGTCAGAAGCGAAGCGTACCGCCAGAACATACGCCAGGGTGATGTTATTATGCAGATCGAAAAAGAGCTCATCACAGACATAGCCACACTGAAAAAAGTACTGAAAAAATACAAAGGCAGTTATAAACGTGTCTATCTCAACCGCGGCGGCCGCATCTTTGTCACGGCAATAAAATAAACGTGTTGACTCTCCGACGGCCGAGTATACTTAGTTAGGCGTGTCGATACAGCGGTATCTTTGACGCAATGTCGGATGCAACGCATTAGCGTTCAAACGGCGACTTAGCGTTTTGATACTCTTCAAGGCTGATACAGCCGTCACCGTTTGTATCCAAGCGGTTAAAACGCTCTTTTTTGTAGAAGGCGATCATCTCTTTTTTTGTGAACTTGTCGGTGTGAACGACGGCCATCTCTGAGAAGTCTTTTTCCTCTTTTTGCAGCATCTCCTCTTTTGTCACGACTCCGTCACGATTGCTGTCGTAACGGCTAAAGATATCTTGTGCCATACCGGGAGCAAACTCTGCAAAACGGCTTTGATTGAACTCGGTAAGCGTGACATTTCCGTCACCGTTATCATCAAACCTCGCAAAGCGTTCATTCGAATGCGCCATGTACTCTTTTTTATCCACAAAACCATCACCATTTGTATCGATTTTGTCGAACATGTAACCAATAAACCCGCCGGCCTCCTGCATCTTTGCACCGGGACGACCCATGCATCCGCTCAGCATCGCTGCACTCAATGCAGCGATACCCAGCAGTGCAACATTTCTGGACACTGTCATCACTTCTCCTTGTTTCGGTTTTTAATAAATATCTCAACAAGCGGCAGCACGGCCTTTACGGCACTGAAGTCACGGTTGAATACAGAACCTATGCCGCTGCTTACCTTTGAAAAACTCTCTCTGATCTCTGCCGCTTCCTGCTTGATCTCATCGAACTCGACCGTGAGCTCTTTAAGCGCATAGTCGCGTATCTCATTTATCGCTTCGGCTTCATGGCCCAGCTCCTGACGAACTGCCAGGACAAAGAAGAGTATGGCCAATGCAAGATCGACACCGGTCAGGATAAGTGCCGAATGCAACGGTGAATAGCTCTCTTGCATATAGAGATAAGCGCTGATGTTGAGCATCACCAAGGTGGCCAGAATTGCCAGGACACCGATGGTGGAGAGAATGACTTGACGCCCTTTTTTACGCATCTCCAATTTTAGCAGTGCTTTTTCACTGCGAAGCAGCAGGTTGAGCTTATTGCTGAGTTCTTTATTCATTCCAATCCCTTATTTCGACAGAAAGATGCGACCAAAGAGTGCACCTACGGCAAAGATCGCCACAGCCGTCACCGGCGACATGTTCTCGTAATCTTCTTTCATTCGATCAACAAGCTCATGGACCTTCTCTTCCACTTCGCCTTCAATGTTATGGACACCTTCGACCAGCGCGTCCAGCGCGGCATCTTCTTCTACCTCTTCGCTGTTGCTCTCGACGTCCTCTTTTTTCAGACGCTCCACCTCTTCACGGAGATACTTGATCTCCTCTGCCATACTCATCTTTGCCATAGCGATTCCTATCATAAGGTTTGTTTTTTATTATACTACGAAAAGCCCCGCCAATCAACCATCGTGAACAGTTCCTCGTGTTTGACAAGAGAGAACCTACTCCCGAAATGCTGCATAAGTAGATATGTTCTGGCATTTTCGCGCGCTGTTGAGCCCAAGCTTTACGTTCTTACAATGTGCCCTTCTTTACTCAAATCAGTGCACTGTCAGAATATCAAAAAAACGATCTCGCCTCTATAAGCTACATTTTTTCTTAAAAACACTAAAATCGTTCACCCTAAAGAAGGATCCGCAATGCAAGATACAAAGATGCTGCAAACCTTTGAAATCCCCGGCACACTCTGGTTTGAGACAGATAAAAACGGGGTGGTTCGAATTGTTGTAAAAAATGATCTTTCAGATGCGGAGATCTACCTGCACGGTGCGCATCTGACCCACTTTCAGCCCAAAGGCGAAGCGCCCCTGATCTTTGATGCGACAAAGAGCCGTATTACCCCGCCGAAGACAGTGCATGCCGGCATACCCATCTGCTGGCCATGGTTCGGTGCCCATCCCGTAGACAGCACAAAGCCCCAGCACGGTTTTGCACGCGACATGCAGTGGCAGCTCAAAAATACGAGAAACCTCGATTCCAAAGCGATCGTAGTTGTTTTGACACTGCATGAAAATCCGCAGACAAAGCGTCTCTTTCCCTACGACTTTGCGCTCGAACTGACATTCACGATCGGCCAAACACTCAATGTAGCGCTTAAAAGCACCAACACCGGCAAAGAGCCCTTTACCATCACTCAGGCACTGCACACCTACTTTTCTATCAGTGACATCGAGACGATCGCTATCTCCGGAGTGGAAGGTACGCCGTTTGTTGACTATACCGACAACCGAAAAGAGAAGTGTGAAGAGAGGACATTAGCGATCCATCAAGAGGTCAACCGTGTCTATGTTCCTACCGATGCAGCCTGTACCATTACCGACACCGCTTTGAAAAGAAAAATAGTTATTGAAAAAAGCGGCAGCCGCTCGACGACGATCTGGAACCCATGGCAGGAGAGCGGCTTGCACGACCTTCCCGATGACAAATACAGGGAGTTCGTCTGCATCGAAACAACCAATGCGCTGCAGGATGCGATACTGTTGCAGACAGACGAGAGTCATATACTTGTGCAGAACATCTCTGTTGCACATCTATAGATCTACTGATATGCTCTCTTCAACAGAATTAGAGACCATATCATTATTCATCAGGTAATCTGTCATCGCCTCTTTATCAATTGCCTTCGAATAGTAATACCCCTGGAACGTGTGACAGCCGTTTGAAATCAGATAGGCGATCTGGTCGCTGTTTTCCACGCCCTCTGCAATAATCGACAGATTCAAACTCTCAGCCAAAGCGATGATCGCGTTGGAAATAGCACGGTCTTCGTCATCATAAGGCAATTCTTGAATAAAAGAGCGGTCTATCTTGAGCTTGTCAACAGGCAGACGTTTTAAATAGGCCAGAGACGAGTAACCGGTTCCAAAATCATCGATAGAGATCTCTATTCCCATATTGCTTATCGTCTGCAAGATATCAATGGATCGCATCGGATCAAACATCATTTGACTCTCAGTTATCTCCAACTCTAGCCATTCGACGTTAAACCCAGTATCATACATGGTCTCTTGCAATATCTCCAAATAACTGGTACTGGCAAGCTGTTTGATCGAAAGGTTCAGCGACAATTTACCGGGGTTGATCCCCATCTTGTACCACGCAACCATATCCTTCATCGCCTGACGCATCACATAGTTGTCCAACTCTTTGACAAAGCCCGTCTCTTCTGCCAGCGGTATAAACTTGTCCGGCATGACCAGTCCTATCTCGGGATGCATCCATCGTACCAGAGCCTCCATACCGATGACTTTGTTATTTCGTGCATCGATTTGGGGTTGATAATAGATAACAAACTGTTCCTCTTCTATCGCCCGATGCAGGCTCGACTCCATGGCAGCTTTTTCAAACACCAATTGCGTCATCTCAGCAGAATAGAACTGGAAGTTGTTGCGTCCCATATCTTTGGCCGTGTACATTGCACTATCGGCATACTTAAGCAGGTCGTTTTTCAGAATTGAATCTTTGGGATAGAGACTGATACCGATACTGGCAGAGATATGCAGTTCATGCTCGTCTATGACTATTTTCGGCTTTAATGCGTCAATAATGGTCTCGGCGACCCTTGCCGCTGATTCGGATGTCCGTAAGTTCTGGACAATTAACGTAAATTCGTCACCGCCGAGACGAGACAGCGTGTCATCTTCTCTAATGCATAACAAAAGCCTCTGTGCAATCACCTTCAAGACTCCATCACCGATATGATGGCCCAGTGTGTCATTGATCCGTTTAAAGTTGTCCAGATCAATGAAAAGTAGTCCAAACTGTTCATTATGGCGATGGGCATTGGCGATAGACTGTTGAAGTCTGTCATCGAAAAGTGCCCTGTTCGGCAGCTGTGTCAAGGAGTCATGATAGGCCTGGAAATTGAGAAGTTGCGTCTTCTCCCGGAGTTTCTCTTCGATCTCTTTTCTTTGGGTTATATCCTGGGCATAACAGGTGATACCGATAACAGTACCGGTTTCATCTTTCAGAGTCGAGACAGTCATATCTATATAGATCGTCTGCCCCGACTTGGTAACACTCCGCAACTGTTCATTAAAGACACCGTGAGACAAGGCCTGCTGACGTATCCATCTTATTTTTGCGTGATCTTCTTCAGGGTATAACATCTCATTTGAACAGCCAATCGCCTCATTTGCGGAATAACCGTAAATAATTGACGCACCGTGATTCCAATGCGTAATAAGCCCTTCTGTATCGGTTGATACAACCGAGTCGTGGATCTGTTCAAGAATCTGTGCCTGTCGTTTCTGTTTTAATTCAGCCGCCACCAGCTCGGTAATATCGATATCCAAGATTATCGCTACGTCATGGTTGTTGTATTTGCGGTATTGGACATAAGACTGTACAGGGTATTTGGTGCCATCTTTTTTCGTATGTACCGTCCGGTTGAAAATCGACCCCTGCTCTATCAGTTTCTTCTCCAGGCCCCGCGTCTGTTCAAGTGTCATCTCCTTGTTGATGTCCAGCATATTCATGGAATACATCTCTTCACGAGAGTACCCCAGTTTCTGCAGTGCTTCATTGTTGACATAGAGGTACCGATAGGTCTCCACCTGAACGATGTAGACCTCATTGGAAGAGTGTTCGATAATGGCCGCCAGCTCTTCATTTTCCTCTCTTAGTTTGACCTGTTCGGTGATATCGAGCGTCGTACCGATCATCTTGACCGCATCACCGTTCTCATTAAACAGGATCTTCCCGTTTAACAAAACGGTAATGATCACCCCGTCGCTTCTTCTGACATGCAGTTCAACACTTTTTATCTTGCCATCGTAAGCCGACTCAATGGCCTTTGCTGCCTTGGCCCTGTCTTCCTCGACGATCAAAGATAAGAACAAGTCCAACGTAGGCTTTGTGGTCGCTGGATCCAGTTTATAGATTCGGTAACTCTCCGGTGACCAGACCGACTCTTTAGTAATGAGATCGATCTCCCAGCTCCCAAAGTGGCCTACCTCCTGAGCCTGACTCATGGATTCTGTTTTAGCCTGGATTATCGCTGTTCTCTCTTCAAGCCACTGGTTCTCGTCTGCCAACTCTTGTGTTGTCACATTCAGCAGGTTGGCAAATGCTTTGATAGACTTTTGTGCATCTATCCCCTGTGTGCTCTTTTCGTCCTTTTTAACGATCGTTTTAAAAGCATCATTGGATTCACTAATGGCGAGTACCGTCATTGACTGGTTTAACAACTCTTTTTTTGTCGGATAGGAAAAAAACTCCCCATAGGTAAAGAATCCGGCGACATCGGCAAGCTCTTGAAACGGCGTGATCTCACTTTCAATAAGATCGGGCATAAACCGTCGCCTGGCCATACAGGAGTAGATAAAGATCGATTCTACAGGATGATCTGCCATGTCATATTGGGCTTCAACAGAGCGTTCCAGGATCATCTTTGCATCACCATAACCAAAGTTCACAATATCACCGGTGGTAAACTTGCCGCCAAACGAGAGCGAACCGTCATCATGTTTTGCGACCACTGCACGGGCAACAGGTCCATTCTCTGTCTGAATGATCAACGGGAATTCCACCCCGACAGTAGGCAGGTTGTCCGCGAGCTCTTTGCCAAGATACTTTTGATAAAGCGCTGTCGCCGAAAGGTCATCTATCGTATAGACCCTGTTGCTTTCAGCCTTGGTGATCGTCATATGTTTGCCGATTGTCAGCCAATTGAAACTGTAGTTGGTATGGATGTAGAGTTCACTACTGCACAGTGCGACACCGACAGCACCCTTGGCAGAGACCTTTGTATTACAAAAGACATAGGTGGTATCAAAAGCAGCACTGTCCCCTGCCATACCGCCAGCGATGATGACCTCTTTGTTGACCGAAGTCATACCGCTAAGATACTCGTCACCATTGCAGTTTAGACCATCTGTAAATGAGATGATGAGCTTTGTCGTCGGGATTATCAGTTCAGTAGCCATTGCCCGGCCGGCCTTCTGGCTCTCTTCACAGTTTTCAAGAAAAGCGACTCGGAGTGTCGTGTTTTCAAACTGCGTCAATGAGACAACCGTCTTGGCCGTACTGACCTTCCCCGAACATATCTCGCCATCCGTTGTCGTGCCAATAACGGCAGCACTAGGCAGAAGCAACGTTATCTCTTTAAGCAGATGTTCTATCTCTTTTTTGTCCGTCAATCCCGTGAAGATCTGAACAAGAAGTTTGTCATTGTCTATAAGACCATGTGTCTCAATATAGTGTGAAAATTCATCTGCTTTATCGTAATACGTGTTAAATGTTTTCACCGTAAAAACCTCCTCTCGAATACGATTCGAAACTAACTAAACATCCATTGTATCTTAAAATCTATCAAATAAAAACATACAGCTACAGGTTTTGTTTTAAAGGGTTGCAGGTAAGATGTGGCAGACAGAACCGCCTTGAAGAGAAAGCTGCATCAGAAGAGAGCTGACCAGCGGATAGAAAATATCGTGAAGAGTTTAATACTTTTTATTCGTATTGACAAGCAGATCTGCTTGCGAAAGCTCTTCCATAAGGCTTTTGAGACTTTTTAACGTAAAGAGTCTGAGATCGGCACCCTTCTCTTTTTTCAGTTCGTTTGAAAAACCGCTTTTTGAGAAGATTACGTAAATATCTGGCTCGAGCTCGGCCTGAGCACAGCTCTCTTTGAGCTTGGTCAATTCGCTCTTTTTGGCCTTTGCCTTGGAATACTTGCAGGCTCCGGCAAGGATCTTGCCCGATTTGGTCTTTCCTAAAATATCGATCTCCACTTTTTTATCCCAGTATGAACCGACCTTCTCTACAGGGTCCTCTTTAAAGCTCTTTTTGACAAGCTCCATCACCAGCTGGTGATGGATATGGTCCGAAAAGTCATGAGCCATGTTGTCAAGACGGGCGTTGACCTCGGTATAGTCACCGTCTCTGATCCCTTTGTAAAAAGGGGAGATAGTGGAGAACCAGAAACGTAAAAAAGGGAGTGTAAAAAGTAGTCTGTCCGAGACCTCTTCGCGCTCGTCGACCGGCTGAGTCTGTGACCGCTCGCGGATCAGAAGACCGTTTTCGACCAGAAAATCGATCGAGGTTTCACCCTCCTGGCGGGAGAGATCGGCCCTTTTAAACGCGGCATGTTCCCGTCTGTCACCGCTGGCAAGAGCGCTTAGAAGCGCATGGTGCGTCTTGTCACTCTGGGTGATCTTCGCGATATCGCCGTGGATATAGCGGTAGTTCTTCAGTACTTTCTCTTCGATCAGCTCTCGCAAGGGTCTGGACATATCAACACTCCACCCCATTCCGCCGAAAACAGCAAAGTACTCAACCGCCTTCTCAACATCGGTGGCGTTGTTTTGGAAACAGAATGAGCGAAATTGTTCTAACATCGTAGGGTATTTTGACATGCGTGCAAAACCTTTATTTATTTACAACATTATAACCTATAACCCGCAATCACTGCACAATGCACTGTTACACTCCCCCCATGCCAAATAAAAAGCCTTCCATAATATCAGAAGGCCAAAGTAATTGCAGTGAGTAATTCTATATTTAAACCTCGTAGACATTCCTACGTGAAACGTTAGAATGAGGAATGGTTTTTTTGAAACACTTTAATTTATATATTTTTTACAGTTGCATATGATGAAGTTTTTTTCAAAAAAATGTTTTCTATCAATGAGTCATATACACGTTTGTTTGTTTTATTGTAATCATACATAAAAACAAAAACTTGATTTGGAACCCAATATATTCTGTACGGTTGCAATCCCATACTATGCTCATTGTCACATGTAATATCATATATATCATATAGATTTAATTGTTGAGTATTTACCATACTTTTACCATTACAAGATGCTTGTAAGTTCAACAATGTATAGTCGGATGTATTTTCTTCGATAGAAGCACTTAAAAACTCTCGGCCACTTGATATTCCGTCTAGGACATACGTATAGTTGGTTCTATGGTTGATTCGCCATAAATGTTTAGGTAAATGTAGTTTATATTCTGTTGTTTCGATTACATTTAAATTTTTCATATTGTAAACAACGTTTAGTGCATACCATGTCACTGGGTAGCCTAATTGTTTTAATATGAAAAGCAAGCATACTAATAACAAAATTATTATTGCAGTGGTTTTACTTACCTGCTTCATATCCAGCTCCAACTACTACACCTGTTACCGTATTGAATGGTATACCTTGTACTTAAAATATCTATTGTCATGTCCTGTCCATAACTTCTTGAAATATCTAATTGACTACACATTCTTCTTCGATAATCTTAAGTAATCTTCGTTATTCAATCTATCCATTTTAAATTGCCATATATTATTCCCAAAGTAATAAATAAGAGATACAAAGAAACTATTTTTTGAAAGACATCATACTTTATTAGATTCTTGATTCTACTTTCACCAAACCATAGATCATATAACTTATGATTTGCAGCAAGTACAACCCAAAATAGAATAGGAAGAACTATCACATTTTCCAATGTCCAAACAATTACATTGTGCCCTTCATACGACAAAAATGATGGATCTGTATAATAAAAGACACGAATCAAGAAAAAAGTACCTATGAAGGCAAGTAACCATTGTAGATTTTTTTGTCCTAACATTATCTCAATTCCCTTTTTTAACAGATACATCACAACTTCATATTCTTTATGTTTATTGAGTGTATCTAAATCAAATGAAGTTTTCCTCTTTCTTTTTAGTGCTTACCTGATTCTACACATTAGCTGCTAGATTTCATAAATAGTATAGGGTTTCTTTATGCTTGTTCAGAAAAACCCTTGCTTTTGGGCACAGCAAGATATTTCTTAAAAAGTAAAGCCCTAAATATAGAGGTTTGTTGATTGATAATGGCAAGAGAGAGATATCAGCACTATGACAAACAGTTTGCCGTACGCCTTTTTCTGTAATAAGATATTTTGGTACTATTCTGCCATGAACACGAACAATTTTTATATCGCCGCTTACGAAGCCGGTGCCGAGAACACGCCCGTTCCGACATGGGCAAACGAGACAGAGAATCCGCTGGCACTGGATGAGACGACACCTTTAACGACAAGACGTGTCAAAGTCGACACCGTGCCCGGTGCATTTCAGCTTTTCGATCTCTTTACGCAGGAGGAGTGCAAGCGTTTTGTAGCCGCATCCGAGGCAATGGGTTACAGTGAAGATGCATCCGTCTCACTGCCAAGAAGCGTGCGTCACAACGAGAACCTTGTTTGGATAGTCGATGACGCGACACACAAGGTCATCTGGGAGCGGTGCAGACCGTTTCTGCATGATTCTGCCGGTATTTTCGGCGGTAAAAAGCCTTTGGGCATCAACCAGCGTTTCCGATTCTACAAATACGCTCAGGGCGACTATTTCAGGCCCCACACGGACGGTGCCTGGCCGGGAAGCAGCATAATCAATAAAAAAATTGTTCAAAACGCCTACCCGGACAGATACAGTCTGATGACCTTTCTTCTCCTTTTGAACGACGATTTCACCGGCGGAGCCACACAGTTCTTTGTCGACAAAAATGATCCGACCAGACCCGCCAAACGCAACGAGGAGATAGAACTTGTCGACGTCAGGACGCCTGCAGGCAGCGTGCTCTGTTTTCCGCACGGAACGCATCCGCTGCACTGCCTTCACAGTTCGCAAGAAGTGCTCTCTGGGGTCAAGTACATCATCCGTACCGATCTGCTCTTTGAACGCTGAATGTAAAACTAAGCCAAAGATTAAAAAGCGCAGAAGGATTCAAATACCGCCTCAAAATCCAAAATTGCTCTGCTACAATCAGGCAACTATTTTAAAGGTCTATCGATGTATGAACCCATCAACGCTCTCGGCGGCCCGCTTGAGCCCTGCAGCACCAAACCGCTGACAGGGTTTTACCGTGACGGCTTGTGTCAGACAGGTCCGGACAATCCCGGCGTACACGCTGTCTGCATCTATGCGACTGAGGCGTTCCTGGAGTACTCCAAATCGGTCGGGAACGACCTCTCTACGCCGATGCCCCGGTACAACTTTGCCGGTGTCAAACCCGGACAGAGCTGGTGCCTCTCTGGCCCACGTTTTGTCCAGGCCGTCAAAGACGGCAAGGCGCCGGGTATCTTCATCCACTCGACCCATCAGGCGATACTGCAGCTTATCGACCTTGAAACACTGAAAAAATACGCACTCGATCTGTAAACAACACAAGAAAGGAACACGACATATGGAACACAACTACGAACTGATACACAATGAAGAGGCATGCCAATACGAATACCACATCGAAGGGCACCTGGCCCGTGTCGTCTATCAAGAGGAAGACGGGGTCCTGAACCTGACCAACACCTTCGTACCCAAAGAGCTTGGCGGCAGAGGGATCGCGGGAGCGCTGGTCAAGGACGTGATGGAGGACATTGAGAAACGCAACTGCAAGATGAAGCCGGGATGTTCTTATATCGTCGCCTACGTCGAAAGACACCCAGAGTGCAAAAAACTGCTGTAATACCTGCAGGGTCATTACGCGCTGCATAACCCTTTTTATGAACCGCCGAGTTGTTAAAGGCTCTCGGCCCCTTTTTCGGTCAGCATCAGTGAAAAACCGTCTTCGAGCGTCGTCATAAAGCCGCTCGAGATCAACTCATTCATCGCACTCTCCAGAACGTCATCCTGTTTTTTATCCAGATTTTTTATGATGTTCTTCAGCACATCCGTCTTCGTCATGACATGCCCTGCTACCGCATTCTGTCTTGCAAACCATTTGACGAACATCTCCTTGACCTCTTCTCTGTAGAGAGTCTCCAACGCGTTCTTTTTAGACGCTCTTCGTTTTAGTTCCTGCGGTGAGAGGCCACCTTTTTTCTTGTTCGCTGCTTTGTTGTTAGTGGCTTTGGGTTTGATGGGTATCCTTGTGGTCATTATATTGGTTTTAATAGCGTAATTGTATACGGTTTAACTTATATAGGGTGCATGATATGACGTATAGACTTTTTTTCAAGGCTAAGCTATTGTTATAAACACAATCGGAGTTGACACCATGAGAGAGCAATAGAGACAGTCCCACTCGGACAACATCTTTAAGACCAAAGACTACAGAGAGGTGCTTTGGCATCAAGAAGCTCTAGGCTAATCGAGGGCGATCCTGACACCATCTGACGCCTGCCAAGGTTTCCCTATCTGCTTACACTGCACTAACACTTTAGCGTCATAATACCGCATCCAAAAAAAAGGAAACAACATGAAAAAGTTCATTACAACACTATTTATTGCCGGAGCATTGGCATCTAGCGCATTCGCTCACCACATGGCAGCTTATGAGGACGCAGGTATCTACATCCCGGAGGACTCTCCGCATTTAGATATGGTTTTCTAAACCTACATTTTTTAGATTCAATTTTCCTAATAGATGATGCTTTCGCAAGAGAGCATCACTTCTCTTTCAACATAGACTTTCAACATCCAGACCACATTTATCTACTCTATAACGTCAATAATCCGATTTCCTGTGCTAAAATAATCAAAAAAAGCTGACCATCCATGACAAAAGAGATTTCGGAACGCTATGCCCACAGTGACAACGGCGACATCATCATCGACATCAGTGCGACAAAGCTCGAAGACCTCTACAACGATTTTGACAAATACGCCCCTTACGTCAAAAAAGAGCTTGACCAGAACCTTGTTGACTATATTATCGACTCGGTCAAGGAGATCGGGGATGAACCGTTCATCATCCGCTTTCGTCTCAACACCCCGATCGAACCGGAACTCACCTCCAGGCTCCAGCGCAGTGTCAGCAACTATTTCCGCTATCTCAAAGAGCTAAAGATAGACCAACTTAAAAGCATGGCGCGCAAGTCTTTCTACCTCTTTTTGATCGGCCTCGCCTTCATCACCGCGTCGATCTGGGTCAACACCCTCTACGAAACACATATGACCGTCTTGCAAAAAGTCTTTGCCGAAGGGCTTATCGTCGCCGGATGGGTCTCTTTTTGGGAAGCCACCGCCACCTTCCTCATCGACTGGATACCGTACCGCAACAAGATAAAGATGTACGAACGCATCGCTGACGCCGCACTGCATTTTTACACAAACAAACCAGAACATCACCACAGAACAAAATAGAGTTACTCTTTTTCGCCGGGCCACACTATCTGCATCAATGTGGTGTAGGCACTCTGTTCAACGTATACATTCCTTCTACGCAATTGCAACAACTAAAAGCAGCAACACACCCAAGCCGGTCGCGATGAGACTAGGTCTACGAAACTTAGGCATTGTGTAGGCCATGTACAACCCCGACGCAAAGACCAGCATCAACCCCGCCACTGCCATTATGGAGACAACTTTGAACATCGTACCGGCCTCAGCACGATGTATGCGCATGACCTGCGTAAGCACGCTTCGCTCTCTATAGGTGAGCTCTACCGAAGGCTCGCCCTTCTTGGCTACCACCGTCACAGAGTAGCGCAGACTGTTCAAGAGGAACTTATAGCCGCCCTTTGACTTTTTAAGAGACGGATCGCCGTCAGGAAGGACAAGCGCTTTCTCTGCAAGCGTCTTTTTCACTGCCCCTGACAGCAGCTCAAGGTCAGGCTCAAACGGTTTTTCCAGCGCCACCGTAAACGTCTGCTTGGCGACACTGCCCTTAACATCCAAAGTATAGAGCGCTCAGCTGAGTATATAGAGCAGTACGGCAGGCAACACAAAACTGGCAAACAGCATATGCAGCTGTATGATCTTTAAACGACTTGGCATGGTTATGACCTTTGTAAAGAGGTCAGCCCACTACCGCCCTCTTCTCTACGCATTTGCAGTATTGTGACCTATCAAACAATAAGATAGCCTGTTGATGCATTACTTTCGTATATCTTTTCGCGCTTACACACAGCTAACACTAAAT
>JBFFUI010000010.1:0-56396 GCA_041571435.1 Sulfurimonadaceae bacterium | reverse complement strand
GCCACCGGCGTCATCAGCTATATGTACTATGCCAACCGTATTTTCCAGCTGCCGCTAGCCCTCTTCGCCATCGCCACCTCGATTGCCCTCTTCCCACGCATCGCCCGTTTCATAAAGAACAACGACCACGAAAAAGCACTGGTATTTATGCACAGAGCCTTTTGGTTTTTAGCCTTTATCCTGATGTTCAGCACCCTCGGAGGGTTCGTCCTAAGCGAAGAGATCGTCTGGCTGCTCTTTGAACGCGGGGCCTTTAGCCATACCGACACCCTCGCGAGCTCGGCCATCTTGCAGATGTACATGATCGGACTGCTGCCCTTTGGACTTAACAAACTGCTGCTTTTGTGGTTATACGCACAGGAACGTCAGATGAAAGCCGCCAAGATCGCCACCTTGACCCTCGGTTCCAATATCGTACTCTCCTTGCTGCTCATCACGCCGCTCGGCGGTGTGGGTCTAGCACTTGCCAGTACGCTAAGCGGTTTTATCGGCTTTTTTGCCACAGCGAAGACCTTCAGCAAGCAAGAATTTTTGGCTATAATTTCGCGGAAAAAAGCGCTGCTTCTGCTGATCAGCGCCACGCTTTTCACACTACTATTACTACTCGTCAAGGAACTTATCCATGTATATATTTGATTCTGTCGCCAAGACAAAGAGAGAATTCATCCCCCTCAACCCGGAACGTGTCACTCTCTATGTCTGCGGCCCGACAGTCTATGACGATGCCCACCTCGGCCATGCCAAAAGTGCCCTGGTCTTCGACCTGCTTCGCCGTGTTCTTGAAGCCAACGGCCACAATGTCGTCTATGCCAGAAACATCACCGACATCGACGATAAGATCATCAAAAAAGCAGCGCAACAGGGCGTCAGTATTGCGGACATCACGGACAAATACACTGAAGCTTACCATCATGACATGGCGGCACTCGGCATCGAACGTCCGACGCTAGAGCCCAAAGCGACCGAGTCTTTAGAGGCGATGTTCGAGCTTATCCAGAAACTCATCGACAGCAACCACGCCTATCAGACAGCTGAGGGAGATGTCTATTTTGACACGGCCAGCGACAATGCCTACCTCAGCATCTCCAACCAGAAGCAGAACGAAGAGGACCGTCAGGAGCGTGTCGAAAGTTCAAGTGCCAAACGCAACTCGGCCGACTTTGCCCTCTGGAAAACTGTCAGCGACGGCTCCATTACTTTCGATTCACCGTTTGGTAAAGGGCGGCCGGGCTGGCACACCGAGTGTTCGGCCATGATCGAAAAGCACCTGGCCGGAAACGATAAATATGCCATCGACATTCACGGCGGCGGCGCCGACCTGCTCTTTCCCCACCATGAGAACGAAGCGGCACAGACCCGCTGTTCGTCCAACCATGAACTGGCCAACTACTGGATGCACAACGGCTTTGTCAACATCGATGGCGAGAAGATGAGTAAAAGTCTGGGCAACAGCTTTTTTATCAAAGATGCCCTCAAAGTCTACGACGGCGAAGTGCTGCGTTTCTACCTTTTGAGCACCCACTATCGCGCCAACTTTAACTTTAACGAGCAGGACCTGCTCGCTTCCAAAAAGCGTCTTGATAAGCTTTACCGCCTGAAAAAACGGCTCTTCGGTATGAATATCAGCGACGAAAAGACACCGATGCAGATCAAACTGCTCGAAGCGCTTAACGACGACCTCAACGTCTCTCAGGCCCTCGCCGTCATCGACGAGATGGTCGCCAACGCCAACGAGACCCTCGATGCCAACCCGAAAGACAAACTGATCAAACGCCAGACGACAGCTGACCTTGCCTTTATCGAAAAGGTACTCGGTTTCGGCACCAAAAACCCCTTTGAGTACTTCCAGTTCGGTCTCGACGAAGCGACTAAAGCGAAGATCGATACCCTCGTTGCAGAACGTACCGAAGCCAAAAAGGCAAAAGACTTTGAACGCTCCGATGCCCTTCGCGATGAGATCATGGCCTACGGTGTCAGCATCATGGACACCGCACAGGGTACCTTCTGGGAGCGTGTGGAATGATCGGTTTTGAGATCGTCGCCATCATCAGTGTCATCAGTATCTTTGCCTGGTTTATCATGGCCGCTAAAAAGACGGACAGTCAGAACCGGTTTTTAGAAGATGAGGACACCAAAGAAAAAGATTAGTCTCCCGCAATAGAGTGTTAGCTCAGCATGCCTAAATGTTACCCGGGCGTGAGAAAACACTACACTTTAATAAAAAATAGCGCTCTCCTTCAAATACCGACCCCTTTCAGAGAAGGTATCTTCGCTTATATGCTATACTCGGGTTCTATATTAACCCAATAAACAGAGTACCCGCATGAAACAAGTGATCAACCTCTACAAAAAACACAAAATTACCGTCGACGGTTATATCGAGACACTCATAAAGAGTTTTCCGAAAGACTATCTTGCAAACGCCGACGCTATCCTCAAAACCCACCATTTCATCCAGCTGATCTACGGTGTGGATGAAAATTTCAGACAACAGACCCCCATCGTCTGCCGCCGTGAAAGAGATGAGAAACAGATAGGCAGTGACAAAAGCCACTATTTTATGAAGATGCTGCTCGACGAGGAAGGCTTCTATATCTCCAACCCCTACATCCACTATCGAACCGGCAAAGCGAGTGTATCGGTCGTTCACCACACGAACAGCACCTATTATGTCTTCGATATCGATCTTATCGAGCTGCTGCAGGATCTTAAGCTGATCGAATACAACAAAAAGCATGACAAATTCAAGCGTGGTGTCTACTTTCTGGGTTCATCGCTATTGACACTAGTCTCAATAGCGCTCATCGTCTACGGCGGCTACAACTTCTTCTCCAAACTTCTTGTCGAGTTTACAGAGTCCAACTTCCTCAACGATGTCTTCAAGTCCATCATCGCGATCACACTGGGGCTGGCGATCTTCGATATGGCAAAACAGATCTTTGAACACGAAGTGATCTATGAATCCTTCCACCATCCCGAAGACAAACAGTATAAAGTGCTGGGAAAATTCATCATCTCCATCATCATCGCCCTCTCCATCGAGACCCTGATGGTTGTCTTTAAGATTGCACTGGACGACTATTCGAAGATGTCTGCTGCCTTTTACCTGCTGCTTGGAACGACCATCATGTTTGTAGCGCTGGGCTATTTTTACAAAACGATCAACGAGGCAACGCTAAAAGAGAAATAGCCCTTTTCTTTGGCTCTGGCCTTTAGAGCCAAGCTGTTTTCTCTACGACACAAAACTTCTTGTATAATCATCTTATAACCCTGGCGCGATTTAGCGCTACAAGGAGCCAAAAAGTGGAAGATAGAGAAGATGGAAACTGAAAGAAGCAAAGTGGGCAGAAAAAATGTCTATCGGTAACTGGCTGATAGGGGCGGGTCTGTTGCTTATTCTTTTGGGAATCGCCTACAAGTTCGGACTGTTGAACTGGTTCGGCAACCTTCCCGGTGACATCCGATACGAAAGCAGGAACACACGCTTCTATTTTCCTGTCGTCACCATGCTGCTTATCTCTGTCATCCTTTCACTGCTGTTCGCCTTTTTCAAAAAATAGTAGAAACGATTAACGGTTGTTTGGAACGAGCGGTTATTCAACCTTCTCTGATTTTCTGTATAATCTAACATTGCCATTTCCAAATACACACTGTTTCGGTGTTTAAAGGAGTCAACATGTTTCGCTATCTACTGCCGCTGTTATTGCTTTTTATGATCGGTTGTTCGCACAAAGTCAACACCGATTTTGATCCTTCCTACAAGACCGAATCACTCAAAACATTTTCGATCGTTCATAAAAGCAGAGGCGGTATCGACACCCTCGACGACGAACGTATTACTGCCGCGATCACCCATGAACTGGAGCGCAAAGGCTATCGGCCTGTTGCCAAAGAAGCAGCAGATTTTCATGTCACCTTCCAGACCCGGCTTGAAGAGGATGTGCCCTCCAATGTCAGCTTCGGTTTCGGTTTTGGTACCTATTCAAGCGGGGTTGGCACCTCTGTCGGAACGACGCATAACGTCAGCAGCGACCAGGAACATATCGACATCAACATGATCGATCCACTGACCAAAAAGACCTTTTGGCGTGCATCTGAGAGCAGGAAGTACCGTCATTTCAAAACGCCGCAGGCCCGTAGTGACTATTTTGACAAAATCATAGCTTCGATGCTTAACACCTTTGCTGCTCAACCTGTGACAGGACAGTAACGGATGTCAGATTCATTCAACAACATCTCTCAAAAAACAGGGATGCCACCCGGAACGCTGATCCATGTCGGTGCCGTTCTCGAAACCGAATCAAGAATATCGCTGATCGACTTTACGAAAAAGCACCTTGTCGAAAAGAGCATCACCTCTATTGATGAGTTGCTCGAATACAGAGAGACAGAGAGCATTACCTGGATCAATATCGAAGGCTTGCACAATGTCGCGCATATCGAAGCGATCGGCAGATTGTTCGACGTGCATCCCCTGGTCCTTGAAGATATCCTCAATGCCCACCAACGACCAAGGTTCGAAGAGGCCGAGAGCTATCTCTATATCGTTCTTAAAAGTCTCTCTCTCAAAGACAAGGCCTTTTCCGTCAATTACGAGCAGGTCAGTATTTTGCTCTTTAAAAATTTTGTTGTCACCTTTAAAGAACGAAAAGACGACCTTTTTCTACCGCTGTACCAGCGTCTTCAAAACAGCCAGGGACGTCTAAGATCGGAGGGTTCGGACTATCTCACCTATGCCATTTTAGACCTCATTGTCGATATGAACTTTACCCTACTCGACTCACTCGATCTTGTCACCGATGTTGTCGAAGATGAGCTGCTGACAGACCCAACGCCTGAAACACTGCTGCAGATTCAACAGATCAAGCGCGAACTTATCTATATTCGAAAATCTGTTTCACCCCTAAGAGAACTGCTAACCGCCATTCTCAGAAGCAACACAGGTTTGATCGCCAAAAGAAACCACCCTTACTTCAGAGACATCCATGACCATAGCATCCATATAACGGAGGAGATCGAGACCTACAGAGACATATTGACAGGGCTTCTGGACATCTACATCTCCAGTGTAAGCAACAAGATGAACGAGATCATGAAAGTCCTGACGGTCTTTGCTTCCATCTTTATACCTCTCACTTTTTTTACCGGGGTCTACGGTATGAATTTCAAGTATATGCCGGAACTCTACTGGAAATGGTCCTATCCGGGATTATGGGTTGGGTTCATCGTGTTTTCTGTGCTGCTGTTTCTCTACTTTAAAAAGAAAAAATGGGTATAACAGTGCCCGAGAACAACCACCACTCCATCCACCGAAAACGCAATAAAGCACTCGGTTTCTATATCGTATTGACCCTTGCCGCCTGTCTTTACGCTAAGATCAAGAGCCTTCACACCGGCAGTTGATCCGAAAAAGCTCTCTATACGTAAAATAGGTGTACCATTACACATGCAAAACTATGATGTGATCGTAATAGGCAGCGGTGCCGCAGGAATGATAGCGGCCATTACCGCCGCACGCCGCGGCAAGTCCGTTCTTCTGCTCGAAAAGCTCTCCAAGATCGGGGCCAAGCTCAAAGCGACCGGCGGCGGCCGCTGTAACCTGACCAACACCCTCTCCAATGAAGCCTTTATGGCCCGGTTCGGACGCGAAGGGCGTTTTATGACCCCTGCACTCACGGCCCTTGACCACAAAGCGCTCATCGATTTTTTTGCCGGGATCGGCGTCGAGGCACACTTTCCAGACGGCTTCAGGGTCTTTCCAAAGACCCACTCCTCACAGACCATCATCACTGCCCTCGAAGAGGAGATGAACCGGCTCGGCGTCCGCATAGCGTGTTCGCAAAAAGCCGAAGAGCTGCTCTTCAGTGGTGAGCATGTCACCGGGGTCAAGACAACAGATAGCACCTTTACCGGTGACAACGTCATCGTCGCGACCGGCGGGCTCGGCTACCCTGCGCTTGGTGCCGAAGGTGACGGTTTTGAAATGGCAAAACAGGTCGGCCACAAGATCACGCCCCTGCACCCTGCCATGATGCCACTTAAGACCAAAGAGAGCTGGGTCGAAAACTGCCGCGCCGATACCATCCCAAAAGTCGAAATGTTCGTCAACCTGCCCAAGTATAAAAAGCTCAAGGCAAAAGGGGACCTTATCTTTACCAAGACAGGAATCCGCGGGCCGGTCGTTCTCGATTTCTCACGCGAGATCACTCCGCTGCTGAGCAAGTTCGAGGAGGTACCACTGCTGATGAACCTGACTAGGGGAATGAACGAAGAGCAGATCCGTACCCATTTTAAAGATGCGATCTACAAAAACCAGGAGCACACCACGCTTAGCCTTGTGAAGACTTTGCTGCCCGAAGCACTCTCGCTGGAGCTCATAAAGCTTGCCGGTGCCGACCCGGAGCTCGGCTTTAACAAGCAGAGCGGCCCCGTGCGCGACAAGCTCATCAAACTGCTGGCCTGGACACCGCTGACCGTCAACGGCCATGAAGGTTTCAAGATGGCCATGATCACCCGCGGCGGAGTAACACTTAAAGAGATCGTTCCCGAAACGATGGCATCTAAGAAACTAAAAGGGCTTTTCTTCTGCGGAGAGGTGATGAACCTTGACGGACCGTGCGGGGGCTACAACCTGCAATGGTCGTTTGCCAGCGGGTATGTTGCCGGACATCTGGGCGACACAATCAGCTAGCATCTTCTTCGAGTGTCTGCCTGACCTCTCTGGCGATCTTCTCTTCATCCACCCTACTCAGCAAGAGCCCACCCGCCACAAAAAATACAGCCACCGATGCGATACCCAGTCGTGAGCTCTGTGTTGAAACTGCAACAAATCCGATCAAAAGCGGTCCGAAAATCGTTGCAAAACGGCCTAGAAAGTTAAAAAATCCGAAAAACTCGGCAGCCTGCTCCCGAGGAATCATCCTGGCATAGTACGAACGGCTTAAAGCTTGAATGCCCCCTTGCACCATTCCGATCATTGCGGCAAGAATGTAGAACTCATGTTCATTACTCATAACCGATGCCCAAAGCGTGATAACAAGATAGGTGCCGATGGCAACAAAAAGAGCCTTTTTCGTATCATACTTCTGGGCCAATTTGGCAAAAAGCAGGGTCGCTGGAAAACCGATAAACTGCACAAGCAACAGAGCCAAAATAAGTGCGTTCGGGGCAAATCCGATCGCCATCGCATAATCAACAGCCATCCGTATAATGGTGTCAACACCGTCGATATAGAGCCAATAGGCAAGCAGAAAGAACAACAGACCTTTAAGATGACGAATCTTTTTAAAGGTCCCAAGCAGCTGCCTGTAGCCTGCCAGTACCGTCTCGCCAAGCTTTCGCTGCTCTTTTGGGCGTTGCTCTCTGACAAAAACAAGTGCTGGCAGTGAAAAGAGTGCCCACCAGACAGCCACACTGGCAAATGAAACTTTCACCGCCTCGTACATATTGGAGAGACCAAAGAGCTCCGGTTTTTGCACCATCAACACATTGAGTGCAAAAAGTATCCCACCACCGAGATACCCCAGCGCAAAGCCTAGCCCTGATACATAATCCAGACTCCTCTCTTTTGCGACACCTGGCAGCAGGGCATCATTAAAGACGTTCGAGCCCATAAAACCGATGTTACCGAGGACATAGACAAAGGCCGCCAATTCCCATTCGCCCTGCTGAACAAGAGCAAGAGAGCCGCTCATCAATACGCCGAGGTAGGTGAAAAGAAAAAGAAAACGCTTTTTCAGACCGCCTGCATCGGCTATGGCACCAAGAAACGGGGCTAACAGCACAATGATCATACTTGAGAGAGAGTTGGCCATACCCAGATGTGCCGTAGAGGTGATAACGTCACTTTCAGTGCTGAAATAGCTTTTAAAAAAGAGCGGAAAAAAGCCGGCCATCACCGTAGTGGCGTAGGCCGAATTGGCCCAGTCGTACATTGCCCATGAATATATCTGCCTGTTCGTCTGCATAAGAACGATAATAACACGGGTTTGCTTTACAGATGCTACTTCGTGCTTCAAAATAACTGCTATAATTTCAACACATTTTTGAAAGATAGAGTATGACCTTAGAAGAGCTACAACAACTGCTGGCTACCAACGCCAAAGAGAAAAACGAAGAGTACACCCGTCTCTTTCACGGTCGCGGCGGCTTTTACGGCGCCTTTAAGTTCCTGACTGTCGACAGCGCTGACAAGGTACTCTATGCTGCTTTTTTTGCCCCTGATTACCAAGAAGAAGCCATCATCGATATGCTGAAAGAGTTCTATGGGTCTGAAGGCAAATGGGAGGCCCTCGTCGTGCAGCGCCGTTACCAAAAAGGTGCGCCGACGGAACTTGTAGAGGGCGAACTCCCGGACGAGACCTTTGCCTTTGAGAACGGCCTAAAATACAAGCTGAATTTCCTGAGCAACCAAAACATCGGCTTCTTCCCGGACATGAAGATAGGCCGTGACTTTGTCCGAGACAACGCCAAAGGCAAAAACGTCCTGAACCTCTTTGCCTACACCTGCCCCTTCTCAGTCGCAGCGATGGCCGGAGGTGCCAAATCGGTCGTCAATGTCGACATGGCCAAAGGGGCACTCGCGACCGGACGTGACAACCACCGATATAACGGTCAGGATATCCGAGGCTGCCGTTTTATGCCTTACAACATCCTCAAGTCCTGGAGCCGCATCAAAAAAGCGGGACCATACGATATGATCATCATCGATCCTCCCAGCTTTCAGCGTGGCTCATTTGCAGCGACCAGCGACTATGAGAAGATCATCAAACGGCTTGACCAGCTTGCTGCAGAGAACTGTACCGTTCTATCGGCGCTCAACGCCCCTGAACTTGACACCGGCTTCATCAAAACACTCTTCAAAGAGAACGCTCCCGAGTTCACCTACGTCAAACGTCTGGAGAACATGGAGAGTTTCCCGAGTGATGACGATGAACGCAGTCTAAAAAACCTTATCTTCCAGAAAGGAAACGCATGAAAGAGCTTACCCTCAAAGAGTACGCAATCAAACACAAGATCAGCCTCTTTAATGTCATAAAACTGGCTAAGGCCGGCAAGATCCCCTCCGACACACGCAAGATTAACGGCAAAGACGAGATGGTCATCCTGACCGACGAAGCACCGAAAGCCGAACCGGTAAGGACGGATGACGAGATCGATTATAAGAAGGCCTACTTTGAGCTCAAAGCCAAATATGACAAACTGCTTCGCAGCATAAAAGATAAGATCTAAAAGAAAAAAGAGAGTGGTTTGTTTTGCATCACCGGCTAATGCGCCGGGACGTTCACAAAAGTATGAAAAAAGTTAGCCAGTCTACTCTGAAAGAGCGCCGGCCAGTGGTACTGAAAGAAAAAGACTCTCTTGATACGTGAGCACTTTCTGGTCCAGTTCGTATTTATTCAGAAGCATCTCGCGCTGCTCCTTCGACAATTCGTTCAAGTCAATTTTATAATTGGCAAATGCTTCATTGGCACTTGCTTGCATCTTGAACATCTTGATATGCTCTTTTGACGGAGACTTATAGATCACCTTGTACATCAATCACCTTTATTGATAAATGCTGCCATTCCTTCTTCAATACCCTTGACGAAAGGCGCTTTAGTTAAGGCGTATTGCCTTAACTGGAGCGTAAAGACCTTTAATGTTCTGCAGTTAACTGCCAATAGACCACTGTGTCTGTCTGGATGATTGACCACCAATCGACCACTGTGTTTTACGCGCTGTATTTCTCTTAGTACTTTTTCGTCCGACACTTTTGCCGCCTATTGACCACTGGCTTCGGTTTGATCCGCTTTCACATATCGACCATTTAGATGTTCGCATTGTCTGCCTCCTGTTATATAATCTATTCACAATGTTTCTCTGCTCAAAAGACAGCACATCGCACAGTCCTGCTAAAAGCCTGACTGTGCTTGAATAATAATAAATCGTACGTTTTTTCACTCGGAAGGTAACCTCAATATTTATTTTGAGGTAAGATTGTTTTGCTAGGATTGCAGCTACAGTTTATCTGTAACCATTCCTGGAAAAAACGACATTCCAACGTGTTTCTCAGGTCGTATACCGACACGAACCGCCAAGCAGTGTCGGTATACAAAATAGCTTTCTATCAGCCTGATTCACAGCGAAATTATACCCCCAAAAAAATCGTTTTCAGCTAAAAATTTCCTTAAGTTGAACCACCCCCATTATTCTCCAGTAAACAGGGCATCACAGGAGTTTTACGACCTGCAGACCCATGACGATTTCAGCCTTCGATCCGCTCTTCTGTAAGTAAGCAATAGTTTGTCTTTGAAGCCGAAAAAAATTAACGCCAGCCCTCTTTTTTTTAGGTAAAATAGCGATCATAGATTCCAATATTGTCAGGACAACCCATCATACAGTTTACCGATGAGAGTATGCTCGCCATCACCAACACACTCAAAGCAGCACTGAAGACGCAGCCGGAGCTTGCCATTGAAGTTCTTAACCCAGACCTCTGTAGCGGTGCTTACGCCGGCAAAGAGGTCAACCTCAATGGCAAACGCCACCTCTACCGTCCACTGCGTTCCTGGCTGGATCTTGCCACGTGTCTGAACTGCCGTATGCTGACACCTGAACCCGCCTCTGATCAGACGATTATGCTCCGTTTTCAAAAACTAAAGACACACTCTTTTCATGACGAAGCAGCCGCAGACAAGTCAGAGAAGTACGGCGTAAGTTCAAGCTTTTCTGCGATCAACAAAAACGAAGAGCCTGCTTTTCTGACTGCCTATCTTCAGGCACTTGACATCGCTGACATTGCATCTAAAACACGCGTACTCAATCTCGGCGTCAACCGTGGTGATGAGTTTGCTCTTATCAAAGAGCTGCTGCCAAAAGAGATCTTTGAGAAGATAGAATTTGTCGGTATCGACCATGCAAAAAGTGCCATAGAAGCGGCGCAAAGCCGTTTTAGTACAGCAAACATGCACTTCCACAGCCACGACATCAACGCCCTTGATACATTGCAACTAGGCCGGTTCGACCTTATTATCACAATCGGCACGCTGCAGAGCCCAGGCATCAACTATAAGCCCTTCTTAATGGATCTTGTCAAGCACTATCTCAGTGACAACGGCACTATCATATTGGGGTTTCCAAACTCGCGCTGGATCGATGGAGAAATGGTCTACGGGGCAAAGATGCGCAACTACAGCGAATCGGACCTCTCGCTTCTGCTTAGCGACATCGACTATGCAAAACGCTATCTACAACAGAAGAGATTTACGGTCCGTATCAGCGGCAAAGAGTATATCTTTTTAACGGCAGTGCCCAACAAATGAGAAAGTACATTAAACGCATCAAACGGCCGACGATCAGCCGCCAAGAGATCAGAGAGAGAATTGCGCTTTTAAAGGCCCAGTCACATAACGAATATAAAGAGACCCTTATCATGCTGCGCCTGCTCTACAAACAGGCTAAGACACAAGACGAAAAAGCGTTTATCCGACAACAGGCAGCTGACATCATCAAGATAAGCATCGTGCTTGTCATCGCCGCCCTGCCTGCCGGTACAGTCGTTGTCGCATTCGTAGAGATCGGTTTTAGAAAGATCAACAGGACCATCCTGCCGACTTCATTTTCGGAAGAGTTCAAAAAAGAGCTCCAGAGAACAGAGAAGTAAGGACAAAAAGGGACGTTCTTTCTCTGTTACGACTTTAAATACTCTGTTTCATCTTGAGTATAGAATTGTGCTTGTCAACGGGAAGAAAGGTATCAAGACGCTATCAGCGCCTCTATTTTTTCCAGCAGCTCTGCAGGTTCAAGCGGTTTGGCCAGATAGTCATCCATCCCGGCTTCAAGGAAGATCTGTCTGTCACCGACAAGCGCATTGGCAGTCAAGGCCATAATCGGGGTATGTTCAAGGCCCTCATCGCGTTCGATCTGCAATATCTCTTTGGTCGCACCGATGCCGTTTAACTTAGGCATATTCTCATCCATCAGGATCAGTTCGTACTTACCTGATTTGAACATCTCTATCGCTTCAAGGCCGTTGTTCGCCGTATCATACGTCAAGCCTGCATTCCGCAACACGATACCGATAAACATCTGGTTCGCTTCATTGTCTTCAACCACCAGGGTATGACCTTTTAACATTTTTGCTTTCTCTTCAGCCGGCTCTACGCTCACCTCTGTACTCTCCCCATCTTCAACTTGCTCTACTTTATTTTCACTATCAGTACTCTCTTGAACCGATGAAAAAGGTGCCGAAAAGAAGAATCGGCTTCCGACCCCTTCTTGGCTTTCGACTTTTAACTCACCGCCAAGCAGTTTTGCCAGGTTGGCACTGATGGACAGCCCCAGCCCGGTTCCTCCATATTTTCTAACGGTCGAGCCGTCAGCTTGGGTGAACGATTCAAAGATCGCTGTCTTCTTATCTTCAGGAATACCGATGCCGTTGTCTTTGACGTCCAAGAGCAGACGACCCTCTTCATACGCGACCTTACATACTATTGTCCCTCTATCCTCAGTAAACTTGATCGCATTGGAGAGCAGGTTGGAAAAGATCTGTTTCAGACGCAGCACATCGCCGTGAAGCGTAGCAGGCAGCATCTCACAACCATCGACATAGAGTCTGATATCTTTTTCAACTGCTTTGAGCTTGAAAAGGTCGGACATGCCGATGAGCTCTTTTTTCGGATCAAAATCCAGCTCTTCGATGATCAGTTTTCCGCTTTCGATCTTGCTAAAATCAAGAATATCATTGATGATCTGTAGAAGCGAACTGGAGGAGTTGTTGACAATGTTCAGATAATTCAACTTCTCTTTATCCGTCTCACTCTCTTTGAGCAGACTGATAAAACCGTTGATCGCATTGAGCGGCGTGCGAATCTCATGCGACATATTAGCCAAAAATTCACTCTTTGAACGCGACGCCTGTTCGGCCTCCGCTTTTGCTGCCATTACCTTGCTGTGGCTGATCTCCAGCTTTTTCTTCGCTTCGGAGATCTCTTTTGTCTTGATCTTCTGTTTATTATAGGAGTCAACCAGCATCTTGTTAAGCGTAGAGAGCTTCTTTTCCGCCTCTTTACGCTCAGTAATATCCAAAAATGTACCGGTCACTTTTACGATCCGATCTCTCTCATCGTAGATCGGTTTAAGCGCTACATAGGCATAACCGACTGATCCGTCTTTTCTAAGGATTTTCCATTCGTAGCTGTACTCTGGGGCCGTATCCCGCAAAACCTTTCGCAGGTTATCTCTGTACTGCGCTCTTTCTAATGTCGGCAGGTATGCGACAAGTCTCCTGTACGTAGGCACAAAGCTTTGCGGTTCTTCCCCCAAAATACGATATACTTCATCACTGCAGCTGATCTTGTCGTCTGATAGGTTCCATTCCCAGCTACCGAGGTGAGCGATCGTCTGCGCTTCGATCAGTTTCGCTTCGTTTTCAGCCACCTTGTCTTCCAGCGCTTTCTTATCGGTGATATCGGTATGCGTTCCAAGCATGCGGATGCCTTTGCCCTCATCATCAAAGATTGTCTGACCACGGTCAAGTATCCAGATCCAGCGCCCATCCTTATGTCGCAAACGGTGCAGGTTCTCAAGTCTGGCCGTTTTTCCCGACATGTTTTCTGTAACATCGATCATCACTTGTTCCAGATCATCAGGATGGACTCTTTTGCGCCACTCTTCAAACGAATTTTCGATCTCTTCTTCTTCATAACCCAACATGTCTTTCCAGCGTTTGGAAAAATAGACCCTGTCGTTAACAAGGTCCCAGTCCCAGACACCGTCACCAACGCCTGCAAATGTGAGCTCATAACGCTCTCTAAGCAGTTGGTTCGTCTCCTGAAGCTCCTGTGTCTTCTCATTGACATGGATTTCGATCTCTTTTTTTCGGTTGATCATGATCAGCACAAAGATAAAGATACCCGCTATCAAAAGCATACCTGAGAGCTGGATTATGTTGTATTTACCGGCTAAAACGGCCAGTTTTGGATCATCTTCGAAATAGACAAGATAATCGGCATTCCCTTTCGGCTCACCCCTCTTGACAGCTAAAAAAGTGACTGTGCCGATATTTTCCTGATCATCCATCGCCATCGAAAAACTTTCGCCGTTTTCGGTCTGCAGAGCGATATCTGCCATCGTGCCTTTATCAAAGAGGTATTTCGGTGTCTTTGCACTGTTCTTGGGCGTTTTTTTGCCCTCTTCGACTTGCAAGAGAACAGGGATATGCGATTTTTTTACAAAATGAAGCTGCGTCTCCAACAGGTTTTCTAGCTCCTTTGTCAGGACACTTGACAAAAGTGAGAACTCAACGCTGCTGACAACACGATTCTCCTTGTTATAAAGAGGGTGTGTAAAACGAAACGGGTCCGGGCTAATGCCTTTGAGCTCACCATCAACCGGCTCTTCCTTCTGGTAAACACCGCGCTGTCCCGATACGTTCAGATGTAATAGGCTGTAGTTGTTGGGAAGGATAAACCTGATCTCCTGAAAATAGAGCTCTTTAAGATTAAAGAAGTCCTCCTGCAGGTGCTCCTCAATCTCTTCTCCGATCACAGTCCGTGTCTCACCGTCAGTTGTAGAGGCCTCTTCAAGCAGCTCGACAACATTCTTGTCTTTGGCTATAGAGTTAGAAACGATCTTTGAAAGTTTGTAAAAACCGTAATGAACCGTCTCATAAGCACTCTGCGCTTCAGCGGTTTTCTGTTCAAGATAGTTTTGGGTCTTGTTCTCTTTGCCGATGGCCAAAATGATCAAAAAAAGCAGCTCAATCAGTATAAAAAGGTAAACGGCCTGCGCATATCGGTTGTGTATGTTTAAGTGCGAAAACCAGTCGGGAACATTTTTCGATATCAGCCTCTTTACTGGCAGCTTTTTGAGTGTCAATAGCAAGGTATTCGGCAGGCGCAATCGTTTCATAGTGCAAAGGATATCAGTTTATTTTTCCAATGTATGTAGGAAAAGTCCTATAGACATATAGTTCTTGCATAGTTACGAACAAAAATAGCGGCCAAAGTTAAATGTCATCAATGTAATCCGACCTGCCTGCAGTGTTTAGTATATAATGCTTGCATGACAAAAGCATTCAAGACAGAAAACTTCACCTTGGTCCTCTCTGGTGGCGGCGCCTTGGGCATCGCCCATTTAGGCGTGCTGCACGACCTTGAAGCACAGCACCTTGTTCCCGGCGAGATCGTAGGAACCAGCATGGGCGGTATCATCGGTGCCTGCCTTGCCATCGGGATGAAAGAGCAGGAGATACACGAGAAGATCGAACAGTTCTCCGGCATTTTCAACTGGCTGAAGTTCTCTTTTACCGGCAATGCCGTTGTCCACAATGAGAAGATCGCCGCCATCTTTGAGCAGATCTTCAACGATCGGAAGATGAATGACACTAAAATTCCCCTCAAACTCATCGCCACAAACCTGAAAAACGGACATAAAAAGGTCTTCGACGCCGCTGACGATGTCTGCATAAAAGACGCGCTGCTCGCTACGATGGCAATACCCGGTATCTTTGAAGAGAAGAAGATAGGCGGCCAGATCTACGGTGATGGTTTTCTATGCGAGAATCTGGGTCTAGGCGAAGCGACATTGAATAAGGTATTGGCCGTAGACGTACTCGGTAAAAACGCTTTCAACGGCGACATGCCCGACAACTTTTTCAAGACAATGAATGTTCTGGAGATGTTTGAAAAATCGGTAAGGCTTCTCATCTACAACCAGACCCGGACACTCCTGCAATGCTGCACCAAAGAGATCACGCTTTTAGAACCGGTGACCAGAGAGTTCAAGACCTATCATTTTCATAAGACTGAAGCATTAAGAGCGTTGGGATTGGGGTTATTGGACGCCGAACCGGCGTCATAATCATCGCCAGACGATCGGATCTTCTCTTTGCACACTTGGTGCTTTTTTACTGTTTTTTAGCGGCCGCTTTTTCAACCGTTTTACGTTTTTTGGCAGCCTTGCGCTCTGCATCTATTTTTCGTTTTCGCTCTGCCTTCTCTTTCTCATACCGTTGTTGTTCAAGTTTACGCTCTTTCTCTCTTTTGAGCTTGCGCGCCTCCCGCTCCTGTGTTGCCTTGACTCTGCTCTCCAACGACTTTTTCGCATTTTGGACTTTAGGGACACTTTTTATGACTTTATCTGCCAACACTGTCGCCGTAAAAGGAGCAAGCAACATAATACTGAGCACGATCAGGATCTTTTTCATAGGGCTCTCTTTATGTAGGGTTTTGACGTCAATCGTCATCTTTGTATCTATTTTATATCGATTAGGCTTAGTTATAGTTTCATACAGACCGAATTTAAACGTACAAGGCAATCTCCTCTTCAAGATAAAGTTACAACCTAACGTATGCTTTTTCATGATAGACGATAAAAAGTGAAGGTTCAAACCTAAAGGTATAATTTACATGCAAATTTTACATAATATATATAATCGAGTTTTGTTAAATCCTATTTATGATACTCTACCTTCAAATAATTAAACCGAAAGTGTCTTATGAAATCATTTTATACAAGTTTATTGTTAACGATCATACTGCTCTTTATGGCAGGGTGTACTAATAGTGGGGGTAGCTCTTCAAGTACTGATATTATCCCCATTTTAAACCCGGAGATTGTCACTATCGGAGGTATAGACTTTGACATAAATAAGAGTGCTGAGCTATCTCAGCATTGGTTACAGCTTCCGACAGATGGCACTATAAAAATGATTGCACCATCTACAGACATGAGGAGAACCTATTCACTCTCGACTGTTACCATAAACGGCGTGCCGGGCATACAATGGTTTCAAGAAGACTGGCCCAGCGGAGAGTCGGAGACTGCAGTATATGCAATGGCTACCGATGGAGCCCTCTATATCATCACAGCAGACAACAATCTGTCAAACCCACCTGTACAATTTGTCTCGGCGAATCAGTCTGACTACACCTTTAAAACCAGCAGCTCTGGCTTTACCGATTGTGTAAAAATCTCAGCACAGGTCGGACCCATCGGGTTAACATTCAAGGAGACATTTTTTCAGATAGGCACTGGTATAGTCGAATCATATATTATCTCCTATTCGGGTGGTCTTAGGATGTATGATTTGTATGTTGTCACACCCAATTTTATTCCGGTGGCAGAGTCCCAAAGTCTTTTAACAACGCTAGACACCAATCTAAGTATTTCGCTGCATGGTAGTGATCCCGATGAAGGGTCCCTAAGCTATCTGCTCATAACGCAGCCGGTGCACGGAACACTGAGCGGTACGGCACCAAACCTCACCTATACCCCCGAAGCCGGCTACACCGGCAGTGACAGTTTCAGCTTCAAGGTCAACGACGGTACCATAGATTCAGCACAGGCGATAGTCGGTATTGGCATCGTAGATACTATAAAGCCAGGTCAATTTGTCATGACCGTCAAAACCGATAATTTCGGCACATCATCTGACACACAATTTGAGATACCGACGACAGGTACGGGATACAACTATAGTGTAGACTGTGAGAACGACGGCACCTTTGAAGCAACCGGGCAGACGGGCAACTATACCTGTGATTATTCTGCCGCAGGCACCTACACCATAAGTATCGAAGGTTATTTCCCACGAATCTACTTTAACAATGAAAAGGACAAAAGGAAGCTTGTCTCCGTCGATCAATGGGGCCCGGGAACATGGCTCTCAATGGCAAACGCATTTTCAGGCTGTTCCGGTCTGATATTCAATGCTACAGACGCTCCTGACCTCTCCGGTGTAACAAGTATGTATGCAATGTTCGCGTATGCCTCTGCCTTCAACCAGGATATCAGCGGCTGGGATGTCAGTAGCGTGATAGATATGGGGAACATGTTTTACGGAGTATCTGCCTTCAACCAAAATATCGGCAATTGGAATGTCAGTGGCGTTAAAAATATGCGTTCGATGTTTGCAAGTGCATCCACATTCAACCAGGATATTGGCAACTGGAATGTCACTAACGTTACAGATATGAGTTCGATGTTTGCTAATGCATACTCATTCAACCAGAATATCGACAGCTGGAATCTCACCAGTGTTACAGATATGGGAAGTATGTTTTTTCAAGCGCGTGCCTTCGATCAGGGCATCGGCAGCTGGGATGTCAGCAGCGTTATTGATATGGAAAGAATGTTTACTTATGCATCTAATTTCAACCAGGACATTGGGAGCTGGGATGTCAGCAGCGTTACAAGTATGAGTTCGATGTTTGCAAGTGCATCCGCATTCAACCAGAATATCGGCAGCTGGAATGTCAGCAACGTTAAAGATATGGAAAGAATGTTCGCTTATACATCTAATTTTAATCAGGATATAGGTGGTTGGGATGTCAGTAATGTGACAGATATGAGTGCAATGTTTTACAATGCATTTACATTTAACCAAAATATCAGTAATTGGGATGTCAGTAGTGTTACAGATATGCGAGGTATGTTTGATTCTGCATCTGATTTTAATCAGGATATCGGCAGCTGGGATGTCAGTGGCGTAACAAATATGAGTAGCATGTTCACTTATGCATCTGTCTTTAACCAGAACATAAGCAATTGGGATGTGAGTAGCGTTACAAATATGCGTTCGATGTTTGATGGAGCATCCGTATTCAACCAGGATATCGGTAGCTGGAATGTCAGTAGCGTGACAGATATGAGTTCGATGTTTGAACGTGCCTACGATTTCAACCAGAACATAAGCAATTGGGATGTCAGCAGCGTTACAAATATGCGAAATATGTTTGCAAGTGCATATGATTTTAACCAAAATATCGGCAGTTGGGATGTCAGCAGCGTGACAGATATGAGTTCGATGTTTGAACGTGCCTACGATTTCAACCAGAATATCGGCAGCTGGAATGTCAGCAGTGTTGTGAATATGAGCTCGATGTTTTACAGTGCATCCGCATTCAACCAGAATATCGACAGCTGGGTTGTAAGCGGCGTTACAGATATGAGCTCCATGTTTTATGGAACATTAGCTTTTAACCAGGATATTGGTAGCTGGGATGTCAGCGGTGTGACAGATATGAATGGGATGTTTCGTTATGCATATACTTTCAATAAAGATATTGGTGGCTGGAATGTCAGCAACGTTGCAGATATGAGTGGGATGTTTGCTAATACTTTAGCTTTCAACCAAGATATTGGGGGCTGGAATGTTGGTAGCGTTACAGATACGTATTCAATGTTTAACGATGCAGCATCTTTCAACCAAAATATCGGTGCTTGGGATGTCAGTAATGTTAAATCTATGGGCTCGATGTTTAGTGGTGTAACATTATCTACAACAAACTACAATGCCCTCTTAATCGGCTGGGGAGCACAGACGCTGCAATCTGGAGTCTATTTCAATGGAGGAAACAGTCAGTACAGTGCAGGTGCAGCGGCCACCGCACGACAAAGCATTATCGATAATTTCGGCTGGACAATTAGCGATGGTGGTCAGCTGTAACCAGGTATTTGGCAGACAAATGATGAGCCAATGTCAGCAAACTGACCGAACAACTCTGTTTTACAACACAAATGTCGCAAAAGCAGGTATGCTAAATGCATTGGGTCAGGTATTCATTTAAGCGCAACAGCCTACTCTCGCTCTCCACAGTGCTCGAACTCAACTTAAACGGACATATTGTTACACCAAGGAATTCCACATGGGAACACCAATCGAATCTATCTATGAAAACGCACTTCAGTCAAAACCAGCATTTAATGATGCTTTAGGCACCGCCGGACACTACGGCTATCGTGGAGATCTTGTCATCACCGAAGGTAGTGCTTTGCTCAAGAATGCCATTGTCATTTCCGATGATGACACAATGCTCTTCTTTGCCGCAGAACTTGATGACTTTGATGACTTCGAAACGGCATTTGAACGTTATGCAAACCACCTTACCCACGACACCCTCATCATGCTCTTTATAAACAACCTCATGAGCGATGCACTTTTTGCCTACAAAGGCATGAACATTTACGCCTATTCGCTGGATGAAAGCACCGTATGGAATGAACTCCTCTCCCATGCCGATCTGGACAAACGCGAACTAAAACGCATGGATGCACCGACAAAACTTGACACCCTTTTCGACGGGCTTAAGGGTAGTACCTTCTATGTTCCGCAAAAGAGCTATGAAGAGGCCTGCGCACTCAAAATGAGTTAGTCCTCTTTCTCGACCGTAGAACACCTATTTTGCCATAGCATCCGTCTCTCGGTTTGCCTGGCGGATGGTATTTTCACATTTATATAAAATCCATAATACCAATCCAATACCCTACTTAAAAACGCCCTCACCGCTCCACTAACAAAACATTTACTCTAGTTTCAGTATAATCGCACAAATTATAGGCGAAGAGAAGGCAGATAAATGATCGCATACGACAGCATTAAACCGTGGCTATTCAAACTCGAACCGGAGACAGCTCACCACATGGCTGAGTCCTTTCTCCGTCTTGCCAACGTATGCCCTTCTGCGTTTAACTACTGGACCAGCAAACATTTTGTGACCGATCCCGTGCTGGAGCAGGAACTTTTTGGCCGCACTTTTTTAAACCCTGTCGGTCTTGGCGCCGGATTTGACAAAAACGCAACAATGATCCGCGGCATGCAGGCGATGGGGTTCGGCTTTACCGAGATCGGTACCGTCACGCCTAAGCCTCAACCGGGCAATCCAAAACCGCGTATGTGGCGTCACATCGAAGAGAAGACCCTTCAAAATGCGATGGGCTTCAACAACGACGGCATGATGCGAGTTCAGGCGCGCCTGGAAGAGCGTTACCCATTTACTACCCCTATCGGTGTCAATATCGGCAAGAACAAAACGACCAGTGAAGAGGACGCCATCAGCGACTACACAACACTTATCAAAGCGCTGCACACGCTCGGTGACTACCTGGTCATCAATATCTCCTCTCCGAATACGCCGGGACTTCGCGACCTGCAGAACGAAGCCTTCATCACCCAGCTCTTCGATGAGGCAAAAGCACTGACCGAGAAGCCAATCCTGCTTAAGATCGCACCGGACATGGAGATCGCACAGGCTGTCGACCTGACGTCAATGGCGGTTGAAAAAGGTGCCGATGGCATCATCGCGACCAACACAACCATAAACTACTCTTTGATCAAAAACCCGGAATCGATCGGCGGACTGAGCGGTGCTATACTCTCTGACAGAAGTTTCGAGATCTTCGATGCGGTTGCCAAAGAGCTCTACGGCAAGACGACACTGGTCTCTGTCGGGGGCATCTCGACGGCAGAAGATGCCTACCGCCGTATCAAAGCGGGTGCATCACTGGTTCAGGTCTTCTCAGGGCTTATCTTTGAAGGGCCGGAGCTCATTAAAGAGATCAACACCGGACTGATCGAGCTTATCAAAGCCGACGGCTACAGCTCAATCACCGAAGCGATAGGTTCAGCCCGCTAGTATGAAGATCGCTATACTACTATTTCTAATAACAGGAGCCTTGATGGCATCAAGCTTACCAAAATATGAGACCAAGACGCTGGAGAACGGCCTTGAGATCGTTGTAATCCCAATGCACAACGAGACCCAGGTCATCTCGACAGATATCTTCTACAAAGTTGGAAGCCGCAACGAAGTCATGGGCAAAACAGGTATCGCACATATGCTTGAGCATATGAACTTCAAATCCTCGGAGAACCTCAAAGCGGGGCAGTTTGACGAAGAGGTCAAAAGCATCGGCGGGCTCAGCAACGCCTCGACCGGCTTTGACTACACCCACTACTTCATCAAATCGAGTACGGAGAACCTGAGCAAATCACTGTCGCTTTTTGCTGAGCTTATGCAGAACCTGAAACTCAAAGACGAAGAGTTCCAGCCTGAACGTGATGTCGTAACGGAAGAGCGCCGCTGGAGAACAGACAACAGCCCGCTGGGTTACCTCTACTTCAGAATGTTCAATAACGCTTACATCTACCATCCGTACCACTGGACACCGATTGGGTTCATTAACGACATCCGGACCTGGACGCTAGAGGACATCCGCACCTTCCACAAGACCTACTACCAGCCGCAAAACGCCATCATCATCGTGACGGGTGATATCGAGCCTGAGAAGGCCTTTGCAAAGGTTGAAAAAGAGTTCGCTCATATCAAGAACACCACAGCAATAGAGCAGGTCAAGTTTGTGGAACCGAAACAAGACGGTCCAAAACGCGCGGTGATCTACAAAGAGAGCGAAGTTGAGATGGTCGCCATCACGTTCCGTATTCCCGACTTTATGGACCCTGATCAGCCGAAGCTCTCGGCTATCTCCGAGATGCTGAGTGCGGGCAAAAGCTCGCGTCTTTATGAAGAGCTAGTCGACAACAGACAATTGGTCAACCAGATCTACGCCTACAACATGGAGAACATCGATGCGGGACTCTTCATCTTCCTTGCCTCGTGTAATCCCGGTGTCAAAGCTGAAGAGGTCGAAAAAGAGCTTATTACGCAGATCGAGCGTATCAAAAAAGAAGACGTGACGAAAGAGGAGCTTGAGAAGGTCAAGATCAGTACTAAAGCGGACTTTATCTTCTCACTGGACAGTTCGTCGGAAGTCGCCAACCTCTTTGGCGGTTACCTGGCCCGCGGTTCGATTAAACCGCTTCTCGCTTATGAAGAGGCGATCAACAAACTTAACGCTGCCGACATCAAAACAGCAGCAAACAAATATTTTGACTTTAGCCAGTCAACTACAATTATTTTACGAAAAGGTGAATAGTATGGATATTGTTACAGGTGCGACAACAGCACTTATCACGCCGTTTAAAAATGGACAACTCGATGAAGCGACCTATGCAAAACTGATAGAACGTCAGATCGCCAACGGCATCGACGCTGTCTGCCCGGTCGGTACGACAGGTGAAAGTGCGACATTGACACATGACGAGCATAAACGCTGTATCGAGATCGCGGTAGAGGTCTGTAAAGGGACAACGGCCAAAGTCCTGGCCGGTGCCGGTTCCAATGCAACAGCAGAGGCGATCGAGATCGCCAAACATGCCCAAAAAAGTGGTGTTGACGCCATCTTCTCTGTAAGCCCGTACTACAACAAACCGTCACAAGAGGGTCTCTACCAGCACTACAAATCGATCGCAGATGCCGTTGCCGATCTTCCCTTCATGCTCTATAACGTACCGGGCCGTACCGGTGTCGACATCAGTGCAGACACCACGATCCGCCTCTTCGACGACTGTGCCAATATCTACGGTGTCAAAGAGGCGACAGGAAGTCTTGAACGGACCGTCGAGCTGCTCTCGCGCCGTCCCGAGCTTGCCGTTTTCAGTGGTGACGATGCTATTGACTACCCTATTCTCGCCAACGGTGGCAAAGGGATCACCTCAGTAACGGCCAACCTTCTGCCTGATCTAAAAAGCGAGCTTGTGCATAAAGCTATGACCGGTGACTTCATGGGTGCAAAAAAACTTAATGACATGCTCTACCCTATCAACAGTGTCATGTTCTGCGAGGCAAACCCTATTCCGGTCAAAGCGGCGATGTACATTGCCGGTCTTATCGAGACACTCGAGTACAGACTGCCACTGGTACAGCCAAGTGCCGAGAACATGAAGAAGATCGAAGAAGTAATGAAAAACTACAACATAAAAGGAATGAACTAATGCAAGGAAAAACTCTATTTATAAGCGGTGGAACACGCGGAATCGGTAAAGCGATCGTCTATGCTTTCGCAAAAAAAGGGGCTGATGTTGCTTTTACATATGCTTCAAGTGCAGACGCTGCCAACGAGATCATTGCTGACGTCGAATCAAAGTACGGTGTCAAGTGCCGTGCCTACAAGCTAAACATTTTGGAGCCGTTGACATACAAAGATGTCTATAAAGAGTTTGATGCGGATTTTGACCGTCTTGACTACTTTATCTCAAACGCTATCATCTCCGGCCGTGCGGTTGTCGGTGGATTCGGACCGTTTATGCGTCTAAAACCGAAAGGGCTTGACAACATCTGGACGGCAACAGTTGATGCCTTTGTTGTCGGTGCGCAGGAAGCGGCAAGACGTATGGAGCAGACAGGCGGCGGTTCGATCATCTCCATGAGCTCGACAGGTAACCTTGTCTATACACCGAACTATGCGGGACACGGTACCAACAAAGCGGCAGTCGAGACAATGGTCAAGTATGCAGCTGCGGAACTTGGCTCTATGGGTATTCGTGTCAATGCCGTAAGCGGCGGTCCAATCGACACGGATGCGCTAAAAGCGTTCCCGAACTACGAAGAGGTTAAGGAAGAGGTCTCAAAACGTTCGCCGTTGAGCCGTATGGGTGAGGCTGAAGACCTGACAGGTGCCTGCCTCTTTTTGTGTGATGAGGGCGCCTCTTGGATGACCGGTCAGACAATCATCGTTGACGGCGGTACAACCTTTACATCATAAACAATCACAAGAGGAGTTTTTCCTCTTGTCAAACTGCAGATCAAAGTAAATGTTGTTTGTTTTGATCTGTATTTTAAACAACTATTTCAAGGAGTACATCTCATGATGAACCTGCCTAACATACTAGCCCTTATTCGCCTTGCAGTCGCTCCTTTGATGTTCTGGATCATTCTGACACCCGAGCTCTTTACAGAGAACGGTTATGACATTACATGGAGTTACTACTTCTCTTCACTGCTGTTTGTCATTGCCAGTCTGACAGACTATTTTGACGGCTTTATCGCTCGTGAACTTGACCAAAAGACAAAACTTGGCGCTATCATCGACCCGCTAGCCGACAAGATGCTTGTGATGGCAGCCTTTTTGGGTCTGATGGTGATGGGCGATGCTTCTGTCTGGGCCATCTATATCATTATTGTCCGTGAACTTTTTATCACGGGCCTTCGTACTATCGCTGTACAGGAGGGGATTGATGTCTCTGCCTCCTGGTCGGGCAAGGTCAAGACCGTTGCACAGATGTTCGCGATCGGTTTTTTACTGATGCACTGGCCGTTTGCCAACGCCCTGCTTTGGTTCGCGACGGCCTTGACCGTCTACTCCGGTCTGGAGTACCTCTACCATTTCAGCAAACTTTTCAATACTGAGAAGCAGTAATGGGTTGGTTGATCTCCTTAGCCGTTCTATCGGCACTTATCTTTTTTCATGAACTCGGCCACTATAGCGCCGCACGTTTTTTCGGTGTCTACGTCGAAGTCTTCAGTATCGGTTTCGGTAAAAAACTTTTTGCCTTCAGGTTTTTGAACACCGAGTGGCGTATCGCAGCTATCCCTCTGGGCGGTTACGTCAAGATGAAGGGACAAGAGGACCTTGACCCTACCGCGATCAGCAGCGACAAAGATGCCTACAATGCCAAGCCGCCGTGGCAGCGTATTATCATTCTGCTCGCCGGCCCTGCCGCCAACTTTGTTCTGGCCTTTTTTCTCTACCTGTTTATCGGTCTAGGCTCACCACAGGTACTTGCACCGGTCGTAGGAAACGTGGTCAAAGACTCCCCTGCTTTTGTCAGCGGTCTTGAGACAAATGACACCATCCGTTCGATCAACGGCATCGAGATCACGACCTGGGAAGAGATGTCAACCATCATCAAAGAGAGCAGTGGCACACTTAGTCTGAGCGTCGAACGCGGCAATTACCTGGAAAACCTTCAGATCACACCCGAAATCAAAGAAGTCGAGAATATCTTCAAAGAGAATGTGCAGCGCCGCATGGTAGGTATCGGTTCTGCCGGTGCTACTGTCGTCCTTGATCTGGACTTCATGGAAAGCATAGCGTATGCTGCAAATGAAACCTACAAGGCTTCGACACTGATCTTTAAAAGTATCCAAAAGCTGATCACCGGCGATGTTCCGGCCAAGGAACTCGGTGGTGCGATCAGTATTGTCAAAATCACAGCCGATGCCAGTGCAAACGGCTGGATGGCAGTCTTCTTTTTTGCCGCGCTTATCTCGGTGAACCTTGGAGTTCTGAATCTTCTGCCGATCCCGGCACTCGACGGCGGGCACATCATGTTCAATCTCTATGAGATGATCACACGCCGTGTCCCGAGCGAAGCCATACTCGTCAAACTGACGATCATCGGCTGGGGTCTTCTGCTTGGTCTCATGACACTGGGACTCTATAATGATATTAACAGGTTAATGCAATGAACGAACTAGAATACAAACGTCACATCGACACCATCATCGAGCGTATTGAAGCTGCCCGTATCAAAGTCAGCGAACACCATATTGTCAAGATTGTTGCCGTAAGCAAATACAATGAGGCTGAAGACATCGCACGTCTTTACAACATCGGTCAGCGCGCATTCGGCGAAAACCGTGTACAGGACCTTGTCGCAAAACAGGCCGCACTCGAAGAGCTCCCACTGGAGTGGCACTACATCGGAAACCTTCAGCGCAATAAGCTCAATGCACTGATCAAAGCCGACCCCTTCCTCTTTCAGTCACTCGATTCCATAGAGCTTGCCAACGCACTGCAACGCCGTTTGGAAGACCGTGACACGACAATGGATTGTCTGCTGCAGATCAACTCTGCCAGAGAAGAGACAAAATCCGGCGTGGCACCTGAAAAAGCAGTCGAGACCTTTATGCAGATCCGCAAGAACTGCCCCAACATCCATCTCAAGGGGGTCATGAGCATCGGTGCCCATACCGATGACCGATCGCTAATCAAAGAGAGCTTTGAGACGACCTATAAGATCTATCAGCAGCTTGATGATGTCTCTATCTGCTCGATGGGGATGAGCGGAGATTTTGAGCTCGCTATCGAGTGCGGATCCAATATGATCCGCCTGGGTTCAATCATGTTTCCGGGCGACCTTTAGTGTCAGCCCCTATTCATAACAGCTGAACTATCTCGTTTCTGATATGTAAACCTCTTTCTATACCCAATAATGCAATTTTCATTCTCATTTCACATAAGCCAGACAAATAGTAAACTATAATATTTACTGATTTTATCACTTTTTTATCACATACTTTTTAGATTTTTTTGACATAAAGCTAAATTTAAACTTAAAATGTAATCATATAAAGATTTTTTATAAAAGGAGTGCTAAGTGAAACAAAACCTATGGGGAAAAACCGCTTTATTAGCCGGTACCCTAGCTCTATCAACAGCGTCTTTGGCGACGGCTTCTACGTACGATAAGAACCCGCCATTCGAACTTTCCAAACTCAAAAGTGATACTGTCAAGGTTAATGGTAAAAAGATTAAATCATATAACCCTGTTAATGATGTTAACCTTTTTATCAACTATGAACTGGGAATGCACTGTGTCGGTTTTGAGATGAGTTACTGTTGTGTAATTCCTCCATATAACTCGATTCAATCTCAGGCCGTCAAATCAGGAACAGCCGGTACTTTGCCGAGCCTAATGACACCGGATGACAATGTCAAAATGTATTACTATACAAAAGACAACTCATACAGTGAAGGTAACAAGATGCGTTACTGGGGCGTTTTAAAAGACGTTGACGGAAACGGGCGAATGGACGATCCGGGTGACAATGTTGCCAACTACGTATGGAAACACCTTTTCATCTATAAAGACCTTGAGGGTACAAAACCAGAAGGTGCAACAGCAAAAAATCGTCTCTATGTAGGTAAAGACATTAAAGTGCCTATCGATTCAGGTCCTACAGGTAAACATATCGCCGGCGGCTACCTTGAGTATTCAGGTAAAGACGGTAGCAATGTTGTCTTTACGGATACACTCGTACCGGCAGTTACAGATATTCCGCTTGTCTTGACAGCCTCTCACCTTTGGGATGCACTTGGTCTTCCTCTGACAGCATTTAACGATTCGACTCGTAAAGGTAGTATCCGTTCTGTTACAGAGAGTGATTTCCAGCCGTTCCAAAAATCTACGGTGCAGCTTCACGACATTAACGGAAAGCCTATGACCGATAAAGACGGTAAGACGATAGAGTATTTTGGTACCAACCCTGTTGATATTCCAAACTGTTACGCTTGTCACTCACGCCAAGGTAAGGCTGCTGAAAGCGCTCGTGCACAAGGTTTGACGTATTCTGATAAAGAGTATGCATACTGGAAAACATATCCGGATGAGAGTGAGTACATGGCTCGCCTGAGTGAAGCATCGATCAACATTCTTTCGCTTCACGATGCGCACCACGGTACAACGTTCCTGTCTGACTATGATGATAAAGCTTCTTCTTCTCGTCTTGGTAAAACAGGTGAGATCAACTGTGCTGACTGTCATGGTGACAATGTCTCTGGTAACTTGCAAGAGCCTCGTCCGGGAGCTACAGGATACAAGACTGTTAAAGCGAAGCCACTTTCAGAAGCAGTTCACGGTTTCCACTTAGCAGTAGTCCCTATGCCTGATGGTGCTGGTCGTTCACAAGCATGTCAATCATGTCACCCGACACACTTCCAGGATCCTAAGATGAATGACGACACAAATCCGTTCCGTGTAACAAACCGTTATGGTGAAGGTCGTTTCTCTAAAGGTGATATCCGTCTAAGTGGTGGTGGTTGTTACGTTCGTCGTGATGCGCACTCTAACCCTGACGCTAAACCGCCTTTCTTCTTGAATGAGTATGGTAAGTACCAGCTTAACGAAGTCTCTATGAAAGATGAAAAAGGTAAAACTATCAAAGAGATGCGCGGTCTGTACTGTACAAACTGTCACACGAAAGTGGCGCAGAAAATGCACGAACTTGATGATCTGAAAGCGACACAGACACTTGAGGGTAAATCAATCCGTGGCAAGTCACTTAAAGAGATCATTAAAGCTGTTGCCGACGGTGATGCTAAGAAATTCAACGCACTTGCCGATCAGAAAACAACAGGTGACAATGAAGTACTTAAGTACTATACAGAGCACAAATCTGCGACATTGGTCAAAAACGTAGCTAAAGAGGGTCTTGACCTTAAACCATGGAATCACCCTAAAGGCGGCGCAGTACCATATGCAGCAGCTTCTGGTGGCGATGACTGGTGGTTGAGTGCGTCTGAGCCACACTGTGCCGATTGTCACATTGCACCGTTTGTTGAAAGTGAAGGTGGTCAATACTTCCCGATCGATCAGCCAAACAAACTGTCACTCTATCGTTACTCAAAGGCACACGGTGATCTAGCATGTCAAACATGTCACGAATCATCTCACGGGCTTTACAGTACACGCTTTGACGGTGAACGTTCAGTTGATCAAACAACACATGAACAAGCACTACAGTACTCACCAGACGGAAAGTATGCTGGTCCTGTTACGTGTGTTGCATGTCACACTGTTAACGAAAAAGGTGTTCCGACACAACTTGTTGGCACAGAGTATGAAAATGACTACTGGGCTTCTGTCACGCTTGCACACTTCATGCGTTCAGGTGACCAAAAACTTTCTGTTAAAGATCTTGTGAAGAAATACCCTTACAAGAACTCTATGAACATCGTTAAGAAGGGATGGAAGTAATTCCTTCCCCTCTTCTGTTCAAGCCGTTCGCGGCTTGAACAACAAACTCTCACGCTCTAAACCATATTGCGAAAGCTATCTTTTCTTTTCCATCACATCCTATCCCAACTGTAACGTTGTCACAAAGCTGCATCGAATTGGATACAGGTCACATTTTTACAGCTGTAGGCATAATCATAAAGAGTGTCACTAGGGATACAATAAACGTGTTGTCGCGGTTTTCTCGCCAATAAGAGCAACGGTGTAGATGGAAATAAGATAAAGGTCATTTATAAAAATGTAGAAATTGAAGATAGAACTGTCAGTGTATTGAAATAAAATGCAGATTATGCGTTACAGCATAACCTATACTCCCTTCCTCGGGAACGAAAGCTGATACTCATGCGTACTCAGGTCTGAGATTAACGGTTTTTACCACCGCCCATACCTTGACCCATTCCTCCTTGGCCTCCACATTTATTTTTATACTTTGGTACACGGTTTTCAGGTGGATAGGTATGAAACTTTTGGATCTGCTCCTGCGTCATCGTCTTTTCACGCAATTTCAGTTCGTTATGAAGCTGAGTACGCTCCTGCTCGGTCGTCATCGTACCGCGCATGTTAAGCAGTTCATCCGTACTTTTTGACGAAAGATTAGCGGCATACGCTGCTGTACTCAACAGTAAAGTGATCAGAACAGTCGATAGAGTTTTCATGATAAATCCTTCTAATGATATGTTGTTATCTTACCATAAAATATGCATAACAGTGTTGCTACGGTTCGGCTTTCAGCCATAAAGCAACCCGGCCTTTATGAGGAGTCTGATACACTTGAACTATGATAATTACGATCAGTATACTGGTTTTTATGTTGGCACTTTTAGGCACGGGGTATTGGTGGCGGTACCGATCACTTGCCTGCCCTGCAAATCTCTCTTGGTTGGTGGAAAATCCCTATATGAACCTTGTTGCCGGTCCAGACAAAATACTGCAGAGATTGCAGCTTGAAAAGGATATGAAAGTACTTGACATCGGTTCCGGTCCGGGACGTCTGACTTTGCCGGCGGCAGCAAAAGTCGGTGCCAAAGGTGAAGTGGTCGCGCTGGATATCCAGCCACAGATGTTGGAAAAACTACGCATACGTATAGAAGCTGTGCCCATAAACAATATACGTATTGTCAATGCAGATGCGGGCAGCGGTGCGATCGAACAAGGGTATTTTGATCGTGCCCTGCTGGTAACGGTTTTAGGCGAGATTCCCAACAAATACGAGGCGCTTTTGGAAATATACCAAGCACTCAAGAATGGCGGAATATTGTCGATCACGGAGGTTATTCCGGATCCGCACTATACTCGCTTAAAAAGGATCCGTGCCTTGTGCCGCAAGGTGGGGTTTGAAGAGATATCCTATTTTGGAAATTGGGCTGCTTTTACCGTAAACTTCATGAAACCGGAAAATATCTGAAAAGCTGTCATTACAGGACGTTCTACTTTGAGAGCGCCATCAGTATCTTGTAGAGCTGATGGGCATCGGCCTTACCAGCCAGCTCCCTGATAGAGTGCATTGCGAAGGTCGGCAGACCGACATCGATGGTCTCGATGCCCAGGCGTGTCGCCGTGATCGGACCGATAGTCGATCCGCAGCCCATGTCTGAGCGCGTAACGAACTCCTGCAATGTGATATTCTGCTGTTCTGCCGTCAAAGCGAATCGGGAGATGGTGCCTGTGTTGGAAGCATAGCGCTGATTGGCATTGACTTTGATGACGATACCCTCATTGATGCGGGGATCATGATTGTCATCATGTTTGGCTGAAAAGTTCGGATGGACCGCATGCGCGTTATCGCAAGAGATCATGATCGATTTGCGTGTGAGCTGCGTGTAGCTTTCAAAGTCAGGCGTCATTCGGCGCAGGACACTCTCCAGAAAGCTCCCTGCTGCCCCCGATGTACTTTCACTGCCTACCTCTTCATGATCACTGCAGACCATCAGATACGGATGTGACGGGTGGACCGAACAGATGGTAATGAGTGCGACATAGCAGCTGAGCAGATTGTCCAGACGTGCCGAAGTGATAAAGTCATCCTCCAGTCCCACAAAGGCTGCTTTTTGGGTATCGTAGAGACTGAGTTCATGTGATAGCAGGCTTTCAAAGTCATCGTGTCCTTCGTTCTGCAAAGCCGTTTTCAACCAGACCTCGAAATCAAACTCACCGCTGGTAATGATGGGGACGATATCCGTCTGGGCATTGATCTCGCGTCCTTTGTTGGCCTCTCGATCAAGGTGAATGGCCAGAGACGGAATGACTGCGATCGCTTTTTTAAGGTCAACCAACGCCTCTTTGATGTTGCCTCTACTGTCTTTATAGGCTACGCGTCCGGCAATACTCAGGTCACGGTCAAACCACGGGTTCAGCAACAGGCCGCCATACGGTTCAACCCCAAGCTGCACTAATCCATTTTTTTTGATCACCGGTGAGGGTTTGAGCTTAAGGTTAGGCGAATCGGTATGCGCTCCCATCATTACATAGTCCGTTTCACCCGGATAGGTGAAGGCAATAATAGAGGAGTCATTACGCGTCACAAAATAGCTTTTACCTTTTTCCAGTGCCCATTTCTCCGTCTCGTCCAGCTCAATAAAACCAGCATTTGCACACATCATCGCCATGTTACGTGTTGCGTGAAAAGGGGTCGGTGAAGCATCCAGGAAACCGAGCAGTCCGCTGTTAAAATCGTCAATAGTCATCATAAATCATCCTCTTTCTATAAAGCGGATTATAACACAGCACAAAGGTTTACAATATGATTTTGAACAGAATAAGGCTGAAGGCCATGACCCCCATCCCCATTGCAAGGCCGAATATCGTCGTATGCGCATTGCCATACACGCGAGCAGCCGGTAACAGTTCGTCAAAACTGATATAGACCATGATACCTGCAACCAGTGCAAACGTAATACCAAGCGTTAGATCCCCCATCAACGGCATCAGTAGAAAAAACCCGAGTAAAGCACCTAAAGGTTCGGAAAGTCCGGACATAACGGCATAATAAAAGGCGTGCTTCTTGTTGCCAGTCGCATGGTAAATGGGTAGCGAGACCGCCATCCCTTCAGGAATGTTGTGGATGGCGATGGCCAGTGCGATCGAGATACCGATAGCAAGATGATCGAGGGCAGAGACAAAGGTGGCAAAGCCTTCGGGAAAGTTATGAATGCCGATAGCGATAGCTGTAAAAACACCGGTACGTTTCAATGAAATGTTGTCATGTTTAACAGCTTTCCCACTCTCTTTTAGTTCCGCCAGTGCCTTCTCCCCTTTCAGCTCATGCGGGTTGACATCATCAGGGATAAGACGGTCAATCAGAAAGGTAAGCGCGAACCCGAGAAAAAAAAGGATTACCGTCAGTGTTTCAGCTGAAACCTCATCAAATGAGCCAATAAAAGCTATCTTCGACTGTACGAGGATCTCGACAAACGAGATGTAGATCATGACGCCTGCAGAAAATCCCAGACCGATAGAAAGGACGGTAGTATTGTCACTGCGTGAAAAAAAGGCGAGTGCCGCACCGACCCCAGTTGACAGCCCTGCCAAAAGAGTCAGTGCAAAAGCATATAGAAATGTTTCAAGCGTCACTGTTTCCATAGTGACCTCTCTACGCCCTGCTATGCAAGGTTTTTCTTGATATGGGCAATAAACTCATGGATATCGTCATAAAGTGCCTGCAGGTCCTCTTCATGTTCGACCTCATCAGCCAAAATCTGCGAAACCATGTCATAGGTGACGATATCTTTGTCGCGTGTGATGTCGGCCAGCTGCGAATAGACGCTGATAGCGCACTGCTCACCTTGAATGGATTGTTCCAGGATACGCAACACGTCCGGATCTTCCGGTGCTTCATATCCGCAGTTGCTCTGTGTCATCCAATCTTTTGGATGCAATATCGGTGTTCCCCCCAGCTGAATGATACGATCGGCCACCAGCGTAGCATGACGAAGTTCGTCCGCGGCATGCTGGACAAGTTCGGTAATGGCCGCATCTTTCATCAACCCTTTGACCACTTTGCTTTCGATGAAATATTGGTAATAAGCAAGCCATTCGTCAGCATACGCTTTGTTCAACAGTTCCGTCACCTGCTGGGCTTCAATGCCCTTGAGTATAGATATTCCTCTTGATGCCATTACAATCTCCTCTACCAAGGCAGTCAACCTGCGCTCTTTATAACGAAATGGTGCCCTGTAGACATCATCAACGCGGTGCTTGTACAACTATCATAGGAGATAATTTGTTAAAGGAATATTATTGTTTATTGTTATATGGATTTGTTAGGGAAAGCGGCGATCGGGAGTGGCTACGCCACATCGATCGTGTCAAAGTGCGCCAGTTCATCGAGCACTTTGCTGTCAACACGGATCGCCGAATCGATGACGACGTTTTGAAGTTTAGAGACGATGTTGAGCTGCAGCGGCCGGTTGCCCGGATAACGTCTGACCAGACGGTAAAGCTCTTCGAGAAGCTCGGTACTCTTGTCCATACGCAGACGGAGTTTCAGCATCTCAGGCGGCTTTTCAACGATCTTAGTCACAACCTTTTTCGCCTCTTTTTTGACCTCGTTCAATGTAAAGATCTTGACCACACTGATGCGGGTAAACATCTCCGTATGGGTTACTTTCACCTTAAAGGCGACAGGTTCATCGAGGTTCATCTGCTCCAACTGATCAAGCTTGTCGCTGAAGAGCATCATCTCAATATTGCCGTGAAAGTCCATAAGGTTCAAAATACCGAACTGATTTCCCTTTTTAGAGATCTTCTTCTGGATCTCTTCGACTTTACCGATAAAGATAGCCGTCGAGCCGTCCGTAATATTCTCTATGTCGGACGAAAGGGTGTATTCGAGCGCATCGATACGCTCTCTGAACTCATCCAGCGGGTGACCAGAGACATAGAAGCCCAGCGTCTCTTTCTCAAAGTCCAGGATCTCTTTAAGTCCGAACTCCGACTCGTCTTTCAAGGTCAGTTCAACCGTTGAGATATCCTCATCATCGCCAAAGAGGCTGCCAATGGCATTTTTCCTCGCCTGGGAAGCATCTTTTGCCGTTTGAATGATCAATTCCATCTGACCGAGAATCGCACGGCGGGAGAGACCAAAGGCATCAAAACCGCCCGACTTCGTTATCGACTCCAAAACCCGCTTGTTCACCTTTTGCGGTTCAATACGGTTGACAAAGTCCTGCATTGAGCTGAACTGACCGTTTTTGCGCACCTCAAGGATCGATTCAACGGCCGATTCACCAACACCTTTAATAGCCCCAAGACCAAAGAGGATGATATCCTGACCGTCTTTCTCCGTTGCCGAGAACTCAAGCTGTGACATGTTGATGTCCGGCGGGGAGAGTTCGATCCCCATACGCTTGACCTCATCGATGTATTTGACGATCTTCTCCGTGTTGTCCTTCTCCGACGTTAACAGTGCCGCCATAAACTCCTGCGGATAGTAGGTCTTCAGCCATGCCGTCTGAAAGGTGACCATAGCGTATGCCGCCGAGTGCGATTTATTGAAACCGTAGCCCGCAAACTTTTCGATAAGGTCGAACAGCTCGGAAGCGGTCTTATAGTCGAGCCCCTGTTTCTGCGCACCTTCGGAGAACTCTTTGTTGTACTGCAGCATGACATCGACTTTTTTCTTACCCATCGCACGGCGGACGATATCCGCCCCACCGAGGCTAAATCCGCCGATGGTCTGAACGATCTGCATGACCTGTTCTTGGTAGACGATGACCCCATAGGTCGGTTTCAGGATCTCTTCGAGAGCATCAAACACATAGACGATCTCCTGACGGCCATGTTTACGTTCGATGAAGTCATCGAGCATTCCCGACTCCATCGGACCCGGACGATAGAGTGCCAGGACCGCAATAAGGTCTTCAAAAGTCGACGGTTTAAGGCGTTTGTTCAAGTCCTGCATACCCGAGCTCTCTATCTGGAACATACCGATCGTGTCACCCGACTGAATAACCTTGTAGACACCCGGATCGTTTTCGTCGATGGTGTGCCAGTCAATATCTTTGTTGTAGCGTTTTTTTACCAGCTTGACCGCCGCGTCGATGACGTCAAGGGTCTTCAGACCCAAGAAGTCGAATTTAATAAGATCGACGTCTTCGAGGTAGTTCAGTGAGTACTGCGTTACAAAGGTGGTCTCACCCGATGGCTTGTAGATCGGTGTTTTGTACCAAAGCTCACGGTTGGAGATAACGACACCCGCGGCGTGCATACCCGCATTGCGTTTGAGCCCTTCGAGTTTTTTGGAGAACTCCCAGACACGTGCAGCCTGAGGATCGGTCTCGATCAATTCGCGCAGCTTCGGCTCTTTCTGGAATGCGCCCTCTTTAAAGTTCTCGCTTCCTTCTTTGCCTTTACCGTTGAGTGTAATACCCAGTTCATCCGGAATGAGTTTCGCCATCTTGTCCGCCTGAGAAAGCGGCACGTCCAAGACACGCGAGACGTCACGGATAACCCCTTTTGCAAGGAGTGAGCCGAAGGTGATGATCTGGGCCACCTGGTTTCGACCGTACTTTTCGACCACATAGTCGATGACCTCGCCGCGGCGCGCCTGCATAAAGTCCATATCGATATCGGGCATCGATACACGTTCCGGGTTCAAGAAACGCTCAAACAGCAGGTCATATTTCATCGGATCAATGTCGGTAATGTCCAGTGCGTATGCGACCAGTGAACCCGCGGCCGAACCCCGTCCCGGTCCGACGGCAACGCCCATCACTTTAGCCTCTTTTACGAAGTCCCAAACGATGAGCATGTAACCCGGAAATTTCATGGAGTTGATGACATCCATCTCGAACTCCAGACGCTCTTTATACTCTTCATGGCGCTCAGGCGGCACGTGTTTTAGACGGTGTTCAAGCCCTACCTTACAACGGTGGATAAAGTATTCCGCATCATTTTTATCCGCGGCACTTAACCACTTCTTTTTGGCGTCTGCATCTGCATCTTCTGTGAGCGGTGCATCATCTTCATAATTGATGTCCAGCCCTTCACGCGCAGCATACTCTCTCGTAAATTTAAAGTTCGGCGGGATCGGGTCACCCAGTTTCAGTTGAAGCTGACACTTCTCGACGATCTCCTGCGTATGTTCCAGTGCTTCGGGAATGTCGGCGAAGAGGCGTGCCATCTGTTCCGGTGACTTGAGGTAAAACTCATGCACCGAGTGGCGCATACGGTTCGGGTCGTCGTAAAGTTTATTCATCCCGATACACATAAAGGCCTCATGGTACTGGGCATCGTCCGGATACGTGTAGTGGGTGTCATTCGTCGCGACGATCTTAATCCCGGTCTCGCGGCTGAGCTGAAGCACCTGCTCATCAATAAAAAGCTGGTCGCCGATACCGTGTCGCATCAGTTCCAGGTAGAAGTCGTCACCGAAGATCTCTTTATACTCGAGCGCGACGCGTTTAGCACCCTCGTAACCCTCTGCCCCGTTACGCACATTTCGCTGGTTCTGCATGTTAAGGTGCCAGTTGACCTCGCCCTGCAGACAGGCTGACGAACAGATAAGCCCTTCCGAATGTTCACGCAGTTCCTGTTTGTTGATACGCGGAAAGTAGTAAAACCCGTCGATATAGGCTTTGGAGCTAAGGTACATCAGGTTTTCATACCCTTTTTGGTTTTTGGCGTAAAGACAGATATGAAAACGCTGCTTCGTCGTTTTGTCGTCGATCTCTTCACCGTTGTGGATATAGCCCTCCATTCCGATGATCGGTTTGATACCCGCATTGGTCATCTGATGCCAAAAATCGATAGCGCCAAACATGTTGCCATGATCGGTCATCGCGACCGATGTCATACCAAGTTCTTTGACGCGTTCGACAAGATTTGAGATCTTGTTTGCACCGTCCAGCAGGGAGTATTCGGTGTGAAGATGTAAATGGGTGAAAGGCTGTACGCTCATAAAAATCCTAAGAGTATTAATAGTAGGATATTGTACTCACTGGAGGTTAAATCTGGCTGTATATATTCACCATATCGGACGCTTTATTACGAAAAGCATTTGGCTATAATTCGGTAATGAAAAAAATTGTCCTGACCACGCTGAATTCACGCTTCACCCATACGGCAATCGCCCTGCGCTACCTCTATGCCAACATGCAGGAGCTTCAGGATGAGACGATCATCCAAGAGTTCACTATCAACGAGAATGTCCAGAGCATCGCCGAGCAGATCCTGGCAGAGCAACCCTTTATTATCGGTATCTCTGTCTACATCTGGAACGCTTCCGAAGTGCATCAGCTGATCGAGATATTCAAAAAGATATCACCTGAAATCGTCATCGTACTTGGCGGACCTGAAGCCGCACACCTGCCCCACCGTGTCGACTTCTCCAAAGCAAACTACATTATCCAGGGCGAAGGGGATATCGCCTTTTACAAGCTCTGCCGTGAGATCTTTGACGGCACTGCACCGACAGAACAGCTCATCACACCAGTCATGGCTGACCTCAAAGCGATCAAACTGCCATATGACTACTACAGCGACAGTGATGTCGCCAACCGCTACATCTATGTCGAAGCCTCACGCGGCTGCCCTTTTCTATGTGAGTTCTGCCTCTCCGCCATCGACGAGAAGGTCCGCAACTTTGCCATCGATGCCCTTTTGGTGGAGTTTGAAAAGCTCTGGCAGCGGGGGGCACGAAATTTCAAGTTTATCGACCGTACATTCAACCTTAACATGAAGTTTGCCAATGCCCTTTTAGACTTCTTTTTAGCCAAAGAGCCGCCCTATTTTGCCCATTTCGAAGTGATCCCGGACCATTTTCCTGACTCCCTCAAAGAACGCATTGCACAATTTCCCGCAGGTGCGTTGCAGCTTGAAGTCGGTATACAGACGCTTGACCCCGAGATCGCCAACAACATCAACCGTCCGCTGCGTATCGAGAAGATCAAAGAGAACCTCACCTTTCTTGAGAACGAGACCAAGGCGCACATGCATGTTGACCTGATCGTCGGGCTTCCGGGTGAAACGCTGGAAGGTTTTGGACGCAACCTCAATGAACTCGCGTCCATCACCTCCTGCGAGATCCAGATCGGTATCTTGAAGCATCTTGCCGGTACGACGATGTCGCGCCATGACAAGACGTTCGGCATGATCTACTCCAATATTCCCCCGTATGACATACTGCAAAATGACCTTATCAGTTTTGCGCAGATCCAGCAGATGAAACGTTTTGCACGGTTTTGGGACCTGGTCTACAACAGCGGCAACTTCACCAATACGACCGACCTTCTCTTTAAAGAGACAACGGTCTATGACGGGTTTGCCGCCTTTTCAAAATGGCTCTACTCCGAGACCCAATCCACTTGGAAGATCTCGCTGGACCGCCTGACCCAACACATCTTCGACTTTTTGACACAAGAGAGAAAGTTCGATGAGTCAGAGATCATCGAGACCATGCTGCTGGACATTACCAAAAACAAAGGCCGGAAGGTACCGCTCTTTATGCGCGATGCCCAGCAGAACAGTCAGGGCCAAAAACAGCCCAAGGCGAACAAACGCCAGATGCGGCTTCTGGATTAACGCACTGCTTTATGCAAACAGATACTCTGTTATAATAGAACGATGAAAAAACTGCTTGAATGGATCGATGAAAAGCGCTCAAAACACGGGAACATAGTCCTTTTCCTGACAGCACTCGCCTTGTTCACCTTGCTGGCTGTCATACTGGCACTTGTCTACGCAATTTTTATAGGTCTGATGTATGTCAATCCTTATCTCGTCCTGCCGCTTACGCTCCTTCTGCTTATCATGATCATTTATCTCAATAGGAGGTAGACACTTTGGTTATAATGGCCTAAAAAAGAGAGACAATGACAAAAACAGCACGATGCGCTACAATACTGATTGCCCTGCTATTAAGCGGCTGCAGCCTGCTCAAACCACACTACAGCGATGAGCAGATGCACACCTATCTCTTTAACAAGTTTGACGGTGATGAAGACGGTCTTATCACCAAAGCGGAGTATATGGATTTCATCGATGAACGCTTTATCAAGATGGATACCGACCGAAACGGCACCGCTACAAAAGAGGACCTCTACAACAGCCGTTTTTATACCTTCTTGCCGGAACTGGCAGAGGCTGTGTTCAGAGACAGTGACACGGATCGTGACGGTCTCATCACTAAAGAGGAGATGATAGAGGCCGAAAAAGCCCGCTTTGATAAGATGGATCGCAATAGCGATAGCGAACTCACACACGATGAGTTCATTGTCAATGACATGCGTGAATTCAGAAGATAAAAGGCGTGTTTCACTAGAGGAACACACCAATGCGTCTGTCGCTCTCCTCTATTCGCAGAAGGTCGACAGCGTTCCCGCTTTGACCGAATTGTAGGTCTTGTCACCCATCAGTCTTTTGACGATTGCCAACCCAAAACAGATCGCTGTTCCGGGCCCTCTTGACGTCATGACATTGGCGGTCTGCACGACTTGTGATCTGTCACCCTGATATCCCTCTTGTTTGATCTCCTTCTCTACTGACGGATAGCAGGTATAGCTCTCTTTCAGGACACCGGCTGCTTTGAGGGCAAACGGTGCGGCACAGATAGCCCCGATATCTTTGCCTTTGGCATCCATCGCTTTGAGCAGTGATTGCACATTATCATCTTCTGCCAAGGCGCGTGTACCGCCCCAGCCACCCGGCAGTACGATCATATCGATCGTATCAGCCGTCACTCCGTCAAGGGAACCCTCGGCTTTTACTGTGATACCGTTTGCACCTCTGACTTCCATCGTATCATCAAGCGAACGGACCAAAACATCGATCCCGCCCCGGCGCATAATATCGATCACTGAGACCGCTTCGATCTCCTCAAAACCTTCCGCTAAAGGGACTAATACTTTCGGCATAAATATTCCTTTTTCGTTTTTATTATTGTAACACAAGGAGAAATCTAAATTTTGGATGATAAAAGATGATGCAGTTTATGAAAGAAAAAAAACTTTTAACGTTAATAGATTGGATGCAGATTGTGCGCAATGTCCTGACGACAGCGTACACCAGTACGCCGAGTGCTGGACTTTTGTGCGAGGTGTGCCGAAGCTACTTAACCTTTTCCAGGTATTCACCGTCGACTGTGTTGACCTTGACGACATCACCCGTCAAGATATGGTAAGGCACCTGGATAACTGCACCGGTTTCAAGTGTTGCCGGTTTTTTGGAGCCGCTCGTCGTATCACCCTTGTCTTTTGGACCGGTTTCCGTGATCTCCAGCTCCATAACCGCCGGTGCTTCAACACCGATCGCCTTGCCGTTGTGGAAACTTATCTCAACATTGACACCGTCTTTGAACCACTTGCTCGCCTCTTCACACTGCTCGTAACTGAGACCGAGCTGATCATACGATTCATTGTCCATGAACTGGTACATCTCACCATCGTCATAAAGGTATTGCATCGTCTTTTGTTCCATGTTCGGCACTTCGAACTTATCGCCTGCATGAATCGTCTTCTCTACCACTTTACCGTTTAAATAACTTTTGACTTTACAACGTACAAATGCAGCACCTTTACCCGGTTTAACGTGTTGGAACTCTACTACTTTATACGGTACACCCGAGATCTCTAAACGGACACCTTTTTTGATGTCTCCCATGCCAATTGTTGCCATTGTCGGCCTTTGTTGATGAATTTTTGAAATTTTACCCTATTTACACGCTATTTACAACTTAATCATGCCTGACGATATTATATGCCACATTTAGATATTTTATCGTCAATTTGCTATTTTTTTGGTATACTACATATATAATTTCATGATATAATATATATAGATATTTATGATTGATTGTTCAGAAGGGAGATAATATGAAGATGATAAGTAGCTTATTGGCTATAGGTTTGTCTCTATATGGGGCGCCCCTCTCTAGCGAGACTAGCCTCACTTTGGATGAGGCGATAGAGATCTTGAAACAGGACAACCTGGAGATCAAAGCCGCACAGTATGAACTGCAGAGTACCCAGGCAAAGACGGATCAGGCCAGTGCCATGAACTGGGGTAGCCTGGACCTCATCTTGAATGCCGCCAACTCTGACGATGCCGGCAACGTCTTTGGCTTTAAACTGGCCTCTCGACAGGCGGCATTCGGTGACTTTGGCTTCACCACCGATGTATACAATGCGATGCTCTTGGGTAATTTTGATCCGACATACCAGCCGGATGAAGTGAACAACCCCGGCGCCACCAACTACTTCCAAACCAAACTCGAGTACACCCTGCCGATCTACACCGGCGGCAAGATCAGCGGCTACACCGACATCAGTGAGTCGATGGAGAAGATGCAGCAGCTCGAGACCGACAAGACCGTCAATGACAAGATCTACGAGACACGCAAAGCCTTTTATGACATGGCGTTGCTGGAGACAGCGATAAAAAAGCTGACCACCATCAATGAGAACATCAAGAGGCTGGAAGAGACGACGCAGTTTATGATCAAGGAAGGCTACGCAAAACGGATCGACCTACTTGAAGTGCAGGCAAAACGCTCCAACGTCGAACGCAACCTCAATGAGATGACGGCTAACAAGGCCCTGCTCTATAACTACCTGAGCTTTCTACTCAACCGCGAGGTTACACAGATCACACCTCCCGAGTCGAGCATACAGCAGACATCGCTTAGCACTGACGAGATCCTGGCACGTAATGTCGATATCAAACAGGCAGAGACAGGCCTGGCCATCCGCAAAAACATGGTCGATGTCTCCCAATCAGGCTACCTGCCGATGATCGGTCTAAAAGCCAATGTGCAGTCCTCTGCCGTCAATCTGGATGAGTATGACATGATGGGCAACGGTTCGTACATGGCCGGTGTACAGCTTAAATGGAACCTCTTTAGCGGCGGATCGGACCTCAACAAAGTTGAAGAGGCCAAGGTCAACGAGCTGAAGACAAAGACGCAGGTCCAACTTGCCAAAAAAGGGATCGCCCTGAAGATCGAAAAGATCCGCACCGAGATCGCATCACTGGATTATGAGATCGAAAGCCTTAGCAAAGAGCTTGAACTTTCAACAGAGATATACAATAATTATGAAGAGCGCTATAGAGAGCAGCTCGCTTCGATGAACGACCTTGTCATCAAGCAGTCGGAGCAGATCGAGAAGGTCCTTGCCCTTCTTGAAGTACAGAACAAACGTAACGAGCGTATATTCGCCTTGGAAAAATTAGCAAACGGAGCACAATGATGAAAAAGATACTACTACTTATCGCGCTGGCAGGCTCACTGCTGGCAGAGGGACTGACTCTTTCGGGAACCGTTATCTCGGACAATGAGAAGATGATCACCAGCCGTTTTATGGGTTTTGTCACCAACGTCAAAGCCAATGAAGGCGACTATGTCAAAAAGGGCGCTCTGCTCTACTCTATCGACTCAAAAGAGGTCGATACGGCAATCGCCCGTGTGCAACTAAGCATCTCACAGGCACAGCTGGCACTGCAGATGAATCAGAATCAGCTTAACAACGTCAACCTCAATCTGGCACGCCACATGCGCCTTCTTGAAAAGAAGATGGTCTCAAAGTATGAGGTTGAGAACCTTGAACTTGCGGCAAAGAACATGGAGGACATGGTCACGATCAGCAAGCAGCAGGTGCAGCAGGCAAATGCACAGCTCAAAGAGGTCAAAAACCAGTATAAGTACCTCCATATCAAAGCACCGAACAACGGTGTGATCATCGCCAAGAACATCAAAGTCGGTGAGATGGCGATGCCGGGTATGCCGGCCTTTGTACTCTCAGACCTTGACTCGCTTAAGATCACGGCAGATATTGCAGAGAGCGACCTGAAACGCATTAAAACCGGTACACCAGTTGATGTGACTATTCCTTCGGTCGGTGTCGTAACGACCGGAAAGATCGCTGCGATCATTCCAAGTTCGAACCCGATGACACACTCGTTTCGTATCAAGATCGCTTTTGAAAACAAAACAAAAGCGATAATCTATCCTGGTATGTATGCCACTGTCGTCGTAAAATAAGGAGTATAGGATGAAAACCGAAAGCTATGTTCCAAAAGACAGCGCCGGAAAACTGGCAAAGGCTTTTATTCGAAACCCTTTGACAGCACTTCTGGGTGTTTTTCTTTTGCTTATGGGCTATCTCTCCCTTGAGATGATGCCCAGAGAGGAGAACCCGCAGATGGTCGTCAGCGGTTCAACCGTTATCGTTGCGATGCCCGGTGCTACTGCCAAAGAGATTGAACAGGTCATCGTAAAACCGCTTGAGCGCAAACTCAAAGAGGTCAAAGGTGTTGAACATATCTACGGATCGGCAATGGACAACTTCGGTGTCGTCAATGCCGCCTTTTTTATCGGTGAGGAGAAAGAGAACTCCAACCTCAAGGTCTACGACAAGATCATGCAGAACAAGGACCTTTTCCCGAAAACGGCAATGGCACCGACGATCCTGCCGCTTGATATCGATATCGACATTCCGATTGTCACTGTCGCCTTTTATGCAAAGGACAAGACCATGGCACCGACGAAGCTTTTCGATTATGCCAAACAGATCCAGCACCATATCAACGGACTGGACAACGTTGCCGTAACCGACCTGAAAGGCGGTCACAAGCACCAATACAACATCCTGGTCGATCTGCATAAACTCTCCGGCTACAACCTCTCTATGGGTCAGATCACGCAGGCGGTCCAGTCGGTCGCTTATAATGTCCCTGATGTCAAAAACCGTACCAAAGAGAATGAGCTTATCATGATCGGCGTCAAAAATGCCATCGAGAGCAAAGACGACATCGCCAACATCATCGTTGCCCAGTACATGGGGGCGGCCATCTATTTGAAAGATATTGCGACCGTCGAAGATGCTTACGACAGACAGAACTTCAAATCGGCACTGGTCAGTGTCAAAGATGAGAATGGCAAGTTTTCTCCGCTGCAGGAGCAGGTCACACTGACCGTCTCCAAACTGCAGGGGACCAATGCCGTTGTCATTGCAAACGAAGTCAAAGAGGAGCTCAGCCACTACAAAGAGGAGATGGCAAAACACGGCATCAGCTACGTCATTACCCGTAATGACGGCGAACGTGCCAACGAGGCCGTCAACGAGCTGGTCTTTCACCTCGTCCTCTCCATTATTATCATCGCTCTGCTGCTGATCTTTGTTCTGGGCTGGAGAGAGTCTCTGATCGTCACCTTTACCGTTCCGGCGATCCTGGCGATCACACTGTTTGTCGCCTACCTGACCGGACAGACCATCAACCGTATCACCCTCTTTGCCTTTTTGCTCAGTCTGGGTCTACTGGTCGATGCCGCTATCATTGTGATCGAGAACATCCACCGTCACTACCATGACATGGATGCACCGAAGCGCAATGCCGATGAACTGATGGTCGAAGCGACTGATGAGATCGGACCGCCGACCAACATCGCAACACTGGCGATCATTCTGACAATGGTGCCGATGGCCTTTGTCGGCGGGATGATGGGGCAGTTCATGAAACCTATCCCGGCAAACGTACCGGTTGCCTTGATCGCCTCACTCTTTGTGGCCTATATCTTTACACCGTACCTGGCTGTCCGCCTTCTCAAGAAACCGGAACACCATGATGAAGGAGAAAAATAATGTTTGACAAGTTTGAAACACTTATTTATGCCTGGCTTCAGAGCGAGAAAAAGAAAAAAATGATCCTGATCGGTACTCTTGTCGCCTTTTTGTTGACGATGATGATGTTTCCGACCGAGATCGTTCTGGCCAAGATGCTGCCGGGTAAGAACAATGACACCTTTAACATCTATGTCGACCTTCCTGAAGGTAGTTCCATTCAGCAGACCCAACGTGTCAGCGAGTGTGTGGTCGGTTACATCCAACAAGAAGAAGAGGTGCTCGACACCGAAGTCTTTTTGGGTATGGGATCGCCTCTTGATTTTGCAGGCCTCATCAAAGGAGCGCATTTCAAAGAAGCAGAGAACCTTGCCGAGGTCGTCATCAACCTGACCAAAGCCCACGACAGAGATGAACCTTCATACATGATGGTACAGCGCATACGCCCGATCATTCAGAAAAACTGTGAGGCCATCATTCCCAAGACCAATATCAAGTTTATCGAGCCCCCTTCAGGCCCACCGACAATGGCAGCAGTTGTCGCTGAGATCTACGGCAACAATGATAAAGGCATTCGTCATCTGGCTGAACAAGTCGAGAAGATCTTCAAAAATACAGAGGGTCTGGTAGACATCGACATCATGCAAGATACGATCTACGACAAGTACGAGATTAAAGCCAACAGCGTCAAGATCGCCAAGTCAGGTCTTTCTGTCAAGCAGGTCAATGACATTCTCTACCTTGCCTTCGAAGGGATGAGCATTGCTGTCAAAAACAGCGCTCAGTACAATGACCAGATCCCTATTTTCTTGACTCTCAGCGATGAGACGAAAAAGTTCACCAACAAAGATAAAATGGCTATAGAAAACAAACTCTCAAGCCTCAGACTGATGAACCAGAGAGGGATGATGGTACCGATCACCGAAGTCGTTGACATCGTAGCTGTGAAGTCAAACCCAATGATCATGAGCAAAGACCTTCACAAGATGACTAATGTCCTTGCTGAAACAGACATGGTCTCGCAAGTCTACCCTCTTATCGACGCACGTGCACAGATCAAGGAGACGCTGGCCGATGAATATGAGATCACGACGGTCGGACTCTTTAACCTGCAGCTTAAAGAGAAGTCATCCGGTCAGACTTACCATCTTCTCTGGGATGGAGAAATGAAGGTCACGCTCGACACATTTGTCGATCTTGGCGGTGCATTTATCGCAGCCTTGATCCTGATCTTTTTACTGCTGGTCATCTATTACAAAAGTTTTGTGCTGAGCGGTATTGTGCTGCTGGGGAGTTTTCTCTCCATCATCGGTGTCGTTATCGGTCACTGGATAATGGATATCTTTACAACAGACACCTTTTTCCTGACAGCGACCTCACTGATCGGCTTTATCGCCCTGATCGGGATCAGCTCGCGCAACTCGTTGCTGCTCATCGACTTTACCAAGTCGTTGATCCACGATAAAGGGATGCATAAGACGGAAGCGATCGCATACGCATCGGCAACACGTGCTAAACCAATCTTTTTGACAGCGGCGGCGATTATCCTTGCTTCGACGCTTCTGGCCTCTGATGCGGTCTTTGGTGGTTTGGGTGTTGCCTTGATCTTCGGTACGGTCGCGGCGGTCGTTGCCTCCTTGATGATCGTACCTGTACTGCTGCACAATGCGGACCTGGACAAGCACTTTGATTTTGTGGAACGAAAAACGGTCTCTGTAGACAATCCGGACCACTTCGTCTAACAGATCTCTCTTTCACACTCTCGCCTTTGGGCGGGCGTGAATTCAAACACCCTTCCTTTCGAATAGGCACTGAAGCTGTAACGTTCTAGATATATGCTTCGATATCCACTTCGTCTATCTGTTCAGATTTTAGGTACTTCTCTGCATACGTTTTATGGATACCCGAGCGTAAGAAGAGTGCAAATAGTTCACCGTCGATATGCTGGTCTTTCACCATAAACTGCATGATCTTAAGTGCCTGTGTAAGTGTCTTCCCTTTTTTATAGGGACGGTCTGAGGCGGTCAAAGCTTCAAAGATATCGGCGATTGCCATAATTCTGGCCGGTATTGAAAGTTCGTCGGCAGTGAGTTCACGCGGATAACCGTTGCCGACTAATGTCTCATGATGCGTTCCCGCATATTCAGGAATTCTTTTCATCTCATCGGTGTAGGGGGAGCTGCTCAAGCATCTTGATCGACATAATGACATGTTCCTGTATTTTAAACCGCTCTTCGTCTGTCAGCGTCCCCTTCTCAATACAGAGATTATAGATTTCGCCATGGTTATACAGATGTTCTGGAACATGGAGCTTAAAGCCCTGCTGTTCATACCCTTCTTTATCAAAATCGAATCTCTCTATTATATGTTCGACCCTGTCAGCGAGTAGATTTTTAACTACTGGCAGCCTTCTCTCTGTACTCTCGGTATAACGTTGCAGTTCATCCTCCGATACCCCCAGTCAATCATCAAAATGGCGCATCCATGTCCGTTGTGCTATGGTTCTGATGCGCTCTTTTCGCGTTTCATCCATAAACTCACCGCCTATATTTGTCTCAGCTATAAAGGTAAAATCATCCATAAGTCTCTGATGTTCTTTCTCTCCCTAGTTTGAGTTCTCCCTTCTCCTTACCTTCCAGATATACGATCTCAATATCACGCCAGATCACCTCGAAACGTGTTCGTATCTCGTAGATCCGGTTATAGATGGTTTCAAGCTTTGTCGCCTTGTCGACAACATACTCCGGCGTCGTTATCTTGCCGCAGTCATGAAGCCAAGCCCCCTCGCAAACTCATCCATCTCATCTATTGTCGAAAAAGAGAATCCCTTTAGCATCCCGCTCTCTGCCTTGCAGGCCTCTTCAACCAGCATCGTTGCCAGAACCGGCACCCGTTTACAGTGTCCTCCGGTATAGGGGGGGGGATTTGGCATCGATCGCGTCGGCAATCAGCCTGATAAACGAGTCAATCAGCTCTTTTTGCGCCTCCTGGTACGCCTGAATACTCTTTGACATATCGACGAGAGAAGAGGATAGCCGGCTAAGCTCTATAATATTGGTCTGAACCTCTTTGACATCTTCAAAGTTGCGCTCCCTTACCTTTTTATTCTCGACCATCAATGCATTGATAGGTTTGACGATACGAGATGTCGCAAAGATGACGACCGGCAGATTGAGCAAAAAGATGAGAAATGCTGCCGCCACGCCATAAACCGATGTTTTCAATATAGCATCTCATTCTGATCAACACTGATAGAAAGATAGGTGGCGGTTCCGTTTTCGCTGTTTAGCGTTGTCACCATCGTATAACGTTCTCGCCCACCCTCTTCTTTTAAGAAGACCTGCTCCTGCTGGTTGTCTATTAGCTGCAGGTTGGCCTCTTTATCGCTCTTTAGGAACGAATCTTCAGACGAAGCAATCGTTTCACCTTCACTTGTAAACAGTACGATCTTACTCGAATCCGAGAACTTGAGCGATTTGAGCAAAATGTTCAGTTTTGACAAGGTGAAGTCAAGTGCCAGGACCGTCGAGGTTATTCCGACCCATTTAGAGTAGGTGATCCCCTTCTCTTGAAGGTTGCTGAAGGTATAAGGATTACTTCTGACGGCACGATCCGTACCTATAGCCTGTTGGTACCATGATCGAAGGTTTGCCATATAGTCCGAGGACTCTTCGGATTGACGCAGCTGAGAAAGCGCGTCATCCAGATTGTAAAATATCTTTTTTCGTTCGGCATCGCGTCTCGTGACTTTGATGATTAGCCACCGCGTCTTGACAGCTGCAGTAAAATGACGGTAGAGCTGTTTTGAACTCTTCATATTGATGACCTCAAGAAAATCACCGTTTTCATCGCCACTGTAGATGGCATAGATGTTAGGATTGTGTGAGAGCGTATAGATATACCGCCCGATAAGCGCCATCGGAAGCTCCTCTGCTAACGCCTCGCTGATTCCGGGAAAGTGCTACATCTGATAGAGAATCTCTTTGGCAAATTAATCGCGGCTGTTCATTTCCGCGGTAATGCTTTCAGCTATCTGATAAAGCTCTTTTGTGTTGCTGTCTCCGCCAACACTTTGCTGAAGTAGTACTGCACGCCGGAGAGGACGATAACAACTGTCGTGACGATAAGAAGAATGTGGGTAAAAATATTGGTACGTATGGCAATCTTGGGCAGTTTCATAAACTATCCTTGAAAAGGTATAGTCCATTGAAGCACAATAAAATTTAGCGGTTTACGAAAAAATGTTGAAATTAAAGAGGGAAAACCCGCCGCTGCCGGCGGTAGAAAAGCGCTACAGACGCACCGCTTTAACGCTGATACACGCCTCTAGTTTAGAGAGCTCAACCAAAGCAGCATCGGTTACATCAGAGTCGATCAGGATGACCGCCAAGGCTTCTGACTTGTTGTTGCGGCCAAGACGGAAGTCTGAGATGTTGACATTATGGCTGGCAAGAATCGTACCGACATTACCGATAACACCCGGTACGTCCGTGTTCTTAAAGATGATCATGTTCCCTTTAAGTGCTACATCGACTTCGAAACCGTCAATATCCACGATACGCTGTACGTCATCTTCAAAGATTGTTGCAGAGATGCTTAGTGCCTGTTTCTCTGTTGTCAATTTAACCGTAATAAGGTTTTTGTACGGTGTTTTCACATTGGTGTCTTCAACCTCGACTTTAATACCGCGCTCTTCAGCGATAAACTCTGCATTGACATAGTTGACAGTATCACCCGTATTCTCTGCCATCGCACCGACCAATGCAAAGGTAGAGAGAGACTCGAGATATTGTGCAATATCACCGTCACCGCTCACTTTGACAGAGACAATTGGTGCTTTGTTGATCTGAGAAGCAAGGAAACCGAGTTTTTGACCCATCTCCAAAAACGGTTTTACGAATGATGGGATCTTGCTCTCATCGATCGGCAGATTAAAGGCATGAGGATAAGCTATCCCCTTCGCTGCTTCAGCAGCCTGCTGCGCGGCCTGTGTACCGATGTTGTACTGAGACTCAAATGTGTTGGCACCCAAGTGAGGTGAGACAACAATGTTATCAAGTTCTAGCAACGGGTGGTCTGTCGCCGGCTCTTTGATAAAGACATCGATACCTGCGAAACGGATCTTTCCAGATTTAAGACCATCGTAAAGAGCATCTTCGTTATAAAGACCGCCGCGTGCACAGTTGACAAGTACGACACCGTCTTTCATCTTGGCGATCTCTTCTTTGTCGATGATGTTCAACGTCTCTTGATTTTTTGGTGTATGGATCGTAATGATGTCACAGGCCAGGATATCATCGAAGTTCTCCGTGTATGTCATACCAAGATCAGTCACTTTAGAAGCATTGATATATGGGTCATACGCAATAACATCCATCTCGAAAGCTTTAGAACGGATAGCAACACGGCTACCAATATTACCGAAACCGATGACACCCAGTTTTTTGCCCTTTAGCTCATATCCGTACCACTTCTCACGTTTCCAGATGCGCTGGTTTTTAAGGTGGTCATGCGAGTATGGGAACATACGCATACATGAGAGCATATGCGTCATCGTAAGTTCAACCGCGGCGATCGTATTTGCCGTCGGTACGTTCATAACGATGATACCCTCTTTTGAACAACCCTCAATGTCGACGTTATCAACACCAACACCGGCACGAACAACCGCTTTCATCTTTTTAGCCGCAGCAATAAACTTCTCGTCAACATCAGTCGAACTACGTGTGATCGCAACATCAGCATCAGCAATAACATCTAAAAGAGCTGTCTTGTCGATATCAGCAGCAAATACATAATCGATCTGAGGATCGTTTTTCAGCATCTCTAGACCAGCTTCGTGAATGTGGTCACAAACTACGACTTTATATTGTTCCATGGGTAATTATCCTGTAAAAAATATGAATTTTGACATCAATATATTGACTAATATATTCAAGTCAAAATCGTATTTGAAGTATGCAAGAGTAGCCAAAAAGGCTACGGCTTACATTAGTTATGCAAGGGAATTGCTTATTTAAGTTTGTCTTTAAGAAGGTCACCAAGTGTGTTACCGGCATCTTCTTTGTTAAGATCAGCAATGATCTTCTGGTCATTTACACGAGAAAGCTGTTTGACAGAAAGACGGATACGGTCACGTTGCGTGTCGATAACAGCGATGACTGCTTCAATCTCTTGACCGATCTCAAGCTCTTCTTTGACAAGTGGTTCAAGGTCTTCGTCACGGATAAGTGCATCAACACCATCATCAAGTGAAACGAATACACCGAAGTCTTTAATATCACGGATCTTACCAGTAACAATTTCATTACGGCTGTGGTTAGCTGCAAACGTATCGATCGGGCTGTCCTGAAGACATTTATGGTTAAGAGAGATTTTCTGGTCGTCACGGTTGATACGTGCGATCTTGACTTCAACCTCGTCACCTTTTTTGAACATGTCTTTGGCTTTAGCACCTTTTTCCCAAGAGACATCCTGGTTATGAAGAAGACCTTCAACACCATCGATCTTGACAAATGCACCAAAGTCAGTAAGAGAAGTCACAACACCTGTCGTGATATCACCCTCTTTACGTTTCTTAACAAACTCATCGAATGGTTTAGGAAGAAGACGCTTCAGTGATACACGAAGTTTATGTGTTTGCGAGTTGATCTCGATAACTTCCACATCAATCTCTTGTCCGACAGTCAGATAGTCAGCCGGGTTTTTGATGTTTTTGTCCCATGTGATCTCTGAGATATGAAGGAAACCTTCAATATCGTTACCCAGGTCAACAAATACACCGTAAGATTCGATGTTGCTTACCGTAACGGTAATTGTATCGCCTTCATCCAGCTCAGACTCAACTTCAGCCCAAGGATCTTCCTGACATGCTTTGATAGAAAGAGAAAGGTGACGTTTATCTTTGTCGTAAGAGATCGCCTTTACTGTAACTTTATCACCCTCTTTGTAGAGTTTTGATGGGTTAACAGGCCCTTTGTAAGAGATCTCGTTATAGTGAACAAGACCGTCAACACCACCAACGTCAACGAACATACCGTAAGATGTGATCTTCTTGATAGTCCCTTCAATAGGTGTACCATCAGCCATCAACTTATCGATAACCTCTTTTTTCTTCTTGCGCTCTTCATTGAAAAGTTTACGGCGAGATACAACAATTGATGTATCCTCAGGGTCAAGTTTAATGATCTGTGCTTTAACCTTACGACCGACAACATCATCACTGTCTTTAAATGCTGCAAGTGAACGCGGCATAAAGAACTTCACAGAATCCATCTCGATAACGTAACCACCGCGATTTTTGTTCGTGATAACACCTTCGATAACGATATCTTCATAATCATCTTTGTGTGCATTGATGTATTCAACAGTTTTAGCTTGCTCAAGCACTTTTTTGTGAGAGATCTTCGGACGCTCGTTGTAGTAACCCGTTACCATTACAGTAATACTGTCACCTACTTTATGTGTAAGCTCACCATTTTCATCACGGATCTCATCTAAAGGAAGGATTCCCTCTAACTTCTCGCCAACACCGACCAGTGCACGATTATCTTCTTCTTGCAATTCAACAATTTCGCCTTCAACAATACGGTTTGAGGATTCTTGTGCCTTCTCAGACGCCTCAAACATTGCCGCAAAATTTTCTTCTTCTAAAAGCTCTTCAGCCATACAGTTTCCCTTGTAACGTAATAAAATTTCGTAATTATAGCTCAGTCTTACTTAATATTGGAAGTTCTTTTTATACAAAATAGTAAATTGATTTATAAATGTAAGGTTTTAGACCCTTTGTCTTGCTCCGGTTGCATTAACTTGGAAAATGTCGCTTCGATTTGCAGTTACTCCTTAGCAAATCCATCTAGATTCTCAGATATACATGCTCTGTTTCGTGCAGCAATTCTGGTCGTTTAGTATCTATAATAAATGCAATCATTAAGATAGAAGAAGACAGACATGCGATTCGCTGACTGAAAAGTGGTTCAGACCTGCTTTTCAGTCATACTTTTAATGGCATCGACAACCTGTTGAATGATCCAGTCAGGCGTCGATGCACCGGCACTGATGCCGCACAGCTCTTTACCCTCGAACCATAAGGCTTGCAGATCATCTGCCCCTTCTATATGGTAAGAGTCAATATGTTGCTCATCGCGGGCAATACTTTGCAGCTGCTTGGTGTTGGAGGAGTTCATCCCGCCGATAACGATCATCACATCCGCCTCTTGGGCAAGCTTTCTGACCGCATCCTGGTTCTCGAACGTCGCATTACAGATCGTATTGAAAACACGCACCTCTTTGTGGCGCGGAATAAGATAGTTACAGATTTCCAGATAGTTCTCCACCTTGCGAGTTGTCTGCGCGACGACGGCGATCTTATCTTTAAGGTGAAGTTTTTCCAGGTCAGCAACAGAAGTGACAACATAGGCGCCGTTGGTTGCGTAACTTTTAACCCCTTTGATCTCGGGGTGAGCTTCGTCACCGAAAATGACAATGTCATAACCCGCTTCACTCATCTCTTCACAGATCTGCTGCGGTTTGGTCACATAAGGACAGGTCGCATCGATAACATTAACCTTGCGTTTATGAAGTTCCGAGAGTTCCTCTTTAGGAATACCGTGGGTACGGATAACAGCTTTGTCACCTGTCTTAAAATCAGCAAGATTCTCACTCAAAGCCACATTAAAATCTGTTTTTAGGCGTGCGATCTCTTTTGAGTTATGAATAAGCGGTCCATAGGTCGCTGAGTTGGTGTTATCTTCTGCGATCTTGATGGCGCGTTTGACACCGAAACAGAAACCGTAATTTTCGGCTAGCTTTATCTTCATAGCCATCATCCTTTATATGCCAAAGGAATCAATCCTTCGGCGAATTAACACTAATACCTCTCTCTGCGGGAAGCGTAAGAGGGAGATTAACCGCGGTGAAATAACGGTTAGACGCTTTCGACTTCTGAAATTTTTGACAGAAGGTCAAAGAAGTTCGGAAATGAGGTGTTGATACAGTCAACATCCTTAACCTCCATGCCACAGCGCAGACCTGCAATGATAAAGCTCATCGCAATACGGTGATCGCCAAAACTGTCGACAACAGCTGATGTCAGTGTGCCGCCGGTCACTGCATAACCGTCTTCAAACTCTTCGACCTCGATACCGCAGGCTTTCAAATTATCAACAACGGTCGAGATACGGTCGCTCTCTTTAACACGCAGCTCTTCAGCGTTGGCAACGACACTCCGTCCTTCGGCACAGGCCATTGCGATGGAGAGGACAGGAAGCTCATCGATCAGCCATGAGATGTTCTCATCAACCCTTATCGCTTTGAGCGGCGCATATTTAATTGTAATGTTGCCAATTGGTTCATAAACATCTTCTTTAAGATCATAACTGATCTCTGTACCCATTCTTTCTAAAGCTTTAAAGGCTTCTATGCGGGTTGGGTTGAAGGTGACACCTTCAAGAACGACTTCTGAATCCGGAGTGATCGCAGCTGCAACAGCAAAGAAAAAGGCTGATGAAGGGTCTGCCGGAACACGAATCTTTAGGGGTGAAAGAAGTTTTGTCATTGGCTTAATGGTTGTTGCAAGACCATGAACCGTAATATCGGCACCCATCCCTTTCAACATACGTTCCGTATGGTCGCGGCTGAGCTCAGGTTCTCTGTAGGTACAGGTCCCGTCTGCTCTCAACGCGGCTAGGATCATTGCCGATTTCACTTGGGCAGATGCAATTTTACTTTCATAATCAAAGGCCTTCAGCGAAGCGCCTCTGATACTCAATGGTGCAAGATCACCTTCATTGCGTCCATCGAGTTTGGCTCCGATACTTCGCAGCGGTGCTGTAACACGCTTCATCGGACGGCGTTTAAGATACTCGTCACCGGTCAGGATAAAGTGGCCTTCGGCAGATGCCAACAACCCACAAAATAGACGCATACCGGTACCGGAATTACCGCAATCAAGGATGTCGTCACTCTCTTTAATACCTTCGGATGAAATACGGATAACAGAACCGTTATCGACAACTTTTGCACCCAGTTTCTCAACAATACGAAGGGAGTTCATCGTGTCTTCAGCGCGTAAGAAGTTTTCAATCACACTTTCGCCGTTTGCAAGCATAGCGAACATCGCACATCGGTGCGAGATAGACTTGTCGGCAGCGATGGCATCTGTTTTAAAACTGAAAGCCTTTACGCGAGGTGCGACCTTGACTGAACTCATCGCAGTGTCAATCCCAGTTCTGTCTCGAGCGCTGTGAGCACCGAGCTCATAGCGGATGTGATATCCTCTTCTTCAAGTGTCTTCTCTTCCGACTGCAGTACAAAACGGAGGCTCAGACTGATGTTGTCACCCAGTATTTCATCGCTGTAACGGTCCACAGGATAGAAACGGACCATCTCGGCACTTTTATGGGCATCTATGACTTTAACGATCTCGCCGTAGTTCATTGATGCCGGCATGACGACACTCAGGTCTCTAAACGATGCCTGGTATTTGGAGTAGCTTTTTGCCTCTTGCACACCATATTCCAGTGCATTGAAATCAACTTCACACAGATAGGTATCTTCAAGGTCGTACTCTTCTGCGATCGATGGGTGCAGTTTAAACAGTTCGCCGATCACCTTGTCGTTCTGGATGACAGCTGCCACCTGATAAGGGTGCGCGAAGGTGTGTGTCGGCGTTATTTCTCGCAACGTGATGTCACCGAGAACATCTGCAATCTTCTGAACAAACGAGGCGAAGCCTACATTGGCCGGTTTCCCGCCGTTACTGATTTTGTCGCGCTCCAAAGTGCCTGAACTTAAAAAGGCGAACTTGACACTTTCAGAGCGCTCTGCATCGAAAACAGAACCCGACTCAAAAAGTTTTACCGACTTCTGTCCCACTTTGACATTGTGCGAAGCGGCCTGAACCAGTCCGAGCATCATCGTTGAACGCAGCGTATCCAGCGTCCCTGCGATAGGATTAAGCAGCTCTTTTGACGCATGGACCGTCGCAAAGCTGTATTTATCCAAAACAGCACGTTCATTAAAGACAAAATGGACGGTTTCATAAAAACCGCTCTGCGCCGCCCGATGGCGATAGACTTTACGTTTTGTGTAGGCTGCATAATCCTCATCAACACGATACGCTTCTGTAAAGTCCAATGCTTTTGATTCGATGTTGTCAATACCGACAAGACGGACGATCTCTTCGACAACATCCTGTTTATTGACGATATCATGACGGTAACGCGGGACTTCAACAACAAAGTTGTCGCCTTTTGACTTGCAGAGCTCAAAGCCCAGACCTTTCAACAGTTTGGCGATCGTCGCTTTTTGGACCTCCATACCGATGATTGCATTGATCTCATCTACAGTGATACCGATGACTTTTTCAGTGAACTTGCTTCTGACATCAATACTACCGCCGTAGATAGCCGAATCCGAATAGCATTCAAAAAGATTGAGCACAT
>JBFFUI010000009.1:0-60346 GCA_041571435.1 Sulfurimonadaceae bacterium | reverse complement strand
GATCGTACCCAGTGGATCTTCCATCTTCGCACCCAACATTGAGTTCGCGTGAAGTGGGATATCTGAACGTGTAAACGCTTCTGATGCCGGAGAAAGGTCATCTGTATTTGTCTCACCAGGGACTTTAAATACTGTAATGGTCATCTCTTCTGCAAGTTCTGGCTTAGATGTGAACCACTCGGCATTTGCCCATGACGTCATGACTTCAGTCGCTGCAGCATTGCCCGCTTTGTGAAGCTCTTCTACGTCGTTAAATGCATCATAGACTAGAAGTGTGTGCTTAAGCGCAGTTTTTGCCGCTTCGACAACAGCACTGTTGCTTGAGCTAAGTGCATCGACCATCGGCTTAACGTTGTAACCGCCAAGCATCATGCCCATGATCTCAACCGCTTTTTCAGGAGCGATGGCATCTACAGTGATGTTTTCAGCAGCAACATCGTTCAGGAATGCAGCTTTAACATAAGCAGCATCATCAACACCCGGTGCAATACGGTTCGTTAGAAGGTCTAGCAACTCTTCTGTACAGTCACTCTTAATAAGTTCGATCAATTCTGCTGTCTGTTCAGCTGAAAGTGGAAGTGGTGGAACGCCCAAAGTTTCGCGCTCTGCAACATGTGCTTTATAGTCTTCTAAAAAAGCCATAGTGTCTCCTGATTTTATAAGTTGCATGATTATAACGAAGCTTTTTGACGGATGACAAATTATGTTACAAAAGTAAACACCTAAATTCCATTAGTGTGTATTTTTGATACACTGCGCTTCAAGTACTGTTGGCTGGGGTACTTGCACAGTAAGAGAAAAATCGTGAACAAATCATATGTTACGTTATTACACATATTTCACTCTGCTGTCAGCCCGATTTTCGTGTCAACATAATCATCCGAACACTGGAGGTCGTCTCTTTGCCCCATTACGATCGTGTAATGCCTATTTTACAATAATGGAACATAGGCTGTCGATATAGTTTGATTATAAAAGTAAAACGTCAAAAACAGACCGTGCCCGATCTTTACACCGTCAATCATAATTTTGTAAAGGGATAGGCATCACAAAAGAGAAACTGATCTGGAACAGAGGGGCGCATACCATACGAAACCGTGTTGATATTATTTAGTATGCACCCTATTTATGGTGCACGGTGTTTTATTGCTGTCGGCATTACTCTGCCCTATTTCCACACTTCCGGCCGCACCTGCACGCTCTGCTCATCATCAAGCAGGGTCAACTCACCATCGCTGATATTGCATTGCAGTGCCATCGTTCGTGTTGACAGAGCATCGATATCACCATCAATATGCAGGTATACGACAGAGAGATTGTTAAAACGTTTCAGACTTTTTTCAGCCTGCTTCCACCAAGCGAGTGCACTCCCCTCCTGATACGTATAGATGATCACCTTCTCAGCCCGTCCGCATGCTTTGCGGATCCTTTTCTCATCCGGCTGTCCGAGATCGATCCAAAGCTCTATATCACCGCTTAACGACTTCGTCCATATATCAGGCTCGTCATCTTGCGATATACCTTTGGTAAACTCCAGCCGTTCGCCGGCGTTGAGGGCAAAGGCTGTCAGACGGACCATAAGCCTACGGTCATTTTCGGAGGGGTGTTTCGCCAATGTCAGACTATGCTCCGCATAGTAGTGCCTGTCCATATCGGCGATGTTCAAGTGACATTTATAGATCGTTGATCCTACGGCCATATTCTTTTCCCTCTCTATCTGTTTAGTGCGTCACATTATATACCTGTTGACCGCGTTCACCGGTTGTAACTGCTATCTGCTCTCTTCAGCCTGTCTCTCCAGTGCTTTACGATAGATCATCACCTTCTTGGCGATCTCGGCATTATAACCGTGCATCGTGCCTTGTACCCATTTAAGATACTCTGTAGGCAGTTCACCCCACTTTTGACCTTTATACTTGCCAAATCCAATGATCTCTTCCGCTTCATGCGGCACGTTCAGACCGCTTCTGATGTTTGCAAAGACATCAACGACCGTTTTAGGTTCCATGATCTGAACGTCGATTCCTGAGCGTTTGAAGATCTGTTGAAGGTACTCTATGGGTGCACGTTTTCGGATAGAAAAGCGCTTGAGGTCTTCACGGAAGAAGCCGCCACGGCTCTCAGCGAATTCGATGAGTTCTTGAACGGTATTCTCGTCAAGATCATCGTAATTCTTAATAAGAAAGTCTGCCATCGTCGCTTTTTGATAAAGCTCTAAGATGACCATCTCAGCCGCCTACGATCTCGCGGTTTCCTTTAGCATTAGGTTCAGAAAGAATGCCGTGGGATTCAAGTTGCTCGATCAAACGTGCTGAGCGGTTATACCCGATCTGAAGCTTACGCTGAAGGTAAGAGATGGAGGTCTTTCTGTCGGTAAGAACGATCTGTTTTGCCTCATCATAAAGTTCATCTTTTTCACCGGCAGTTGCATCGCCGCTCTCGCCGGATGATGAACCGGTATCATCTGCCAAGAAGCGATTGTCATACTGCGGTTCGCGCTGGGACTTAAGGAAGTCGACGATCTTTTCAATCTCCTCTTCGGTACTCCAAGGTGCATGCAGACGCACCAGACCCGTTGCACCCGGAGGTGTAAAGAGCATGTCCCCACGACCAAGAAGTGACTCGGCACCCTGTTGATCGAGGATGATCTTGGAGTCAATGCGCTGCCCTACGCGATACGAGATACGCGACGGCAGGTTTGCTTTGATGAGGCCGGTGACGACATCGACTGAAGGACGCTGCGTTGCAACAATAAGGTGAATACCGGATGCTCTCGCCATCTGTGCAAGGCGTCCGATAGAGAACTCGACATCTTTACCGCTGGTCATCATCAAGTCTGCCAATTCGTCAATGATCACGACAATATAAGGGAATATCTCACCCCCCTCTCTCTTCGCTTTTTCATTGTAGTTTTCAATATTTTTAGTACGTGTCTCGCTCATCATACGGTATCGGCGTTCCATCTCGGAGACCATGTTGTTCAGCGCGACGATGGCTTTTTTAGCCTGCGTAATAACCGGTGTCAAAAGATGCGGGATGTCATTGTATATAGAGAATTCCAGCATTTTAGGGTCGATCATCATCAGACGCAGCTGATCAGGCGAATTGCGGTACAGAAGACTCAAGATCATGGCGTTGATACCGACCGATTTACCCGATCCTGTCGTCCCGGCGATCAGCAGGTGCGGCAGCTTTTTAAGATCGGTAATAAAAGGTTTGCCGACAATGTCTTTACCCAAAACGATCGTAAGCGGTGAGGACGCCTCTTGGAACAGTTTACTCTCCAAAAGGTCGCGCAGATAGATGGTCTCGACCGTTTTGTTTGGAATCTCTATCCCGACAACGTCTTTGCCGGGGATCGGTGCCTGTATACGGATCGTCTCCGCTTTAAGCGCCATAGCCAGGTCATCTTGCAGGTTCAATATCTTGGAGACCTTGATGTTCGGTCCCGGCTTGAATTCAAACGTCGAGACAACCGGTCCGGCATAGGTACGCGTTACGTCACCGTCGATCTTGAAGTGCTGTAGTTTGTCTATCAGGTCGCTGATCTTTGCGTCAAGTTCTGCTTCATCGATCTTGTTGCCCTGCTTCGGTGCTTTCTGCAGAAAGTTAAACGACGGTAACTTGAAGTTCTTGGGCTTTTCGGTCTTTCCCGTCTCTATCTCTTCGAGCAGTTTTTTGTTCTCTTCCAGTTCGTCGACGACAACGGTATGCTTCTGCTCTTTTATCTGCTTCGCCGCATCAACGATGTTGCGCGGTTTCGCTTCGACCGCAGGTGCTGCTTCATCCTCTTGAGGCGCTGCTTCCAGGGTATCGTCGGCCTCGCTGGCTTTTATGAGGCGGATCTTGGCTTCGGTCTCGATCGCTTCATCTTCATGTTTTCGCAAGTAGGCAGGTGTGTCCAGTTCATCTCTGAGTTCAGCTGTTTCGAGGAACTCTTCGTCCTTTGCCTTTTCTGCGGCTGTTCGTTTACGAAGCGGTTTCACTACTATGACCTTCTCTTCGTCTTCTGCAGCTTTTTCTGAGAATGAAGTCAGTGACATGCGCGAACCGGCCTCTCTGAGCGGCTGCGCCATCTCCCCGACACTTTTGTCAAATATCATGCCCAGAGAGAGAATAAACGTCATCAGGAAAAAGATCCAGACCCCGAAAAAGCCGATGTAACCGACCGTAAAATCCACAAATCCGGAACCTACCAGACCGCGGAGATCGCCGGTTGTAACCGTTGCCTGAAAGATCTGAAGCGAAAAGAAGAGCAGGATGTAGGCAACCGTGATCTCGGCACGTCTGACATCAAAACCTTGACGTCTATAGAGGAAATAGGCACCTATACCGGCAACAAACAGGTAGATATAGGAGAGGTAGCCGAAGAGCTTTTGGTTGAGTGCAGCAAAATCAGCCCCAAAACTGCCGATAATACCCGAGTCGCCAAGGATGGTGGCCATCGCCAGATAAAAGAGTACTCCAAAAACTGTAATAAAAAGTGTGTCGCGTAAAATAGTGTGTTCCTTACTGTATGAAATCTATCTATTATTTGTGTAGAGAGTATAGCAAAAAGAGTGCTTAAAGTGGCTTTTGTAGGCAGACAGTTTAATAATTTAGCGGTGATTCGAACAGATGAATAACAAAATATCTTTCACTGTTGCTTTGTATATTGATTGGATTGGATCAGGGGTGGTACCGCCGGCCGGACTTGAACCGGCACGCATCGCTGCATCGGATTTTGAATCCGACGTGTCTACCATTCCACCACGGCGGCATGTTTGAAAGGCTGAAATTATAGGGGGCTTTAACTTAAAGTTATGTGAAATTCGAAATATTTCTCCAAAAGCTATATAAGATACTATATAGTGTTTATTTACACCACTCTTTTGCTTTGTGTCCGCCGTCATAAGTGACTGCTAAACCCTCTTCTATCAACATCTCTGCAAGATTCTTGTCATCGACGTAGACATCGGCGACGATACGGAAGTACTTACCGCGTTTCATATTGCGCAGCTCGACTTTTTTTGCCCCTCTCAGCTGCGAAACAGTAAACTGTTTCGCTTTTCGCGCCAACTGCTTCTCCTGGTCGCATTTTCCACGCATCTCAGGCGTATCGATACCGTTGACACGTACCCCGATTCTGTAACCGATAATGTCGGGATACGCTTTGATATTTGCCCGGAAAGTGTCACCGTCATAGATGCTGGTAACCTCAGAGACGACAACGGCGCCATAGGTTTTGCTGCTGATCGCTTCGGCATGGAGTGAAAAGTGAAACACGGTATGGAGCAGTACAATCATCATAATGTGCGTAATGCCGATTTTCATCTGTGATTACCCTTTTGTGGTATGATTTGTCTCTAAAATAGGCCGCTTGCCGAACAACCCCAGTAGGATATTTGCTAAGCGGCAGATAATCTCTTAACAATGGATATTGCTGTGTCTCGAACTGTTTATCTGCAACTGCAGGCCTGTATACTCTTTATCACAATAGCAATGTTCAGCGGATGCGCGCAGCATACTGAAAAACCTTTGCCGGCACCCGAACCGCTGCCGGAGATCACTGCCGACTACCTTTTAGAGCACGGCATTATATCTTATGCACCCGAATTTCATGAAAGGATTATTGCTACACTCCCCTATGAGATCGTAACATTTGATGAGAGTTACCTGATGTACTTGATAGCAAGGCTGCCGGATCCTGACAGCCAGGCACATTTCAGAAGAACTAAAGCAAGCTACCGCCTCTGGCTGCAGAGAAGAGCTGTCGGCTGGCGGGACTTTACAGCTGTCTATTCAGCGCAATTGCAAGATTTGAAGATACATCCGCACTACTCCAGTATCCGTAACGGCTTGTTCTACAAAAACTATACAATTGATATCAAACTTGAAGCGCTTCAAAAAGTGCAGGAGAGCGGTGCCGATCTCACATTGGTCAATAGCCAGAACATCCGATCGACTATTACAATTCCCGCAGACTATATCAAAGCTTTTTTGGAGATGTTAAAATCCCCTTCTCCTGTCGACACGCCTTAAATCTATATCACCCTTGCCTCTGAGCATTATAATAAATGACACCGGCATGACTGGTGCCAAAAGCAGCGTCAGCCACACCTCCAGTAACATATCCATCCATCCTCCTTTACGGGACAATAGAATAATATTGTGTCTATATGATGAGATTGTGGGCTATAAACATAGAAATCAGCTAAAAATGCTATTATTACAATTAAATTTACAGACAAATGTCGAGGTGTTATGAAAGTCCTTATAGCCATCAGCGGCGCAAGCGGTACAAGTCTTGGTCTGAAAGCTCTACGTGCCCTGCCAGAGAGTATTGAAAAACACCTTATCATCTCGGATCATGCACAGATCGTACTGGACAAAGAAGAGAACATCACACTGCATGAAGATGAGGCCATCTGGGCCTCCGTCGCATCAGGATCTTTTGGAATGGATGCGATGATGATTATTCCCTGCAGCATGAACACCCTGGCCAAAATCAGTGTCGGCATTGCAGACAACCTTACCACACGGGCAGCCAGTGTCATGATCAAGGAGCAGAAAAAACTCCTTTTGGCGCCGAGAGAGATGCCCTTCTCAGCTATAGCCCTTGAGAACATGCATAAACTCTCGACACTCGGTATCATCATCGCACCACCGGTGATGGCCTACTACTCCGAACAGGACAGCTTGGAGAAGATGGAAAACTTTATGATCGGAAAGTGGTTCGATTTGATCGGCATCGAAAACAATTTATATAAACGCTGGAGTGATAATGACTAGCCCTAAAATAGCCCTTTATCCCGGGACATTCGACCCCATTACCAATGGTCATCTTGATATCATCAAACGCGCTGCCAACCTTTTTGACGAAGTCATCGTTGCGGTAGCGGACTCCCGCGACAAACGTCCCATGTTTGCGCTTGATGAACGTATCAAGATGGTCGAAGTCGCCATTGAAAGCGTTCCCTCTGCACGCGTTGTCGGGTTTGATAACCTGACTGTCGACCTGGCAAACTCGCTTGAATCAAAGATCATTATCCGCGGTCTGCGTGCGGTCAGTGATTTTGAGTACGAATTGCAGTTAGGGTACCTGAACAACTCGCTGGATAAAGAGATCGAGACGGTCTATCTGATGCCGAACCTCAAACATGCCTTCGTCAGTTCATCGATCGTTCGAAACCTGTTAAAGTTTAACGGTAAGACCGACCACCTTCTTCCGCCGGAAGTCCAAGAGATCATTGGGGGGATGAAGTCGTGTACGTTGCAATAGAAGGTATCGATACAGCTGGAAAGAGCACACAGATCGCACGTCTTTCAGAAGCCTTTTGCGATGCTGTTATCACCAAAGAGCCCGGCGCTACCAAAACCGGCACACAGATACGCGACATCGTTCTAAGCGGCGAGGTCAAGAGCGCCAAGGCGGAGTTCCTCCTCTTTTTGGCCGATCGCGCCGAACATATGCAGGAGGTGATCAAACCAAACGTTGACAAGCTGGTCATCTCGGATCGCAGCGTCGTTTCCGGTGTTGCCTATGCCCTGATCCAGGAGACGATCGCAAAAGAGGAGATACTTGCGCTCAATGCTTTCGCTACCGATGGCATCTACCCGCAAAAGCTCTTCTTGCTGCAATTGAGCGAGGATGAGCTGCATTTCAGACTCTCGCAAAAAGAGTTGGACGGCATAGAATTGCGCGGTACAGCCTATCTTCTTGGAATACAGGACGCTTTGATTGAAGCTGCCGGATTGCTTGGAATCGACCTTGTCATTATCGACGCTTCAGATCCAATTGAAAAAATTACGGAAGAAATTATTAACAAGATCAAGGATACAAAATGATTCAATCCCTACGCGGTATGAATGATATGTTCTCGCCAGACTCGGAACGTTATGAATATTTTATTGCGACAGCGACAACGATTGCCAAACGTTACGGTTTTTCCTACTTTGAGTCCCCTCTTTTGGAGGAGACGGCCCTTTTCAAACGCTCTGTCGGCGAATCAAGCGACATTGTCGGTAAAGAGATGTATCAGTTCATCGACAAAGGTGACAACGACGTCTGTCTGCGCCCCGAAGGAACAGCCGGGGTTGTGCGTGCCTTTATTCAAAAGAAACTGGACAAACAGGGCGGTATTCACCGTTTCTTCTACCACGGTCCGATGTTTCGTTACGAACGTCCGCAAAAAGGCCGATTGAGAGAGTTTCACCAGTTTGGGATTGAGAGTTTCGGTGTTGCCAGTGTTGTTGAAGATGCCACACTCATCATGATGCTGGTTGATATTTTGGATGCGCTTGGTATCGGTTATAAACTCGAGATCAACTCCCTGGGTGATCACAGCTGTATGCCTGAATACCGAACAAAGCTGGTCGGCTTTTTAGAAGCGCACGAAGAACATATCTGTGAAGATTGTGCCCGTCGCAAGGCGACCAATCCGATCCGTGTTCTTGACTGTAAAAACGGCAACTGCCAGCTGGTCTATGCCGAAGCACCGAAACTGATGGACAACCTCTGCGAGGGCTGCGATACCGATTTTGATTTGCTGAAAAAACTACTTGATGACAGCAACATTGCCTATGAGGTCAACACTCACCTTGTGCGCGGTCTTGACTACTACTCCAAAACAGCCTTTGAATTTGTCAGCGACGAGATCGGCTCACAATCAGCGATCGCGGGCGGTGGACGTTATGACAGGCTTGTCGAGTTTCTGGACGGCAAAGAGACCCCGGCCGTCGGTTTTGCAATCGGGATCGAACGACTTTTGGAGTTGATCAAGATGCCGGAAACCAGACGCAGCGGTTACTACATCGGTACTCTGGATGACGAGGGGCTGCCTGACATCATGAAGGCAGCACAGCGCAAACGTAAAACAGATGTAGTAAGTGTTGAGTACAAAAGTAAAAATTTCAAAAACCACCTCAAGGGCGCTGACAAGGTCAATGCACGATTCTGTGCAATTATAGGTGAGAATGAACGAAACGACGGAACGATCTGGGTTAAAGATTTGGAAGAAAAAACGGAAAACACCATTCCGCTAGACGATTTTTAGTAGGCCACATGAATAATTACGGTATTGATATTTGGGGCAATGAGAACTTTATCATTAAAGATGGTGAAGTCTGTGTTAACAAAGGGAGTCAGCCTTCGCTGCTCTCCATCACTCAGGACATACGCAACAGTGACCTGCGAGGACCAATCATTCTCCGTTTTCCACATATTGTCGGAAAGCAGATCGACAACCTCTATGGGAATTTTCAACGGGCTATCAATGAAAATGCGTACACCGGTACGTTCAATGCGGTATTCCCGCTGAAGGTCAACCAGTACCCGCAAGCGGTACAGTCTATTATCAAATATGGCAAGCCTTACAATTACGGTCTCGAAGCCGGTTCAAAAGCCGAACTTGTATTGGCGATAGCACAAACGCCTGTCGGTTCACCTATTACGGTCAACGGCTTTAAAGACACCGAGATGACCACCCTCTGTTTTATGGCGGCACAGATGGGGCACAATATCACCGTGACCATCGAGGGGCTGGGTGAGCTCGAATCGATCATCGAAGTGGCAAGCACCTCCAATCTGAAACTGCCGAACATCGGTATCCGGCTTCGACTGCACAGTGCCGGTTCCGGTTCATGGGCAAAAAGCGGCGGCATGGACGCAAAGTTCGGGCTGACAGCAACGGAGCTCCTAGAGGCTGTCGGCATGATGCAGGAACATCAACTCATCAATAATTTCACCATGCTCCACTTTCACATCGGTTCACAGATGGAGGATATTGCACCGCTCAAAAAAGCCTTGCGCGAAGCAGGAAACGTCTATGCCGAACTCAAACGGATGGGAGCGAATAGACTCAGCTCGATCAACATCGGTGGCGGATTGGCTGTGGAATACTCCCAAATGGAAGAGAGACGTCTTCGAAACTACTCCCTACAGGAGTTTGCCAACGATGTTGTCTTTGTCCTGCGAGAGATCATGAATGCCAAAGGGGTCGAACACCCGAACATCTATACAGAGTCCGGCCGCTTCATCATTGCCTCACATGCCGTTCTGATTACGCCCGTCCTTGAGCTTTTTTCACAGGATTATCAGGAAAAATCTCTTAATTTTGCGGAAACGAATCCCCCAATCATTGAAGAGCTACGCGTACTGAACAGCTTGTTGACAAACGAAAACTGTGTGGAGTTTATCCATGATGCGTTAGACCATTTAGAGTCACTTTTTACCCTTTTTGACTTGGGCTATGTATCGCTTCAAGATCGATCAAATGCAGAGATCCTGGTCCATCAGATCATCAAAAAATCACTCCGGATGAAGAAAGGGTCCCGAAGCTATGAGTTATCACGTCTGCAGGAACGCCTTCAAGAACGTTACCTCATAAACAGTTCTATCTTTCAAAGTATGCCCGACTATTGGGGATTGGCACAACACTTTCCGGTGATGCCGCTCAACAAACTGGATGAACCGGCTATCCGTGCTGCTTCTCTTTGGGACATCACCTGTGACAGTGACGGTGAGATCCAGTTTGATACAAGCGCCCCGCTCTATCTGCATGATGTCGATCTTGATGAGGAAGAGTATTTTCTTGCCTTTTTCAATATCGGTGCCTATCAGGAGACCCTTGGTATGAGTCACAATCTTTTTACTCATCCCAATGAGTGTAATGTTGAGATAACAGAGGATGGATATCTTCTTCATAACCTCATAGAATCGGACAATATCCTTGATATTCTTGATGATATCGGCTATGATAAATCGCAAATATTAATCCAACTTAAAAATAATTTGGCAAACAGTACCTTTACGACAGAAGAAGAAAAAAGTGATACACTTCAAAAACTGGAATTGTATCTTTATCAAAATGGGTATTTACGTACCACAAATTAAAATTTATACTACGACGCCTAAAAGCCAAGTCGTCGTATCCAAAGGCAGAACTTGGGACTATTTTCTGAAATAAAAGAAGATTTTGTAAACGTTTATAGAAATGATCCTGCTATCCACAGCAAATTTGAGTTTATCTTTAATTATCCCGGTGTTTGGGCTATTGCCTGGTACCGTGTCGCACATCGGCTCCATCGTGCCAACTTTAGACGGTCTGCACGTATGCTGATGGGCATCAACCAGTTTTTCACCAATATTGACATCCACCCTGCTGCACGTATCGGCCGCCGTGTCTTTATCGATCATGGCATCGGTGTTGTCATCGGCGAGACATGTATTATCGAAGAAGATGTTGTGATTTATCAGGGAGTTACCCTCGGCGGTGTAAGCCTGACCGAAGGCAAACGCCATCCGACAGTCCGACGCGGGGCTGTCATTGGTGCGGGTTCAAAAGTACTTGGAAATATCGTCATAGGTGAAGAGGCTAAAGTCGGTGCGAACTCGGTTGTCGTCAGAGAGGTACCCAATGGCTCAACGGCTATCGGTATCCCGGCACACGTTATCGAAAAAGGCCGAGACAAGGATCAGTTCAGCCACAACAAACTGCCGGACATCAACAAAGAGCTGTTTGAGTACCTTCTCAAGCGTGTTGCAGTCTTGGAACATGTCCTGATGAAAGACAACAAAGAGGTGCTGGATGAAGATCTTAAACTCGAACAGATCTACGACTCTTTCCTCAAAGCGATCAAAACCTAAAGTGCATCTCCCCCTTAATATGGGTGTATGAAGATAGTGTCACCTGCTCTGTTCTTTAGAACACTTTTTTATATTGCACTTACCGCAATTACTATTTTGGCCTTCCTGCCAAACTATGAGGCACTGCCGCCCCTTCTCTCTTTCAGTGACCTGCTAAACCATTCTGTCGCTTTTACAGTGCTCTTTATACTCTTTAGACTGTCAAATCCGATGCTCTTGACAAGAGATATAGCTGTCATCCTTTTAGCCTATGCTATCCTGATAGAGATCGTTCAATATTTTTTACCTACCCGATACGCATCATGGAGTGATATTGCTGCAGATGTTACCGGCCTGCTATTAGGTTGTGTGATCTTTTTTCTATTGAGACAATTTCTTTATATAAAAAATTTATTTTTCCAATAAATTTTCATTCAATTAATGCTATAATTTTGCCAATATTTTGCCTCTATTATCCGCACAGGATTGATAGATACCCCAAGGGACAACTATGTTAACCAAACGTATTAATACATTATCAGAATCTATCACTATTGCCGTTACAACGCTTGCTCAAGAGTTGCGCGCCCAAGGTAAGGATGTGATCAGTTTTTCTGCAGGCGAGCCTGACTTCGGTACGCCTCAGGTCATCAAAGACGCAGCTATCAAAGCAATCAATGACGACTTTACCAAATACACGGCGGTTGACGGTATCCCGGCACTAAAGCAGGCGGTATGCGACAAACTTAAACGTGATAACGGTCTTGACTATGCACCGAATCAGGTCATCGTCAACAATGGTGCCAAACACTCTCTGTTTAACCTGATGCAAGCAACCATCGAAGATGGCGATGAAGTGATCATCCCGGCACCTTACTGGGTCACCTACCCTGAAATTGTGCTCTATAGCGGCGGTACACCGGTAGAGATCATGACGGATGATGCCAGCGGCTTCAAGATCACACCTGAGCAGCTTAAAGCTGCTATCACACCAAAGACAAAGATGTTGATCCTGACGACACCGTCGAACCCGACAGGTGCTGTCTACTCTAAAGAGGAGCTGATCGCTATCGGTAAAGTCCTTGAAGGCACCGATATCCTTGTTGCCAGTGATGAGATGTACGAAAAGCTGGTTTATGCAGGTGAGTTCACCTCTGCTGCTGCCATCAGTGAGGACATGTACAAACGTACCATCACGATCAACGGTCTGAGCAAATCGGTCGCGATGACGGGATGGCGCTTTGGGTATATGGCTGCTGCCGATGCCGAGCTGATCAAAGCCACTAAAAAGCTGCAGAGCCAAAGCACCTCTAACATCAATTCAATCACACAGATGGCTGCTATCACCGGTTTGGACGGTAGTGCCGATGCTGACATTGAGATGATGCGCAAGGCCTTTCAAGAGCGCCGTGACGTTGCCGTTGAGATGTTCAACAACATCGATGGTCTCTCTGTCTTGTCACCTGATGGTGCTTTCTATCTCTTTGTCAACATCAAAGAGATCTCAAACGACTCTCTGGCGTTCTGTAAAGCACTTTTGGAACAGGCTGAAATTGCGGTTGTACCGGGCGTCGGTTTTGGGGCTGAAGGGTATTTCCGCTTCTCATTTGCAACAAGCATGGAGAACATCAAAAAAGGTATCGACCGTATCGAAGCGTTTGTCAAAAACTACAAATAATTTTACATACGCTAAGGGGCCTGCCCTTTAGTGCTTCAATCCTCCAAATACTCTTCAAACTCATTGGTATCAATACCACCTAGCTTCTTCATAACACTGCGAGAAAACAGATAGTCTGTCTCTTTTGCCATAGCATGACAACTGATACATTCCGGGATACGCCCTTGGTAAGTCATTTTGGTGCCGCTCTCATCGTACACGCCGTACCACCAGTCACCGTTGTCAGGATCATACCCCTCTTCCATCTTGACCATAATGACGAGACGCGCAAATTTTTTGCCTTCGAAGTCACTGTAGAGCGGTTTATAGAGCTTTGAGCCGACCGGAAAAAACGATTTGACTTCTCTGTAGGCGGCTACTGCTTTTTTATTCATAAGTATCTCAACGTAGGCATTATGCGCATCTGATTCTATCACCCCTCTGGTAAGGTCATAACTCTCTTTCCATTTTGGAAAGGTCATGATGTGTTCTGCTTTGGCATGCGGGAGCATATACAACGTTATAACAGTAACAAGCGTAATCAAAAAAACTATAATTAGCCAAGCTTTCATAAGTAATCCAGATGTCTGATTTTAAAGTATAGATCAGTTCGTCTGTAATTACGCTGTATTATTTTGTTGAAAAAAATGATTTATTTAGATATAAATATCGGGTCTCGCCTGCACCTCAAACAAGGTGCAAGAAAGATTATTGCAGTTTTTGAAGGGCTTCGATAACGGCATCCAGATTACCCAAAGGCAAATGCACTTTCCACTCCGGATCATCGGCATTACCCGCTAAAGAGATACCGATACTGGCCACCGTATTTGAACCGGCACCATAGGGCTCATCGATCTTTGAAATAGAGATAACACCGTTTTGTGTCCCTTCTAACGGGAGAGTCGTTTCAAGAGTCATTTTACCGCTCATTGCTTTTCCTTGTTTGTGAATATGCAATAGTGTAGCGCTTTTTTCTTGAAGAAATATTATTTCGCAGAAGTGCCTATCGTAAATAAAAAAAATTATCTACTTGGACTTCAGTAAACGGGCCAGCTTGGCCTGCAGTTTTAGCCATGAACGCTGTTCCATTAACGGAAAACCGCCATAGACCTTGTGACTCTCTTTGACATCATTGGTAATACCTGAACGTGCTGCAAAGGTAGTAAATGGCGCGATCATAAGGTGTCCTGCGGCAGCAGCCTGTCCACCCAATACGACATTTCGACCCAACTCGGTCGAGCCGGCCAGACCTGACTGTGAGACAAGTACCGAGTACTCTCCGATCACACAGTTATGTCCGACCTGTACCAGGTTGTCAATGCGCGACCCCTCTTTGATCAGTGTCGTTCCAAATGCAGCCCTATCAATCGTCGTACATGAGCCGATCTCGACATCGTCTTGAATAACAACATTGCCGTTTTGGTAGATCTTGACATGGGTTCCCATCTTGGTGGTCGCAAAACCGAAACCGTCACTGCCGATGACTGTTGATGCATGAATGATGCAGTTGGAACCCACTTTACAGTCATGATAAACAGAGACATTAGCGTGGATGATCGTATTGTCACCGATCACAGCACTACGGCCGATATAGGCACCTGGCATAACGGTGCAGTTTCTACCTATAACAGCACCATTGGCCAGATTGGCACCCTCAGCAATGTAGCTGCCCTCGCCTACCACCGCAGCCGGTGCTTCTAAATCTACAAGCGGTGGTGCAAAATATTTACTTGCTTTTGCGAGTGAGAGGTAGGGTTCATCCACCACAACAGCGATCGATGTCTCAGGAACATACTCAGCCATGTCCAACGTGACGAAAACAGCCCCTGCTTTTGTCTTTTGGAGTTGATCTACGTATTTTTTGTTCTCGAGGAAGCTCAGTTCACTGCCTGTAGCAGCACTGAGTGTATTGAGTGCAGAGACAGTAATAGACTTGCCTGTATAGTCAGCACCGATCTGTTGTGTCAAATCATTGAGCTCTATCATCAGTCTCCTCACCTTTTTATCGTTCAATGGCGACAGTACCGCCGCGAACGATCTCAATCGGATTGAAACGTTTGATCGCTGTCAAAAAGTGTTCAACGCGATTAGGTTCGTCCGCGACCATCACGATGATCGTGTCTGTACCGACATTCACAATCTTACCGTTGTACGCATTGGACAGAACAGAGATATCACTCAGGTCCTCGGAGATAGGGAACTTGACTAGCACCATCTCTTTTTCGATCATCTCCTGTGTGTCGGAGACACGAAGAACAGGAATAAGCTTGTGCAACTGCTTGGTGATCTGCTCGATAACCCGGACCGACCCGATCGTAACGATGGTCAGACGTGAATAGTCGCTGTCGGGGATCGGAGCGACCGTCAGCGAGACAACGTTGTAACCGCGTGCAGAAAAGAGCCCGGAGATACGCGAAAGCGCACTTGCCTCATTTGCAACAATAACAGAAATTACTCTTCTTTCATCTTGCATTATGACTCCTTCTTGTTTTCTAGCAACATCATGTTGAACAGTGATCCGCCCGACGGTACCATCGGAAGAACATTTTCCAGACGCTCGACCTTGACATCGATAATGGCCACAACGTTTTTCTCTACAGCGTCTTTAAGCGCCGCATCGAACGCCTCTTTTGTTGAAACGCAATAGCCGATGCCGCCGAAACTCTCAGCAAGCTTGACAAAGTCAGGCTGCACAGAGAGGTCTGTCTCAGAGTGACGTTTGTCATAAAAGAGCGTCTGCCACTGGCGTACCATCCCCAAATAGTTGTTGTTGAGGATAATGTTGATGACCGGGAGCTTTTTCTCGACAGCCGTCATCAGCTCCTGGATGTTCATCAGGATCGAGCCGTCGCCGGTAAAGTTGATACTGACCTTATCCATCGCACCGCGTTTGACACCCAATGCAGCAGGAAAGCCGAAGCCCATCGTACCAAGACCGCCTGAACTGACCCATTGACGAGGGCGCGTAAACGGATAGAACTGCGCTGCCCACATCTGGTGCTGTCCGACATCGGTAGAGATATTGGCATCATCACCGAGCAGTTCGCCGACACGTTCAATGACCCACTGGGGCTTGATATTGTCCGTATCTTCGATGTAGCGCAGGGGGTGCAGTTTATCGAAATGTTCGACCGTCTCCAGCCAAGGGGCGTAGCGCTTTGCATCGACCTTCTCTTTTGCCAATTCGATCATATCCGCAACAACGCCTTTAACATCGCCAACGATCGGATAATCGGCATTGACAAGCTTAGAGATGCTTGCCGGATCGATATCGACATGAATGACATCGGCATATTTTGCAAACTCCGAAAGCTTACCGGTTACACGGTCATCAAAACGGGCACCCAGTGCGATAACCAGATCCGTTTCGCTCATCGCCATGTTGGCAGCGTATGAACCGTGCATACCCAGCATGGAGATAAGAAGCGGATCATCATGACGCAGTGTACCGCGTGCCATAAAGGTCTCGACCGCAGGGATACCTGTCATCTTGACAAAGTGACGGACCTCTTCCGCCGCATTCGAGTTGATAATACCGCCACCAAGATAGAAAAGCGGACGTTTTGCCTCAGCGATCGCGTCAACCGCCTTTTTCATCTGGCGTCTGTTGCCTTTGATATGCGGCTTATATGTCGGGATATCGACCTCTTCCGGGTAGACGAACTCTTCGATCTGCGCCGTAACATCTTTAGGGATGTCGACATGGACAGGACCCGGACGGCCTGTCGAGGCGATATAAAAGGCCTCTTTCAAAATACGTGGCAGGTCTTTTGCATCCGTGACAAGGTAGTTGTGTTTTGTACAAGAGCGGCTGATACCGACAGCATCAATCTCCTGGAACGCATCGGTACCGATAAGCGACATCGGGACCTGACCGGAGATGACGACCATCGGGATAGAGTCCATAAACGCATCAGCAAGACCGGTTACCGCATTGGTAAAACCTGGGCCGGAAGTGATCATCGCGACACCGACTTTGCCGGTGACTTTTGCGTACCCCTCTGCTGCATGTATTGCAGCTTGTTCATGACGTGTCAGGATGTGTTCAAAACCGTCCTGCTTGTAGATCTCATCATAAACGTTCATTATAGCCCCGCCAGGGTACCCAAAAACGGTGTTTACATCTTCGGCGATCAATGCCTCGATGACCATCTGCGCTCCGCTGATCTGCATAGCGACTCCTCAAAAAATATAATTCAATCAAAATCGATTGATTCTCCGGAACACCGGAGATGAAAAAATTCGCCTATTATAGGCAATGTTAGCTATATTTTTTGTTAAATAGCGGGATGGATTTTTCTTTCAAATTAATTTAATATACATGCTTCGGCATCCGGTACTTTCATCTGCTTGGAGCAAGATCAAAGATTTCGGCAATAGTCTATGGCGACGCCTTCACGAACCCCGTCATCAATAACGACTGCTTCGTCAAATCCCAAAACGCCGTAAAGTTTTTGGACAATGACAATGCCGGCCAGGATAAGACTCTCCCGTCCCACACCTACGATCTCTGCCCTTTTCTCTTCGGACATGGCCATCAGACCGTCAAGAGCCTGCTGTGTCCCTTCCAAAGAGAGTCTATAGCCATTGATCTTGTCAACATCATAGTTCTGATAGTTCATTCCCAGCAGATAGGCAGCCATCGTAGTCGGTGTGCCCGCAGTCGCGACGAAGGCGTCGGGTCTGCCTGCTTGAGCATAGTAGTCACTTATGTAACGGACAAGGTCACGAAACTGTTCATCCAGATAGTGATGGATGTCTCGATGTTCGTCACAGATCTGTGCCGTCGTCACGATACCGATAGGAAAACTTCGACTCTCCATCGTGCCGTTGTTGGAAAAAATGATCTCGGTCGAACCGCCACCGACATCGATAAGGACGAAATGCCCGCTCTCTATCTGCAAAGATCTTAGGCGTTCTTCTACCGCGATCAGCGTATAGTAGGCCTCATCGTCAGCATCAATGATCTCAAACACAACCCCTGTCTCTTCTCTGATATGGGCAAGAGCCTCTTCTGCATTGCTTGCCATACGCATTGCCTGCGTTGTCACCGCTTTGACAGGAGTATCTTTAAGGCCCAACGCTTCATCGGCCTCTTTAAGGGCCGTAACAACCCTCGTAACAGCATCTTCGCTGATCAGACCGGTCTCATGCATCTTATCTGCCGTTTTGACGATGCGCTCAAAACTGCGTCCAAACCGTTTTGTCGCACAGTCGTACTCTATACAGCGAAAACTGTTTGAACCGAGATCGATCGTTATCATGATATGCCTTTACGGAGTGCCGATGGCGATCGCCATTGACAAGAAGAGTGTTTTAATGGAATTCGCTGCTTAGATAGCCGTTGTCGTGGAGTGTGTTGATGATCTCTTTTTGATGCTCTTCTCCCTTGGTTTCAAGGTGAATCGTGACATTGGCATCTCCGTATTCAAGATCGGTCGAAGTACGGTCATAGGCGATGTGCACAATATTGGCGTTAAGGTCTTTCAAAAGATGTGTCAACATCATCAAAGAACCCGGCTTGTCGACCAGGGTCACTGTCAACTTGAGCTTGCGGTGTGACTTGATAAGACCTTTTTCAATAATCACCGAGAGCAGTGTTACATCGACATTGCCGCCGCTTAAGACAACGGCAACTTTTTTCCCTTTGAGATGCGGCAGTTTCTTATGTAAAAGAGCTGCGACGCCCACAGCACCGGCACCTTCGACAACAAGTTTCTGTTTTTCCAGCAAGAACAAGATAGCACTTGCGATTTCTCTGTCATCAACGGTTATAAAGGTGTCCACACTCTCGAGCATATAATTCAGAGTAATAGGCGAGCAGTCTCTGACGGCGATACCGTCGGCTATGGTACGTACTGACGTTGTGTCAATAGGTGTCTTGGCATCAAATGACTGTTTTAACGCCGGTGCACCGGCTGCACTGACACCGATCACTTCGATCGCAGGGTTGATCCCCTTGATTGCACCTGCAACACCGGAGATCAGACCGCCGCCGCCGACAGGGACAATAACGGCATCAAGATCATCTGCCTGTTCGAGAATCTCCAAAGCAAGCGTACCTTGCCCAGCCATGACCTCTTCATCCTCAAAAGGGTGTACAAAAACAAGACCGTTATCGTCGCCATATGTGGTAGCATAAGCGTACGCTTCATCATAGTTACTGCCCGCCAGGATAACCTCTGCACCGAAATGGCGGACACCGTTGATCTTGGTAAGCGGTGTCGAATCCGGCATGACTATAACCGCTTTGATACCGAAGTGCTGTGCCGAATAAGCCACGCCCTGGGCATGGTTTCCTGCACTGGCCGCAACGACGCCTTTGGCACGCTCCGCATCACTCAATGAGGCGATCTTGTTAAATGCTCCGCGCAGTTTGAATGCCCCCGTCATCTGAAGATTCTCTTTTTTCAGATAGACCTCTACTCCGCTCTCTTCGCTTAAAAACGGTGCATAAGAGAAGGGTGTGTGAACGACGACATCTTTAATCCGCTGGTGTGCCTGTTGAATCTTTTCTAATGGAAACAATTTTTATCCTAATAGTTTTCGGTGTTCTACCATCGAGCAGTAGTTCTGGACAACCGTCATTCCGGCATCTTCAGCTTTTTGTGCCGCAGCGTTGTTGACGATCCCTATTTGCGACCAGAACACTTTGACATCGCCACGGGCGATCGCTGCATCTGCAATAGCATCCAGAGCAGCGGGTTTACGGAAGATGTTGATCATATCAACCTGACCCGGCACCTCTGCCAACGAAGTATAGACCTTTTCGCCCAGTATGTCTGCATCTGCTTTTGGATAAACAGGGATGATCTTATAGCCGACACTCTGCAGGTATCGTGCAACCCTGTTGCTGTCTTTGCTCTCGTCAGGAGAGAGGCCTAGCACGGCAATGGTTTTCACACTTTCAAAGATCGCTTTCATCTGATCCTTATTGGCATTGATCGTCGGGAATTCACACTCCATACATACTCCTAAACGTAATAATTACGCGATTATAACATTTTCTCCTGACCAATACGGTAGAGCGCAAAATCATACTTGATCGGATCGTTGTGATCGAAACTTTTGAGTGTCTGTGTCAACTCCAGTGCCGCTTCCAGATCATAGGTTTTCCGTTGTAAAAGCCCCAGCTTTTTAGAGACGTTAAAGGTGTGTGTATCAAGCGGCACTATCAGGTCTTTTTGATCGATCTTTGACCACAGCCCCATATCGATGTTGTCTTGTCGTACCATCCAGCGCAGGTACATCATCCAGCGCTTCATCGCCGAGTTGCCTTTGGTCTTGGTCACTTTTTGGCCGATCAAAAAATTGTATCCTCGGCTAGCGTAGGGATTGGCATGCTGCATATGACCAATAACGGTGTTTAGGCCCGAAACAACGCTCTGTTCTGCTTTGTACCCCTCATAAAAGAACGCTTCAAGACTGTTCTCCTTCTTCATTCGGTGCAGTGTCCTGAATATCTCGATGACATCATCGCCGTTTTGAAAACGGTAATAAAATGGCCTAAGTACTTTTTCCATCTCTATTTCAGTGCTATCAAGAAGGGAAAAGTCCAAAGAGTAGAGGAACCTGATGATACTGTCTGCCCTGCCGTAGCCGAACAGTGCACACAACAGTGCTATATACTCATCATGGTGCTCACGGGCCGGCATTATGGGATCCGGTCGTGAAAGGTGAAGTTCTTCGGGGCTGTTTCGCTTGGCGACTTCGCTGTCCAAACGTTCTTTAACCGCCGCAAGTCTCTTGGACAACATAGTGTTTAGAGTTTAAACGATTCGCCCAGGTAATGTTTACGGACATCTTCATTCTGGCCGATCTCTTCGCTGGTACCTGACGCCAGCAGCGAACCGCTTTTAATAACATAGGCTCTGTCACAGACATCGAGCGTCTCACGGACATTGTGGTCCGTGATCAGTACCCCGATATCATACTGCACGAGTTGATGGATAACCTCCTGAATGTCATTGACAGCCAGAGGGTCGACACCTGCAAATGGTTCGTCAAGCAGTAAAAACCGCGGTGACTTGATCAGCGCACGCGCGATCTCTGCACGACGTCGTTCACCGCCTGAAAGGGAGATCCCTTTACGGTAACGGATCGGCTCAATATTGAACATGTCCAGCAGCTCTTCAATACGTTCATACTGCGCTTTTTTATCTTTGATACTGACCTGGGCCGCCACCATCAGGTTCTCTTCGACTGTCAGGTCTTTAAAGATGGAGGCCTCTTGCGGCAGGTAACCGATACCTTTTACGGCACGTTCATGAAGGGGCATATGTGAGATATCTTCACCGTCCAAAAGAACCGTGCCGCCCGTCATCTCGACAAGACCACAGATCATATAAAAGCTGGTCGTCTTACCTGCCCCATTGGGGCCAAGCAGTCCGACGACTTCACCCGATCTGACCTCAAGCGACATGCCGCGAACGATCTCCGTCCCTTTGATCGTCTTTATAAGGTCTTTGGCTACTAAACTATGCATTTTCAATCCTATAGATTCTTCTCTTTTCATCTGACTTTGTTATTGTAACGATAATCGTCGGTATCTGCGCACTTTTTAAAAGTTCGGCCAGTGATGCATCGCCCCACTCAATGAGATGATACCCGCTCTTTTCCAACTCTTCAAGCATACCCAAGGCGAGGAAATGGTCGAGTCCCTGGTTGTAGATATCATAGTGATAGAGTCTGTCCCCGTAACACTGCTGCAGTGAAAACGTCGGCGAAGTCACAGGCTCACGTAGCCCAAGATACTTCGCAAATGCCTGTGTCAGCGTCGTTTTGCCTGCCGCCAATGTACCCTGAAGAATAACGACGCCGCCATCAGGCAGTGCTTTTACGATCGCCTCACTGACAGACTGCAGTTGGTCAAGAGAACATACTAATTTACTCAAAGTTTTTGGCTCACTCGAATAATCTCTTCCAGTTTTTCCTTGGCTTTACCACTCAATAGGGCCTCTTTTGCAAGTTCAAGGCCTTCTTGAATATCACGTGCCTTACCGTCAACAATAAAAGCGTTGGCTGCGTTTATCATAACGATATCGCGCTGAGCATCCGTAGCTCTGTTTTCAAAGATATCGTGCAATATCTTTGCATTTTCATCTGCATCACCGCCTATGATCGCCTCAAGCGGTTGACGTTTTATCCCATAGAGCAGTGGGTCGATTTCGTATTCCTCAATACCCGCTTCTGTCACGCGAGCAGCATAACTGATGTCCGATATACTGATCTCATCCATCTTCTCTCTGGAGCTTACAACCATCGCCGATTTTACTTTATTGATCTGTAATGCTTTGGCGATCTTAGGTACAAAAGACTTATCAAAGACGCCCAGCATAATCTTCTCTACGCCGGCAGGGTTGGTCAACGGCCCCAAAACGTTAAAGATTGTCTTTTCGCTAATAGATTTGCGAACCGGCATGATAAACTTCATTGCCGGGTGATGGTTCTGTGCGAACATAAACGTAAAACCGCACTCTTCAAGCAGTCTGGCACTCTGTTCGATGCTCAAGTCGAGCCGTACACCCAGCGATTCAAACATATCGGCACTACCGGACTTAGAGGTGATCGAACGGCTGCCATGCTTGGCAACGTATGATCCCATGGATGCACATAACAGCGCTACCGTAGAGGAGATGTTGAAACTGCCGATCTTGTCACCGCCGGTACCGACGACGTCAAGCAGTTTCGGACGGAGTTCTTCAGAGACAGGCAGTGCTATTGCGTTCGAACGCATAACCGTCGCCGCAGCTGCCAGAGCATCGACTGAGGTGTTTTCATCAAGCCGCATTGAGATCAAAAATGCACGCATCTCTGAATCGCTCATCTCATGGTTAAACAGTGATGTAAAGGCCTTGAATGCATCATCGTAATTCACGACAACTCCTTAATATAATTCGCTTGTTCCGCTTTTGGGGTCGATTTCGTTGTCGGGATCGCCAGGACTTCATATCGCTTGGCCCCTTTTAGGTAAGCGATGGTGATCACATCACCGATCTCAACATTTTTACTTGCCTTTACGGCTTTGTCGTTTATATAAACAACACCCGAACTGATCATATCCTGCGCTACGGAGCGGCGTTTTGTGATATTGACAGCGTTTAAATATTTGTCTATTCGCATTGTGGGGTACTTTTTAACTGTATTGTAAAAAAAGAGAGCTAAAAAGCATGTGAAACTACACTTTTTCGCTCTGTGATGCCAATAGCTCCACTGTCTGATTCAACGTTTTCTTGTAACTTTCAATCAGCTTCGGCATACTCGAACTAGACACACTGGCCTGATTGACTTTTTTAGCAGCCACGGCTAAGGCATAGGCACCGATATTGGCACTGACACCTTTAATATCAAGGCTCAGTTTTCTAAGTGCCTCGACTTTATTTTCATGATACAGTCTCTCCATCGTGATGTCGGAATCGCTGTAAAGCTTCATGAACTCATCCACCAGCTCTCCGTAGAGAGCGACATCTCCGCCACAACGCTCCAGTCCATCTTCATACTGATAGAACTGATCCGGTATCGATTCTACGACAACCTCTTGCGCGACAGGGTGGGATTTCAGATATTTACTGAATACCGTGAAAAGCTCCGGTACCTTGATCGGTTTTTCCAGTCGATCATCCATTCCGCACCGTTTCATCTCTGCTATCTCATCCGGCATCGTATTGCCCGAAAGTGCAACGACCGGTATAAATGCAGTCTTTGGCGAAGACTTGAGACGTTCAGTCGCTTCATAACCATTCATCACGGGCATATTGACATCCATAAGAATAAGGTCGTACTCGATACTCTTTGCCATCTCGAAAGCGGTCGCACCGTCTTCTGCCATATCAACGTCAACGCCGCTTGTTTTGAGCAGACTGCTGATCACTTTCTGGTTGATGATATTGTCTTCGGCAACCAGCAGTCTTGCGCCCCTGAACACGGCAAAATCGTCTTTGGTGATATCCTCTTTTTGCGTACGCTCGATTACGATGCGCGGCATTGATGCTGACGCTTTGATTTCGTCAGCAGGCACCTGCAACGGCTCGATAACTTCATCGCCGTAAAAATTGACAAAAAGGTCAAAAATATTCTGCTGATTGACCGGTTTCATGATACGCCCGTCTGCCAGTTTCTCTACAACATTTGCCTTGCTGGAGTGGTGCAGCATACTGCCGACAATAACGACCTTTGTATCGCTGTTTTGCTTAAGTGCGCCGATCTGTTTGACAAGCTCGAAAGTCAGCAATTGTTCAGAGATAAACAGCATATCATAACTGCTTAAGTCCGGTGCCAATGATGCCATTTCAGACTGCGTAAAGATATCGACATCGTTATGGAAATACTCAAGCAGTTTTTTCATCGCTTTTGCGGCATTATCATGATAATCCAGGATCAGTATACGTCGTCTTTTATACGCCTTTTCCGGCATATGGTAGTGACGCTTCTCTTCAGCATCAAGCTCTTGCAGGCTAAGTACAAACGTAAAGGTCGACCCTTTGTTCAGCCCCGTCGAGACCAGGATCTCACCGCCCATCATCTCAACAAGCGCTTTTGAGATCGCCAGTCCCAATCCGGCACTGTTGTTGTTACTGATTTGATAAAACGGTGAGAATATGTCAACCAGTTGCGATTCAGAGATACCGATACCCGTATCGATCACCTCAAACATCAGCTGAATCTCACTTCCCTTTTTGCTCAGTGTTTTAACGTGTAGTTTGACCTCACCCGCATTGGTAAACTTGATACCGTTTTCAAGCAGGTTTGTCAATACCTGTCCGATACGGAGAGGATCCCCGATAATGTGCGGCGGAACATTTTTCTCAATATCAAAGACGACTTCGACATCTTTTTTCTCAATACGCTCCAGAACGGCACGGACAATAAGGTCAAGCAGTTCGTTGATATCAAAAGGCTTGACTTCGATTTTGAGTTTGTTGGAACGGATCTTCATAAAGTCAAGCAGGTCATCAACGATCGCAAACAGAACCTGACCCGATTCCTGGATGTTACGCAACTCGATAGACTGTTTGTCACTCAGGTCGGTGTCCGATATCTTTTCTGCTTTGCCAAGGATCTCTTTTGCCGGGTCTTTAAGCTTTCCGGATATCCCGACAATAAGCCCCTCTTGTTCGACTATCGAGTCTTTATACTCAAGATTAGCGCTGTTAAGCTCGACATTTGAACTGTTTGCCGCCACTAGTCTGGCTTCGACCCGCTTTAGTTGCTGTTTCAAATTACGCTGATGGCGTAATAGGAAGCCAATAACCGTCAATAAAACAGTCACCAGGACAGAAAGCAGCAGTGTTGTTAACGACGGCATCCCTACGGTAGCAGCAGCAGGTTCAGACGAGGCTTTTGTCGCAACTGCAACCTCTTTGGGTGCTGAAACTGTCTGTTCTGTATCCTGCTCCTGCGGTTGCGTCGATGGCTCCGTAGGCACGCTTTGAGACGGGGCTTCTGTCGCAACTGCAGCCTCTTTGGATGCTGAAGCCGTCTGTTCTGCACCCTGCTCCTGGGGTTGCGTCGATGGCTCCTTAGGCACGCTTTGAGAAGGTGGCACCGATTCAGGGTAACCGTCTTGCGCATAGAGAGCCAACAGCTCCCTTGAACGGATTCGGGTGATAAAGGCATCATGATACGTCGTCTTGATCAGGGAAAAAAGTTCATTGGCAACCGCTTCGCTGGGGATTGGCTCCAACGCAACGACCAGGTAGGGACCGGATTTTCTGGTCACAAAATGCAAATTGTACTCGGCCTGCAGAGATGTTATACGTTCAGAACTTTTGGCCCAGGCTTCAAACTCGTTTTTTTGATTAAGTGCATCCTGAGGAACGAGGTAACTGCCGATAATTATCGTTTTGTGCAAATCACTGTCTGCCGCGTAGATCGGCGATAAAAGCACCAGAAAAAAAAGTGTAAAAAGGTATTTCATAGGGATCAGCCTAAGTGTTGGGATAACAGAGGGTTATACCTCTGCGATGTCTGCTAAGATAGAGTGGAGTTGTGAACGGTAGAGGCTCATCAGTTTTGGAAACTTATCGCTTGCACCGGCGATGATAGCTTCTCTGAACTCTTCTGCCGTCTGTGTGAGTTGTGCGGTACCAATACTCTCGCCGATACCTTTGACATCGAGAAGAAGTGCTTTGGCTCTGTCGTAGTCTCCCTGCTTTATCCATAGTTCGATCTTCTCGTCAGAGTCATGATAGAGTGTCTGAAACTCTTTAAGGATCTCATTGTACAGTTCCACATCACCGCCAAGCATCTCGATGGCGAGTGCTTCATCAAGGTGAATATTGGACGTTCCACCCTCTCCACTGATAACGGCATCAGGATCAAAATAGCAGTATAGCGCCTGGTAAAGCGCGGCGACCTTCAGTGGTTTCTCCAACTGCTCTTCCATACCGCAATCACGCATTTTTCGAATATCATCGGCACCGGTATCCCCGCTTAATGCCATGACCGTGATATGATCATAAGCCGGGTTCTGACGGATTAGACGTGTCGCCTCAAGCCCATCTACACGAGGCATGTGCGCATCCATCAAGATAATCTGATAGTTTGGATCTTCTTCGAGTATCTCCAGACACTCCTGCCCGTCATTAGCGATCTTGATGTTGATACCGGACTCTTTCAACAGACCGACGATAACCTTCTGATTGATAAGGTTGTCTTCCGCAATCAGGAGACGAAGCCCTTCAAACTCTTTAAAGTTGTCCTTGGTGATGTTACCGATCGAACTGTTTGGCTCACGCAGCTTGTGATTGATAGCGCTGATGTCCCTAGGCCCGGCATCCGCTTTGACAACCGGTTCCTTGACTTCAGTTGCCTCAGGTTCTATCGGGGCAGAAGAGACTGTTTCGATCTCAGGTTCCTCAGAGACAGATTCCTCTTCCGCGTACTGGCTCATTTCAGCTTCAAGTTCCTGAGCCTGGGCATGCAGTTCTCTAAGCTCTTTTTCTGACGCCTGCTTTGGCTTTCGCACCAATAAAAAGATCAAGATCAGAAGCGCTACAGCGCCGACACCGTAAAAGATATATTCTGTTTTGAACGGCAGGTCTATCGATGCATCTGCAGTCGTCTCGACAGCGGGTTCTTCCATTGCAACACCCTTTTCATCCTTCAGATCATCGGCACCATCTTCTTCGACGGTAATTACAACGTGAGTATCTTCTTCCAAAGCGATCGCATTTTCCAACACTTCCTGTTCCTGCTCTTCAGTTGCCTTGACCCTAGCCTTTAGGAAATCTTCTTTGACACAACCGGGACACTCTGCAATATACGCTTTCGGATAGCGGGCATTGACAATCTCAAATACTTCAATGAGAGCCTTCTCATCAATAAAAGGCTCAATACTGACTGTATAGAGATCACCGTCCTCTTTTACGGCATAGTCAAACCCATGGACCAACTCTAAATTGACTAACTTGGAGTTGTTATCCATAAAGTCCAACAGTGAACTGAGCTGGAAGTCTGCATCTTTTCTGTTTTCGAATTTGCCTAAAACAATACTTTGGCCATCTTTGAGCGTTTCCGTTTTTTTTGTCTCATTTTTAAACTGTGGTGGAGCACCCAGCGGAGCAGAAGAGAGTGTCGAAAAGGAACACATCAAGAATGTTAGTAAGCTTATCAAACGTTTATTCAAATCGATATCCTTGGATAATATTATGAAGATAGAGAGTAGCATAAAATCATATAAGCAAACTTATAATCGCCGGATCATGCAAATAAAATGCTCAATAGTGTTTATGTTTATGTTAATAAAAGCCATAATAAACTAGCAAATTAGTTATGCTACAATAAGCCCACAAAATATAAGGTGTTGTTATGAAGATAAAATATGTAGGTCCAAAACCGCTTATTTCCAAGACAGGGATCAGCTTTGATTCACAGAATGATGACAGGTACACATACCTGAATATCACTGTTCAGCTTTTACAAGCACTGGATCACAATTATTTCGAAGACAGGACCTATACATATGCTGCAAACAGCAGTCGTCTTAAAGACAGCGATATCGTTGATATCCTCTCAGGGTATTGCGACGACCTCGAGAACACCGTAGAGAGTGCTGTCAAAGCAGAGCAGAGTCTGATTGAGAGTGAATTCAAACGGGCGGAAGAAGCCGAATCGATCTCAGAAACCGAACGAGAAGCCCTGATCAAAAACATACGTATGATGGAGGCCTACCGTCAGCAATATGCCACCAATGAAAAACTGTACGACTGCGCTATTCAACAGGTTGCAAAACTTGTCAAACGGGAGAATATCGATTATGTCGTTGTACCGATGTTTCAGCGTTTTGCTGCAGTACTCCACTCCATCCAGGATGAACTTTCCAAACAGAAGTTTCCGATAGACACACGGATGGATATCTTTGAAGAGAATGGAAGATTGATGGCCAAAATGGAAGTTAAGAACAGATAGTCGTTCCGCTACACCTATTAGTGGAGAAGGACCTTAACATCGCGCATGTCGGGTGTGACGGGCCAATGCGACGCCCACGCGTTATTTTACCTTGGCAATTGTCTGAGCGTATGCTACTTTTTCACCCACTTCGACACCAAGCTCCAAAAATCCCGGTTCAGCAATAATAACAATAGTCGACCCCATCTCGAAACAGCCGAAATCGTCATTTTTTGAGAGCGAAATGCCCTCTTCGTAGCTATAGACACGTACTTCGGTCGAGCTTGCATTGGTCTGGATGGCCGGCTCAAATGCAACCTGCATCACACCGACGTTCAATGCTCCTACCAACACCATATAAAAGAGCTGACCTTCGTTGTTTTCACACTCCAGGACGACCCTCTCATTCTCGACAAAAAGATTAGGCTGTTTGTTGAGATAGCGCATATTGACCGGATAGAGTTTCCCCGGAATATGGACTGCTTTTTTAACCGACAGGTCACAAGGAATGTGGTAACGGTGATAATCTTTAGGCGAAAGGTAGAAGTTGATAAAGTCACCGTCGATCAGTTTTGCCTTCTGTGATGCATCGATCTCATCACCCAGCAGGTCGTTGATGTTGTAATACATCCCTTTAATATGAAGAGCGATATCTTCATGAAGACGTCCGCATTCTGTGATCAGGGAATCGCATGGCGAGATAAAATCCTTCGGATCTGACGAGAACTCTCTCGGTGTCTTAAGCTGACGCGTAAAAAGAGCATTAAGTGTCTCATACGTTGTCGGATCACGGAACTCACTCATATCGAGTCCCATCAGGTTGACATACCCTTTATTTACAAGGTTTTGAACAGGTTTTGGAAAATGTGTATTGGCAAACGCACCAAACCCTTGTGAAAACAGACTTGTCAGATGACGCATTATAACTCCTTGGTAATTTCTGGTTGAAGCGGGCGCTTTGCCAGCTCTTCAATAAGCACGGTCGCATAGCACCCTTTTGGCAGTGTAAAGTGCATTTCAAACCACGCTTCGTTCTCTTTGTATTCGTATTCTACATCTTCAGGATAAACCCATGCATAACGTCGGTCCCCGTCGACCTGCGTATAGTCCATATCAAACTCTTTTTCGATTTCGCCGGCAAGCCCGCTGGCTCGGCGCGAACGTTTTCCAAGCAAAAGACCTGTCGGAACAACATCCTTTTCGTTCAGACGTTCAATATCCCTCTCTTCGCCTTCGTATTCAAACGGCGACCCATGCGGGTAGTGTTTGAGTATATCCCCCTTGAAGACCTTGAATGGGTGTTTCTGTGCTTTAAGTTCAGCGATGACCTCTTTAGGTATGTTCAGCACATCACAAAGCGCTTCGGGTTCAAAGCTGGTGACGAGAGAGTTGATCTCAAGACGACGGCTTAACCACAGGTTGAACATATGGCTTTGAAAGGCGTTGATGTAGAGTCGTTTCAATTTGACATTACGCTCTTTTCGTTTACCTTTCAAAATGGCTTCACCTATTTTATAGTTCTCACCATCAGCACCAAAACGCTGATACCCAAAGAAGTTCGGCATCCCCTCTTTCTTGATCATCTTCAGTGCTTCGGATAGTTTCTTGGCCGCTGTCGGGTTCACCTTTTTGAGGCGGATAAAAAAGCGGTTGCCTTTGAGGTGGCCAAGACGGATCTTGTTGTTATGGTAGGTCCGTTCAAGGAACTTGATGTTCTCATGGTCAAAGTCCGCCAGTTTTTCCTCATATTTTTTTAAGACAGAGATGTACTGTTTCGTCAATGCGTTTTTGTCTTTCAAGCCGGCATAACCGATCTCGCGGGCATTGATACCAAGATGGTTGGCAATGATGCCGATGGCGTCCCAGGTGGCAAGGTTCTTCTTGCGCATCTGCAATACAAGGTGCTCACCTTCACCGCTGAAGTCGTACAGCGGTTGCTCGTCAACGACAAAATCGCGAGGGTTCTGTCTGAAGTGAAAGGCGATCGGGGTGTGTGAAAGTGCGTAAAATCTGTCCATAATGTCCTAAATATACCATTGACTCAAGCGATATCTTGCGTCTAAAAATGGTGTGCTTTGCAGCAGTTTTTATAAGATGCCCGTTTCGCTTTCGCAAAGATATGCAAAGGGGTACGGTTTTTAGCAGCCAGACGAATGAGTTTTTTGCGTTTGCGCGGGTTGAACCCGACCAACATCTCATACTCTTCACCGCTGCAAAAAAGTTTTTTATCCAAAGGTCTCTTAAGCTGGAATCCTACCCTATTTAAGCTATGAAGCCGCTCAAGATCACTGCCTAGGCCGTCAGAGATATCCATACCGCATGAGAGAGAGCTTACAGCATCAGCGACAAAAGCACTGCGCAGCGGAAAACGGACAAATTTAGACTTTGAGTGAACCTTGCCCCCATTTAAAAGATAGCGCAGGTCTCTAAAACTTTTACCTATAGTGCCCGTATAAGCCAGCAGATCACCCTTTTTCAGCCCTTGTCGACGCAGAGGACGGACCGTATTTGAAACGATTGTGATCGAGATGTCAAGCTTGCTGTTGGATACGGTGTCCCCGCCAATGATCTCAAGACCAAACTCATCGGCTGCCTCCTGAAAACCGGCATGAAGCTCTTTAAGGTCGTGCAGTGTGTAGTGCGAGGGAATTGCGACACTCAGGAGTGCATATTGCGGTGTAGCGTTCATCGCTATCGCATCGGAGATGTTGATCACCATTGACTTGTAGGCGATCTGATGAAGTGTCATCCATGAACGTTTGAAATGGACATTCTCGCAAAACGCATCGTTACTGTAGACCTGCCCTCCAATAACGGCACCGTCATCGCCGATATGACGGGTATGGTCTGCAAATAGCCTGATAAAGTAACTCTCTACGTTCACATCGCTCTCTTTTTTTGTTGTATTTTATCCAATTTTAAATGTTTATATATTGATGAGAGCGACTTATAAAGAATATCGCTTTTTTTTAAGTCTCAATTAACCCCTTTAACAATAAAATGTCTATAAACACAAACTAACATTCTCAACACAAGGCACATAATGCAAATATCCATCTATAAGGTTTTTGGCACTATAAAGTCCCTCTATCTCTTAATGTTCCTGCTTTCCGCACTTCTCACAGCTACTATTATCAGTGAGTACGTCTCTTTTTACAAATTATCAAATTTAAAGAACGAAAAAGAGATCGCGGCTGCCGTCTATAATCTGAGCCGGGAGGACCTGGACCTTGCAAACATCCAGTACCGCGGTAAGAACACCATGCTGCGACATGAGAGCAATATTCTCTCAACGTATTATGCGTATGACTATTTGAACAAGTATACAAAAAATGGCTCGTACACACAAGAGATAGCAAAACTTCAACAGGCTATTGATGCTTTCAATGCTGCTGCAAAGGAGTGGTTCGCACAAGAGACTATAAGTGATCAGGAACTTCAATCACGAAAAAAGCGGTTCACAAACAGCTACAACGCCTTGACAGCGCAGATCGATGTCATGACAGCACAGAACTCCGTTTATGAAGAAAATCGTTTTTTTGTACAGATGGGCCTTGCGATCCTTCTTTTCCTTCTCATTCTCTTCAGTATCGTTACGATCCCTCTGAAACTAAACAAGATCCGCAGAGACATCAAGATTTTGAATAAGATGGAACCCGATGAAGGAGCAACGTTTAAGACTGTGGAAGGCGACACGATCTCAAAACTGATGGGGCGTACGATGAAATCGCCTACAGCGATCAATCCTGCCTACCTTGACAGCGTCAGCGGCATTAACAACCTCAAAGGTTTCATGCATGAGTACAGTGAGAAAAAGAACCAGAAGCTAGGCAACTACACCGCTGTCTGTATCTTTGCGATCGACAAACTCACGGATCTTGAGATGCAGTATTCACAGGACTTTACCGAGGCGATCGTGAAAAAAGTCGGTTTTATGCTCTCGCTCTATCGTCAGCACAATGATATCATAGGCCATCTGGACCACAATCAATTTGCCATCATACTTTCGCGCCAGGACAAGACCAGTGCGATCAACGATTGTGAGCTTGTCCGAAAGAGTGTCGAGGAGACACCTTTCAAAAATATTGACGGCAGTACCGTCAAAGTCACATTAAGTGGCGGGTTCGTACAGAAGATGTCAACACAGAACCTGGACGAAGTAGTCGCAAAAGCCAACAAGGTGCTCTCCATGTCGATTCAGCATGGCGGCAACCGCATCGCTCAGCTTCGCGACAAGAGTACCGCACTTAAGTAACTTACGTCCGTAAGTTGCTACCAATTTTCCCATTCCGTCCAAACTTCTCGCAAATAAGTGTCACTTTACGCAACTATGTTTCCTCTTTAACCATAGAAAAGTATTTGAAACGCTATAATCGATTTTTATTATGTACACTCTATTGAAGGACGGTTAATGAGTATTCCTATTCATACTTATGATGCAGTAATTGTCGGAGCTGGTTTAGCTGGAAATGCAGCGGCTCGCGAACTACAAAAAGCTGGCAAAAAAGTTGCAGTTATCACGAAGCTACACCCTCTTCGCTCACACTCAGGTGCAGCGCAAGGCGGTGTCAATGCTGCATTTAGCGACGAAGACAGTGTTGAACTGCACGAATTTGACACCGTAAAAGGTGCCGACTACCTGGCAGACCAGGATGCTGTTGAGTTCATGTGTAAAAATGCTCCGGAGACGATCCGCTGGGCAGAGCGCATGGGTGCTGTATTCAGTCGCCAGGAAAACGGCATGATCGCACAGCGCCCGTTCGGCGGACAGTCCTCGCCGCGTGCCTGTTACGCGAAAGACCGTACTGGTCTGACACTGCTGCAGACAATGTATGAGCAGGCGTACCGCGAAGGTGTTGAGTTCTGGGACGAATACTATGCTGCAGACATCCTTTACGAAGACGGTAAAGCCTATGGAGTTGTCGCGTTCAACATCCGTAATATGGAGAGAGTTATCTTCAATGCGAAAGCCGTTCTTTTTGCGACCGGCGGTTATGCACGTTCGTTCAAGATCAACTCAAACGCACATGCCAACACAGGTGACGGTCTCTCTATCGTTGCCCGTCACGGTCTTCCTCTTGAAGATATGGAGTTCGTACAGTTCCACCCGTCTGGCCTGTCAGGAAATGGTGTTCTGATCTCTGAAGCAGCCCGTGGAGAAGGTGGACGTCTTTTCAACTCCGAGGGTGAACGTTTTATGGAAAAATACGCACCTAATGCAATGGAACTTGCATCTCGCGACGTTGTTGCACGTGCCATCATTCAGGAGATCCGCGAAGGTCGCGGTGTCGGTCCGCGTAAAGATGCTGTCTTTATCGATCTTACGCACCTTGGTGCCGATCTTATTATGGAACGACTGCCGGAACTTCGTGATCTTGCCATCACATTCCTGGGTCTTGACATGATCAAAGAACCGATCCTTATCTCTGCGACTGCCCACTACTCTATGGGTGGTATACCATGTGACATCGATGGTCATGTCCGCAAAAACAACACCGAGTTCGTTGAAGGTTTCTATGCGGCTGGTGAGTGTTCTTGTGTAAGTGTACACGGTGCAAACCGTCTTGGTGCAAACTCGGTTCTCGAAGCGATGCTGTTTGGCCGTTTTGTCGGCAAATCTATGGTTAAAGACATTGACAACATCGCACTTAAACCTGCAGTCGAATCTGATGCTGACCGTATGAACGCCGAGATCGAATGGGTACTTACCAACAACGGTACCGAAACTGTTCCAGGTCTTCGTGAAGAGCTTCAACAGAGCATGACAGACAATGCCGGTGTTTTCCGTACAGAGAAAACACTGAAAGCACAGGTCAAGATACTGAAAGATCTTCGTGCCCGTTACAAGAACATCCGTATCAATGACAAGTCGAAGATCTTCAACACGGAACTTCAAGAGGCGATCGAATTTGGACATATGCTTGATTATTCACTCTTTATCGTTGAGAGTGCTTTGGCTCGTAAAGAGAGCCGTGGCGCGCACTACCGTGAAGACTATACAGAACGTGATGATAAAAACTTCCTGCAACACACCATGGCATACATGGATGAGGAAGGCAATATCACACTTGACTACATGGATGTCGTTCTCGGCAAACATGAACTTAAAGCAAGATCATACTAAGGAGACGACGTGAATAACAATTCTATTACAACTAAAGATGTTACATTCAAAGTGTTTCGTTTCAACTCAGAGACTGATTACCTTCCAATGTACAAAGAGTACAAGATGGAAGTTACCTCTGAAGAGGTCGTTCTTGATATCCTGAACCGTATCAAATGGGAGTTTGACGGTTCTTTCTCATACCGCCGCAGCTGCCGTCACGGTATCTGTGGTGCCTGTGCGATGAAGGTCAACGGCAAAGCGACACTGGCATGTAAAGTCAATATGCATGATATGGTGGAGCTTTTCGGTAACGAGATCACTCTTGAGCCGTCAAGCACGAAACGTGCGATCAAAGACTTCATCATCGACAAGTCTGACTTCTGGGAAAAACATGCTCAGGCAAAACCATACCTTGAAGCAGAGATCGATGAGACACCGACGATCGAGAATCTTGTCTCTATCGAAGACAACGAAAAGATCGACGAAGCAGACCTCTGTATTCAGTGTGGAGCTTGTCACTACTCTTGTCCTGCCGTCGAAGTCAACGAACACTTTATGGGTCCTGCAGCCTTTGTTGCAGCCTACCGTTTCGGTATTGACACCCGTGACAATGCGCAAGCTGAGCGTCTTGACACTGTTGATACACCGGCACAAGGTGTTTGGGACTGTGTCAAGTGTTATGAATGTGCTGACGCCTGTCCGAAAGAGATCAACCCGATCGACAAGATCACGAAGCTGCACAACATGATCTTCACTGATGGTAAAGTCCGTAAAAACGTTGCGTCACGCCACGCCGTCGGTTTTGCACACTCCATCAAAAAACACGGTCTTCTTGATGAGGGTGAACTTGTACGTTACTCAGAAGGCAACATCGGTGTACTTAAACACGTACCGGTAGCGCTTAAGATGTTCAGCAAAGGCAAGATCGTTCTTCCTTGGAACATGCCAAAATCAGATAACCTTGATGAGATACAGAAACTTATCAAATCATCTTCAACAACGAAATTTTAGGAGCTGGTATGTCTAAATTAAAATATGCCCTATTTACTGGTTGTACGGCTAAAGAGTCTACACCTGAACAGATGATGTCAACAATGGCTGTAGCCGACAAACTTGGCATCGAACTTGTCGAGTTGACAGAAGCTTCTTGTTGTGGTGCTTCTCACCTCCAAGACTATGACGACTTCTTGTCTCTAGTCCTCAACGCACGTAACATTGCTTATGCTGAAAAGCATGGTCTTACAATGGTAACGATCTGTAATACCTGTCAGCTTAACACGGCGATGACAAAACACCGTCTTGACAACAACGCTGAACTCAAAGCTCGTGTTAACGAGAAACTCGGCGAAGTCGGTCTTGAGTACAAAGGAACATCACAGATCACGCATTTCCTTTACGCGATCATCGATGACTTCGGCCTTGACAAGATCAAAGAGATGGTGGTCAAACCGCTTAGCCAATTCAACATCGCACCATTCTACGGTTGTCACAACATCCGCCCTTCTGAGCTTCAGAACGAGACACACAAGACGCCGGAGAACTCTTACAACCCAACATCACTCGATGACCTTATCATCGCTTGTGGCGGTGCAAATGTCGATTACGAAGAGAAAAACAAATGTTGTGGTTTCCACGCGGAACTTCAATCACCTAAGACAGCTGCTACTCTGACAGGAAACGCACTTGCAGGTGCTATGGATAACAACGCTGACTGGATGGTCACACCATGCCCTCTCTGTCACCTCAAGCTTGATACGCAGTATCACCACGCTTCTGTCGAGATTGGTCGTGAAGTCAAGCTTCCGGTTCTCCACATGCAGCAGATGATCGGTCTTGCACTGGGTTGTACACCGGCAGAGCTTGGTCTACAGCACCACGTCTCTAAAGTAGATTTCGTTTAATCTGCACCTGTATCACTTCGGTGGTACACCTTCTTTCTTCTTTTTCCCCACATATTATTACGATTGTCCGGATTTTTTGATCTTTGATAAACAATAGGATTGGTCAGGCCTATGAAAGCCATTGCGTATTTATGGTCTTAGTATAATCTGTTAATAAACGCACTTACTTAGCGTTCATAACACCTTCAATCTCATCGGGCTGCAGTGTATGGCCGACATAGACAACAGCCTCCCTTGCACCGGCACTCACTGCCAGTTCTCTATACGCCTGTTCTTCCATCTCACTGATATTAGTCCTGTCAGGATGGATAATGACCTTGGGTGCGATTAATGCTGCCTTGGAGTTTTTCCCTTTTTGCATCAGGTGACGGATCACTTTGGCACCGAGGTCAAAGTTTTCAGGTTCCATTATAAAAGGTTTAAACGGGGTACGTATGATTGACGTGTCTTCGGGTTTAAGGTCATTTATCTCTTCACCTACCGCTGTGATGATCTCTTTTTTGCCTTTCTTTCTGATGGCAAGGATCGGTTCATCTTTATACTTTACACCGGAAGGATAGTAGTAAAAGATGATCTTGTCGCGCCAGAAACGAATGTAGACGATCTCCTCTGAGAGTGCAGCCGCTTTACGAAAAAAACCAAACATTGCCGTTATCCTCCGTACTTACAGTGTTGTTCACACTCATCAATACTTTTAAAAGGGACAATCCCGCCTTTTCCGCTCCACTCAAACGATCGGCACTGCTTCAGTTTCATATCAAAATAGACGCGTCTGATCTTTTGATCCCCCTCACCTTTGACCGGCTTTATCTGGCAGACGGAATGCAGACTCTGTACAAAATGGACCTGCTTGCGATCTTTGATTTTATATTTGCCACTCTTTTTATACAGATGTGCACTCTCGATATAATCCACACCCTCTTTTTCGTATGGGTCACCGAGAAGGACCCTGTTCTTCTCACAGCGAAACGTCATATTTTTACCGTTAAAACGCGGTGCCGCTTTTGTGTTGACCATACACTGTCCGTACTCTTTGGTGACGACGGCAACCGTGTCACTGCCCAATCCGCTTCCGGTACAACCGCTGAGAAGGAGAACTACAACCAGAACAACACTACGCATCATCATACTTTTACCCTGTCTTCAAGTGCACGGGAAAGTGAGAGCATATCGATGTTTTCCAGACTGACACCCGTCGGGACACCCTGCGCGATTCGCGTAAACATCACATCATAATCCTGGAGTTTATCTTCGATGTAGAGTATTACCGCATCATTGGCAATGGAGGGCGTCAATGCGAAGATCACTTCGGTGATGCCGCTTGCCACCATCTCTTGGAGATGGGTGATCGTAAAGTCCTCCATGGACTCCAAAACAAAAAAACGGCCGTCAAAGAGACCATTCTCCTCGATCGTCAAAATGTCTTTTGCATTTTCAACGACACAGAGGATCTCATGATTTCGACTCTCGTCAGAGCAGATGTAACAGAGCTCATCCTCGCTCATCCCGCCGCAAGAGAGGCATTTTCTAAGGCTGCCGAGTGCATCTTCAATAGCATGGGCGATCTTGAGAGCCGAGAAGTTGTCTTTCATGACCATATGGTACGCCAGCCGCGTCGCGGACTTCTGTCCGATGGTCGGTAAGGCTTCCAGGGCATCGACAAGACGGTTAAATTTTTCGATTGATTTATTCATTGTCTTTATTTTAGCGAATAGAGGATGATGAAGAGGTTATCTTTGGTACTAAAACATAAAGTTTAAGAGGTGATCGCAATGCACCGGCCAGTTTTTCCGCCTCTTTGCCATGACCACAGAAAAGATCTGCTCTCACCTGCCCTTTGATGGCACCGCCGGTATCTTGCGCCAGGACCATTCTCTCCATCCTCTCACCTGTCACGGGATTGACCGCCGACAAGAAAAGCGGATAGCCCAGAGGTATTTTCGAACGGTCCACCGCCACGCTGCGCAGTGCCGTCAGCTCCATACCCATTGCACCCGATGCCGCACGCTGACGTCGGTCGAAAAAGACAAAACTCGGGTTGCTCTCCAACACACCCTTGGCTTCCATCGGGTGTTCATTTAACCAGCGGCGTATGCTGGCCAACGAGATCTTCTCTTGGTCAATCGCACCGCTGGCGACCAGGGCTTTGCCGATGGAGCGGTAGGGGTGCCCGTTTTGTCCGTCGTAGCCGACCAACATCGTCGAATTATCCTCCAGCACAATCCTTCCTGACCCCTGCACCTGCAAAAAGAAACGGTCCACGTCGCTTTTCATGTAACAGAGCGGCGTTTCTTTGATGGCACCGCCGTTGATCTCTTGACGCGAGTAGTACGGCAACACTCTCCTGTCCTCCAGACGTCCCCTGAGTTTATGATGCTTGAGATCGTCATACACCCTGCCCGAATCGACGACCAGCAGATCTTTAGGGCGTTTATAGAGCGGGGACGGGTAATCGTCATCCGCATGCAGCGAACCTTCAAACTCCGGTTCATAATACCCTGTCAACAGGGTCTCTTCCCCGGCCTCGTCCTTCAGCAAAAACGGGACAAAATTGGCCTCAAAAAACGCTTTGGCATTCTGGGCGTGCTCTGCAGAAGGGCAAAGAGGCCTGAGGACGTCAGCCATTTTCGACGCGCCGCACTGCTCTCTGAAAAGGGTAAGTACGGCATCGTGTTCCTCGCGCTCCCACGCGTCCAGATCGCTGAAAGCGACAAAATGCCCTTTCACCTCTCTTGTGCTGTCCAGCGCGGTCGTCTCTGTCCGCTGTTGACATGCACTAAAGAGTATGATGAGTCCCGACAAAATGCTGTTTCTTAGTAAAATATTTAACACAATCGGCCTCGACTTCTTATTAAACGTATCAGATGGTATAATTCCAAAAATAATTTTATCACTGTGAAAAAGGTTACTCATTTGGAAGATCTAAGTTATTATGAAATTTTAGAAGTCTCGCAGAACGCGGACAAATCAACCATTAAAAAAGCGTACCGCAAACTGGCTAAAAAATGGCACCCGGACAAAAACCCGGGAGATGCAGAAGCAGAGAGAAATTTTAAATACTGTAATGAAGCGTACCAGGTACTCAGCGATGACCAGCAGCGCGCCATCTACGACCGTTACGGCAAAGAGGGGCTGCAAAACGGCGGTGGCGGACGCAGCTCCGGCGGTTTCGGCGGTTTTGACGACCTCGGCAGCATCTTCGAAGAGATGTTCGGCGGCGCTGCCGGCGGCGGACGCCGTTCACGCGGACCGCAGGAGAAGTACCCGCTCGACATGGCGGTCGAGATCCGTCTGAGCTTTAAAGAGGCCATCTTCGGCTGTGAAAAAGAGATCGACTTTACCTACAAGAACGCCTGTAAGACCTGTAAAGGGACCGGTGCCAAAGACGGCAACGTCAAGAGCTGTAGCCAGTGTGGCGGTAAAGGACAGGTCTATGTACGCCAGGGCTTCATGACCTTCTCACAGACCTGTCCGGTCTGTCACGGCGAAGGAACGATGCCGGGCGAAAAATGCCCTGACTGTAACGGAAAAGGGTTTGAAGAGGTCAAAGAGAGCGTCACCGTCAAAGTACCGGCAGGTGTCGACACAGACAACCGTCTTCGCGTCTCCGGCAAAGGTAACATCGGTAAAAACGGCAGCCGCGGTGACCTCTATGTAACATTTATCGTCGAAGAGGACAAGACCTTCATCCGTAACGGCAACGACGTCTATGTCGAAGTCCCTGTCTTCTTTACGCAGGCCGTCATGGGCGAGACCATCAAGATCCCGTCACTGACCGGTGAACTGGAGCTCAAGCTCGACATCGGCACACGCGACAAGCAGCACTTCACCTTCCGCGGCGAAGGGATCGAAGACGTTCACGGCCACGGAAAAGGTTCTTTGATCGCGCAGATCAACCTTACCTACCCTAAAAAGCTGACCGACGACCAGTACGACCTTCTCGACCAGCTCCAGGAGAGCTTCGGTGTCGAGTCCAAACCGCACGAAAGTCTCTTTGAATCAGCATTTGATCGCGTCAAGGGGTGGTTTAAATAAACCGCCCTCCTGCCAACGTATCTTCTGTGCTCTGCATACACCAATCCACTTTTTACACTACTTCGAACAAAGACGACCGATGAGACTCTGGTCAATACATCCATCATATCTTGATACCAAAGGGCTGGTTGCTTTATGGCGTGAGAGTCTGCTGGCACAAAACGTATTACATAATAGGACAAAAGGGTACAAACAACACCCGCAATTGATTCGATTCAAAGATTCCGGATATGCAGAAACGGCAATAGCAAAGTATTTGAAGCATGTCGCCGATGAAGCGGATAAAAGAGGTTACAACTTTGACAAAACAAAGATACTTGGTGATGCGGAGTGCCCCGCGCTGACCGTGACAGAAGGGCAAATTACCTATGAATTCCAACACCTCTTACGCAAACTACAAAAGCGTGATCCCGCCCGTTATGAAGCGCTTAAATCTGTACGAGATGTAAAAACACATCCTCTTTTCACAAAGGTCCAGGGAGGGGTGGAAAGATGGGAAGTAATTTAAAGCAGGTCTTACATAGATCCTGGTGTCAGACTAATCAACCTCAGATCGTTTCTATATCGACGATCTCCACCCTGTCACACTCTTTCTTAAAGAGCTTCCGGCTTCGGGCATTCTCTTCGGCCAGATCAAGGATGTCGGCAAAGTCGTTTTTGCTTACTTCGAACTGGTAGAGCTCTTTTTCGGTGGTAAGCGTCAACAGCGCCTCTTTATCGTCGCTGTTAAGCACGAGGTTGCGTAGGCCCTTACCGAACTCGCTTTTGATCGCTTTGGCCACTTTCTCGTTGTTTAAGAGCATATCTATGGTGATCTCTTTGTTCGTGTCTTTCTGACAGAGGACTTTATAGGTGATGTTCATCTTTCCCTTCATCATATGGCCTTTTTTATATATAGCTATGAGACCATTATACAGAAAGCTGAACAGAGGGGCAAAAAAAGTGACGAAATGAAAGGTTACAGGGAGTCCCTGCCTGCGCAGGGAGAGGGTCTAGCAGTTTTTAGGGTCGAACAGTTTTCGGTTGCGGGCTGCAAGCGCGATAATGATAAAGACGATCGCGTAGGTGACCGGAACAAAATCCGGGATCGGCACCGGGTCGCCTTTGGCGTACGAGTGCATCCCCGCAAGGTAGTAGTTCACCCCGAAATAGGTCATCAGTACCGACGTGAAGGCGAGCAGTGAGATGACCGAGTAGAGATACGGCGTGTAGAGCGCCTTGATAAAGCGCAGGTGGATCACCACCGCATAGACCAGAATCGTCACAAGTGCCCATGTCTCTTTAGGGTCCCAGCCCCAGTAGCGTCCCCAGGACTCATTGGCCCAGACACCGCCGAGGAAGTTACCGACTGTCAGCATCGCAAGACCGATCATAAGACTCATCTCGTTGATCGCGTTAAGCTCTTTTATCGACAGAGAGATCTGACGCTCGTTGCGCTTGTTTTTCAGAATAAAGAGGACCAGCGTAATGAACCCAAGCAGTGCGCCCAGTCCAAGGAAACCGTAACTGGCCGTAATCATTGAAACGTGGATACTCAACCAGTACGACTGCAGCACCGGCACAAGGTTGGTGACCTGCGGGTCCATCCAGTTCAGGTGCGCTACGAAGAGAATCAGACCGGCAAGGATCGATGTTGCCGCCAGCGTGATCGGTGAACGCTTGGAGAAGATAAATCCCGCAAGGACCGATGCCCAGGCGATGTAGACCATCGACTCATACCCGTTCGACCACGGTGCGTGCCCCGAGATATACCAGCGGATAGCCAGACCGACCGTGTGTGCGACCAGGAACAGTACCAGCAACAGGAAACTTCCTTTGGCAAAGATTCCGAGCTTGAACTTCGGCTTGATGATCTTGACAAACGAAAGCACAAGCAGTGTGAAACCGACCAGGAAGTAGAGCGGCCAGAGGCGCTCGAAGATGTTGGCGTGGTTGTGCCAGATCTCCAGTTCTATCTTGCTCTGAGACGGATAGACGGCAGCACCGACACTCTTCTGATAGGCAGCGATGGCATCAACAGCGTTATTGGCATCGGTCCAGTCCTGCGTGTCCAGCCCTTTGTCCACAGCGGTAAAGTAGTTCACTGCCAACTCACGGACCTTGTACGCATCAGCGTTCTGCATAGTCTGCAGCGCATCCATCGTGTCTGTCCACTTGTTGTTCGCGTCATTCGGAACGGACCACATACGAAGGAGTGCTCCGGAGAAGACCATATAGGCAACATTTACACGTTCATCGACTTTCAGGACAGCTTTGTCGAACTTGTCGCGTTTACCCGGTGCTTTTCGAATCGCTTCGTTGACGGCATCCGTCAGTTTATAGCCGGCCATCTCGTCAGGAAAGGCGAAGAACTGCGAGAAGGCCGCTGTCTTGTCTTTTTCGTCGATGCCAAGCAGTTTGTTGATATCTTTATGCGAGGTACGGATCAGTTTGATCTCGCGCCACGCTTCAGGACGTGTCATCATCCCCAGAATGACCTGGTTGGGGTTGAGACCCAGGACAGAGTTACTGCGGTTCATCTTGTTGAGGATCTCGGTACTCAGCGTGTCAATCGGCTTCATACGCCCTGCACTGTCCTGGACAATCAGGGTTCCAAAATAGTTGGCATGCACTTTGTCAAACTTCTTGAGCTCTGCTACCAACGGATTCTCAGCCGCCTCAAGAGACGGTGTGTTCAACAGACCGAGAAGCAACAGTAGCGAAGCCGCTACTTTTTGCGCTTCGCTTGCATCACGAGCCACCTTCATAAGACGGGAAAAACGGCCCTTCGCAAAGAGAGCACCGAACATACCAATCGCCAGCATCAGGTAGCCGATGTAGGTCGGCAGTGTGCCCGGGTCATTGTTGACAGAGAGGACCGTCCCTTTCTCATCCTGGTCAAACGACGACTGGAAGAAACGGTAACCGCGGTGGTCAAGAACATGGTTCATGTAGATCCTGAACGGCTCTCTGATCGCTTTTTCACTGTCAAGCAGGACAACATCACTTGCATACGATGCCGGTGAATTCGAACCCGGGTAGCGTTCAAGGTCAAATTTTACAAGCTGGATCGAGAACGGCAGTTTGATGTACTCTGCCCCATAGGTCAAGTTCATCGTCATCCCCTCAAATTCAACGGCTGTCTTGTCACCGATAACCCCTTTTTGACCAAAGACGACCGCCTCTTTGGTCTCACCGTTATAGGTCACGTTGAAACGGAGGGCATCCCTGCTGCTCGCTCTCATCATCGGACCTTTTTTGGCCTCGCTGGCGATGAGTGTGCGTGTTGCTTTCGGGTAGAAATCTCTTATAACAAAGTTGGTCGATCCCGCTGTGAACAGTGTCCGTTTTGCTGCTTCCTCTTTTTCTGTCGCATTCAAAGCACCTGTACTCTGGTCATCCATTTTCAGGTAGTTCAGTGCCATCGGGTGCTTCATATAGAGCGTCTCACCTTCGACAAAGAAGGAGACGACAGGCTTATGGAACGTTTCTTTCGAACCGAAGTTTAGAATGACTTCATCGCCTTCGTAATAGTCGCCCTCTTTTAACTGCACAGGCTCACCTGAACGGCCGCTGGTGACCATCATGTTGATGATAGGTTCGCCGGCCGGATCTGCCTTGATCGAGTAGGTCGCATTCGGGATATACTCCATCAGCTCGATGCCGACGCTGCTGCCATTCTCCATGTTAACGTCGGTCTCAAAACTGTTATGGCTCATCTTAGAGAGCAGCATGGACGTTTTATATTGACTCTTAGTACCCTCTTTGTCCGTAAATACGGCTTTGAGATAGGTGTCAGAAGAGGTCAGCAGGTTGGAAGCATGCCCTTCACGGATATGCATCATCCCCTCAAAACCGAAATAACGTGTCACCGCAGCACCTGCCAGGATCACCAAAAACGAGACGTGAAAAAGAAGAATCAGGATCTTCTTCTGCTGGATCATCTTAAATCGGACGATATTCATGATCAGGTTGATCGCCAATACAATCAGCAAGACCTCAAACCAGCGCGCTTTATAAACAACAGCCTGTGCTGTCATCGTCCCGTAATCATTTTCGATGAAAGTGGCATAGCCGCTTGCTACTGCAAAGATCAGCATCAATACAGCCATCGTCTTCATCGACCCGACAATATCTAAAATCGTTTTCATTCCATTCCTTGCTAGATAACTCTAAATACCCTCTAGGAAGGGTATTTAAAGCTATCCAAAAATTTATACTGCATTGTATGTAGTATTGGTTAACTTAAAGTTAATTCACACCAAAAAAAAGACTATTTCAACTCACCCCAATGTTTTCCGATGTTAAGTGAGGTCTTTAGTGGCACATTCAGTACCATGATAGTCTCCATGATCTCTTTAAATTCCGAAGCGATCTTTTCTGCCTCGTTCTCGTCGACTTCAAAGATCAGCTCATCATGGATCTGCAACAGCATCTTGGCCGGAAGGCCCTTCTCTTTGATGACCGCGGCGATCTTGTTCATCGAGAGCTTGATGATGTCGGCCACGGAACCCTGGAATACCGTATTGACGGATTCGCGTTCATAGGCCGCTTTTACCATCGGCACCGCCGTGGCATAATCAAAGTAACGGCGACGTTTCAATAGTGTCTCGACATAGCCCTGCTCTTTAGAGAGCTCGACGATAGAGGCGAAGTACTGCTTAACCGTTGGAAAACTCTCAAAATACTTCTCGATGATCACTTTTGCCTCTTTCGTTGTGCCGCCAATTGTCTCGGAGAGCTTTTTCGGTCCCATGCCGTACAGGAGGCCGAAGTTGACGGTCTTCGCGACAGATCGCTTTTCAGCCGCCTCTTCTTCGCCGAACAGGACGATCGCGGTCTGCATGTGGATGTCCTTGTCCTCTTTGAAGGCCTCGACCAGCACGCTGTCTTGGGAAAAGTGTGCCAGCAGTCTCAGCTCCATCTGCGAATAGTCGATACCGACAAGTTTTTTACCCTTCGGCGCGACAAACGCTTCTCTGATACGTGCACCCAGTTCCGAACGCGTCGGGATGTTCTGCAGGTTGGGGTTTTTGGAGCTTAGGCGGCCTGTCGCCGTACCCGTCTGTACAAAAGAGGTGTGGATGCGGCCGTCAGCGCTCTGTGCATTAAGTTCCAGCAGCGGTTCGATGTAGGTCGAGTAGAGTTTGAACATCTCACGGTACTGCAGGATCAATGCGATGATGGGGTGCTCGTCAAGCAGCGCGTTCAACACCTTGACATCCGTACTGCGCTTTTTACCGACAGGCAGTTGAAGCTTGTCAAAAAGTATCTCTCCCAGCTGTTTCGGCGAGTTAATGTTAAACTCGCCGCCGGCAGCCGCATAGATACTGGCTGTCAATTCGGCCAGTTTCTCTTTCGCCTCGACTTTGAAGTGCTCCAGGCTCTTGGCGTCACTCATAATACCGTTGCGTTCCATCTCGAGCAGCGTGGTCACAAACGGGAACTCAAGCGAATGGGCCAATTCGATAAGATGTTCGGCACTCTGCAGCTTGAGCTTCTCAAGCAACAGATTGTAGAGCTTAAAGGTAATCAGCGCGTCTTCAGCCGCATATTTGGTCGCATCTTCAAGCTCGACGGAGGCGAAGGTCTCGCCTTTCTTGACCGTCTCTTTAAAACTGATCATCTCATGTTCCAGCCAGACCTTTGCCAGGTGGTCAAGCGAGAGTTTGCTCTCAGGGTTCACCAGCCAGCCCAGGATAATGCTGTCACCGTAGATATCGAGCGTCTCAACCCCCAGCAGGTCGGCTACAAAATGCAGATCGAACTTGACATTGTGGCCGACGACACGTGACTTGAAGATCTTGCGCAGTGCTTTTTTCGCCGCCTCTTTTGAGATCTGATCCGGCACACCAAGGTAGAAATGCGCGATCGGTACATAGTAGGCGATCTCTTCGTTCAAGGCAAAACTAAACCCCACCATGTGGTCTTTTGCATGGTCCAGACCCGTCGTCTCGGTATCAAAAGCGATGATGTCGTCCGCTTTAAGCGTGTCAAGCAGTGCCATCAACTCCTTTTCGTCCGTAATCAGCATAGTGTTAAAGTCCAGCTTTTTCGGTGCCATTGCCGCCATGACGTCATCTGCCGTCTTGGGCTTTGAAGCCGCAGGACGTGTTTCGGGATCGACCAGTTTTTTTGCGTGCAGGGTGCGCAGTATCCCATTCATCTCATATTCGACCAGTTCATCGTAGATCGGGATAAAAGGGTTCTCTTGTGGCAGTGCAAACGGGGTAAAGTCGACCCCTTCAAGGATATCCGTACGCAGTGTCACCAGTTCGCGTGAACGCCAGGCATCCTCTTCAAACTCGCGAAGTTTCTTCTGCACACCCGCCGGTTTGATCTCGTCGATATGGGCGTAGACGTTCTCAAGGGTGTCGTACTGGTTTAGAAGCTTTTGGGCCCCGACTTTACCGATCCCTTTGACACCGGGAACATTGTCCGCGCTGTCGCCCAGGATCGCCTGATAATCGGTAAACTGACGCGGATGGATACCGTACTTGTCAAAACACTCATCTTCATTGATATCTTTACGTTTGATCGCATCGACAAGCACCACCTTGTCGTCATCGATGAGCTGATAGAGATCCTTGTCGTGCGAGACCACACGCACGGTGTAACCTTTTTTCTTCGCTTCAATCGTCAATGAAGCAATAATATCATCGGCTTCGAACCCATCTTTGGCAATAGCATGAAAACCCATCTTCTCGATCCACTCTATAGCGATCGGAAGCTGCATGGAGAGCTCTTCCGGGGGTGCCGAGCGGTTCGCTTTGTAGTTGGGGTCGATCTCGTTACGAAACGTGGGGCCTTTGGAGTCGAGCGCAAAAACAAGGTAGTCCGTCGTATGCTCTTTTTCAATGCGGTCGATGAAGTGGGTAAACCCCGTCAAAAGTCCTGTCGGAAAGCCGTTTTTATTGCTCAGCGGGGGAAGTGCATAAAAGCTTCGGAAAAAGAAGCCGAATGTATCAATAATTGTTATGGTCTTAGACATAAAAAGCCTTCTAAAATAATCTTTGTATTCTATCCAAGAAAGCTTATTGCAGAATCAATAACCGCTTTGTTTACACGCTTTCAATTCAAGCTCTAAAACACGTATCTGCTGATCCAGCTCTTTACCTCTTGGGTCCTTGACATAGACAACCCCTGCTAACAGACCGACACCCAACCTATCCGTTAAATAGACCTTCTCGGCTTTGAGCTCTTCTAATTTTTTCAACTTCTCCATACATGAGTCATTGCTCTCCGCCGACAAAGGGGCCAAAAGAAAACCTATGATCATGAGTAACGTTTTTATGACATTGCCTGACGCTCGAGTCTGCTTAACTGCCTGTCATGCCACTTACTTAAAAGCAGCAACCCAAGTACCGCACCGACCAGTGCCAGCCACATATCGGACTGGGTGTCCCAGATGTATCCCTGCGTCCCCAAAAATGCATCCGCCGCTTCCTCCGACATCAAAGCGACCCACCACTCTATCAGCTCATACACGGCACTTAAGGCCAGGCAGAAACAGACGATGAAAAAGTTACGCCAGGCTGTGGAAGGAATGACCTGCTTGCGTATCAGGATCTCTCTCGCGATCAGTGCCGGGACCAACCCCTGTGCCAAGTGCCCGAGCTTGTCAAAGTTGTTACGGGAGAGTTCAAAGACCTCTTTGAGATAGTCAAAGAACGGCACTTCTGCATAGGTGTAGTGGCCGCCGATCATCAAGATGATACTATGAAGCAATATCAGTATGTAAACAAGAGGGGTCAGTCTGAACGACCTGTAGGTATAAGCCATCACCGCCACACCGATAAGCGCCGGAAAAACCTCCAGTAGCCAAGTCAGCCTGTCTTTAGGCTCTATACCGGACCAGACCAGAACAGCCGTAAATATGATGATCCAAAGATATTTGATAGTCTCCCCCTTACTTGCCATTTAGGTCTATACACTGAAGGGAATCCACAATTCTCTTCATACGTAAACAGAAATCAGTCTGCCTTGTCCTTATTGGCGTTTTCTGACAGTTGGTCGATCTTGTTGGGATCGACCGATGCCCATATATTATCACCTGTTATCTCTTTAACGCTGGAAAGCTTCTCAACAAGATCTTTCGCTTCGTTAATGCAGTTATCGTAGTGTTTGATAATGTTCTGATCAAAATCTTTGCTGTTCTGGGCTTCGTATTTCACCAGCTGCATCTGGTTCAACAGGTTGTTAAGGATGTGATGCGTCGCATAGATCATTGAGTTGTAGATATGGGCTGTCTGCAGCTCTTTCTCTTTTATGATCAGTTTTTTTGTAAAGTTATCGGCGAATACGCCAAAAAGAACGATCAGGACGGAGATCAAGACCCGCATCCACAGTTCATTAAACTCACCCGGGATAAGCTCAAATATCGGTTCGCCATAGAAAATATAGTGTAACGACGAGTCGAAAAGCCAGAACAACAATGCGATACCGAGGCTAATAAGTGCAAACATGTTTTTCTTCATTTTTATCCTGTAATAAGTGTATATACCACACCGCTTCATCAAACGCATACCCCGATTTAATGTCAGATGATATTTAAAATCCATGGAAGTATAGACAATTGATACTAAAAAAGAAGCCTATTTCAGGCCATTTTAGCAAACTTTCACTCAATCAAAGACTTTAGTGTAACTATGGCAATACGGTACTTTCCTGCTACGCTCATAATAATCCTGGTGATACGCTTCTGCAGCATAAAAAGGGGTTGTTTTTTTGATTTTTGTCGCCACCTTGTACCCTTTCTGACGCAGAATGTCGATCAGTTTCTCCGCTACCGCTTTTTCTGCAGCATCATTGTAAAAGATGACGGAGAGGTATTGGTCACCTCTGTCTGGCCCCTGCCCGTCCGTCTGTGTAAAATCATGGATCTCGAAAAAGTTCCTGGCGATGGTCTCATAACTGATTTCTCTAGGGTCGTATGTCACTTCCACTGTTTCAACATGGCCAGTATCAGTATATGAGACATCCTGATAGGTAGGATTTTTTTTATGCCCGCCCATAAAACCCGAGACAACACCTTTTACGCCATCCAGCTTTTCCAGATGATACTCTACACCCCAGAAACAGCCGCCTGCGAAGTAGGCTTTTTTCATGTCTGTCCCCTCTTGTGCGTATAAAAGCCCACCTATAAGCAACAGCACTGTCATCGCAAACTTTTTCATCGCGTCTCCTTTGGTTATCGAGCTACGCCATCATCAATTGTAGGCGGTTGAGACAAATGAACGATAAACCGTATTTTATGCCTAAAAGATATCACTTTTAAGCTAAAATTCGTCCCATGAAAAAAACGATTTTGATCACAGGCTGCTCCAGCGGTATCGGTTACGAGACGGCGCTCTATCTGCACAACAATGGCTATGAGGTCTTTGCCTCGGCACGTAAAGAAAAAGATGTTAAGCATCTTCGAGACAGAGGACTCAATGCCCTGCAGCTGGATGTGACCGACACCGACTCCATCGACAAGGCCATGAATACCGTTTTACAACAGACCGGCGGTACACTCTATGCCCTCTTTAACAATGCAGGCTACGGTCAGCCGGGAGCACTTGAAGACATCCCCTCGTATGCCCTGCGCGAGCAGTTTGAGACCAATGTCATCGGACTGCATGAGTTGACGAGACGCATCATCCCTGTCATGCGTGCACAGGGGTATGGACGCATTATCCAGCACTCTTCCGTGCTTGGGTTGATCTCGCTTCGTTTTCGCGGAGCCTACAATGCCAGCAAATACGCCATCGAAGGGCTTTGTGACACACTGCGTTTAGAGTTAATGGGCAGTAATATCCATGTCGTCTCGCTCAACACCGGTCCCGTCCACTCCAAGTTTCGAGACAATGCGACGGTGAAGTTTTTGGAGAATGTCGATGTTGAAACGAGTTTTTTCAGCGAAGAGTACAAAGCCGAGGTACTGGCCCGCAAAGAGAAAAAGAGCGAAAACGACCCTTTTACAAGAGAACCTGTCGCAGTAATCGATAAGGTCATTTTAGTATTGGAGAAACAGCAGCCGAAACCGCGTTATTACGTCACTTCCGCGACCCACATCCTTGGTAATCTCAAGCGAATTTTACCGACGGCATGGCTCGATAAAATCCTCATTAAAGTCTAGATATGCGCCAAATCAGCGACCACATCTTCGCCGAAGAGTTCCTCTTTGAGCGCGACATAGCAACGCCACTGCTCCCCTCGCCATACAATGCATATCCTTTCATGATCATCGAAAACTTTTTGGATGACGCCGCTTGCAAGGCGATCGTCGACAATATCAAAAAAAGCAATGACGCTATCGAAGCTAAACTACGCAGCCGCAAAAAAAAGCTCAATCCAAAGATCCGAAAGACCAAGATCTATACACTGCGCGGCATTCACAAAAAACTCTACGACAGTGCCATGCTGGCCATTCGCCCGGAGATAGAAGCTTTTTTCGCTCTCTCGCTTACTCTGTCGACAAAACCGCAGGTACTGGAGTACACCAAAGGCTCATTTTACAGACCGCACGCAGACGATTCAAGTTTTCTACTCGACGGAAACGGTTTACTGCTGGGATTTAAACAAGTGACGCCAGAACGCAAGATCACGACGGTCTTTTTCGGCACCGACTACAGCGAGGTCCCTTCTACGCCCTATCAGTTCAGCGGGGGAGAACTTGCCTTTAGCTACTTCAAAGATGCCGAGGGGCTTCCCTTTGAGTATAAGCCGAAGATGGGATCGTTGCTTGTCTTTGCATCGAATCCGATCTACACCCATGAAGTAAAAGAGATTAAAGAGGGGTATCGGCTCACTATAGCCCAGTGGCACGACGCACTGCTTTAATCCTCTCTGCCCTTTCTCGCGAAATCGTCTTTAAGCAGCTTTTTGATGATACGGTTCTCTTTGATCGTGATCTTCTCTTCCGGTTTGATCGCACGAAGAATATGGTGGACCTCGTTGACGGTGATACCGTAAGGATCTTTTTTCTCTACCTTTACACCGCCATGATCCAGTATATGGACCATGTCGATATTACGGCGCCCATGCTGCAGAAAATAGATGAGTCCAAGCTCGCCTGTGTGTTCTTTTTCAATGGCAACGACCACTCTATCAGGGACCTCACGCGTCACTTCGGGCGCTATCTTTTTGAACTCTTCTGCATCCATATAGCCGATATAGAACTTAGTGATCAGGTCGATCTTGCGCATGACATCCGGCTTGTTCAAAAAGCGGATATCCAAGGCCATGTTTTTGCCGCTGCGTGCACGTTTCATCAGCCATGTCAGCGTATTGTAGTACTTGAACGGACGGATCTGCAGTTTGTCCGTTCCGACGACACGCTTGTCCTTAATCTTTTGGTACGGTTTACGCTTGACATTGTCTTTATCACTCAGCCAGCTCAAAATATCATTGGCGAAAAACGGCTTTGTGATCCAGACCGTACAGAAGTCCTGCAGCTGTTTCGTGCCGGTGACCCCTTCATTCAGGATCAGCAATGCTTTGACCTTGTATTGCGGGAATATGGTCTCTAAGAGCGCTTTTTTCTTGCGCAGACGGCGTTTAAGATTGGTCACCGACTTTGTCAGCGTCATCTCAACCATGTAAAGCGTGTTGTCTTTGGTCACAAAAAGGGCATCAAACTCACCGATCTCATTACGGTTGGTGCGGTAGACGATCTGACCTTTGGAATTGACCGAGAGCGTATTGGAGGTCGATTCGGTCTTGGGGGCGTTCGGCCCTTTGGAGATAAACTTGACAATATCGTTCTGGGTGACGGACCACCGTAAAAGCCGTTCATAGATAAAGTTCTCAAAGGCTTCGCCCTCAAATGAACGGTATGAACTGATATATTGCGGATCATCTTCATCCATCCCTTTTTTTTGCAGAGAGAGAAGATGTTTGATCCCGTACTTGTAGTAGAGTAGATTATCGTGGATATCGTTTTTTTCGAGATTATATATCTCATCTGGCATGCTAAAAATAGGTGACTCCCTGGGGCATCTGAAATGCCTTTTCTAACTCACCGTGACAGGTAAGCTCACTAATCATACAGATTTGAAACTGAATTCTTGGTTGCAGCTGCACCTTTTGAACTATTTTGCATGTATAATTGCACTATTACAATGTAGGATGAACATGATTTATTACTCTTATGAACAATTCGTCGATGATGTTAAAGCGCTTGTCCAACAGACAAAGAGCTACCAGCCCGATACACTGATCGCGATCGCAAGAGGCGGACTGACACTTGGCCACGCCTATGCCAGCGCCACAGACAACCGCCAGCTTATGAGTATCAACTCCATCCTTTATGAAGGCGATCAGCGCGGCAAAAGCTGTGAGATCTTCAATGTCCCCGAGCTGCAGCATGCCAAAAAGGTGTTGCTGCTTGATGACATCGTCGACAGCGGTCAGACGATCAAAGAGGTTCTTGAACACCTCCAGGGCTGTTTTCCCAACGTTGAGTTCAAGATCGCCTCGATCTACTACAAGAAGACGGCCGTCATCCAGCCCGACTACGCCCTGCATGAAGCTGATGGCTGGATAGAGTTCTTCTGGGAAAAAGATTTTTTAGCCGATTAGACTAATGGCATTTGCGCCCTCTTCTTTCAACTGATTCGACTAGACTTGCAGTATGAAAAATATCGTTATCATCGGTGCAGGACTAAGCGGCCTTTACGCCGCAACCCTTTTGCAAAAACACTACAAAGTCACTGTTCTCGAGGCCAGAGAACGGACCGGCGGGCGCATTTTGAGTGTTGAAGGTTTTGATATGGGGCCGTCATGGGTCTGGTCACATCAGCACCACATCCTGCAGCTCATTCAAGAGAACAACTTGCAATTGTTTGCCCAATATACCGAGGGACTTGCCCTCTATGACACACCAAAGGGCATCGAGGCGTTCACTCCGCCGCCTTCGGCCCCTTCCGGGCGTATCAGAGGCGGTATCAGCACACTTATCAAGGCGTTGGAACAGAAATTACTAGTTGATACTATTAAACTAAACGCCCCTGTCACACACATTGAAAAAAGTGAAGATGAGATCATTGTTAGAACAGACCGGGAAACCTACAAGGCCGATATTGTTTTAAACACTCTTCCGCCCCGTCTTGCTGCAGAAAGCATAAACTATCTTCCGCGACTGCCTTCCGAATCCATCCGAACACTTTCAGAAATTCCGACGTGGATGGGCAACGCTGCCAAATGCACCATCGAGTTTGAAACAGCCTTCTGGCGTAAACACGGGTTGAGCGGTTTTGCCTTCAGCCACGTCGGCCCATTGGGTGAGATCCATGATGCCTGCACCCAGGACAAAGCAGCTCTTTTCGGCTTTTTCAATGCACATGCGCCGGACAAAAGCCCCGATACGGTCAGAGCGCAGATACAAAGACTCTTTGGTGACGATGCGAAGCAGATAAAGAACATCTACATCACCGACTGGACAAAGGAGAGATACACATCGGTCGCTGCTGATCATAGAGCACTTTCAGCACATCCAGACTACGGTTTTAATGCCAGGGCATACGATGACAGAGTTATTTTTTTGGGAACGGAATCCTCTTTTCAGGAAGGCGGGTATCTGGAAGGATGTGTTGTCTCAGTTAAACGTGTTGTAAAAGAGTTAATACGTTAAGCGAAGCCCTCAGGCTTCGACTGGTTATTCTTAAAAGAAATAATGGATAAGCAGGTGCGTAACCGTACCGATTGAGTCAGAGTCACTGTTCGTCCCTACACTCGATATGTATTCCATACCGGCCTGTGCACCGAACGAAAAGTCTTCAGTGAACATATACTCAGCGCCAAAAAGGCCTTGAACGCTGGTATAGTCGGTTTTTGTAGTATTTACACCGCCTGTTCCATTCGCCTGTTCCGCCTCTACTCGAGTTAACCCTAAACGTCCGCCTGCATAGAAGCTGACCTTTTCAACTTTCCAGAGGTTAAAATAACCACCCAGAGCTATTGTTCTATATGTCGTCGTCTCATCGACATTAAAAGGACCATTGTTCGTTGTTGTTACATCACCAAAGCCAAGTTCTGGTTCAATGCGCATACCGAAGTCAAAATCGATAGGGACACGTATATTGGCAGGTTGTTCAACGTATTGATTAAAAATACCGTCTGCTATCGTATATCCAAGACCGATTTTGACTTCAGCTGAAGCAGCTGCAGCGCCGACGGTGAGCGCCATTAGAGACGCGGTGATGATCTTTTTCATCATTACTCCTTTATCTGTACTGACCTATTGTATTATGGGTCTTAGCCATATTGTAACCAATACTTGTCAAACTTCCGTTTACAGCAATATTGCCTCATTATGTCACATACGCATACTGAAAAAAAACCGTAAATATGAGCAGACATACCTTTGAGAGAGTTTAATGTTTTTCCCGTTTTCAGGAGCTAAAAAGAGCTTTGTTATAATTCCACACTTAAGGAATTTGAATGACAATAGATAACAGTACTAACATCATCAATGGACTTTTTATGATCCCGGACGAAGGCAGTTTTCTCAAAAAACTGATCCTCTCTCGAGCGACCGTCTATAACCCTGATGTTCTTCTGGCCTTCAAAGTGCTTCAAGAGGCACACCCTGAACTGGAACTGATCCAAAAAGAGAGCTATTTTGCGCTTATCCTGCCGACGCTCTCTCCAGGTGTCACGCTCGAGGCGATGTTGATCACGACCGAGGAGGACGGTGAACGTCTTTTCAGTATCTATCACCGTCTGCACTTTGATCAGACCATGTATCCGGGAATGAACATCATTGAGGCGGATGGCTTTTTACGCATGGCCGCCGTTGTCACAAACGTCCCGGTCAATGACCGCATCGAAGGGCTGGCAAGCCTGCTGAACTACCAGGTCAAAGAGGCCTTGAACATCGAGATCACCATGCTGACCCTTGCCGATGCCAATCCGAAAGTTGTCGAAGAGAATGTCCTTCCCTATGTCATGAACGCCGTCTCGCGTTTTATGCTGGCCAGCACCCTCGACGACACCGACTACATCCGTCCGATGAGCGCCGATGAGCTCAGCGCCCTTATCGCACGCTGGTGCGATCTGCCGCTGCTGGTGAGTGCGACAGGTGTCAACAGACTCGCGGATTATGAAGATGATATCGTCAAGGTCGAAAATGCCTTTATCAGCGAATTCGCCTCCTCTACGACCTGTCTGATGTTCCTCTATCTTGAACAGAAAACGGCCAATGCCCTGCTCGACAAAGGCGGGTTCAAACTGGTCAAAGAGTTCTTGCTTGACAAGGCTGACATCTATAACTTGAAACCTGTAACCGGAACCGGAGACACATTGGGCAACTTCACGCAGCTCGACAATTCTATCGAAGAGGAGGAGGTCGACTTTTCGATCTTTGATCCTAATCGTTAATTGAACATTTTTGATGTTGATGTGTTGAAAGACCCGTTATTGTAGTAGGCAGCTTATTTGTGATTGTCGACCGTTAGCGGGACAATGTTACCGCTGGCCTGCATGCTTAACGCTTCGGGATGTTCCGTGTAGTGTTTGCGGACGACATTGGCAAGGCGCTGTTTGACGGTATCATCCACCAATATCTTATCGCCCTCACCCAAAGCCTCGACCAGTGCTCTGACCAGTCTGTTCTGCGGTTCTGCAACGCGCTCTTCCCATGACGCCAGCAGCGCTTTATCGATGTAGCGGGGGATCGAGCCCATAATGCCGACGTCGTTTTGGTCGTGTACCAGCAGTCCCGATGTCGTACCGCGATCAAGAGTTAGCACCTGGAAAAGATAGAGGGTATGGTAGGCGAGCTGCTTCTCAAAATCCTCTTCTGCCGCGACCGTAGCGCTGCTCAGCACCTCTCTGAAGATCGCGATGTAGCAATCGACCATCTCTTCGCCGAAGTTCTGCGCCAATCTTTTATCCGCTTCAGTGTCACCGCTTGAAAAACTCTCCAGATAGAAGTGCGAGACACCGCGATGGCGGCCGAGTGCCGGAATATTAAAGTAACGCTCGCCCTGTGCCGCACCCGATTCAAAGTGCTCGCCTGAGGCTTTGCGCATGCACGCCGTAAACCACTGCGTTGCCTCTCTGTTCTCTATGGCCGGGTTCAGGTCGGCCATAATGCGCCAGTACCCTTTGCCCTCTTTCATCTCCGTCCAGCTGATGTGCATATGGATCGACGGCGCCAACGGGTTGAAGGGGTGGATGATCGTCGAGATGGCACTGGCCGAACCCAGCTTTTTACTCTCGACGTCATCGTAATGGACCTGAGAGATGTTGACCGAAGCACGGTTGAACAGGGTGTCATCGGTCGCCACATAACGCACGCCGCCGCCGTGGCGGCCTTCATCCCTGCCCCAGGTTATCGGTACATACTTCTTGTTGTCGCCGAACTCTGCACTCAGCAGATTCAGACGCTCGACAAAATAGGCTTGCAGATGCGAAACGATGGCATAGGCTTCTTTGGCTGACGGTGATTTTGCAGGTGTAATGTTCATTATGATCCTTGAAATCGGTTGCGTTTAGTCTGTTTGACCTTTTTGGGTTTGTCCGCATGCGTTTTTTTCTTCTCTGTTTTAGGCGTGTGCTTACGTGCCTTGGCAGCCCTGCGTCGGTCACGCTGGTTATGCTGTTCACTGCGGTCTGGAATGCGTTCATCGAAGGTGTATCCCTCCGTCTTGATCTCTTCCATCTTCAGGCCGATCAGCTTTTCGATCTCAAACAGGTAAGCCACGTCATAGGCAGAGACCAGGGATATCGCCAACCCTTTTTTTCCGGCCCGTCCGGTCCGGCCGATACGGTGGACATAGTCTTCAGCCACACTCGGCAGTTCGTAGTTGACGACATAGTCCATGTCTTTGATGTCTAGACCCCGTCCGGCGATGTCCGTTGCCACCAAGACTCTGAACTTCCCCTCTTTGAACTGCTTGAGTGCTTTCGTACGTTTGGCTTGGGTGACATCACCGTGGATGACGGTCGCCGGAAGTCCGGCAGCGCTCAACTCATCGGCGATGTCCTGACAGTTCTCTTTGGTGCGGGTGAAGACGATCACCTGCTCAAAGTTCTGTGAACCGATCATGTAACTTAGAAGATCGAGTTTTTGGTCGCTGTTGACAAAATGGACCTTCTGCTCGATCGTGTCCGCCGTTTTGTTCTGCCGCGCCACTTCAATGATCTTCGGTTTTCTGAGCAGTGACTTGCCCAGGTTCACGACTTTAGGCGTAAACGTTGCCGAGAACATAAAGGTCTGTCGGCCTTTTGGCATCACCTCGGCAATAGCGCGGATCTCGTTGATAAAGCCCATGTCCAGCATGCGGTCTGCCTCATCCAGGACAAAATAGTTGATCTCGTCGAGTTTGACACTGCCTTCTTGAATATGTTCGAATAGACGCCCCGGTGTCGCGACGATAATGTCGACACCTTTTTCGATAGCTGCTCTCTCCGTACTGATCTTCTTACCGCCATAGAGTTTTACCGACGTAAACGGAAGGTTTTTGCCATACTCCGCAACACTGTCGCCGACCTGCATCGCCAGCTCTCTTGTCGGTACCAGGACCAAACCGCGCAGAAGATGCCTGTCCGCATGTTTTTTGTCATGTCCGAGACGCTGCAGCATCGGCAGAACGAAAGCGGCTGTCTTCCCTGTTCCGGTCTGTGCACTCACCAGCAGATCTTTTTTGTCAAGAGCGACAGGGATCGCCTGGGCCTGTACAGCGGTCGGTTTTTCGTAGCCTTTGGCTTTAATCGCGTCTAAAATGTCACTGTTCAAGCCAAGTGTGTCAAAGCTCATCATATCTCCTGAAGTCACTGCCCTATAGGCGTGTAATATGAAATTATAGCCAAAGGGCGCCACTAAACAGATGACTAACCATTATTAGCTATAATTACGCAACTATACTCCCCCAAAAGGCCCCGTTTTATGATAGGTTTCTATATTTTCCTTGCCCTTGAAAAGCTCTTGATGATCTTACCGCATTCATGGCGGAAAGCACTCTTTTTGGGATTGGCAAAACTTGCCTATCATCTGGACAAAAAGCACCGTTTGATCATCAGACAGAACATGGAGTTCGTCTACGGCGAGGAGGTCGATGACAAACTGGTCGAAGAGGTGAGCCGTTACGGGTTCAAAAGCCTGGCTCTCAACTTTCTCCATACCGTCGAGGGCCGGTACATGAGCCTAGATGCATTCAGAGAGAAGGTCACTTTCGAAAACCTGGAGTACGTTGAAAAAGTACAGGCCGAGGGACGCCCTATTGTTTTCGTCACCTCGCATTTCGGCGAATGGGAGATCAGCGGAAGCGCGACTAGTGCCTTTGTCGAGCCGATCATGATCATCTATAAAAAGATGAGCAACCTCTATTTTCAAAAGTACCTTCTAGAGTCACGCGCAAAAGTGCGTATGAGCGCTGCCGAACGCCACGGTGCACTTAAAGCCCTGGTCAAACAGATGCGCCAAAAGAGATCGACCGCACTTTTGATCGACACCAATATCAGCAAACATGACGGTATCGTCGTCGACTTTCTGGGCAAACCGACCACGCAGATCACGACACCCGCCTTTCTGGCACGGAAATTTGATGCCGCGCTGATACCCGGCATCGTCTATACGGACGACCATGAACACTACACGGTCCGTTTCTTTCCGGAGATCGAGATGACAAAGAGCGACGACGAAAAAACGGACATCCAAGAGGCAACACAAAAGATGACGGATTGGCTGACACAAGTCATCTACGACGATCCGAAATACTGGTTCTGGATGCACCGTCGATGGAAAACGGACTATCCCGAGATCTACGAAAAACGATAAAACAGCGCCCCGAGTGCTGAAGATTTTATTTCAGTTTTGTTCATACAAAGCTTCTATAATGATTACAGATAAATGTGAAATCAAGATCAAAAGGATCTTTTATGAAACAGATTGTACTATCTTTGTTATTGCTGCTTGGCGCCTTAGGCACACAGGCTGATGTAACAAAAAAACTGAAGGAAATCCCCATCGAATACAATACATTAACTCCTGAAGAAGAGTATGTCATTTTGCGCAAAGGGACCGAGCGCCCTTTCGGTGCCAACTACGAAGAGTTTAAAGCCCAGGGAGAAGGCACCTACATCTGCCGTCAATGTAACGCCCCGCTCTACACTACTGACAGTAAGTTCGACTCGCACTGCGGCTGGCCGAGTTTTGACGATGAGATCCCGGGTGCCGTCAAACGCGTTCCCGACGCCGACGGACGCCGTGTCGAGATCGTCTGTGCCAACTGCGGCGGTCACCTCGGCCACGTCTTTGAAGGCGAACGTATGACGCCGAAAAACACACGCCACTGTGTCAACTACACCTCGATCAAATTCATACCGAAAGAGAACAAGGAATAAAAAGGGAATCGATGTCTGAACTGACCAAGCAATCACTGTTGCAACATGCCGACAAAAAAGCCATTATCGATGTCATTGTCAAAGCATGGCCGCAACTTTCAGACGAAGAGCAGCAGGAGCTCTGTCTGGAGTCAGTCTATGAACTACTCGCCGACACAGCGCCCCAACCGGCTGATTTTTCACTCCTGAGCAATGACGAGAAAGCCCAGTACGAGATCGATGTCGACATGGTGTTGATCACCATAGATTTTAAAGATATCGGCACGCTGATCTTTGATGACGGCGAAAACGAGCTCTATTTTTGGTCGTTAGTGGGAAGCAGAAGCGACAAGAAGAACAAAAAG
>JBFFUI010000008.1:0-69470 GCA_041571435.1 Sulfurimonadaceae bacterium | reverse complement strand
CTTTGGAAACTGGGGTTGGGCGATCATCGCTCTGACGATCCTGATCCGTTTCGTGCTTTTCCCTTTGACGTACAAAGGGATGCTCTCTATGCAGAAGATGAAAGATGTCGCACCTAAGGTCAAAGAGGTTCAGGCCAAGTACAAAGGCGATCCACAGCGTATGAACGCTGCTGTGATGGAACTGTACAAAAAAGAGGGTGCCAACCCGCTGGGCGGATGTCTGCCACTCTTGTTACAGATCCCTGTTTTCTTTGCGATCTACCGTGTCCTTCTGAATGCGGTTGAACTACAGGGTGCTGAGTGGATCCTTTGGGTGAACGACCTTTCACGCATGGATCCGTATTTTATTCTGCCGATTCTGATGGGTGCGACAATGTTTTATCAGCAGCACATTACTCCGAACAACTTTACCGATCCTATGCAGGAGAAGATCTTTAAATATCTTCCGATTATATTTACCTTCTTCTTTATCACGTTCCCATCAGGTCTGGTCCTTTATTGGTTCGTGAATAATATCTTCTCGATTGCACAGCAGTTTATTGTTAACAAACAATTTGAAGCGATGAAAGCAATGAAGAAAGCAGAAGGTAAGGCGTAATGCTTAAGATCGAGTCCAAAACGCTTGAGCTCGCATATTCGGAAGCCGCTGAAAAGTTGAAATGCTCTGTCACTGAGCTTCAAGTCGAGATCGTTCAGCACCCTTCAAGCGGTATTTTAGGACTGTTTGCAAAAAATGCGATCATTGTAGCCCTCCGCAAAAACGGTTCCGATAAGAAAATGGAAACTGTCACAGAGAAGGGCGTGGAGGATGAAGCCTCACAATCGCTTCCGGAACAAGCTGATGAAGCGTCCATTGAAGAGACGCATGAAATGGATATCCCGCAACACCGTATTCTCAACGATACGATCCTGCCGACCTCTTTTGTCACTGATCAGGATGAAGAGGATGAACAAAACGACTACATCGAAGACGCGATCGAGGGGATGTTCGACGACGAGGACGAAGAGGCTTTTGAGAGCATTGACGAGATCGCTGCCGAGGTCAAAAAGCAGATCAACGAACTCTTTTCCAAGATCTGTTTCGATCTCAACGAGATCGAGGTGAGCGTGTATGATGAAAACACATTGATGCTGGACTTCAATGGTGAAGATGCCGCACTCCTGATCGGCAAAGAGGGGTACCGTTATAAGGCGCTCTCATATATGATCTTCAACTGGATCAATGCCAAGTACGGTCTACAACTGCGTCTTGAGATCGCCGAATTCCTGAAAAACCAGGAGGAGTCGATCAGCCGTTACCTGGTCGGTGTCTGCGAATCGATTGACCGTGACGGTCGCGCCCAGACAAAGATCCTTGACGGTGTTCTGGTTCAAATCGCGTTGAAGCAGCTTCGCGAACAGTACCCCGACAAGTATGTCGCGATCCGTTCGACGCGCGACGGGGCGAAGTTCATCATTGTTAACGGCTATAACAGCTATTAACAATGGAGGGGTGCAACGCCTTCTAATATCTTGTTCCTTTAAGCGATTCTTTCTATTAGCCACTCTTTTATTTTGGGGTTCCGCTTTTATCATAAGAGATGCTTTACAGAGATTATCCAACCTTCCCTACAAACATTAAAGCAAAAAAGAAAAATGGTGCTACAAAAATTTTAAAAAGTCTATCAATCATGGATTTGACTTTTCCATAAAGAGTATCGGTTACTGTAGCACAAATAAGTCCTTTATCATCTGTGTATTGAATATATGTCCTAAAGTTCCCTTTTCCGCTCAAGAGGGCATCCCCATTCACAAAATCGGGAGCCGTATAGGGAAACGTAAAAGCCATATAGGGTGATTTTTCAAGTTTGATATAATCCCAATCATATAGACCAAAATTATCATAGACCCATAATAGGTTATTCTTCTGATCTGGGATGATGTAGTTCCCGTGGCGAGTGTGCGTTATTTTCCCCAGTTCAGTGGAAAATGAGTTACGATTCGTATACAGTCTGATGTGATTGAGATATTGTCTTGTTTTAATCCCTTGCTCACTATCCCAAGATTTTACGTAGTAGGGTACATTCTGCATCGCTACCGTTGCTACGGTAGTACGGTGCTCTTGAATATCAAGTTTTGCTTTTTTGCTTTCCAGTAATTCTTTCGTCCTGACGTCATAGATATTGATCTTATCGATATCTCCTTCCAAGACGGCAAGTGTTTCAACTCTTTTTGACTCATGCGGTGTATATTGATATTCGAAATAGACAAAAATATCTTTTGGGTTTTGAAGCCCGTCCAATACTTTTTCGGGTCGTAAAGATACTGATACATCATTGGTTGTGACTTTTGCACGGTGTACGGAGGTATGATCTGAAACATACAAAAAATGATCATATCCATCGTCATATACTGACAATCCTTGAAGGTCGTGAAGATGATTTAAATGATAGGTCGCAAGCAGTTTTCTTTTGTACGGGTCAACCTTGTAAATTGTACGGTTTATGTCTAGAATGTAAAGGGTATTGTAGGGCCGATCCATATCTATGACGGTGATAGGGGGTAAGCCATCTATGCATTGTGATTCCTCCTGCAATATTTTATGCGGAGGCATTGCATTGGTGACATAAAATAGGATCGCGATCAAAACAGTAAAAGCGATGTAACCGATCACGATTATTTGTGCAACTCTCTTCAGCATATTCTTTTCTCTCTTTCATTTGGCCTATCACTCGATTTCATGTAAAATAAACCTATGAAAAATAATATACCATATCAAAAATTAATACAATTCGTGAATAAATTTACGATTTTGTTCCTCGTAAGTACTCCCGTTTATGCGCATAGCGGTAACCCCGACATGATCTGGGGTATGTATTTTATGGGTTCAGTCGCTTTTCTGTTATTTTCACTCATGTTAAGGCTTTTTGTCAAAAACAATACTTTGATTTACATAGCTCTGTTTCTGATAGTATTCTTTTTTCTAATTTTATTGATCAAAGAATTCAGACATGATTTTGAGATCAGATCCATGCATCTGTTTCAAGAACCGAATACTTATGGAGTCTATAAAGGCAATCAAACAATAGCGGGTACTGAAAACCTGAATATTATCTATATGTCTCAGCCGTTTTGGGGTATTCCGAATATCCTTGACGACAACAAAACGGTCCATATCGCCAGAGAAAAAAAACTTCAAGACAAGATATATGTTAAAGAACTTGCTAAGGTAACTTATTTCAAAGATTCCGGAGCCGGCAATATCCTTATGTTTGAACATCGGGAAGACAATAACATATCCTTGGTATCCTACCGTCCAATCCGAGGCAAACAGGATCGCAATCAAGTCGTCGGCTATACATATGATGAGGATTCTACCAACTTTTATCTATACAGGTACAATGATTTGACTAAAGACTATAAGCGGGATACCAAATCTTATGAAAGTGTGGCGTTTTACGATACCCAAAGATTAGAAAAAGCGTTTTTAAAACAAGAGCCTATTGTACTGATAGACAAGGAAAACAAACAGCTTCGATTGTTCAAAAAACGTAACAGAGAACAATTTAGGCCTTTTCATGTTCCCTATACACCTAAAATGGCTGTCTGTGAAAGCAACAGTGACAGGGTCTTTGTTGTTTACGAGGAAGTAAAAGGCGTCTATGTACTAGAAAACGTAAACGCAAAGATATATAACCACATCCAGGAGCTGATCAAACGTCTTATAGATATATCGGTACGCTCACCGAAAAAATTAGCTGAACTTAAAATACACTCATTGAGCTCTGAACAACTGAATCGGTTGGAAGAGATATTGAGGAAAAAACCAAGTATACGCTATCGCTATAAGATTGATGTCTATAATAACCTGGCATATGTTTATGTGACATCGGAGAGTTACCCTTCGCTGCATATCACATTTGTATTATCCAATAATGAAACCTGGAATATCAGTAATATTATTCAAATGGATCATGAACGATTAAAAGTCTTGGGGAGCCTATGATAAGGGATAAAAGCTCATTTTTAAGAGCAATGATCGCGATTGCAGCTACTTTTTTGTTTATGTTTGGATCTATATTGTTGTATCAATTCGTCATATACGAACACTTTGCTCCAAATAACCGTTACAAGTACAAAATAGATCAATCGGTACTGACTGAGGAGGAGTCCTATACCAGAGCGTATCCTATATCCCCAAACAATGATAAGATCATCGCATATTATGATACGCAGTTAAGAGAATACATGAAATATTTTATTGATGCGAAAGATCGGTACGAGATATTTAAAGCCCGCGTCCAGTATGGTTTGGCTCTTGAGTGCATCAAAAAGCAACTAAAACAAAATAGAATTGACTGGTTGGAAGAGAGTAATAATTACAGGCTAAATGCTAGAAATAATCATGCAACAACACCTCAAAAAGTCCAACAATCCAGAGACAACGAACTGCTATTGTTTGAAAATGAAAAGATTTTTGACTTTGATCTGATTGAAGATATTGAAATCACAATTTTATATCCGGTCGGAGAACACGACAAAGATATCTGTAATCAAGAGATACCGCTCAAGGATGTTTTCTCTGAATTTATGAACCTCTATTTAGAGCGTTATGATACCGTGAATAACTCGCGTGAATGGTACGCATATTTAGAAAGTTATCACCCGGAACATTTTGAAAAAATAAGACGAAAAAAAAATGAAGAATACAAACACCTTAGGGCCCTTCAAAATAAAAGAAGAATAATGAGAACTAAAAAACATAAGAAGCTAGATAAAGCCGCAGTTGAAAAACAACGAATACGTATGTTGGAAAGAATAACTGCCAGAAATAAGAAACAATTGATTGAAGTTAAAGAACATATCGCTTCCGGTAAAAATATTGAAGAGAGGGATAAAAGGGGATACACACTTTTGCATAATGCCGTAATGGCGAAAAGCCTTAAAGCGGTTGAACTGTTACTCGAACATGGTGCAGATATGTATGCCCGAGATAGTGATGGATTCTATTCACCTTTTTCTTTAGCTACAGAGGATATTGAACTGTTCAAACTGTTTTTGAAACATGGTGCAGACGTAAACTATCAATACAACAAGAGCGAAACGGCACTCACGTTGGCTGCGAAAGGCTGTAGAAATTTTGAACTGGTAAAACTGTTATTGTCGAAAGGTGCCGATCCGGATTTAATAGACAAATATGGTTACACAACAAGAACCGGACTTTTCAGATATTGTAAAAAAAATCAAAATTATGAAAAGATGAGGGGTGTTCTCAACGCATATTAGCAAGGGAAGCTTTTATGACGGCATCAATGAGAATTTAACTAACAGATACATTTTTTCGAAGACCTGTAAAAATATGAGCGTTTTAATGATGACTCACATCTCCAGTTTGGATAAAATGTCATTATTAAAAGACTTGGAAACTTCATGAACGATACTATTACGGCTATTGCCACGGCGCATGGCGTCGGTTCTATTGCCATCATTCGTCTTAGCGGCGAGAATGCCCTTTCGATTGCCAAAACATTGACGAAACGCGATGCATTTAAGGTGCGTTATGCCCATTTGACGCCGCTTTACAATGCTGATAAGGAATTAATCGACGAGACCGTATCTATCTATTTTGAAGGCCCAAAAAGCTTCACCGGAGAAGATGTTGTCGAATTTCAATGTCACGGCGGCATGGTTGTTGCCCAGGAGATCCTGCAGGCGACACTGAATGCAGGGGCGAGACTGGCCGAGCCGGGAGAGTACTCGAAACGTGCTTTCATGAACGGGCGTATCGATCTTACTGAAGCCGAAGCTATTGCACAACTTATCGAAGCAAAAAGTGAGGATGCCGCCAAGATCCTGGCCAAGCAGATGAAGGGGTCACTGCGACATTATGTCGAAGAGGTCAGAGACCAGCTTCTGCACGCTTTAGCCTACTCGGAAGTGACCATCGACTATGCCGAAGAGGATCTACCTGAAGACCTAATCGAGCAGATACAGGCACGTTTGAGTGAGATCTCCAAGAACCTCCAGCGTACATTGCAGGCGAGTGAGAGCCGCCGGGGACTTATGCAGGGTTTCAAAGTCTCACTGATCGGAAAACCTAACGTGGGTAAAAGCTCACTGCTGAACGCACTGCTCAACTACAACCGCGCTATTGTTAGTGAGATCGCCGGTACCACACGTGACACGATCGAAGAGCAGGTGAAGATCGGTTCGCATATGATCCGTATCGTTGACACGGCGGGTATTCGTGAGGCGGGTGATGAGATAGAGCGTATCGGGATCGGACGATCCATCGAAGCCGTGGAGGAGAGTGATATCGTCATCGCCATCTTTGACGGAAGCCGTGTGCTTGATGAAGAAGACGAGAAGATCATCGAACTGATGCAGGCGCACAAAAAGGACAGAGCTTTTATCTGTGTCATCAATAAACAGGATCTAGAGCAGAAGTTTTATAAGCGTGCCATTGAGGCTTTTTCACCGATAGGTATCAGCGCTAAAGCCGACAGTGGTGAACTGATAGACAAACTCAAGACGATCATGGATAGTCAGAATGTCTCCGATGAGATGATGCTGATCTCTTCGCGTCAGATCGAAGCCGTCAAAAAGACTTTGGCAGAGATCGATGACGCGGTCGAACCACTTGCGGATCAGGACCTTGAGATCTTCTCTTTTCACATGAACCAGGCTATCCATGCCATGGCATCGATCACTCGTCCGTTTGAAAATGACGAGATGCTGGACAAGATGTTCGGCTCTTTCTGCCTTGGAAAATGACATGAAGATCATTGCAATAGATCTGGGCCTTAAACGTATCGGACTTGCCTACAGCGGAGGGCAGGGGATCGTCACCCCACTTGAAGCAGTAGAGCGGAAAAACCGCAATCAGGCGTCGGCTGCCGTAAAAAAGGTGATAGAAGAGTGGGAAGCGGAAGCAGTGGTCGTCGGTATCCCGATGGGCGGAAGCTCAGAAGATGAGATGTGCCGCCGTGTCGCACACTTTATGAACCTGGTTGACTTTGATGGGCCACTTTATTATCAGGATGAGGCGGGGAGTTCAATAGAAGCAGAAGATATGATGAAGGGTACGATCAAGTACAAACGTGACGGCCGTGTTGATTCGATCGCGGCCAAGGTCATTTTGGAACGCTGGCTGCGGGCTAACGGCGATTAAAGTGCTTGAAAGAACTTCGCTGCTTCTTCCTCATCGTCGGTGAGGTTGTCTGCTGCGAAATGAGGGTCATTGGCGATCTTCTCTTTGACGATGGCCTGACAGTAGTTAAAGAGACACTCTTTCGCTTCCTCAATATCAAAGAAAAAGCCCATACCGCTGAATTGATAAGGCTCCTCCTGCTCGATACAGAAGACGAGACCGTCAACTTTGGACTCTAGCTCTTCGACCATATCACGGTAACCGATCTCGAAGTCTGTCGCCATCCAGCCGATGTTCTCCATCTCCCTGTCGGCAAATTCTGCGACACCGTCAGCCGTGGTGTCGTCATATCCCGAGTTCGGCATATTGAGACCGATAAGTGCTTGCCAGTTGCCGCCGGCTTTGATGAGAACACGGTCTTCATCTTCTACGATTTTATAGTTGCTGCCCAGAATATCTGCAATTGTCTGTGGTTTTGGCATACTGAGTGCAGAGACTTTTGGCGCTTCTGCCTTGCCTTTGAAGATGAAGATCTCTTTTTCGGCATAGGGCGGAGCAAGCACTTCGCCTTTATAGTTAATTGCAAACTCTTGATTAGTGTTGATCGCTTTGAGAAGCTCGTTACGCGAGATGACAATAATCTCTTTTAGAAGATTGAATTTTTTCATAGTTAATATCCGAAATTTTAATTGATGAATTCTATCACGCATAAATTAAAAGATATGTGCAAGTTGGAGGAACTAAGCTTCCTATAAACTGTTTTTTTACTTAGTTAGGATATAATCCGCGAAATTTTCACCTCGAAGTAGAGGTATATAGAAGGACAATTCATGGCATTGAATGTTTATTATGACAAAGACTGTAATATCGACCTTATCAAAAGCAAAAAAGTTGCAATGATCGGTTTCGGTTCTCAAGGACACGCACACGCAGAAAACCTACGCGACTCTGGAGTAGAAGTTGTTATCGGTCTTCGTAAGGGCGGATCTAGCTGGGCCAAAGCTGAAGCTAAAAACTTTGAAGTTATGACGGTTGCAGACGCTGCTGCAGTCGCTGACGTTGTCATGATCCTTCTTCCGGATGAGAACCAGGCTGAGATCTACAACAACGAGATCGCTCCGAACCTGAAATCTGGTGCTACGATCGCTTTCGGTCACGGTTTCAACATCCACTACGGACGTATCAAGCCGGCTGCTGATATCAACGTTACCATGATCGCACCAAAAGCACCTGGTCACACAGTACGTTCAGAGTTCGTTCGTGGCGGCGGTATTCCTGACCTTATCGCTGTTGGTCAAAACCCAAGTGGTACGACTAAAGAGCTTGCACTTTCGTACGCTTCTGCTATCGGTGGTGGTCGTACTGCGATCATTGAGACAACATTCAAAGATGAGACTGAGACAGACCTTTTCGGTGAGCAGGCAGTCCTTTGTGGCGGTACAGCTGCACTGGTTCAAGCTGGTTTTGAAACACTAACTGAAGCGGGTTACGCTCCGGAACTTGCCTACTTTGAATGTCTTCACGAACTAAAATTGATCGTTGACTTGATGTTCGAGGGCGGTATTGCTGATATGCGTTACTCTATCTCCAACACGGCTGAGTACGGTGACTATGTTTCTGGTAAACGTGTTATCAACGCTGAGTCTAAGCAGGCGATGAAAGATATCCTTACTGAGATCCAGGACGGTCGTTTTGCAAAAGACTTCATCCTTGAAGGTCAAGCTGGATACCCACGTATGAACGCTGAGCGTACAAACGATCAAGAGCTTCTTATCACTAAGACAGGTAACAAACTTCGTGAAATGATGCCTTGGATTTCTGCTAACAAAATCGTCGACCAAGACAAAAATTAAAAAATATATATATGACTTTACTCATTGCAGCTTGCCCCCGGCATACTGCAAGTGAGATATCGTCACTACGCTCGTCATGTCCACTAGGGCACTTTCTCCCTATGCTTCTTGCAATTACACCACTCTTTTAGTCTTTAAATGATTCTTATCAGAACATCGCTTTGCTTGTTACTACAGGTATAGGCATAGATTGTTAATCAGGAGAAGAGAGGAAAATATAATTACTCTCCGCTGTGAAACTTCTCTTTTTCCTTGCGTAACTTCTCTTCGTGGACAGAGCGCCACCAGAGGTAGCGGACGCTGTAGTAACCGCTAACAGCAAGTACTGTGGCGGTAAAAAACGCACCGATGTACATCGGGACAATGATCTCCATCAGTTTGGAAAGAAAAACGGTTGAAAACCAGTCCATCGTAAAAAGCTCGACCATGAAATCCAGGTCCTGTGTGACAGGTTCAAGCATGATTAGGTCACCAATGATAAGTTCTGCATAAAAGATAAAGGGCATCGTGACAGGGTTGGTGATCCAGACCAGACTTACACCGATAGGGACGTTGAACTTCATAAACGGTATCATAAATATGACCGCCAACATCTGCATCGGCATCGGGATAAACCCAAAGAAAAGCCCTACCAAGATCGCTTTTGAGACAGCATTGCGGTTGACACTGAGATACTCTCTTGGAATATTGTATTTGGTGATGACAGCATCAAGCGCATTGCTTCTTTTTCGTTTTTTAAAGACTTTTCGAATCATAGTGCACATTATACTTATCTTTCACCAACGTGCAGTGATATTTTGGCTAATTTTATGACAATATATAAGGACTGTTCCGATTAATACCCTAACTACAGAGGCGATAAATCTGTATTAAAACTTCCTGGGTGATATAGGCAAGTTATTGAGGCAGAATGCCACATTAATCCGCATCTAACGCTATATAGATTAGAATAGAGCACTCAAAAAATGACAGGTAACTATGGCAGTGAAAAAAACAACCCCTAAAAAGTCTACAAAAAGATCATCGACAAAGAAGTGGTTTGATCTAGAACGTTTTGTTCACTATTCGTATTGGGTGCTGGCCATTGTATCGGTACTAAGCGCAGCAGGTGTGGTCGGTTTTTACGCCGGATACAACCAGGCAAAAGAGGAGAGCGCCTGTGTCATCACCGAACATAAAAAAGAGACCAAAAGACTGCAGCAGAAGATATCAAGACTGACCAACCAAACAGCCCGGCATGAGTATGGCAACAGCAGCACGCCGCCAAACCACATCGAGAAAAAAATTGAAAAAATAGAGGGTAAAAAAGGGAAGCTGGCCATCATATTTGATGATGTCTCATTTTCGGGTGATGTCAAACAGATCAAAGGTCTGAATCTTCCGGTCACTATGTCTTTTCTACCACCGACCTCCCGCCATCCGAATTCGGCAAAACTGGCGGCAAAAGAGCCGTACTATATGGTGCACATGCCGATGGAAGCGATGAATTTCAACTCACCTGAGACCTCGACACTGCTTACAAGCGATTCAAAAGAGAAGATCGTTGAACGCATTCTAAAAGTCAAGCAGCAGTTTCCCAAAGTGGAGTACATCAACAACCACACCGGCAGCAAGTTTACCTCGGACGCTAAGGCAATGAACAAACTTATTTTTGCACTTCGGCTTGAGAAGATCGGTTTTATTGACTCGCGTACGACAGCTGAGACCAAAGCTGAACAGGTGATGAAGCGGTACAAGATGCCGTATCAGACACGGGATGTCTTTTTAGACCATGATGCCAATGTCGACGCTATCAAAGCGCAGATAAAGAAGGCTATCAGCATTGCCAACAAATACGGCAAATGCATTGCCATCTGTCATCCGCATCAAGCAACACTTAAAGCGCTTAAAGAGTCGACAGCACTATTCGACAGTGTGGAGCTGGTCCGAATCGACAAGCTGACAAAACGATGACACAGACGCTTCCCCGAGAGGATTTCCATCACTTTTCAGCGATGAAAAAAGAGCCTAAAAAGATTTTCTTTCGCGGGAACACAGCCCTGCTGAACAGACCGAAGGTCAGTATCGTCGGTACACGAACACCGATGCAATACACCAGACAGATGACAGCTGACCTGGCCCACAGACTTACCGCTGTCGGGGTTACTGTTGTCAGTGGCGGGGCCATGGGTGTTGACGGCCAGGCCCATTTTGGAGCAGGCTATGCCAATACAATCGCCGTGATGCCGTGTGGACTTGACATCCGGTACCCGATGACAAACCGGGAACTTTTTGAGAAGATCGAGGAAGAGGGGCTGCTGCTGAGCATGTACGAAGAGGGGACCTTGGCGGCCAAATGGAGCTTTGTGTCGCGAAACGAGATGGTCGTCGCACTCGGTGATGTACTGATTGTTGCTGAAGCGTTGCGTGACAGCGGTTCGATGCGCAGTGTTGAATATGCACTGGCGATGGGTAAAAAGATCTATACCTTTGCCCATAGGATGGGTGAGAGTGACGGTACCATGGACCTGGTCAAAGCTGGTAAGGCCGAGGTCATTTATGACATTGATGCATTTGTTGCACAGTATGGTCAGGCCAAAGCGGTTGAAGCAGATGAATTCTTGCAGTTCTGCCAAGGCGCACCCGCTTATGAAGAGGCGCTGAGACAGTACGGAGAGAAGGTCGCACTCTATGAGCTGGAAGGAAAGATCATTGTCAAGGACGGCATAATCACTATATGTTAAAGCAAATCTCGATCTCTTTTTGGTCGGGCCTTGTCTGCAATAACGTCGTGTCAAGTGGTTTATTGTAATAATGAAGCTGGTTCTTGCCGGCTTTTTTTGCCTTGTACATCGCTTCGTCCGCTTTATCGATTAGTTCGACGGCGTTATCAGTATCCTGGGGATAGAAGCTGATCCCGGCACTCATCTCTAACGTGATTTCATTCTCATCGATCTTAAAGGCGATCTTGGTTATGTTGAGGATCTTTTCGGTGACGGCAGTGAGATCGCTCGTGGCTTCGATGTCGCCAAGAATGATAACAAACTCATCCCCGCCGTAACGGCTTACCGTATCCTCTGCACGGACAACGGAGCTAAAGTAGTCGCTACAGTGTATGAGAGCCTGGTCGCCTGCAGTGTGGCCGTAGTTGTCGTTGATGGGCTTGAAATTGTCCAGATCACAGAAGATTACGGCAACGCCGTTGTTGAAGCGTTTTGCATGGTTGATTGCCTGTTCCAGGCGGTCATTCAGCAGAACACGGTTGGCCAGTCCGGTCAACGCATCGTGTGTTGCGAGGTGGGCATAGTCAAGTTGGTCGGTGCGGTGTGCCGTTACGTCCGAGAAGATACCGACATAGTTCTGGAGATGACCTTCACTGTCTCTGATAGTGTTGATGCTCAGCCATCCAATATAGACTTCATCATTTTTACGGCGGTTCTTGATCTCGCCCTGCCAATACCCGTTGGTATTGATCTGTTCCCACATCTGTTGGTAAAAATGCGGATCATGCATAGAGGACTGCAGGATATTCGGATCTTTTCCAGAGACATCTTGTAGCGAAAAACCGGTAATGTCGCTGAATGATTTGTTAATATTGACGATACGGTTATCAGCATCGGTAATGACAATGCCGTCAACGGTATGCTCAAAGACAGCACTGCGGATCTCATGTGAACGTAGATTTTTTTGGTTGTTGATAGCTGAACCGATAATTCTGGCGACGGTTTCAAGCATCTCAAGACTTGACTGGTCAAACAGTTTTTTCTGTGTGTGACCAATGCCCAAAAAGCCCCACCAGCAGTTGTTGGCAAAAACTGGCAGCATCAGTAGAGCGTTGATCTTATAGGAGTGTAGAAGATACTGCTGTTTCTCGTTAAAATCTTCGACAATACCGTTGATATACTCATCGTGGGAGAGCCTCTTTTTCCAATCTTCAAGGTTCAATGCTTTATAGTGAAGAAGATTGGGGGTAAAGGCTTCAACGTCATCGTTGATCGAGAGATAACGTTGCGCAACAATAGGATTTTCCGGGTTTAGGTTTTTAAAGATAAATATTGATGAGGCCTCTGCCGCATCTTTGAGCGCCTTCATCTGTTGGTGGAGGGTGATGTTCCAGTCATCATGTTGTAAAAAATGCTCGGCCATCTCTTTGATCGAATGGAGAATGTTCTGCTGGCGATTGAGGGCTCTCTCCGTCTCACGTTTTGCTAGGATCTCATCGGAGAGGTTCTTGATGACGTCAAGAAAATGTTCTTTTTTAAAGGGTTTGGAGAAGAACTGGTTGACGCCGTATTCAATAGCATCAAGCATATATTGTTTGTTGTCAAAGTTCGTAAAGATAGCGATCTTCACACCTTTGTCTTTTTTACGGATCTCTTTGACCATCTCCAAACCGTTCATACCGGGCATGTTTATGTCTGAGAGAATGATGTCAAATGGACTGCTCTCGACTGCCTTTAGCGCCTCTTGGGCACTGTGGTAGGTGAGCACCTCGATATGGGTCTTGTCCTCAAGCATTCTGGAGAGAATATTAGTGGTGATCTTTTCATCATCTACAATTAAAATTCGTAAGCTGTTCATCCATCATCTTTGTGGATACATTATAGAAAGTTATAACTTAAACGGAAGCGAGATTGAAAATTATTTTATAAGATCAGCATGGCATCGCCATAGGAGTAGAAACGGTACTTCTCTTTGATAGCTTCTTGGTAGAGCTGATGGGTCTTTTCAACACCGACGAAAGCGGCAACAAGCATCAGCAGAGTGGACTGAGGCAAGTGGAAGTTTGTCAACAGATGGTTGACCCGCAAAGGCTTGTTCCCGGGGTGTAAAAAGAGGTTAGCCTCGCCGGAAAGCTGCCCTTGGTGACGGGCATAATATTCGATAGTACGTGTCGAAGTGGTTCCGATACACAGCAGCGGCAGTTGACTGTCAAAGAGTTTTTTTGCTTCGGGGGAGATGTTATAGTATTCGGAATGCATAGGGTGATCGGTGATGATCTCACTGTCTACGGGCTTGAAGGTCCCAGCACCGACGTGCAGTGTTACGGATGCATGGGGATGACTTTTGCAGATGCGTTCAAACTGTTCTGATGTAAAGTGAAGCGAGGCAGTCGGTGCAGCCACGGCACCCTCATGGCGGGCGAAGACACTCTGATAATCATTTTCATCTTCTTTGGCATCTTCACGCTGCATATATGGAGGAAGTGGAATGTGTCCCTGTTTATCGATAATAGGCAGGACCTCCTCAAAACGCAAGACCTTGTCATCTAGAAAGAAATGGACATCGCGGCTGCCATCATCATGTAAAGCGGTGACTTTGGCAGTAAACCCCTCTTCAAAATAGATAACAGTATCGACTTTAACCTTACCGCGCACGTAGACGTTGACATTGTGGGCATCCAAAGGACGGTTGATCAGCATCTCTAACTTGCCGCCACTCTCTTTATGGCCGTAGAGGCGGGCTTTGATCACTTTGGTATCGTTAAAGATGATGGCACACTCTTTCGGCAAAAAAGATTCCAGCGCATCAAAACGTGAATGGGTAATGGTGTCGGTAGCACGGTCATAGACCAATAGGCGCGCATGGTCGCGCGGTTCAACCGGGCGTGTGGCGATCAGCTCCGGCGGAAGTGTGAAGTCGTAACTATTTGTCTTGAGTGGATCTGGCTGCATCGTCATCTTCAATGCCGAGGGCATCTTTCAAGATGGCAACACCATCTTCGTCGCTGGCATCTTCTTCCGGCTCGTCTTCAGCCGGGTTGACCAGTTTTACGAGAAGGATAGAGATGCCGTAAAGCAGGATAAGTGGACCTGCCATCAAGAGTTGTGTGAGAACATCAGGCGGCGTCAAAAGCGCGGCAACAATAAAGATAATGACCACGGCATACTTGAAAAAGGCGATCATCTGTCTGTCATCAACAAGTCCCAAAAGAGCCAGGAAATAGGCAAAGACCGGTAGTTCAAAAGCAAGTCCGAAACCGAACATGATCTTGGTAAAAAAGCCGACATAATCTTCGATATTTATCAGCGGTGTGAATTTGAAACTACCGAAGGTGATCAAAAAGTCAAAACCGAAAGGTGTGACAATGTAGTAGGCGAAGGCAACACCGACGGCAAACATGATCGTACCGCCGAAGATAAACGGCAGTAGCATTTTTTTCTCATTGGCGTAAAGACCGGGTGCGATAAACATCCAGATCTGTGCGAGAATAACCGGTAGTGCCAGTAGTATTCCGGAGAAGAAAGCAACTTTCAGTGCGACAAAAAAGGCCCCGCCGACTTGATTGGTCGTTACCATACCTTCGGCGGCATGCATTGATTTCTTACCCACCTCAATAAGTGCATCGTTGAGCGGTGCGATCATCCACTCCAAAAGAAATTCATGGAAATAGAACATGATAAAAAATGCGACGACGATACTGATGGCAGAGATGGCGAGGCGTTTGCGCAGCTCAACCAGATGCGGTTTCAAATCTTCAAACATTAGGCATTCTCACTTGGTTTCGTTTCTTTTTCATCTGATGAGGGCGTCTCGATATCGAGTTTTTTTGATTTTTTGGCGAAGGTGACTACCTCAGGTTTCTTCGGTGCGGCAGGTGCAGCGACTTCATCGGGTTCATTTATCTCGACACGGGCATCTTTTTTGATGTCGCGCATCTCCTCTTTAAGATCCTCGACACCGCTCACACGGCCGAGTTCATTGCTGGCTTCAGCCAGCTGGCGTTTGTAGTTGTTGGCCTCTTCTTTGATCTCCTGAAGATGAAGTTCATCTTCTATCGAACTTTTTGCTGATGCGACGGTTGTCTTTACGGACTTAAAGAATTTTGCGATCTGGACCATGGTCTCAGGCAGTTTGTCCGGCCCTAGAAAGAGGATAGCAATAACACCGATTATCAAGATCTCGGCAAAACCCATACCAAACATATTGACCGCCTAAGTTTATAGTTTTTGCGATTATATCGATGATATATTTAAAAAGGGGTGAAACTTTTTACGAAAGATAAAAGTGCCCGATTGACTATTGCAGTATAAAAAGGGCCAGCTCATCGCTGAGCAGATAATCTTCATTATAGAACGTACCCTCTTTAAAAAGCAGCTTTTTCTCATCGACCAGCAGGCGGGCATTTTTCATCTCTTGTGCCGAGAGTATCTCTTGAGAGACACCGACAACAGAACGCAATCCCAAAAATATTTTCTCAGTTTTGATCGCCGCTTCGTCAAGATGTTCACTCTGAATATCGAGCGGATTTTCTATATAGGTTTTGACATCTTTAGTCGGATAGAAACGGGTCTCTTTCAGGAAGCCGACAGCCCCGGAACCCAGCCCGATATAGTCTTTGTATTGCCAATAGCCGAGATTGTGTTTAGAGTGGTAGTTTCCGAAGTTGGAAATTTCATAGGTAGGGAAACGGGCTTTAATGCTTTTTAAAAACCACTCCGTCAAGGCAAGTTTTTCGTTTGCGACATCGGGTGTGGAGGCAAACGGCGTTCCCTCTTCTATCGTCAGGGCATAGGCACTGAGATGATCGATAGGCAGTTTAAATGCTTCTTGAAGATCGTGTGAAAGCAGTGCTTTGGTGTCGCCTTCGACTGCGTAGATCAGGTCTATTGAGAGGTGTTTGAAGCCGGCTTTTTTCGCCCGTATCAGGGCGGATGAAGCATCGGCTGCTTTGTGCGCACGTCCCAGCTTTTTAAGCTTTTCGTCATTAAAGCTCTGCACGCCGAAACTGATACGGTTTACTCCCAGTGCATGCATCCCTTCAAGCCACTCATCTGTGGCACTGTTGGGGTTGGCCTCGGAGGTGATCTCTGCACCGTCTTGGACGTAGGGCTGAAGCATCTCAAAGAGCGGGCGGTAGAGATCAGGTTTGACGGTTGAAGGGGTGCCGCCGCCGATAAAGATCGTCTCAATACTCTTCGCTTTAACACCGAAGTGCTCAAGCTCATATTTTAGCTGTATTTGAAGCGCTTCCATGTAACGCTCCCGAAGATGGAAGAGATCGACATACGAGTTGAAGCTGCAGTAGTGGCATTTAGAGTCGCAAAAAGGGATGTGAATATATAATAACATAAACGTAGTTTAGTCGGTTTTGGGTTAGTTCCGGGTTAGTCTTTACCCTACCGAATCGTATAAAAGGTTTGCAGCTCTGCCTCCATAACAGTATCGTCGTTTAGTAGACGTTTATTTAGAAATATTTATCCCATTTTAAACCTTTCATACTATAATACGCATACTAATTAAGGTCATAAAAAGTGCCGTATAAACAAAGATATAAACTATGAGTAATATTAAGAAGTACCGTCCCAATGTTGCTGCAATTATTGTCTCATCAAGTTATCCTGATGAGAAACAGGTCTTTGTGGCCGAGCGCAGTGACATTTCAGGTATGTGGCAATTCCCGCAAGGCGGAATAGATGAGGGTGAAACCCCTATAGAGGCACTTTTCAGAGAGTTGGAAGAGGAGATCGGAACAGCAGAGATTGAAGTGATCGGTGAGCATCCGGAATGGATCTCTTACGATTTTCCAAAACATGTTGCTAAGAAGATGTACCCTTTCCACGGTCAGACACAGCGTTATTTCCTTGTGCGTATCAAAGATGAGACACTGATTGATCTTGAAACGGAATATCCAGAGTTTAAAGACCACAAATATATCGATGTGAATTCCGTACTGGATATGGTGGCTAAATTCAAGAAGCCTGTCTATGAACAGGTTATAGAACATTTCAAAAAAGAAGGGTTACTGTAATGGTAATAGTACAGAAGTTTGGTGGGACCAGTGTCGGCGATCTTGATCGTATACAAAATGTAGCGAATCGTGTCTCTAAAACAGTGAAAGAGGGTCATCAGGTCGTTGTCGTTGTCTCCGCGATGAGTGGTGAGACGAACAAGTTAGTCGGATATACAGAGTATTTCGGGGAGAACCCTGAGCGTTCTGAAGTGGATATGGTGCTGAGCTCAGGTGAACGTGTCACCGCGGCATTGCTCTCTATCGCACTCAATCAGATGGGGCACAATGCGACATCGATGAGCGGCAGACACGCCGGTATCATCACCGATGCAGTGCACACAAAAGCCCGTATTGAACGGATCGATCCGGCACCGATGAAAAATGCGTTGGCAGAAGGTAAGATCTTGGTGATCGCCGGTTTCCAGGGTGTTAACGAAGAGGGACGGGTCACAACGCTTGGCCGAGGCGGTTCTGACCTTTCAGCAGTAGCTGTTGCCGGTGCAATCGATGCAGATCTATGCGAGATCTATACGGATGTAGACGGGATCTATACGACCGATCCTCGGATCGAACCAAGTGCCAAAAAACTTGACAGGATCTCATATGACGAAATGTTGGAATTGGCATCGTTGGGTGCGAAAGTGCTTCAAAACCGTTCGGTAGAACTGGCTAAAAAACTGAATGTCAACCTCGTTACCCGTTCAAGCTTCTCAGATGAAGAAGGTACTCTTATTACAAAGGAAGAAAATATCATGGAAAAACCATTAGTCAGCGGTATCGCACTTGACCGCAACCAAGCCCGTATCGCCCTTGAAGGCGTTGTCAACCGTCCTGGAATCGCATCTGATATTTTCGGTGCTTTGGCGAAAAGCAATGTCAACGTCGACATGATCATCCAGACATCCGGTCATGACGGTTCGACCAATATGGACTTTACGGTGCCGCATAATGAGCTTAATGATGCAAAGAAGGTCGTAGAGCTTTTCTGTCAGAAAGACGAGATCCAGGATGCGAGTTTTGACGAGAGCATCTGTAAAGTCTCTATCGTGGGTGTCGGGATGAAGTCGCACACGGGCGTCGCAGCAAAAGCCTTCTCGACAATGGCACAGGAGAACATCAACATTCAGATGATCTCAACATCTGAGATCAAAGTCTCAATGGTAATCGATGAGAAGTATTCCGAACTTGCTGTTCGTTCACTTCATAACGCCTACGAGTTAGATAAGTAGATCTAACGTGCAGGCCTTCATCAAATGGACACTTGACAGCATTCGTGACGAAGGTGCAATGCTCTCTTGGCTTGAAGAGTCCCGTTTTGAATGGACGGCTACTATTGCACAGGCACTCAAACAGATAACGGATGGAAAAAGTGTTGTCGTCGTAACCGATAACGACCGTCAATGGTTCGGACATTATATTGTCAATACGATCAACAAAGCGTCAACAGACCGGCCAATGATCTCGTTTGCCCGTATGGAAAGCCTCTATCCAAACTACAACACCATCAACAGTGATACCCTTGAAATGCTTGAGGATATGTTAAGCCTCTCGTACAAAGGTGACTACTTCTTCTGGTATATCGGTCGGGGAAACGACAAGGCAGCCGACTTGCCGAAAAACCACGATAGAAGCTTTTTATGGCTGATGGACGAAGAGTACCAAAATGCCTATACGATGCGTTCGTATGATCCGCTTTTGGATATAAAACTGCTACAGCTTTACCGTCAGTTCGACAAGTCGCTAAATGCCGTGCTCTTCGGAGAGGTTAATGTCGAGGAGTAGCGGGCTTGGCAGCCATATTTTAATCTGCGACAACATTGAAGAGAGAAGTACGACACTCCAGCAGGAGTTGGCCCCGCATCGTGTTGTCAGTTTTGTGCGCGATGACTTTAAGATAGATGACTCCAAGGCGGTGATGGCAGAAGCATACATTGCAGAAGAAGAGGTAAAATATCTTGTTCTGGCTGCCAAAACTTTTAATACTCTTTCACAAAACGCTCTGCTCAAACTTCTGGAAGAACCTCCTCGCAATATTGAACTTATTATTATTACGGAAAGCAAGTCAACACTGCTTCCGACAGTACGATCACGATTGAAGATCATTAAAGAGCAGACCAGCATTTTTCACAAAGAGCTTGACATCAAACTCAAAAACCTTGACCTTTCGACACTCTTTGATTTTGTGAAAGCCCATGACCGCCTCGCCAAACATGAGGCTAAAGCCCTGATCGAATCGCTTTATCACAGGGCAACGGTCATCGACGGTCTTAGCCTCAGTGAACAACAGATCGATATCTTCGACCGCAGTTACCGGCTTCTTGAGTTAAACGGCCGCCTTCAGACGATTCTCGTTACACTTCTGATGACATTTCTTCCAAAGGTGAAACGTGACAGTTAAACAGTTGTCTGCCGATATAGATGTCAGAAAGTATCTCAAAGCGATAGGCGTTGATGCCGGCGGGCTTAATATTATGAGCGCCAAAGCAGCGATCTATCTGGTGAGCATAAAAGGTCTAAAAACGCCAGCTGCCCATGTTTTGAAACAAGATGCCCTCTCGATCGGTGCCGAGCTGGCAGTTCCAAAAGGGACGATTATTGCCGAGAATGAGTATGTTGACTGCCTGCTGATAGCGTCAAGAAAACATATGAAGATACTGAGTACCAAAGAGCTGACACAGCCTTTTGGTCTCAAAAAAGTCGCCCATCAGCTTCAGGCGATCCTCAAAACAGAAAAGCCCCGTCAATGTCAGGTGATGGGGGTCATTAACGCCAATGACGACAGCTTCTTTGACAAGAGCCGCTTTAAAGCGGATGACGCCCTGAAAAAGATCGAAACGATGATAGCGGATGGGGCAGCGATCATCGACATCGGCGGTGTTTCATCCCGCCCCGGCTCAAAAGAGGTGAGCGCGCAGGAAGAACTTGAACGTGTCAAACCGATTATCGACCTGCTGAAAGGCTCGGCACTGCTTGAGCAGGCAGAGTTCAGCATCGACACCTATCAGCCTTTGGTAGCGCGGTATGCTCTGGAGAGAGGCTTTCACATTATCAATGATATTAAAGGCCTGGAAAGTGACGAACTCTGTGAAGTGGTTGCAGCGTTTCAGGCCAAAGTGATCATTATGCATATGAAGGGAACACCTGAGACGATGCAGCAGAAGCCTGAATACGATGATATTTTGGATGAGATCTACGCCTTTTTTCAAGAGCGTATTGCCAAAGCACACCTTTACGGGATCAAAGATATTGTACTGGATGTCGGGATAGGTTTTGGAAAGAGCCTGGATGACAACCTGACCTTGATCACCCATCTTGAACACTTTTTACGACTTAGAAAACAGCTTCTTGTCGGGGCCAGCCGCAAATCACTGATCGACAAGATCGATCCTTCAGATGTCTCAGAGCGTCTGGGCGGTACATTGGCCCTGCACCTTGCAGCGGCTAGCAATGGCGCTGCGATAGTGCGTGTTCACGACGTAAAAGAGCATGTGCAAGCCCTGAAGATACAAAAAGGTCTGAAGCAAATTTAAGACGGGTACTTGCCTGCGTGCGTAAGAACCTATTTCATATAGGCTTTCAAAATCGTCTGTTTTTCAAGCGGACGGTCACCGCGGCTGCGGCCAGAAGTCGCTACATTATTCAGCTTATCGACAACATCCATCCCCTTTATAACATAACCGAAGATTGTATGTCTGCCGTTCAACCAGGGCGTCGGCGCAGTCGTGATGAAGAACTGGCTTCCATTGGTCCCAGGACCGGCATTGGCCATGGCCAGGATACCCCGTTTGTTGAAGGTAACATTAGGCGCAAACTCATCTTTAAAAGGTTTGTTCCAGATTGATTGTCCACCACGTCCTGTTCCGGTAGGGTCACCGCCCTGGATCATGAAGTCTTTGATGATACGGTGAAAGATAAGGCCGTTGTAGTACCCCTCTTTGACATGGGTGCTGAAGTTTTCGACAGCCAAAGGAGCATAATCGGGACGGAGCTCGATCTCGATCGTTCCCTGAGTCGTTTCAAGTACGGCTACAGGATGATTAGTGTTCATTTTCTCCGGTTTTGAGAGAGTTTCGTGCAGATCTGCAAAAGCCAGCGTGCTAAGTGTGTAAAGAAGTGATAGTAGAAGCTTCATCATGTTCTCCAAGAAGTGGGTAGTTTAAATAATTATAGCAAAGTATGCTACTATGTGCGCATTATATTAATCAATAGTAAGGAATTAATGATGAAAAAGTTCACTTCAGCACTTTTAGCAACAGCAGTATTGAGTACTGGTGCAATGGCAACAGAGGTCGGTTTCTACGCGGGCGGCGGTGTGGCACTTGAAGCAGTACCGAAGAATGTGCAAAATTGGGATATGGGTCTGGCTGCCGTGGCACGCGGAGGTATGACGCTAGATGCGGTTTTAGAAGGTTTCGGTGCCGAGGTAGAGTTGACAAAGTCTGTCGTTGATCCTAAAGTGGATTATAAAGGGCCGAATAACGATCGCGACAAAGTCAATGTGACTACATTGGCTACCTATGCCGTTTACCGTATTCCTGTAACGGACATCATCTATGTCAAACCGCGTTTCGGGATTATCTTCCCGAATCTTGGCGGTGCTGAATATTTCAATAGCGGCGATAATGTTGTCAACTCACGTGACGTGACTTTCTCTTCTGGTATCGGCGGGGGCATTACGATCATGCAACATCTGGATGCCTATATCGATTATACGGTGATCGGTGAAAGCATTACAAACTACGGTGCCGGCATCGAGTTCCACTTCTAAAAGTTCTCTCTTCAGAGCATCTTACACCCGACTCAGACTCTTTGCGCACAGTAGTGCGCTTTCAGTCTGCGTTCAACACAATCTACACAGAATCAGAAACTTTTTACGATGGGACATTTAGCGTTATATCGTAATCACCATCTTTGCTTGTCTCTTATTTTTCTTCATCCAGCGTTAAACATACCGAATTGATACAGTAGCGCAGGCCGGTCGGTTCCGGGCCATCATCAAAAACGTGGCCAAGATGGGCATCACAGCTGGCACATAAGACCTCGACCCTTACCATGCCATAGCGCTCATCTTTTTTTTCGATGACGGCATCTTCGATCGCTTCATAATAGCTGGGCCATCCGGTGCCGGAGTCAAATTTGGTTTCAGAGTGAAACAGTGGGGCATCACAGCATACGCAGCGGTAGGTGCCTTCTTCATGGCAATCGTAATACATGCCGTTGAAAGGAGCCTCTGTACCATGCTCCCGACAGACGGCATAGGCTTCAGCAGAGAGCTTTTCACGCCACTGCTGTGCAGATTTGACTATTTTAGGCATCTTTTCCTCCGGCATTGCGATAGATCTACGGATTGTAACACAGCATGAATGGAGAGAGATTAGTTTTATAAACAGTTAAAAAAGGATTTGAAAAGTTTAAGAGAGGGGGTCACGCTAAAGCGCGTGACAAGGGGTGACTATTTTCCAGCAGCAACGCGGTCTTTAAGACTTTTACCGGCTTTGAACTTAGGTACCATTTTATCTTGAGTAGTATAAGTTTTGTCAGTACCTGGTACTTTACCACTTTTACCTTTTTGAAGTGATGCTGCAAAGCTACCAAAACCTACTAGAGAGATATCTTCTTTACCTACTAGTGCTTCTGTTACTGATTCTGTAAATGCTTTGATTGCAGTTTCTGCTTCAACTTTAGTTTTGTAGTCACCGTTTTTTTGAACGAGTTCAACGAATTGTGCTTTATTCATACGAAATGCCCTTTTTTTCAAGATGTTTGACATCAAATTCTCCCCTGTATTAGGGGGTTCAATGATTCAACTAGGACTACTTTATACTCTCTAAGCTTAAAGTTTTCTTCTTTTTATAATATTTAGGAAGAAATCGTTGGAAACGGCTGTTTTTTTTCACAAACCCCCCACAGTTCGGAGCCTACAGGGGGTGAAAGTTGTTAAGAAAAGTAACAAAAACGATAAGTATGATAAGGAAATCTTATTTTTGAATTAATGGATTTTCAGCAGGTCACTGTAGTCGAATTTAGAGAGGTCGAGATAAAACTCGCCACCATGCTGCAGAATTCTGATATCACTTCCGTATGCGCCGGCAAAACGGCGTTTGATGATACGTTTCTCGTGACTTTCAAGACCGATGTTTTTAAGGTATCTGCGCAGTGAGATCTTATGTGGGTTATGCGGTTCGCTGTCGGTATCGTCAGGTTCAACAGTTATATCATGATCGGTGTCGACATCAATATCGACGCCGCTGTTATCTTTCGTCGCTTCTTCTCTGGCTGTAGGCTGAGCGAGCTGCATCTTTGTATTCATAAGCTCCAGTACCGTTCTGAGCTGCTCATCTTTTGTCTGATAGAGATGTTCAATACGGTTACGCTCTTCTCTGAGCATCTGCTCCTTGTCATCGATGAGTCTATCGATCTTCTTCTCAAGCTCTTCGACCTTCTCTTTGAGATGCTGGTTCTCTTTTTGGTAAAGGGCGATAATGGTGCCCACAGATGTCTTCTGTTTTGGCTCCGGTGTGCTTGAGAGCAGGATGTAGACAACACCATTGTCGATACTGTAATCAAGCTCTCTGTTGCGAAGCTGCTTGTGTATCGTTGCAATCGGGACTTCAAAACGACTTGCATATTCGTCTATACTAAGACGCATAGGCTTCCTTTCACTAACACAAAATAGATCGTAAATATACGTTTGTCGATTTTAGCATATTTTAAATTATGCCCGTCTCATTGTAACCATCCGGTTGCTTTACAATGCTAGAATAGTACCAATTACAAACTTGAGGCATGAAGGAGAGGGGATGAAAAAAAGAACAAAGGTCCTGGCAACAGTGGGACCGGCATCAGATTCACTGGAACAATTGGAAGCGTTGATCAGGGCCGGGGTCAATGTCTTTCGGATGAACTTCTCGCATGGAACTCATGAGTATCACTCCTGTGTTCTCCAGTTGATACGACAGGCTATGAAAAACACAGGGCTTATTGTCGGTGTATTGCAGGACATCAGCGGACCAAAGGTACGTGTCGGAAAGCTGGAGGATGATTTTCTGCTCAAAAATGGCGATATCCTGGAGTTCGTCAAGGAAAATATTGTAGGTGCACAGCTCAAGGAGGACCATTACAAGCTCTCTATTAACCAGAGTGACATTTTGCCTAAGATGAAAGAGGGCGAGTATATTTATCTCTACGATGGCAATATTCGTGCCAAAGTCGAGAGTGTTGGTGAAACGGTCATTGCAGTTGTGCAAAACAGCGGAAAGCTCTCTTCAAACAAGGGCGTCAACTTTCCCAATACACGTATCGGTATCGATGTGTTGACACCGAAAGACCGCGAAGATATGTTGTGGGGTATTGAGAACGATGTCGATTTCATGGCGATCTCGTTTGTCCAGAATGCGTCCGACATGCAAAACGCACGTGCGATCGTTGACCAGCATGGCGGTCATCAGCAGCTCTTTGCCAAGATCGAAAAATTTGATGCTGTAGAGAACATCGATGAGATTTTGGATGCGAGTGACGGTATTATGGTCGCGCGCGGGGATTTGGGTATCGAAGTGCCGTATTATGAAGTGCCGGCGATTCAAAAACGTGTGATACACAAGGCCAACGAAGCGAGTAAGCCTGTTATTACAGCCACGCAGATGCTGCTCTCTATGACGGAGAGCGAGACGGCGACACGTGCCGAGATCTCTGACGTCGCCAATGCCGTTCTCGATGGTACGGATGTGGTGATGCTCTCCGAAGAGAGTGCCATTGGTCACAACCCTGTTCTGGCAGTAGAGACAATGGTCAACACGATTCGTGAGACAGAAAAGATCTATCAGTACGGTCGTTTTTCAGGTTTTACGATGCATGACGAGATGGATGTGATCGATGAATCGGCCGTGATGCTCGTCGATAACCTGAATGCCAATGCACTTTTGGCCTTGACGACTTCGGGACAATCGGCTAAAAAACTGGCGCGCTATCGTCCAAAGAAACCTATTCTGGCTATCATGCACGATGAGCGTGTGGCACGCTCCTTGACGATCGTCTGGGGTGTTGCACCTGCATTTTTGGTCTGCAAAAGCTCTTTGGACCAGATGATGAGCGAGGTGATCAAAAAAGGTCTTCGAGACGAGGTGCTTGAGCGCGAAGGGTGCTACGTCTTGACTGCGGGTGATCCGGTCGGTGTCCCGGGTACGACCAACAATATACGGATCCTGCGTTCAGCAGAGATGAACTATTTTGATACGCTCTGATCTTTACCTGTAAGGTGGTCATGAATATGTTCAATGTTCTGATGGTGAGGATGCTCCAGAAAGTGGCTGTTCAAAAGCTGCTTTAGGCGGTTATGGTTAAAACGCCAGAAGTGGTCATGGTCAAACTTCGGATGCTCTTTCATCTTGGTGACGATCGCCTCTTCGTCAAGTTCGCCTGAATGGATGACATCATACATTATCGTTTTTAACGTTTCGACGGAAACAGAGGTCGTATCATCATCTTTCAGAGGTTTGGTGGGCAGGAAAGCATAGAGTTTCCACCCGCTAAACCCCAAGGCCAGAACAAAGGTCGCCATCATCACTGTTTCAAGCGTGCTCATTCGACACTTTTTTTGCTGACAAGTTTAACCATTTTTCGCCTTTGCGTTCTTGACGCAGGTCATTCGTGAGCCCTATGTCCATCACTCAAAGGGCCTTCATCTCTTATCGCTAACCTGCTCAGCAGGCAGAAACGTTCCCTGCTGATTGTTCCCCCGAAAGGGTCGCTGTTAGTGGATGATAATGTCGATGTGTGTAGAAGTTTCGGAATCGAGCACAGGGAATGTGCTTGGGTCTCCTTCGGTTGGCACTGCGACCGAACCGATAATGGTGTTGTTCGGCGTACCTGTAGGAACTGACGTGCCGTCCAGCGAGAACGTGATCCGATATGTTCCCGCCGGGACAGGGTTTTGCTTGAGGTCCCATACGTATCCGTACGTAAGGTTACCGGCCACATTGATCTCAGCTCCGAATTTGCCCGGGCCGTCTGGGACGCTTCCGTCGAAGAGCGTCTGGTCTTCCACCTCCGCCAGCACAGTGCCGTTTTCATCCACTTGCTGAATCGTCAGGTGGGCATTGGTAGCAAAGACGAATGAGCTGTTGTTTTCGTAGGTTGTGCCGTCTGTCCCGTATATCTCAACATCCTTAGTACCGTAAAGCGAAACCATCTTGTAAGAGGTCATGTTGGTGTCCAGGTCTTCGGAGAGCACCATCTCGACCCTGACGATGGATTCGGTGTTCAGGGTCTGGCTGATCAGGTTGTCGCCCCACGCTGCCGTAACATTGTGTTCAACCAGCGAGTTCGACCCGTCTATCCATTCCCCCTGCCATGTGCTGGCGGTCTTCTGCTTGTAGTAGGTCACGCCGCCTAGCTCAAATGTCGTGTTCTCGTCGAAGTACGGAAATTGTGTCGGGGCTTCCAAGTCAGACGGACGCAGCCCGGTAGCGTAGTCGATGAGCGAAAGGTTGTCTTCCGTCCAGCTCCCGGTAATCTGCTGTCCGCTGATACCATACCCGTCGGCAAAGATCATCGCTGCGGCGAAGTTGTTGCCGTAGGTTTCGACTTCACCCCCACCGTGGCCAGGAGGGGTATAGCCTTCTGAAAGCGTAGGGGTCTCCCCGCCGTCGTTCTTGGCGGCGACGATCCAGTAGGTCGTTACGCCCCTCTCCAGCCCGGCATTGTCGATGAACTCAAAGGTTGTGGCCGGCAGGGAGATCAGGCGGTTAGCCGGATCAAAAATGTTGTCGGCTGAATTGCTGCGATAGATCTCATAGGAGGTCGTCTCACCGCCTGTCGTCGGTGCCGACCAGGCCAGCGTGGCAGAGAGGTCCCCACCAGCGGCTGTCGCTACGACCGTAAAATTCGTCGGTTCACCCGGAGCCTCGACAAATATGCCACCACTAGTGCTGCTGCCGTCTCCGCTGCAGCCCTTACTCATAATGGCTATGAACGATGTGACCACAAACAACGCGGCCACCATTAACAAGAATTTCTTACTCCCCAATTGAATCGTTTTCATATAAAACCCCTTCTGGTTTATTATAGTATATATTATTACGATACCTGTTTAGAAGTAAATTTACAATAAAAAGTTGGATTTAGGTACTTTTCTACACAGCCCTGCAGCAGTGTGACAATGCGCTATAGAACGCCAGAACTGTTCTGGTACTACTCACTTTTTCCGGTATTTGGGGCAGAAACTCCACATAGACAGAGGTCATATCTTTGTCGCAGGTGTTGTCAATAAAAGTCCCGGACGTTTGACGCATAATTTTCCAGGGTAGGATTCATAGCGATATTGCAACTTATTCGCTAAAATATCTTTATGAAAAAAGATGAAGTATTTAACAAGCCGATAGCAAAACAGTTTGAGTTTGATGCGGAGATAGCGGCAGTCTTTGACGACATGCTGCAGCGCTCTGTTCCCTTTTACGCCGAGGCGATGAAACTGACACAGCGGTTTGCGAAGAATTACCTTCCTGAAGGTGGTCTGGTCTATGATCTTGGCTGTTCTACGGCGTCAACGCTTTTGGACGTCGAACGCTCATTGGAGGTCGATGCCCGGCTGGTCGGTCTGGACAATGCCCCATCGATGTTGGAGCAGGCACAAAAAAAGATCCTTGCGTTTAACTCGAATGTTGAGGTAAAAGAGGCAGATATCCTCTCCTATGATTACCAGCCTTGTGATGTCGTCATCAGCAACTACACGCTGCAGTTTATCCGACCGCTTGTCCGCGAAGAGTTGATCAGAAAGATCAGCGGTGTGATGAACGGCGGCGGTGCGTTTATTTTCAGTGAGAAGGTGGTGAGTTCAAACTCCAAGCTCAACAAAGAGCTGATCGACTGCTATTATGATTTTAAACAAGAACAGGGGTACAGTCAATACGAAATAGCGCAGAAGCGTGAAGCCCTGGAAAATGTCCTGATCCCGTACACGGAAGCAGAAAACATAGAGATGGCAGAGCGCTGCGGTTTTTCGCACTGCGAATGCATCTTCCGGTGGGCCAATTTTGCGACCTTTATCGCGATAAAGTAGGATGGCATATGTCAGTATCAACAGTTATTGACCATTTCAATACACTCTGTACGATCCCGCACTGCTCTTATGAAGCTGAAGCGATGAAAGCATACCTTGTAGAAAGATGTTCGTCCTACGGCTACCGGGTCTCTACGGATGCGGTCGGAAACATATTGGCAAAAAAAGAGGGTGCGAAGATGACGCTGCAGGCACACTACGATATGGTCTGCATTGGGGTCGAATTTCCTCTGCAACTCAAAGAGTCAGAAGGGTGGCTCTCTGCCGAAGATTCGACACTGGGTGCTGATAACGGTATGGGGATGGCGATGATGTTGACGCTGATGGAGAGTGGTGCTGAGGTGGATTGCCTCTTTACGGCTGAAGAAGAGGTCGGACTGCTGGGAGCGAGAGGTCTGGAGCTGGAACTTTCAACCCCTTACCTGCTGAATCTTGACTCGGAGGAGGAGGGGGTCGTCACCATCGGTTGTGCCGGGGGTGTTGACATCATCGCCACAAAAGCGTTGACACGCCAAAAAAAGAAGCTGCATCTTTACACGTACGAGATCAGTGGTCTTGCCGGCGGGCACTCGGGAGTCGATATCGACAAAAACATTCCCAATGCGATCTCTCTTCTTTTCAAAAAACTGTGTGAGACCGAGAGCTTTATCGTCAAGGTAAGCGGCGGTGAACGCCGTAACTCCATCCCTAAAAAGGCGGAGATCGTCTTCGGTCTTGAAGAGGAAGCCACAATCGAGGGTGCCGTCTATCTGGGCGTGCAGGAGGCCGATGTGATGGGTGAGAGCTGTGCGATCATCGCCATGCTGGCAGGTTTTGAGAGCGGCGTGCGTGCTCTAAACAGAGACCTCGACATTGTCGAGACCAGTATTAATCTCGCTTTGATAGAGAGCTCTGAGGAGGCCTTGCGCGTTCAACTCAGCGGCCGTTCCATGGACAGAGAGGAGCTTATAGCACTCGAGCGTGAGACTACGTCCTATTTTGCTAAAGAGGGGTTCGACGTCGAGTCGGAAGGCTTTTACTCGCCCTGGAAACCCGAGAAGAACAGCTTTTCAGACCTGGTCTTGAATATGACGAAGCACCTGTTCGAAAAGGCAAGCTACGGTGCCATCCATGCAGGATTGGAGTGCGGGATCATCAAAGAGAAGCATCCCGGTATCGCAATGGCCTCCATCGGACCGAACATCATGCACCCGCACTCCAACCGTGAAAAAGTGGAGCTTGCATCGGTAGAGCGTGTCTATCTATCATTGCAAAATATTGTGAGGAGTCTGGATGAAGATTAATCTGCTTATACTGCTATTTGCTGTTAACGGCTTTGGTCTTGTACTGCCTGAAAATGCCCCTTTTCCAGGGGGTGTGATCGTGCAGGAGGTCGAAAGCAAGGTCGAACCGAAAGCCTACCTTGGAAAACGTCAGTTGATGGTACTCCCATCGCAAGTGCAAGATAAGTATTTCATCGTAGCGGGAATAGGGCTGAACCAAAAAATCAAAGAGCCGTACAAGGTGACTATCAAAGAGGGCGAAAAAGAGCAGTTCCACTCTTTTTATCTCGACGACAAAGCGTATGAAAAGCAGTACATCAACATGAAAAACAAGCGCAAGGTCTCGCCTCTGAAAGAGGATATGCAGCGCATCAAAGAGGAATCTAGCCGTTCACGAAAAGCGCTAGCCCTGTTTTCGCCGAAAAAGTTCAGCGACCTCTCCATGGTCAAGCCGGTCGAGGTCAAGATCAGCGATGACTTCGGCAAACGCCGCTACTTTAACAACAAACCCCGCCGTCCGCACAGCGGGGTCGATATGGCTGCACCCACCGGTACAAAGATCGTAGCACCGCTCGGCGGTAAGATCGTCGAGATGGGGGAGTTCTTTTTTAACGGCAACGTCATCTTTATCGATCATGGTCTTGGACTGGTCAGTATGTACTGTCATATGCACAAGTTCGACGTCAAAAAAGGGCAGATTGTCAAAAAAGGCGAAAAGATCGGGGAGGTAGGTGCGACAGGACGTGTTACCGGCCCGCATCTGCATTGGGGTGTTTCACTCAACGGTGCGATGGTCGACCCGCGCCTCTTCTTTGTTAAGCAGAAGTGATAAAGTGCTACACTACATTTTTTACAATCAGAGGGAACTATGAAGAGAATATTACTGACATTAACACTGCTTGTTTTATTGCCGCTTACACTGGATGCGAGACGCAACGGTGAAGGTTTTTTTATCGGTCTGGGTGCTGGTGCGACCTACTATAACGATGCCGGTGCAGCTTCGGATATCGGGGGCGAACTCAGTGATGTCAGTGGTGCCTACAAACTCTATACAGGCTACAAGTTTAACCATGAAGCGACACTTGAAGGTTCTTTTACCGGATACGGCATATATGATGTGACCAAAAACGGCGAGACGATAGAGACCTTCACACCGATGTCGACAGCTGTTTATCTGAACTACGGAAGTGACCTTTGGCACAACCAGCTGAGACCTTTTGTTATTGCCGGGGCAGGAGTATTATGGCTGGCAGCCGATAAAGGTACCGTGTATGACCGCGATCTTTTTGTGAGCCTGCATTACGGAATTGGCCTGCTCTACACACCGCGTGCTTTAGGGGGTCTGGGTTTCCGTGCTGCGTATGAAGGAGACTGGAGTAAGTTTGATACGACACAAGAGGTGAACGATTTGAGCGGGCAAGGAAGTTATTACAATTTCATCGGTACGCTCTATCTCGGTGTCCAATACAAGTTCTAAAAAGAGCACATCTTCGGTGAACGGCCTAGCTCTTGACTCTCTTGCACGGCATAGTGGAGCTTCAGGATCACTTTTGCAAAAGCTGCACCAAAGATGAGACGTTTTCCTGATTATTGCCAGCTTCTATCTTGCTTTGAAGCTCTTTTTACTTTTACAAAACTCCTGTAAAAAACAGTCGCTGTCACATTTTGGGTTTTGGGCGGTACAGATGTAGCGGCCAAAGAGTACCATCCCCTGGTGCAGCGCATGCAGGTCGGTTTTAAACTTTTTGACCAGGGTCTCTTCTGTTTTGAGCGCTGTTTCGTCATCACTGAGCCCCAAGCGATGGGCCACACGAAAAACGTGGGTGTCGACAGCCATAAGGTTGGCCCCGGTAAACTCTATCATCACCACATGGGCTGTCTTTTGACCTACACCGGCCAAAGTGACAAGCTCTTTTTCATCCAGCGGCACCTTGCCGTCATAGACTTCGACCAGACGCTGGGCCATCTTGATCAGGTTCTTTGCCTTGTTGTTGAAAAATGAGCAGCTGTTGATAATGGCTTTGATGTCGTTGATATCGGCATTGGCCAGTGCAACGGGGTCCGGGTATTTTCTGAAAAGTTCAGGGGTAAGCAGGTTGACACGTTTGTCGGTGCACTGTGCTGAAAGGGCAACGGCGATGACAAGTTCAAAGGCATTGGAGTAGGTCAGCTCGGTAACGGCTGCATCGTAACGTTCTAAAAAGGACTCTTTTATGGCAAGGATCTCTTTTTTGGTGGCTTTTTTCATTTTTAGCTGTCTCTTTGGTAAAGTACCGCCCGCTATCCTTTTGAAATGGGAGCAGTATTGTTAAATATTTGCAGCCATTTTAGCATTAAAGAGTAAGTGTATGGACATCTTTTGCGCATAATCGGCACTTTTTTAGAAAATCTTTAACTCTATTGGCTAAAATGATTGGTTGTTAAAATGTAACATATTCACAAAATAGGAATTACAGATGGGTTTATTTTCGTTTATGAGTAATCTCTTTTCTACTCAAGAGCCAAAGTCATCACTGACCGGTTCGATGGACAAAGAAGGTTTTGTCAGTAAAGACCTCTTTTATCAGATCCTGGATCTTGATAGTTCAATTATGCTCTTTTATACCAAAGAGAACGGATGGTTGGGTGCTAACAAAGTCTTTTTCACATTTTTTGATTATGAGAACATTGAAGACTTCAGAAAGAAGCACAAAAGTATCAGAGAGCTTTTTGAGAGCGAGGCGGATGAGGTCTTTACGGATGAAGAAAATAAATGGCTTGACTACATCAAAGATAACAAAAGTGTGGAAGGCTATCGTGTCCTGATCAAAGACAAAGACGGTGTCGAACGTCATATGAACATCAAGGTGCGCCTCCTGAAACAGAAAGGGATCGACCTTTATCTTGTGCAGATGAATGATGTCTCCGAGCTTGAGAAGGCACTCTGCAAGACAAGTGAAATCGAACAGATGAAAACCAAGTTCCTGGCCAACATCGGGCATGAGTTCAGAACACCGATGAACGGTATTCTTGGTTTTGTCGAACTTTTGGAACATACGCATCCGACTGAAAGCCAGAGTGAGTATATCCATATGATCCACTCATCCGCACGTAATCTTATGACCAATATAGAGAGCCTTCTGGACCTTTCACAGATGGAAGGGGGACGATTCACAGTCAACAACAGCGAATTCAACCTTTTTGCCGAGATGGAGGAGATGGCCCAGCTTTATACCTCTGAAGGGCGTGACAAAGGGATCAGTGTCTCATTCTATGTCGGAGCCAAACTGCCAACCTATATCCAGGGCGATCTGCGTAAACTTAAACAGATCATGAATAATTTGATCAACAATGCCTTAAAGTTCACCCCTAGAGGCGGTAAGGTCATCGTCGAAGTCAAACTACTCAAGTGGCCGGAGTCAGGCCGTTGTACGATCGGCTTTACCGTACGCGACACCGGTCAGGGTATCCCTAAAGACCAGATCGCAAAAGTGACCACACCGTTTGAATCGGGCAATCAGGCTGATCAACGTCTGGGTATCGGACTCAGCCTTTCTCACGGGCTTGTCGAACTGATGGGCGGCCATCTTAAGATCACCTCTGAAGTGGGACGCGGATCCCAGTTCAGTTTCACACTGACATTCAGTGCCGCCAGAGAGAATGCATTCCAGACGGTGGAGAACAAGCGTGTCAAGGTAGCACTGCTTGATGACAAAAAGATCGATGACGCCAATCTGCTGACAAACTATCTGCGCAGTTTCGGTCTGAACGTTGATAAAGTGCACACCCTTGACGAAACGATCTATGACGATACTGATATGCTCTATCTCATAGCGTCTCAAGAACAGTCTGCATGGCTGATGAAACTTGGTAGCTATCATAAGAAGTGCCGCGTTGTACTGGTCCTGGATGCCGGCGAAAAACTGCAGACGCGCACCACGCATATTGTGGATTACGTGATCAACAAACCGTTGTTGCCGACTCGTATTGCCGAACATGTCAGTGCGGCCTTCAAACTGGAAGAACCAGAGGGGGCAAAAGAGAAGCTGACTCAAAAAGGAGTCCGTGCTTTGGTGGTTGAAGACAACCTGATCAACCAGCGTCTTATCTCTATCCTGCTGCAGGAGTACGATATGAAAGTGGCAGTGGCGTCAGACGGGGAAGAGGCTGTTCGTATGTGTGAGAATCAGGAGTTTGATATCATTTTCATGGATATCGATATGCCGATCAAAAACGGTATTCTTGCCACGCAGGAGATCAAAGAGCGTAAAACAAAGAATAATACGCCGATCATCGCATTGACGGCATTGGCAATGGAAGGCGATAGAGAGAACATCCTGCAAGAGGGTCTCGATGACTATCTGGCAAAGCCTTTGACTCGTGCCAAACTTGAATATATCCTCGAAAAGCATCTTCACGTTCAGATCGCCTAAGTTCACGTTGTCGAATAGCGGCATTTTCAGCAGCGGTCAACATCGCCGCTTTTGCGAGCATGTCGCTTCGCCAACTTATTCATTTGATTCATTAACCGCATCCCCTCTTTTTTACAAAGCTATTCACTATCCGTTTAACAAGCGGGACTATACTCTTTTCATAATATTAACCTAAGGAATTCGTTTGAGATTAGCAGTAAAAGTATTAGTATCAACAGCGCTACTAAGTTCAATGGCAGCAGCTGCAGTTGTTGCAACAGTAAATGGTACACAGATCACGAGTGATGAGGTTAACCAAGTGCTGATGGAAGGTACACAAGGCCGTTTTAACACCCTGCCTAAAGAGAAACAGGTCGAGCTTCGCAAACGTATCGTCGAAGGGATGATCGCACAGGAACTCGTGTATGCCGATGCCAAGAAAAGCGGTGTACTGACATCACCGGAATATAAGGCGGAACTTGCAGAAGTGATGAAACGTGTTGAAAAGCAGCTTGCCTCCAAGGTGTGGGAAAAGCAGCAGTTTGACAAGATCACTTTGACGGATGCCGAGATTAAAAAGTATTTTGATTCGCACGCCAATGAGTTTGTTGAAAAAGAGAAGGTCCATGCCCGTCATATCCTTGTAAAGACTGAGGCGGAAGCGGACAAGATCATTGCCGGTCTAAAAGGGAAGCAGGGTGATGCTCTCAAGCAGGCGTTTATTGAAGATGCGAAGAAGTTCTCTACCGGTCCTAGCGGTCCAAAGGGCGGCGACCTTGGCTCTTTCCCTCAGGGTCAGATGGTACCTGAGTTCAATGACAAAGTCTTTGCCATGAAGGTGGGCACGATCACTACGACTCCGGTTAAAACACAATTTGGTTACCACATTATCTATCTTGAAGACAAGATCAAAGGCAAAAAACTCGGTTTCAACGAGGTCAAGAGCTTTATCGAACAGAAGCTGAAGATGGAAAAATTCAAAGCAGCGATGGAAAAGAAGATGAAGTCGCTTCAAAGTGCTGCTAAGATCACCTACGGAAAATAACATCAACCTTCCTTCTGCTGTTGATGCCTTTACATTTCGCGGCAGAAGGCTCTACGTCAAACGTGATGATCTCGTCGATGCAAATCTGAGCGGCAACAAATTCCGAAAACTACACTTCTTACTCAATACCCCGTCAAGCGAATACCGACATGTGATCTCCTATGGCGGAAGCCAGTCCAATGCGATGGCGTCGATAGCTGCAATGTGCCGACGAAAACGCTGGGACTTTCTCTATATCACCAAAGCGCTCTCCTCGACACTCAAGCAGAACATCAGCGGTAATCTGAGATCAGCGCTTGATGACGGTATGCAGCTGCTGGAACTCAATCATGCAGAATACCGTGATGTCGTGGAGTCGTTATATTCTGCAACACCGGACAGCCGGGTGGGGCGCAATGAGTATGACCTTATTCTGGCGCAGGGCGGTGCCGATCTTAGTGCCAAAGAGGGTGTCGGTGTATTGGCAGACGAGATTATAGCATGGAAGAAAGAAGCGGAGATCAAAGCGCTTACCGTTGTCCTTCCGTCGGGTACAGGGACGACGGCCTATTTCCTTGCGACAGCACTGCCCGATGTCACCGTGATGACAACACCCTTGATAGGGGGAAAAGAGTATCTTCAAGAACAGATGCTCTTTCTGGGTGCTATGCCTGAAAACCTTAGTATCGTCGAGACACAAAAAAACTACCGTTTTGCAAAACCTTACAGTGAATACCTCGAGGTGCATCAGCACTTTTTAAAGCAGGGTATTACGTTTGATCTGCTCTATGCCCCCAAGATGTTTATTGCGCTCTCTGAGGTGCTGGCAACTCTGGAAGGCGAGATACTTTATATCCATACAGGCGGTGTCAAAGGTAACAGCTCTATGCTGGAGCGTTATCGTCATAAAGAGCTGTGAAAGTGGTGTTTGGGAATCGTTTCTCGTCATATGACGAGAACGGGTAGAAGAGGTCTTTAGTTTCTGTTGAGGGCGTTCAGGTCGTTGAAGGCAAGCTCGACACGTTTGATCAGTGTCTCCTGTCCGGCGCGCAGCCATTTGCGCGGATCGTAATATTTTTTGTTCGGTTTGTCGTCACCCTCCGGGTTGCCGATCTGGCCCTGAAGGTAGTCATGGTACTTCTCTTCGTATTGGCGGACACCGTCCCATGTGGCCCACTGTGTATCGGTGTCGATGTTCATCTTGATGACACCGTAGCTGATCGCTTCGCGGATCTCTTCTAGAGATGAACCTGAACCGCCGTGGAAAACAAAATCGACAGGTTTTGGCTTCGTGTGGTGTTTGTCGGTGATGTAGGTCTGCGAGTTCTCCAGGATCGTCGGTGTCAGTACGACGTTCCCCGGTTTATAGACACCGTGTACGTTACCGAATGATGCCGCGATCGTGAAGTGTGTACTGACCTTGCTTAACTCTTCGTAGGCATAGCAGACCTCTTCAGGCTGTGTGTAAAGCAGGGCGTTGTCGATGTTGGTGTTGTCAACACCGTCTTCCTCGCCGCCGGTGACACCCAGCTCGATCTCGATCGTCATACCGATCTTGTTCATACGTTTGAAGTATTCGACACAGGTCGCGATGTTCTCTTCGAGAGGCTCTTCGGAGAGGTCAAGCATATGTGAGCTGAACAGCGGTTTGCCGTGTGTCGCATAGTAGTCTTCACCGGCATCGAGGAGTGCATCGATCCATGGCAGGAGTTTGCGTGCTGCATGGTCGGTGTGCAGGATAACAGGAATGCCGTAAAGCTCCGCCATCATGTGCACATGCATTGCACCCGAGATGGTACCGGCGATCGCCGCTTTTTCATCGGCATTCGAGAGCCCTTTACCGGCATAGTATTGTCCGCCGCCGTTTGAGAACTGGATGATAACAGGGCTGTTGACATTTTTCGCCGCTTCCAGGACACCGTTGATAGAGTCCGTACCTACTACATTGACCGCAGGCAGTGCAAACCCTTGCTCTTTTGCCGCTGCAAAAACCAATTTAACATCATCACCGCTTAAAACGCCCGGTTTCACCAATTCCAAAATACCATGTGCCATAGATATAACCTCACAAATTTGATAGCGCAATTATAACAGAGAGATGCTTTTATTAGTCTCTTTTCGCTAAGATTGTTTTGACTGAATAAGGAGCGTTTATGGGGCTGGATCTTAGCGATATCTTGGTGATCGGCATCTCTTCACGCGCTCTTTTCGATCTTGAAGATTCAAATGACCTTTTTATGAAAGAGGGACTGGAAGCCTATCGTGCCCACCAGTTCGAAAACGAAAAAGAGGTCCTTGAAAAAGGGACGGCTTTCGCCCTGGTCGAGGCGCTGTTGAACCTTAACGCGATCAGCGGTAAAAAGCTTGTAGAGGTGATCGTGATGTCTCGTAACTCGCCCGACACCGGTCTGCGGGTCTTTAATACGATCAACCACTATGGACTCGATATCTCCAGAGCCGCTTTCAGCGGCGGCACATCGCTTTCGCCTTATCTCAAGGCATTTGATGTGGATCTTTTCCTCTCAAAGTCGGATGAGGATGTGCAGGCGGCAGTCGACTCCGGTGTCGCTGCGGCCGTACTGTATGCACCGCCGGTCGGGCAGAATATCGAAACGGACAAGATCCGTATCGCCTTTGATGCCGACGCGGTGATCTTTTCAGAAGAGAGCGAGCATATCTATAAAACACAAGGGCTTGAAGCCTTTTTGGCACATGAAAAAGCCAATGTCGATACGCCGATGCAGGAGGGCCCTTTCGCCAAGCTTCTGATGACCCTCTCTTATCTACAGCAGCACTTCCCCAAAGAGCAGTCGCCGGTACGCATCGCCATTGTGACGGCGCGTAATTCGCCGGCACACGAACGGGTCATACAGACGTTGCGGGCATGGGGTGTCACGGTTGATGAGGCTTTCTTTCTCGGGGGATTGAACAAAGACGAAGTCCTCTCCGCATTCAATGCCCATATCTTTTTCGACGATCAGGACCTGCACCTGCAGCGTGCCAGTAAAAAAGTTCCCTCGGCAAAGGTGCCGTACAAAAGCGGCTCACCGCTGCATAAAGAAAACAGGACTGCTTCAAAAACAGTGACGGACGGAAAATAAAGCTTAGGCGATATGCACCGTGATCCAAAGCGCATTTTCTGAGGTGGAGAGGACACGATGGAGCTCATGCGCCGCGATAAACAGAGTATCGCCGGCTTTCAATCGTTTCTCTTCATTGTCGATCATAAGCAAGGCAGCACCTTTAATGAGGATTAACCACTCGTCCTCTTCCTGATCGTACCACTGCCCATTTTCGATTCGATTAGAGACGATGCGGTTAATAGTGACATTTTTATACTGCAGCAACTCTGTAATGGTTTCCTTGCCTTCAAGAGGCGTTGAAATATTAAAAAATTCCATAGTGTTTACCTTCGTCTAGAGGTTGTCATCTACTATTTTACTACAATCCAAAATAATATAAAAGAGCATGGAAAAAAGGAGGTGAAATGATAAAAACAGTTGGATAGCTATTGTGTAGGCTGCAGTCTTGGCACCACCTTCTGCTCTCATGTATCTGAAAGTGATCTTTGCATAATCGTCTCTTTTGTAGTGACGATAACCTTTTTATCTCTTCATAGTTGATTATCTGCTACACTACGCCCATGAAAAACAATATCGTATTAATCGGCTTTATGGGTGTAGGCAAAGGCTCTGTAGCACGGGAGATCGTGCGACAGAGCGGCATGGTAGCGATCGACACGGATGACATCATCGAGAGCATGGAGAACCGCAAGGTCAAGAAGATCTTTGCAGAAGAGGGTGAACCGTATTTCCGTGCACTGGAAGCGCGTGTAGGGCAGTGGTTGCGTCAGAGTGTTGACAACACACTCATCTCGACAGGCGGCGGCTTTTTCAAAGTTCCAAAGGTCCATGAAGTCGGTACTATAGTACTACTTGATGCACCGTTTCAGACCATCTACCACCGCATTATCGACCACCCGAATGCAGAGAAGAAACTCAAAAAACGACCGCTCTTTCAGGACATCGCCAAAGCAGAGGCGCTTTACAATGAACGCGAACCGCAATACCGGGCGGTGGCCGACCTTGTCATCGATGTCAGCGACAAAGATTATGAGACGATCGCCAAAGAGATCTTGAAAAAAACAAAAAAATAGCCGGGCCAGTTACTATTACATGGTACAATCTGCGGTAATAACAGTAAGGAATAAATAGATGCGTAAAATAGTTTTAATGGTTGTGATCTTGTCGTCAATGCTTTTTGCTTCGCCGATCAATTGGGAAAAAGATTATAAGTCGGGTGTGGTCAAAGCAACTAAGCTGAACAAACCGATACTTTTTATCTCGTCGAGTCACGCGTGTAAGTACTGTGTCATGCTTGACAAGACGACCTTGATGGACCCGCGTGTCGTCAATGAGCTCAACGCAAACTTTGTTACGGTCATATCGTACAGCGATGAGGGCGATTATCTACCGCAGGAACTCTGGCGACCGGGAACGCCGGCGCTCTGGTTTTTGGATGAAAAAGGCGAGCCGCTGTTCCAGCCGATCATGGGTGCCATCGACGCAAAGAACATGTTGATGGCGATCGAGATTGTCAAAAAAGAGTACATCAAACGACTCAAAATCGAAGCACGCTCCAAATAACATTATAAGCTCTCCTGCAGGCAGATGTAAAACATGCCTGCCAGGATGACTCGATAGACACTTTTCCTCCGCTACCCTTCCCTGAATAATCTCTGTAAATCACCACTTAGCGATTCTGAAACTTTGAAATCAGCAGAAAATACGTTATTATGAATTTTCATACTATTGAGGCACAGTCCAAGATGAAGAAAAAACTCATAATTATCGGCGGCGGTTACGGTGGGGTACGTACGATGCAGGGTCTTAGCAGTGTCAAAGAGCTTGAAATTCTCCTGATCGACCAGAACCCTTATCACTATCTTCAGACCGAAGCCTATGCTCTCGTTGCCAACAAAGTCACACTGACGGATGTCACCGTCGATCTCGTCGCATTGTGCGATCACTATAAAAATGCCAGTTATAAAAAAGCGATTATAAAAGAGATCGATCTCAATCGAAAAGTGGTGTTATGCGGGGAAGAATCGTTACCCTTTGACTATCTTGTCCTTGCAACCGGAAGCCGTACCCACTTTCCGGCTTCGATACCCGGGCTGAGAGAGTACTCTCATGGGGTCAAGACCCTGAAACGCGCGTTTGAATTTAAACAGCAGTTTGAGAAGCAGCTGTATGCACGTATGCAGAGTGAAGATGACCCGTTCAGCAGAGCTTTTAATGTCGTCATCGGCGGGGCGGGATTGAGCGGTGTCGAGATCGCTGCTGAGATGGGTAACTACGCCAAAGCGTTTATTCAAGACAACCGAATAATGTGTGAGGGTATTCAGATCTATCTTATTGCCTCTCGGGATAAAGTTCTTGACGGTACGAACCCCTATCTTCAGCAAAAAGCGAAGCAACGTTTGGAAGCGCTTGACGTGAAGGTCCTTTACAACACGCGTATTGCCGAAGTGAAAGAGAGTGCGGTCATCCTCAACAACGGTGGCCGTGTTGATTTCGACTTTATGATCTTTGCAGGCGGTGTCAAAGCGTCCTCCTTGGCCAAGTCATTGGGCTGTACGCTCAATGCGAAGGGGCAAGTAGAAGTGCATCAGACGCTGCAGGTGACCTGCCATAAATATGTCTACGCCATCGGGGATGTTGCGGCCCTGGTCGATGCGGGAGGTCATGTCATTCCGGCTACGGCAAATGCTGCAGAACAGTCGGCAGGTGTCGTGGTCCAAAATATCAAAGCGCAGTTGAAAGGTGAACGTCCGCAACATATATCTTTTGGGTTGCAAGGCATGATGGTCGCCTTGGGCGGTTATAATGCAGCCGTCGTGCTTTTTGATACCATCAAAGTCTCCGGGTTTTTAGGGTATGTATTAAAGAGGCTGATCACCTGGCGATACAAATTTCGGCTTGACAGACATGCATTAAAGGCGTTCAAAGCGATGCAAAAAGCCAACAACGTTGAGTCAAAATAGGCAAAGTCGGTCTCTGCCAAACGGCACATAACGAGGGCGACAGATATTTTTGCTATAATTGCGCTAAATTTAAGAGGTACCTATCCTCGATTGAGACGATGAGATGATTTTTACAAAGACAAGTGACGCAGACTTTAACGAACTTTTCAGCGAACTGCTGGAGCGTGGCAAGATGGACATCGAACATGTGTCCGGTATTGTTGGCGGTATTATCAATGAGATCAAAGCCGACAAGAACAGTGCCCTCAAAACGCACATTGCCAAGTTCGACAACTGGACACCGGCAACAGATGTTGATCTCAAGATCGATACGGCTTCTATGGAAAAGGCATATAAAGAGCTGGATGGCGAGTTGAAAGCGGCACTTCACCTGGCCTATGACCGTATTAAAGCCTACCATGAAAAGCAGCTGCCGAAGTCATGGTTTGATACAGAGGCCAACGGTACTATCCTTGGGCAAAAAGTGACGCCAGTCGACAGTGCCGGTCTTTACATTCCGGGCGGTAAAGCGGCATACCCATCGTCACTGCTGATGAACGTCATTCCTGCGCAGGTCGCGGGTGTCGAAAAGATCATCGTCTGTACACCGACACCGGACAATGAGCCAAACGAACTTCTGCTGGCGGCATGTCACCTTTGCGGTGTCAGTGATGTCTACAAGGTCGGCGGTGCGTCAGCGATCGCGGCGATGGCCTACGGCACAGAGACGATCCCTAAAGTCGACGTCATCACGGGTCCGGGTAACATCTTTGTCGCGACGGCAAAAAAGATGGTCTTCGGCGAAGTACATATCGATATGATCGCGGGACCGAGCGAGATCGGTGTGCTGGCAGATGAAAGTGCCAACGCGAACCACATGGCGATCGATCTGCTTTCACAGGCAGAGCATGATGAGATGGCCTCATCAATCCTGATCACACCGTCACTGAAAATAGCCGAAGAGGTTCAGATGGAGATCGAAAAATGGCTGCAGAAACTGCCGCGTCAGGAGATCGCACGCAAGTCGATCGAAGAGCGCGGTGCTATCATCATCACCGAAACGATGGAAGAGGCGATAGCGCTGATGAACGAGATCGCTCCGGAGCACCTCGAAGTGGCAACGAACAACCCATTTGAACTGCTGCCAAGCATCAAACATGCCGGTGCGATCTTCCTGGGGCACAACACCCCGGAAGCGATAGGGGACTATGTGGCCGGTCCGAACCACACCCTGCCGACCGGTGGTACTGCGAAGTTCTACTCGCCGCTCGGTGTTGAGAACTTTATGAAAAAGTCATCGATCATCGCCTTTTCCAATGCCGCGATCAATGAGATCGGTGAAGCATGCGCCTTGATCGCAAATACGGAAGGCTTGACGGCACACGAGCAGTCGGTCCGCGTAAGAATGGACAAATAGCCGAATTCCTTCTTCCACGCAGTCGATAACGCGTCGACTGTTTTTTACAAAATCTTCTAACTCTTTTACTTTTGAACGATTTCTATTTACATTGCTATAAGTTTTGTGTATGATACTCTCAAATACAAATACAGGAGTATGTACTATGTTACATCCAGCAGCAGCGCATTTTGCAATCGTTCTTCCCCTAGTGGCCCTCGTTCTTGGTCTAAGCTATATGATCACACGCAGTGAAGGGATGTCAAAGATCTCTGCACGTTTTCTGGTCTTAGCGGCACTTGGTGTGATCGCGGCATGGTATACCGGTTCACAGGTTGGACCGGACGTCTATCCTCTCTTGAGTACAGAAGGCCAAGAAGAGCTGGTTGAACATAAGACACTTGGTCTTTACCTTGCCATCGCGATGGGTGTCATCGCAGTGGTTAATTTTGCAGGTTGCCAGATGAAGAAGTTCTGGCTTGAGGCATTGGCAGTTGTCTTACTGTTAGGCGCATCAGCTATGATATTGCAACAAGGCAAAGATGGCGGCGAGCTGACATACGAATACGGTGCTGGCGTTGAAAAACATGCGGACGGTCTTGACTGTCTAGCAAATCCTGACGACTATATCGAAGAAGAGGGCGATGAGGAGGAGTAGCCTCCTTCATTTATCACCCCCCCCTCATCTTCATATAAATCAGCTGTATCTCGCAGTTGTTCAAATTTATAAAATATTATAATCAATTCCCTGTTATATGTGCAAAACTGACTATTCCCTTTTTTCCCATGTCATTGAATTTTTTACAATTCATCACTAATTTTTTAGTTTCAGTTAACCTTTTGTCAGGTAGTATCAACGTAGCGTGTAGCCCCATAGTGCCAATTATAAGCATGTCTTTTGACGTGCATTAGTTGGCATAATGATTGCTATTACTTTTAATATCTGGCTCAAGGAGAATGGATGAAATTAGGTTTCCTCGTTGACTTACACCTGTGTATGGGTTGTAAGGGATGTGAGATCGCATGTAAGGTTGAGAATGAAGTTCCTCTTTCTACATGGCGTCTTCGTGTTAAGTATGTTGATGTAGGTACGTTCCCGGAAACGAAACGTACATTTACACCACTTCGTTGTAACCACTGTGAAAATGCACCGTGTGAACGTATTTGTCCGGTCAGTGCACTTCACTATATCGAAAACGGTATTGTCAATATTGACAAAGAACGTTGTATCGGTTGTGCGGGTTGTGTTATGGCTTGTCCATATGGCGCGATCTATATCGATCCGGAAACACAGACGGCCGACAAATGTACATACTGTGCACACCGTATTGCCTCTTCGATGATGCCTGCATGTGTTGTCGCATGTCCGGTCGAAGCGAATATCTTCGGTGATATTGAAGACCCTACTTCAAACATCTCCAAGTATATCATGCAGCACCAAGGTGATGTTCAGGTTCGTAAACCTGAAAAAGGTACGAACCCGCACCACTACTATGTCGGTGGCGGAAACGTTACATTGAACCCACTTGCGTCACACAGGGTAGAAGGACACTCGTTGTTTAACAAGATTACTTCAAAAATGCCGCTAGGAGGTCACTAATGGTACACGAAACTATCGCAGCAACTAATGCAGTTGTGACATTGGACGTTGGTCTTCCTGGTATTGTATGGCCTTGGCTGGTTACGATGAATATGTGGGCTAAAAGTATTGGTACAGGTGTTATCTTTATGCTGTTCTACCTGTTGAAAAAGTACCCGAATGAATCAGCCGGCTACCGTTTCCCGATTACAGTCGTATCAATTGTATTTATTCACCTGTTCCTGTTGTTCACTCTGGCGGACCTTCATCAGCCGTTTAGAATGTGGCACATTTTCTTCTATCCGCATGTTACATCGGCGATTACGGTGGGTGCTTGGATGGCGACGGCGTTTGTCGCTCTATTGTTCCTGCTTGCCTATCTTTCGTTCATCAAAAAAGACGATGCAGCCTTTGACAAGACACTGCTATGGGTAACTGTACTTGCAATTCCTGTAACACTTTATACGGCAGGTCTTATGGCACAGGCAACGGCACGTGAACTATGGCAGATGCCGACAGAGTCGGCCCAGATGGTACTTGCAGCGACGCTTTCGGGTTCAGCTACGGTTCTTTTGATGGACACGTTCATGAACAAGCTGTCATCAGAAGCGAAACGTGACCTGAGCATCATCCTCGGGTTCAGTGCACTTGCGGCATTCATTATGTATATGGCGGAGTTGGTTTTCGGACCGATGAAAGCTGAAGAGGTTGCAGCTGTACTTGAGTACATCAAACATGGTGGTGAGTATCAGGCAATGTTCTGGATCGGTCAAGTTACTGCTTACATCATTCCATTTGTACTAGTGGTCTTAAGTATTGTCAACAAAAACCAAAACATTCTTAAATTAGCAGCTATCCTTGCGTTAGCTGGTCTATGGATTGTCAAACATGTATGGTTGATGATTCCACAACTACTACCTATGAGTTAAGAGAGGATATCAATGTATTTAGAAAGTAGAAGAACATTTTTAAAAGGCGCGGCATTTACTGTTGCCGGCGCTGCAATTGCAAAGGGCGTTTTCACAACTGACGCCATTGCAGAATCAGTCAGTGAAAGCAAATTTACGAACACGCCTGATTCACTATCATTCTATCCGCCGTTGGATCAGTGGGAAGACTTTAAAGAGCTTGATGGCCAAGACTGGAAACGTGGTGGTATCGGCCGTCACGGTGTACAGAGCGAAGAGAACCCAGATGGTATCTATGTCAACGATTTCGCGATCGTTCCGACAGCCTGTTCAAACTGTGAGGCCTCTTGTGGTCTGACAGCATGGATCGATAAGAAGACCTTTACCGTTAAAAAATATATGGGTAACCCGCTTCACCCGGGTTCTCGTGGCCGTAACTGTGCTAAAGGTTATGCGACACAGTCTCAAATGTATGATCCGGATCGTCTAGCATTCCCGATCAAACGTGCTCCGGGCTCTAAGCGCGGTGAAGGTAAATGGATCCGTACGACTTGGGATGAAGCGATGACAACCATCGGTAAGAAGATGGGTGACACTCTACGTGTTGGGGATGAGCTTTCTAAAAAATCAGTTATGTTCCACGTCGGTCGTCCGAACGAGAACGGTTTCACCGGAAAATTCTGGGAAACACTGAACACGGATGCATTCAACTCGCACACTAACATCTGTTCTTCAGGTGGTCGTACGCCGACTATCCAGTGGGCAAATGATGACCGTACGTCTCCGGACTGGGCAAACGCGAAACTTGTTTTCCTTAACTCGTCACACGCAGCCGATGCGGGTCACTACTTCCAGCAGGCTGCAGGTCACATTGCTGACGCACGTAAAAAAGGTGCAAAACTTGTTGTTATGGATCCGCGTATGTCTAACTCTGCCGGTATGGCAGACCTTTGGATCGCAGCATGGCCAGGTACAGAACCGACAATCTACCTCTATCTTGTACAGCGTATGCTTCAAGAAGACAAGGTCAATAAAGCATTTGTCAAGAAGTGGTTTAACTGGGAAGTGATGATGGATAACAAAGATTATCTGAACTTCATGGTTAAAAAAGGGTATATCTCTGCACTTCCGAAAGATGGCAGTTTTGAGTCGTACATGGAAATGCTAAAAGAGATTTATGCACCATATACACTTGACTATGCAGTTAAAGAGTCGCATGTACCGGCGTACAAACTAGAGAAACTATACGACATGTTCCTCTGGGCTGACACCTCTATCGCGTCATACTTCTGGCGTGCAACAGCTGCGGGTAACCGTGGTGGTTGGGTCTCAGGTCGTACAGGTTACCTTGCACTTGGTCTACGCGGTGCGATCGGTCCTAAAGGTGGTACATTCTTCCACCACTGGCACGTTATTTCTGTTGCCGGTAAGGGTGGTGCTGCGACTGTCGGTCAAGGTAAGGGCGGTGCAAACGTTCCTAAAGTCGATGTCTGGAATGAACTTTCTTGGCCGCCTGAATGGCCTCTCTCTACGTATGAGATGTCATACCTTCTGCCACACCTTCTAACCGATACTGAGTGGCAGGACAAATGGATCAAAAAAGGACTCAACGTTCCACAGAAACTGGCTGTCTGGATCCCACGTATGTACAACCCGGTATGGATCAACCCAGACGGCTTCCGTTGGTTGGAAGTGCTTAAAGACGAGTCCAAAATGGAACTTACCTTTAACCTTTCTCCTGTATGGTCTGAAACAAACTGGCATGTTGATTACGTACTTCCAGTTGGTCTTGCCGGCGAGCGTCACGATCAGCACTCTGAAGCGACGATGCCGGCACGTTGGACATCATTCCGTCAGCCGGTTATGCGTGTTGCGCTTGAGAAAGCAGGTTGGAAACCTAAAAACCCTAACCGTGCAACACTTGAAGCACACATCAAAGCTGGTCTTGGTGAAGTTTGGGAAGAGAATGAGTTCTGGTTCGACATGGGTGTTAACTACATCGATCCGGATGGCTCTCTTGGTATCAAGAAAATGTGGGAGTCTAAAAAGAACCCAGGCAAACCGGTTACGATCTCTGAATGGTACGATGCTGCGTTCGGTGACAACTTGCCGAACCTGAAGTCTACAGCGACTTCAGACCCGCGTTACAAAGACTCTGAGTACCCAGTATACGAGTACATGAGAGATCACGGTGCATGGATGGAAGAGAACAATATCTATTCGGCACAAGAGCGTGTGATCAAAGAAGATGGTGAAAACTACATCGCACACGGTCACAAATATAATAAACATCATGTCGAGATCGATAAGCGTACGGGTGTCATGACAACAAAAGCACATGGCAGCGACGCATGGAAATACGATGATGGTAAAAAACCTATTGGTATCGAGATCGACGGTGTTAAGATGGAAGGTTTTGCGACACTTGACAAAAAACTTGACTTCTTCTCAGAGTGGTTCGCATCTGACGAGTGGAAATGGCCGGAGTATGCGATTCCTTTCTACCCTCGTAACGAGAAAGAGAAAGAGGAGATGGTTCACATTGTCTCTCACGTTAACCATATGTATATGACTGAAGAGAACTCGTATGCATTGAACACAGTATTCCGTCTTCCATACAACATTCACACGCGTTCTGCGAACTCTAAGCACCTTATGGAGATCTCGCAAAACCATGACCCGATCTGGATCTCAACTCCGGATGCGAAGCGTCAAGGCTTCAAGCGTGGTGATGCGATCCGTGTCCGTATCGTTGACACGGTTTCAGGTCTTGAAAGCGGTTACTTCGTAGCGATGGCCGTACCGACTGAAGGTGTTCTTCCTGGTACACTGGCATGTTCACACCATGGTGGACGCTGGAAACTTAAAAACTCTGTAACGATTCCTAACGGTGTAACAGACGGTAAAGTTGACGGTCAGCCGGTACCGCGTAACATGAACGATCCTAAGTTTATGGCAGACAGCCCTGCAGCTGCAGGTCGCATCGGTCAAGAGATCATGATCGAAGATTACGACGGTACTGCAGGTATGAACAGCTTCGGTGTTCCGACTGCCGAGATGGTCATGGACGGTAAAAAAGGTCTTATGCGTTATGTAGAAGGCATTAAACCTTTCCATACTAAGCGTTTTGCTGCCTATAACAAAGACAGTGACAACATCTGGTGGGACGGTCTTTCTGGTTCATGGCAAAATGCTGTGGCACCGACGCACCCGGATCCGATCTCGGGTATGCACTGTTGGCACCAGAAAGTTATTTTGGAACCTGCTCAACCGGGTGACAACATCGGTGACATCTATGTCAACTATGAAAATAACTTCAAAACATACCAGGCGTGGAGAGATGAGCTTACTCGTCCTCTTAATACAGCGAACAAATGGCGTCGTCCGCGTCATATCAAGCGTCCTTGGGTTGCTCTTTCAGAGAAAGCCTACGCGGTTGAGATCAAAGACTAACTTCTTTTTTCAAGTAGGCTTTCAGCCTACTTGGTTAAAATCCCCCATAATTTTTTTCAGGAATATTGATACGCATGGAACAGACACAAGCACGCAGTAATATATATGCACTACTTTCAAGAATACTTATGCAAGAGCTCGATGACGAGATGCTGACGACGATCAAAAATGACGATCAGATCTTAGAGTTTTTTCCAAACCTAAAGAAGTGGGAACCACTAAGTACTCTTCAAAACAGTGCGCTCTTGGGCGAACATTTGAATCCAGACTTTGTGAACCTTTCAGTCCTGCACCTTGTCCCTTATGAGACATTTTACACGCGTGACGACCAAAAGATCGAAACAGGCGGGGCTAACCCGGTAACAGACATGTACAGCGCCTACGACTTTATCGTCGACTATGAGATCGCACGTGTTGTTTCAAGTGACCACATCGGTGTTGAACTTGAGTTTATGCATCATCTGTGCGAAGCGCAGATGAAAGCGATGGAAGAGGGTGATACCAATGCGGTTGAACACCTTTTGCAAGCGCAAAGCGAGTTCTTGAACAAACATCTCCTGCAGTGGGCACCACTCTACCTGATCAATATGAAGTATGAAGCGCGTACACCGCTCTATTATGATGCTGCTGAGATGGCGCTTGAGTTTATGCTTTCCGACAACGAACTAATCAATGAAAGCCTCGCTACGGAATAATGGCAGCGATCGCTCTTAATACGTCTGCCTGTATCCGTTCTCTCGCCAAGTTCAGCGAGTGTGATAAATGTGAGCGCATCTGTCCGACCAATGCTATTGTTATAAATGACGGGCTACCAGCGATAAACTTTTCTAAATGCGTTGCTTGCGGCGGATGTGCAGGTGTCTGTCCCTCCGAAGCATTAACGCTAGATGACTTCAGTTTGACAGAGTTCTTTTTCGAATTCGCTTCAAGCGAAGAGTCGCTGATCTCATGCCGCAAAAATGTTCCGTGTATCTCTGTTTTGAATGTTGAGCATGTCATCGCACTGGCTTCGTTAAAAAATGGCGTAACATTTGATATGGGACATTGTGAGAACTGTGATATCGCCCACACCTGCAGAGGGCAGATCGAATCAACAGCCGAAGAGGCGAATTATGTGCTCGAGGCTATGGAGAGCAGTGCTGCTGTCAGACTGGAAAACAGAGCGTATACGCCTGAGGAGATGACTGACGTACCTGAAGGCGAACGACGTGACTTTTTCAGAGCTTTTACACTCAAAAATGCGGCAACGGCAAAACAGAAGTTTGACCGTGAGGTTGAGATAGCGACCGACGAGCTGGTTGAACATACCATCACAAACGATAAGATCGCACAGTTAAAACAGAAAGGTATTCCGGACAGACGTAAACTGCTCTTTACCGCTCTGAAACGTGCAGAGAAACCGTCGACCTATCACGTGGTTGATGCGACAGAACTGAGTTTTACGTCACAAAAACTTTTTGACTTGGAAAAGTGTACGGCATGTCAGATGTGTTACCGTGTCTGTCCGACGGGTGCGTTGACCTCGAACGTCCGTAATTCAAAGATCGATTTCGATCCATTTTTATGCATTAAGTGCCATGTCTGCCATGATGTGTGCGAAACGGATGCTCTGACACGTTCCAACGCGTATAATATAAAAGAGTTTTTTGAGCCGCAAGTCCAGAATCTTGTCACGTTTGATGTAAAGAACTGCAATGAGTGTGGACGTCTGTTTACCTCATTGGCCGGTGCAAAGATGTGTTATCAGTGCCAATGTGAAGAAGAAGAGGCACGAGAGCTTTGGGGTATTTCAGATGATATGTAAGGAGATGGTATGAGTGTTGACAGTATGAACGAATCCAACCAGATCGGCCGTCAGACCAAACTGTTCGGTTTTATTGCCGAAGAGGCGCAGCAAAACCGTCTGTCCGTGAGTGTAAACCGTCTTTTCAAAGCTGCGGGTGATGATGCGATGATGATCCCGATGAACATTCGCGAAGACGATTTCTACTTTACACTCTCCAACATGCGTGATGCTCAGTTAAGCGGTGCTTTCATCGGCGCCGAGTATCAAAAAGATGCCGCTGAGATCGTAGACATTCAAAGTGAACTTTCCAAAGCGTGCGGCGCATGTGATGTGGTTTTAGTGAAAGATAAAAAGCTTATCGGCGATTTTATTGCGATACAATCTCTTTTTGAACTGCTTGATGAAAAACAGGCGAGAAAGATCGCTGTAATCGGTGCAGGGGCATTGGCAAAGGCGATAGCATTGACACAGAGAGAGCATACTCTTTTCTATTATCATGAATATGTCGAGTCATTGATGGCCATGAATGAGAGTGTATCGATCGATATCAACCGTTTGACAGATGCATGCGATCTGAGTGACTATGACGCTGTTATTGACGCCTCGACGATCAGCTCATTGGCAAAGGTGGCAAAGCTGCCGCCAATTTGTATTGACCTTAAAAATGCGAAGCAGATCTCTGCACTTCGTCAGCGTGCGAATGAACTCGATGTCGAATATATAGGCTATGAGGCACAACTGGAGCGTTTGACAAAAAACGCTTACAATTTTATAAAAAATAATTAGAAGGAAATAATAATGATCAATGGCAACATGGACGAACTAAGAGCAGAATTTGACAAGTTTGTACGCGACAAATGTGAGATCAGTGAAGACGGAAGCTGTGACACTGAAGAGAACCCGGACCGTGGTGATGCAGTCGATGAAGAGCCGTATCCGGCTTTTGTAGATGAACTGCAGGAGAAGCTGCTTGCACCGAGTCAGAGCGGTGTCTATCTTTCACGTATCGATCTTAAACGTGTTGCTGACGGCATCGACGAGTCGATCCCTATTAAAGAGCGCGACAAGATGCTCAAAGCGCTTTTCCGTCATACGACAAAACGTGAATTTCTCAGTAAAGCATTTACAGAATTCAACAAGCACCTTAACGGGCGTATAATGATCTATACGGAACTAGCTGACGCGTTCCCGTCATCGAGAAAGATTTTTGACGCCCAGATTGCGAAGGCCAAAAAGACACAGAAAATGTTTGACCAGATTGTTGCAGACTACGAAGAGATCGAGCCGACTTTTGATCCGATGATGATCTGATCATCATCCTTTTTTCAGACAAACAGCTATTATTAGAAGTAATTATAGATGTCTGAGTCTCATATTTCTGGCATCATTAGCAAAAATTAGCACAAATTTTCCTTTACCTCTAGCCAAATGCACTTTTTTTTGCTAAGATTACGTTTATGAGACCTATTGGATATTTAGTATTAATCAACAATGAACACCCAGATACCATCGCATTTGACAAAGAACTATCACTTTCGATCGCCAAAAAGTTCAATGCAAAAGCGATGAAGTACGTCGAAAAGCATTATACAGAGCGCCTCAGTGCATCTGAATTGGCTAAAATGCTTGCTTTTGACAACACCGAAACACGTGAACAGGTTCTTGAACGCTTGCGTTCGGAACTCAACGACTTCTGGAAGCTTAATCTCTAAGCTACGATCAGATTTCCGCACGTCAACCCTCCTTTTTCCCCATCTTCAACATAACACACAGATAATTATTCACCCATTAGTACATTAAACTATTTCTGATCAGACCACCGTCTGCTATTAACAGCGTCAATCTATGTACGTTTTGTATTATAATAGGACATATAGAGTATAAAAGGGTAACGATATTATGAAAATTATTATTGTTGGCGGTATCGCCGCAGGGATGAGTGCAGCGGCAAAAGCGAGACGATTTGCAAAAGATGCTGAGATAACAGTCTATGAGATGGGTGAGATCGTCTCTTTCGGGGCTTGCGGTCTTCCCTATTATGTAGGTGATTTTTTTCAGGATGAACATACCATGTTGGCGCGATCGGTTGAACAGATGCGTGATGCGGGTATCGATGTACAGACAGCACATCAGGTCCTCTCGGTATCAGCAGACGATAAAACGGTGCAGGTCAAAGATTTGCGCAGTTCAAATGTGACGACACACCACTACGACAAATTGATGATCGCAACAGGGGCAAATGTCATTAAACCGCCTTTTGATAATATAGGATTGGAAAATATTTTTACCTTGACCAAGTTGGATGACGGTAAAAGACTCAAAGCGCTTGTACAGAGTGATACGGTAAAAGATGTCACTATTATCGGCGGCGGTTTTATCGGGATCGAAGTGGTCGAAGCGATGAAAAACCTGGGTAAAAAGGTGCGTTTGATCCAAAGGGGGCCGCGTGTCTTCAACCGTATATTTGATGAACGCATAACGGATATGATGCATGAAGAGTTGCTTGGACACGACGTTGAACTGGTCTTGAATGAAGGTGTAAAAGGTTTTGAAGGTGAGACAACAGTGCAGCGTGTCGTGACGGATAAAAACAATTATGAAACAGACTTGGTCGTTATTGCTACCGGCTTTAAACCCAATACGGAGTTTGTCTTAAACACGGGTATCAAGACCTTGGAAAACGGTGCTATTGTCATTAACGGGAGAGCCGAGACAACTCTAAAAGATGTCTATGCCGCAGGCGATTGTGCCACTGTACCGCATATTGTCAAAAAAGATGATGTCTACATTCCTCTGGCTACCGGTGCGAACAAACTCGGACGTGTTGCGGGAGAGAACATGGCCGGCGGTCATGCATGGTACCCAGGCTCATTGGGCTCAGCCTGTGTTAAAGTGATGGATTTGGAAGCAGCGATTACCGGGATCAATGAGAGTGATGCCACCAAGATGGGGCTGGCATGCAAGACTGTTTTTGTCAAAGATAAAGATCAGTCAGCGTTCTACAAGAATCAACAAGACATCTACATCAAACTTGTCTATGAAGCAGAGAGCAGAGTGATAGTAGGGGGCGAGATCCTGGGCAAAAAAGGTGCGGCACTCCGTATCGATGTCATTGCTATGGCGATAAAAGCGAAGATGACGACGGAAGAGCTTGGGATGATGGACTTTTGCTATGCCCCGCCGATCTCCAAAACATGGGATCCGCTCAACGTGGCCGGAAACGCGGCCAACTAAAGTGTTATAAAGAAGAGAGGTGAAGCAGCGTCACAGCTTATTTGAGATACTCGATCACGCCTGAGACCAAAATACCTTGCCAAATAATAGCCGTTAGTATACCTGCTGCGATACCTGCTAGGACATCGTCGAACATTACGCCGTAGCCGCCCGGTGCTTCACGGTCTATACGGCCGATGATAGAGGGCTTTTTGATGTCAAAATAGCGAAATAGGCCAAAACTTAAAACGATTTGGATCAGCATACCGTTTTCAAGTACAAGCAGTTCGTCCAACGGTGTATAGATACCCGGCGCTATAGAGAGTGCCAACCACATTCCGACCAGCTCATCGATTACGATACGTCCGTCATCGTGTGTATTTGAGCTCTCCTGATACTTGTTGACCGCTTTAACGCCGGCGAGCGTCAACAGCAATGCCGCTAAAAAAAGTGTCTGCGGACCTAAGTAGGCCAAGATCACTACCCCTATAGGCAGTGCGACTATGGTCCCTACGGTTCCCGGAGCTTTAGGTGCAAGACCGCTGTAAAATACAGTGAGAAAAAACCAATTCATTATTGTCCTTTATGGTGCAAGCAGTTCACTATGTGAAAATCAGCTTCTGCTCTCTTGACGGCAATTACGTTAGAGAGGTGGTCTGATAGAGCTTCATCAACTCTATATAAAAATCTTTCTCGGTATGCTCTTCGAGTAGACCGGTTACCGGCATGATGTCGTAGTAGAGCTTCTCAAGGTTTTTAAAACGATCCGGAAAGAGATGTGACAGTATGATGGCTGCGATCTCTTTTCGCATCAAGACCGCAGGTGGCAAGAGACCCAGTTTGATGAGTTCAAGGATAGAGTCTGAATGATATGAGATATGGTGGTGCTGACCATGCGGGCAGGTTTTGGTACTGACAAGTGTCTTGCAGACATTGCAGTAGACATATTCAGAAGCGATATCGACTTCAATGTCGAGTCCTGTCAATTTGTCAATGATCGATTTGTTTGTATTCTGATCATAGTACATACCGACACCGGCATGGTTCTGACCGATTGTCAAGCGATTGCACCCAAAGTTTTTGGCAACAATAGAATCGATGATCACTTCGTTATAGCCGGCAAAGATGTAGCTGTTCTCCAATGGTACGACGATAACGCGGTTTGTCGGTAAAAAGTTCTGCACAAAATAGGTCAGTGTTTCGCTGCGCAGATCAAACTGCAGATCGGTACTGTTAAAGGGCTTTAGTAAAAAGATGACAACAAGGTCAGTTTTATCCAAAGCCTGACGGATAAGTCGTTCATGTGCACGGTGCAGAGGGTTGGCCCCCATCATAATAGCGGTGACATGCTGTGCGCCTATACGCTGTTTGGCTGTTTCGATATCTTTTTTGCGCTGCGTTATCGTCGAAAGGTCGATCTCGAAATCACCGCTAACGGCCGTATTACCCAGCCTCGAATAGGTCGCTTTGACACCGGGATGTTCAAGGTTGTCTGTTCCGTAGATCTGGCGGACACGCTCTTTCGGGTTGATCTCAAAGACCTCTTCGACGATAAGGTGGCCGACCTCCACATCTTCAGAGACAAGGGTGAGTCTGTCACCGGTCTCAGCCTCGGCTAGAACCTCTTCGTTTATCTTGCCGCTTGGTGCCAGGATGAGAGGGAAAGGGAATATCTTCTTGTTGTACGTGCCTGTCTCCAGGACGTCCATCGTCTGCTTTTTGTTCATTAGGGAGGTGACGGGGTAGAGCAGACCCGCTTTTAATAAAGCAAGTGCGGAGAGGGCTTCCTGATCAATATAGAGGGTGTTATTTTTTCTTGATGATGCCATATTTTTTTCTTTTCTCCCAGAGACTTTTACGAGATATCCCTAGCTTCTTGGAGAGCTCAGTATCAGGGAACTTGTGTTGATAATTTAACACAATATATTTGACATAGTCTTCGATAGGGAGAATATCGCCCTGTTCAAAGACGTTGTTGTCACTTTTTATCTCAACTACAGTGTAATCCATATCCTCATCGATACTGTCGGTACTTGAAATGATCGCTTCGCGCCCTTCGATCAGCTCAAAAAATGCTTTTTTATCCGCTTTTTTGACGGCTTGAAAATCATTGGCGTAGATCAAAGTGCTTGCAGAAAGTTTTTCGATCTCACTGAAGGCGTCGCTGTTCGCCAGTGAGACGAAATGGAGAGTCTTATTGTGGATCTCAGCGTAGGAGAAAGCAAAAGCATCGGTGTATTTTTGAAAGTTGCTGGAGATAAAGATAGGGACCTCAATATCTTCAAGGTTTTCGTCAATGTTGATGCCGTTGAAAACATGCTTTAGATAACGCTGGTAGGTGGCATTCTGGCGTTTAAGGCGCTCATAGTCCTGGAAATGTTCGATCTTGCGGATAAGCTCTTCGATCATAAACGGCTTCAAGATGTAATCTTTGGCACCCGCACTTAACGGCTTCGAGACAGTGTCATTGGAGATGTAAGAGACCATCAATATGACAACGGCATCTTTATAGGCATCGATGACAGGGTAGATGTCCTGGTCATTGATGTTTGTTGAAAGGAGAATGACATCGTAAGGGATACGCTTAAGTGCGTCTTGCGTCGATGAACTCATGTCGCAAGTGTGACCCAGTTCGCTCAGTTTTGCAGCGATACTCTGTGCCAAATAGATCTCATTTTCAATAATTAATATACGCATTTATTTCTGTGTCCAATCATAGTAGTTTAATGTCGCGCTGGCCATAACGCCGACGCCTTCTTTACGGCCTATAAAGCCAAGTTTTTCTGTTGTTGTCGCTTTGACATTCATACGCGAAGTCGGTACCTGCAAAATCTGCGCCAAGGTTGTTCGCATCTCGTTTTTATATTTACTGAGTTTAGGTGCCTCTGCGGCGATGGTAATGTCAGCATTGACCACAATAAGCCCAAACTGGTGTAGTCGAAGCACGGTCGTACGGAGAAGCTCTTTTGAATCGATGCCTTTGTAGGTGTCGTCACTGTCCGGAAAGAGCATGCCGATGTCGCCCAGTCCGGCGGCGCCTAACAGGGCATCAATAAGGGCATGAATAGCGACATCGCCGTCACTGTGGGCTTTAAAACCATAATCAGTATCGATTTTGACCCCGCCAAGCACCATCTCTCGCCCGGCTTCAAAAGCGTGTACATCAAAACCGCTTCCGACAAGTGTTGAAGAGGAGGGCGCTTTGATACACGGAAGTTTTGTCAGATCATGGGCGAAGGTTATTTTGTGGGCATCTTCGGAGCCCTCGATGAAGTAGCGTGACCCGCCGTTCGCTATAACAGCCGAACTTTCATCCGTGAACTCGGTATCGGTCTGAAGCGCTTTTTTCAAGACGGCTGTCTTTGAGAGCTGCGGTGTCTGAATGCGTTTGACAAGATCGCGGTCAATGGTACTGCTGTCATAGACGACGGTGTCTTGCACACTCAGAGCCGGAACAAGCACATCGGCAACTTTTTTGGCATCGATCAGCGTCTCTATCAACGCTTTGTCGATACAGGCGCGAGCGATATCACTGACAAGCACATAGGGCGTCGTGACCGTTTCAAGTGCATTCTTCAGTGACTGCTGACGTGTCTCACCGCCTTCTACGACTTTATAGTCGCAGAACCCTTCCATAAAAGGCACCTCTTCTTTATGTGCAGTGACGATGATGTTACTAAATAACGCAGTTTGTTGGAATTGATTTGCGACAAATAGCCACAAGGGATCATGGTCTATACGGAGCCACTGCTTCTTAACAGGCAGTCCAAAGCGACTGGAACTCCCAGCAGCTAACAAGATAAGCGTTATTTCAGACAAAAAGACTCCTGTTCCTTAGAAACTGTTACGAAATTATACACGTCAAAAGCTTTCTTTTATCTTTTGGTTTTTATATTAGTAACAATTTGTAACTCATAATTGAGAGGAAAAAGGGTGAAGATGGTTATATCTTATATAGAGGAACGCTAGATTATAATGTCATCGCTAAAATAAAGAGTATTGCAAAATTAAGTAGAGTTGAAACTTTTTGCCTTACTTATAGAGTAGTGAGGCTATTTCAGTCTTACCGACTATATTACGATTATTATTTGATGGTAAGTTGCGACGATGTCGTTGCTGCCATCACAGGAGAATAGATTATGAGAACAGAGTGGCTTGAAAAACGTAAAAACGACAAGACTCCGACACAGATGTACTATGCCAAAAAAGGCATTATTACGGAAGAGATGGAATATGTTGCAAAATTGGAAAAACTAAGTCCAGAGCTGGTCCGAAGTGAAGTCGCACGTGGTCGTATGATCATTCCTGCAAACATCAACCATACGAACCTGGAACCGATGGCGATCGGTATTGCAGCAACATGTAAGATCAACGCAAATATTGGATCGTCGGCGATCGCTTCCGACGTCGAGGGTGAGATCGAAAAGATACAGGTATCACAACACTATAAAGCAGATACTGCTATGGACCTTTCAACCGGAGGTGATTTGGATGAGATCCGCCGCGGTGTTATCGACAACTCGCATATCCCTATCGGTACGGTGCCTATCTATCAGATTATTGCGGACTGTAATGACCGTATTGAAGATTTGAACATTGAAACAATGCTTGAAGTGCTTGAGCGTCAAGCACAACAGGGTGTCTCGTACTTCACGATCCACGCAGGCTTCCTGCTGGAGACAATGCCTAAGGTTGCGAAACGCAAGATGGGTATCGTCAGCCGCGGCGGTTCGTTGATGGCAGCATGGATGATGCACTACCATAAAGAGAACCCGTTCTACACGGCGTTTGATGATATCCTTGATATCTGTGCAAAGTACGATGTCTCCCTTTCTTTGGGTGATTCTCTCCGCCCGGGATGTCTTGCCGATGCGTCGGATGATGCACAGTTGGGCGAACTGAAGGTACTGGGTGAGTTGACACTCCGTGCCTGGGAGAAAAATGTGCAGGTCATGATCGAAGGACCGGGACACGTACCTTTGAACCAGATCGAGCGCAATATGAAGATCCAGCGTGAGCTTTGTCATGAAGCGCCATTCTATATCCTTGGGCCGCTAGTTACGGATATCGCAGCGGGATATGACCATATCTCTTCTGCTATCGGCGCCGCTATCGGCGGATGGCACGGTGCTTCGATGCTCTGTTACGTCACACCGAAAGAGCACTTGGGCCTTCCAAATGCGGATGACGTCCGTGAAGGTATTATCGCCTACAAGATCGCGGCGCATGCAGCAGATATCGCCCGTGGCCGTGAAGGTGCACGTGATGTCGATGATGCGATGAGTGATGCACGTTATACGTTTGATTGGGAAAAACAGTTCGAACTTGCCCTTGACAGCGAACGTGCCCGTGAGTATCACGACGAAACACTGCCGCAAGATGTCTTTAAAGAGGCGGAGTTCTGTTCAATGTGTGGACCGAAATTCTGTTCATACAAGATATCTCAGGATATCATGGATAACCCGGACGCGATCCAGGCCATCGCTGATGAAGCGAAAGAGATGACCTTTACCGCATAGCACTTGCGCTATGTAAAAGTGAACTTAAAAGAAGTCCGCTTTTAAATAAGACAATATTTATCTTAATTGTATTGCGCTAGAATTTTAATAGTAAAAAATCTATAGGAGAATTTATGACTGAAGAAAAAGTAAAATCAGCTTTAGCAACTGTTATCTACCCGGGTTTCAGCAAAGATATCGTTACATTCGGTTTTGTTAAAGATATTCAAGTAAACGGTGAAGACGTCAGTTTCACTGTCGAGATCACATCAAGTGCACCGGAAGTGGCACATCAGATTACTGTCGAAGCGACGGAAGCCCTTAAACGTGAAGGTGCAGCAGATGTTGCAGTTAACATTCAAGCGCCTAAGATGCCTCGCGAGAGCTCTTCAAAGGGTAAAAATATCGCACCGCAGGTCAAGAACTTTATCATGGTCAGCTCGGGTAAAGGCGGGGTCGGTAAATCAACGACATCTGTCAACCTGGCTATCGCCCTTGCAATGCAGGGTAAGAAGGTTGGTCTTCTCGATGCCGATATCTACGGGCCGAACGTCCCTCGTATGATGGGTGTAGAGAATGTCAAACCGGAAGTCAACGGTAACAAAGTTCTTCCTATCCAGGCCTACGGTGTAGAGATGATGTCAATGGGTTCATTGATGGAAGAGGGTCAGTCACTGATCTGGCGCGGTTCAATGATCATGAAAGCGATCGAGCAGTTCCTGCGTGACATCCTCTGGTCTGAACTCGACTGTCTAGTTATCGATATGCCTCCAGGAACGGGTGACGCACAGCTTACGCTTGCACAGTCCGTACCGGTTACTGCTGGTGTTACGGTTACTACACCGCAGACTGTCTCTCTGGATGACTCCCGCCGTTCACTAGATATGTTCAAAAAACTGAACATCCCTATCGCGGGTATCGTTGAGAATATGTCAGGCTTTATCGCGCCGGATACCGGTGTTGAGTATGACATCTTCGGCAAAGGTACGACACAGCCGATGGCAGAAGAGTTTGATACAAAAGTGATCGCGGAGATCCCTATCGAACCCGCTGTCCGTAGCGGTGGCGATGCCGGTAAACCGGTTACCTACTTCGCGCCGGAATCTGAGACAGCGAAACGCTTTATGATAGCCGCTGAATCGATCTGGGCAACGATCGAGAAGATCAACGAAGAGGGCGGTGTAGACAACCAATCGATCCAACCGACGACACCTCCGGGCGTATCTGCGTGTTCAACAGGTGCTACACCGAAACAAGAAACGCAACCGGCTTCCGGCGGCGAAAGCTGCGGAACAGGATGTGGCTGCCACTAGGCATCTACTGCTACCCTTTGATAGCCGGGCGCGTTCCGGCTGCTGCTTCAACGTTACTACTTCAATACAAATACGTTCTCCGTACACTATTTTGCCTCTACCGTCTCAATTGTGAGTAGAAGCAGCTGTTTAACAGCTGATGCATCCATATTAAAAAAGAGCAGAGCCTCTTTATATTCATCACTTCCTCTTTCAATACATTTTGTTTTGAGCGTGCATCTCAGCGATGACAGATAGTCATTGCTCTCTTTAAAAGAGAGCTGCACGATCGTACCGTCATCGATATCGTCAGCGAAATTAGCTAAATAAAAACTGCTATTGCTCTTGATATAAAGTTGTTGGAGGGGAAGTGTCTCATTATTACTGTCAGCACTGCGCTGCAGAACAAAATGTTTTTGCATTTGAATAAAACGTACATGTAATTTTGAAAGTTGTTGTGCCATTATTCAACCTGTTCTGAATGTAAAGTGATACTGGTTTTTACCAAAAAAACGTGAAAAATAGAGGTACTAAGAGTTTGGAAAAGTTATCAAACTATCATAGTTTTAGACCTGTCATTTCCAAAAAGAGAGTGCAAAATAGAGTATGACGACAATAACCGGTGATAGATACAACCATGTATTGAGCTCAGTGAACATAGAGAGATCCATTTATTCTCCTTTGACTATTTTCTATTATATACTTTCTAAAACAGCGTTTATTATGAAAGAATCCATATAATGTTCAGGTTTAAACAACCGTGAAAGTTCCCGTCAGAGTTGGTTACAATAAACTATTCAATATACGGGAGAGAGGCGTGTTCCAGACAACACTAAAATTGAGACCTTATCCACGTGGTTTTCATCTGATAACCGATGAGGTCGAGAAAGCGTTGCAATCGTGCAATCTGCATAACGGCATCGTCCATATCTTCATCAAACACACCAGCGCTTCACTACTGACCATCAATGAAAATGCTGATCCGTCCGTTCGAACCGACATGGAATCATTTATGAATGCGACCTGTGACGACAAACACTATTTCATCCATACTTATGAAGGCAGTGATGATATGCCAGCGCACCTTAAAGCATCACTGCTGGGCAGTTCGGTGACCGTACCCTTGACCCATGGCAGACTTAACCTCGGCACCTGGCAGGGGATATATCTGGGTGAACATCGTGACCGTGGCGGTTCGCGTGAAATCATTATGACCGTGATGGGCATGTAACTTTCGCACAAGATCGGACTTTAGTACAAAATACACCACATAAGTGTTTACTGAATATTAGTGATGCAGGATTATAATCTTTGCAAACTTTCGGTGAATCACCTACACTGCAGCTCATAAAGGATTGTTTTGAAAGCAAAGATAGATGCGATAAAAAATGAAGTCAAAAAGGTTATGGTCGGCCAGGAAGAGCTGATCAATGCAATGTTGATCGGACTGATCAGCGACGGTCACATTTTGGTCGAGGGGGTGCCGGGTCTGGCAAAGACGACAGCGATCAATGCACTGGCAAAAGCCCTTGGGCTTGATTTTAAGCGGGTACAGTTCACACCTGACCTTCTGCCGAGTGACATTGTCGGCACCGAAATGTATGACCAGAAAGAGGGGTCGTTCAAGATCAAGCACGGTCCCGCATTTACCAACCTGCTATTGGCTGATGAGATCAATCGTGCCCCGGCGAAAGTGCAGTCTGCACTTCTGGAGGTGATGCAGGAGAAACAGATCACGATCGCAGAAGAGAGCTTCAGACTGGATGAACCGTTTTTGGTACTGGCGACACAGAACCCCGTCGAACAGGAAGGGGCATACCAACTCCCGGAAGCGCAGCTTGACCGCTTTATGATGAAGGTCAATGTCGACTACAACAGTTTTGACGAAGAGATCGAGATCGTCAACCGCGTGGCCAACCGTAACTTCGGCGTCATTGAGAAGGTGGCCGATGCTTCCGACATCATTGCCATGCGAGAGGATGTTGAAACGGTGCATATTGATGACGCGGTCACGGCCTATATCGTCAAACTTATCTATGCGACACGCGAGCCTGAGAAGTACGGGGTGAACGGTATTGCGGAGTACCTTGAATACGGGGCAAGCCCGCGTGCGTCGATCAACCTTTATAAAGCGGCCAAAGCCATAGCGTACATCCGCGGCAATGACTTTGTCACACCGCTGGATATCGCCGATGTGGTGCATGGTGTGTTGCGTCACCGTATTATCCTGAACTACAAGGCGGAGGCAGCCGGTGTACGCGCTGATGATATTGTGACAAAGATCCTTCAAACCATTAAACTGCCGTAGGGAGAGCGCTTGTTCCTCGATAAAACCGAAGAGATCCTCATCAAGACCCGACGTAACATCTTTGGTCAGAATGCGGGTGGTTCACCATCACTTTTTTCAGGCAATGGGCTCGACTTTAAAGAGTTACGAGAGTATGAGATCGGCGATGATGTCCGCAAGATCAACTGGAAGGTCACCGCAAAGTCGGGACGTCCTTTTGTCAATCTCTTTAATGAAGAGCGCGAACTCAACATCGTGGTCGCTTTTATGGTCAGCGGCAGCATCTATTTCGGTACGAAACGTTTTAAGCAGGAGCTGATGGCAGAGATCCTGGCCCTCCTCTCTTATTCGAGCATTAAGAACGATGACCGTTTGAGTACACTGTTCTTCTCGGACAGAGAGGAGTTCTTTATGCCGCCGACCAAGAAGATGGGTTCACTCCACATCACACTGGAGAAAGCACTCAGCCTTGATCCGCTGGAAAAAGAGAGTGATTTTACTGCTTTTGTACAGTATGTCAACGAACGGATAAAACGAAAATCACTTATTTTTGTCATTGGCGATTTTTACGGTGACCTTGACCTCTCGCTGTTGAACAAACATGAGGTCTTTGCCGTGATGGTACGCGACCGTTTTGAAGAGGAACCGAAGCTCTTTGGCGAGATGGACCTGATCGATCCCAACACGATGAAGAACGAAGAGTTCATGCTCTCGCCAAAGATCCTGAACGCGTATAAAAAGAGTATAGCGTTGCATGACAAGAAACTGGTGATGCATTTTGACCAGCACCGTATCCGATACACAAAAATTTATACCGATGAAGAGCCGTTTGTCAAGCTCTCCACACTGTTTAGGCATTAATTATGGAAGAGCTGCGCGATATTAAAGGGCTTGTCGAGGTGACAGACTATTCATTCTATTATCTTTTAGGAATTACGGGTCTCTTGCTTGTCGCTGTGCTGCTTTTGGCGGTACTTTTGTACAAGTATCTGACCAAAAAAGAGCCGATGACACAGAAAAAACTGGCGATGGCACTGCTTGAAAAGTTTGAGTTCGGTGATGCAAAAGAGAGTGCCTATGCCTTCTCCCATCTGGCACACTATGCTGTCAACGACGATCAGCGCCGAGAGCTGGAGCAGATTCTGGAAGCGTTGGAGAGGTACAAGTTCAAAAAAGAGGTGCCAGAGCTTGATGCTGCATTGAAAAGCAGGATGGAGACGTTTATCAAGGAGGCAGTCCGTGGGTAATATTGTCTTTGAATACCCCTTCCTTTTTGTTTTGGTGGTGCTCTTTTTTGTCTGTGAGCGCTTTTGCAAAGCAAAACGTCAGCAGCTGATCCTGCCAAACCTGCCGATGTTAAAAAAGGTAGCGCAGAAGCAGAGCCTTCTGATGAACACACTGAAGTTCCTTGTAATCTTACTGCTGATCACGGCGCTTGCAAGTCCGATTGAAGAAGATGAGATCGTTGTACAGAACGACAAAGGGTATGAGATCTCGCTGCTGCTGGATGCCAGCGGTTCGATGGAGCAGTTCAACAAGTTTGAGATCGTCAAAGAGATTGTCTTGGATTTTTTGAAAAAGCGTGAACACGATAAATTGGGGCTGACCATCTTTGCCGACTTTGCCTATGTGGCTGTTCCGCTGACCTATGACAAAAAGAGTATCAGTGAGCTTCTGCAGAAGATCGGGGTCGGTGTTGCCGGGAAACAGCGTACGTCACTCTACGAAGCACTCTTTATGAGCGCCAAACTGTTTAAAGATTCCAGCTCAAAAGAGAAGGTCGCTATCTTATTGACGGACGGTATTGACAATGCGGGGACGATCCCGCTCGATGTTGCAATCAAGACGGCAAAGAAGTACGCTATCAAAGTCTATGTCATCGGTGTCGGTGGCAGAGGTGATTATAGCCCCGCTGTCCTGGAAAAGATCGCTCAGGAGACAGGCGGAAGGTTCTATGAAGCACGTACAAGCGAGCGGATCAAAGCGATCTATGATGAGATCGACTCACTGGAAAAAAGTGAGATTAAAGCCAACAGATATGTCAAAAAACACTACTTCTATCAGTACCCATTGGGTGCAGCAATAGCGGTACTGTTCATCTACATAGTTGCCAGAAGGAGACGCTATGCAGTTTAAATCACCTGAATTTCTTCTTCTGCTGCTCCTGCTTCTGCCACTTGCCGTGATACTTTTTAGAAAAGGGGAAAGCCTCAGTCGCTACTTTGATGCAGAAATATTGAAAAAGCTGCAAGGTACGGGCAGTTTTTTACGCCCGATTGTCAAACAGACGCTTCTGCTCTTCGCTGCAGCCCTGATGATTCTCGCACTGGCTCGTCCTTATATCGATAACGGCGAGATCAAGGTGAGCACAAGTACCATCGACGTCATGGCCGCCTTTGACATCTCACGTTCAATGTTTGCCAATGATGTCTATCCAAACCGTCTGGAGCTTGCAAAGAAGAAATTCCATGCGTTCAGCGGTGACATACAAGAGGCGAGAATAGGGGTCATAGGCTTCAGCTCCAAGGCCTTTTTGATATCGCCATTGACGGAAGATTTTGCAACACTTGAGTATCTGGTAAACAACATGAACCTGGACACGGTAACCCTGAAAGGGACTTCGGTGATAAATGCCATGGAAGTGACGGATGATCTCCTGAAAGAGAGCGAAAAAAAGGCGCTTGTTCTCTTTAGTGATGGTGGCGATAGCAGCGACTTCTCTAAAGAGATTGCGTATGCAAAAGAGCACAACATCGTTGTCTTTGTCTACAACATCGGTACAGCCAAAGGGGGCATCATCCCGAACAAAAACGGTGCCTTGGTGGATGAAAACGGGGACATCGTCGTCGTGCGTATTAACGAGAAGATCAAAGCCCTTGCCCTGCAGAGTGGCGGTGCGTATATGGAGTATTCGCTGAAAACAAACGATATTGACGCCTTGGCACAGGCGATAAAGCAGCGTTTTAGTGAGAAAAACGAGGAGGAGTCCACCCTAAAAGATGAAAAAGAGCTTTTCTACTATCCGCTCTCAGTTGGCTTGACTCTGCTCTTTATCACACTTTATTCCATTCCTTCAAGAAGGAGAAAAGATGCTTAAGTCTGTGGCTCTGACGCTGTTGATGGGGAGTACGCTCTTTGGTGGATTGCTGGATTTCAGAACACTCGAAAAAGCGAAAGAGGCGTATGCCAATGCACAATACGGTGAGGCAGCGGCACTCTATGAGTCGATCGACGATAAAAATGATGATCTTATATATAACCTTGGTGATGCCTATTACAAAGATAAAAAGTACAAAGAGGCGCTGAAACAGTTTGAACAGGTCAAAAAAGCTGAACTTCGGGCAAAGTCACTGCACAATATGGGCAATGCCTACGCCAACACCAAACAGGTCGATAAAGCAATTGCTGCGTATGAAGAGGCACTAAAACTGGGTGAAGATGAAGATACCCGGTTCAACCTCGAGCTCTTGAAAAAGCAGAAACAAGAGCAGCAGAAACAGGATCAGAAAGATCAGAAAAATCAGAATAAAGATGATCAGGACCAGCAAAAGCAGAACCAAAACGGTCAAGATCAGCAGAAAAAGAATGATCAGCAAAAAAATGACCAAACGTCCGATGAAAAGAGCAAGCAAGAACAGCAAGAGAAGCAGAGCGACACGAAAAGCGAACAAGACGAAAAAGAGAAACAGGCCAAAGAAGATAAAGCGTCAAAAGATAATGCCTCTGAAGAAGAGACGAAGGCGATGAAAGAGGGTGAAGCAAAAGAGGAGCCGATCAGCGACATGCAGGAACGTAAATATGAGAAGATGTTAGACAAACGGGGTATCAGAACCTTGATGGTACCACTTAAAACAGAAGGAGCTCAAGATGAAGAGACAACCGCTTGGTAGGATAGTACTGCTACTGCTGCTGCCGTTTATACTATTTGCCGGGGTCGATGTGAACGTCGACAAAAGAGCCCTTTACGAAGGTGACCAGGTGACTTATACGATCTCGGTGAGTGGGAGTGATGTCGAGTTCCCGATGATTACCTCTATAGAAGGTAATCCGGTGCTAAGCACCTCTGGCTCGAAAAATATCAGTATCATCAACGGGAAGTATCAAACAACGGTTTCCAAAAGCTACACATTCAGACCGAAAGCCTCTCTGGAGATCCCGAGTTACAAAGTACTGGTGGACGGGGGCGTGGAGATGACCAGAACTATCAAGGTCAATATCGTTCAACCCTCACAGGAGAAGAGCGCGCCGGTTGTTCTTGACCTTCGCCTCTCAAAAAAGAGCGCTCACGTGGGCGAAGCGGTGCGCTTCGACCTTGTTTTCAAGAAAAAACCGGGCGTCACAGTGGACAAGCTGGAGATAGAGGAGCCGAAGTTCGAGGATTTCTGGGTTAAAAAGATCGACGGTGTCCAACAGGGAGTAGAGGGGGAGTACGCCACCGAAACTCACAGCTACCTGCTTTTCCCCCAAAAAAGCGGGACACTGAATATCCCGCCCGTTCTTGCCAAAGTAGGGCAGTATGTACAGTCACGCCGCGGATTCGACCCTTTCTTTGACAACGCTTTCGGCCGCAATCTTCGCGTCAGCCAGGTGGTTTCCAACGGATCGAGCCTCGAGGTCGAGGTCCTGCCGGACGATCTGGAACTCTACGGTGATTTTAACATCAAAACGGAAGTGGATAAGACAACGGTCGCTGCCAACAAGCCGCTGAACCTCACGATTTCGATTGACGGCGTCGGCAATATTGACGATATTCAAAAGTATTCACTTGACGTAGCAGGGGCGGTAATCTACGCAAACGAACCTAAGATCAAAGCCCGGGTGGTAGGTGAGGATTACCTGGGAAGCTTTGAGCAGAAGATCGTTATCATCGCAGACGGTTCGTACACCATTCCGTCGTTTACACTCCGTTATGTTGACCGAGAGAGCCAGAAAGAGGTGGTCAAAAAGAGCGAGCCGATAGCGATCGAGGTGACTGGCGGTGTCGCCAAGACAGCTGTGCCGACGAGCCCATCAAAAAGCAAGATTGAAGTGGCTGAGACAATCAAAGAGAAACCTGTTCCGCAGACGCCAGCCGTTCAAGAGAACGATTGGAGAGAGCTCCTTTATGCCGCAGCGGTCGGCTTTCTTATCGGTGGTCTCTTTACCTGGCTGATGATGCGTAGCCGATCAGAGCGTGATCCTCAAAAAGATGTTGTAAAACCTATCGCGCAGCAGATCAAAAAAGCAAAAAATGACAGGGAACTTTTCGAACTACTGCTACCTTATAAGAAAGAGAGTGATGTCGTAGACAAAGCCTTACTTCAATTAGAAGAGAATCTCTATCAAGGGGCAAAAAACAGTGTGAATACAAAAGCGTTAATTCGTTATTTCAACGGTGAAATAAGCGAATGTGAACTGCTCTGATATTATCATCGAATAAAACTTAGGCAGTGTATCTAACACTTAATAGGTAAAAATGGGTATAATTCTTGCAATCAAATATAAATATAGTTGATTAAATAGAAAAGAATGTACATTTTTGTGCATCAGATTTTGGAGTTTCCTTGAGACAGATGTATGCCTGCCGCCGTTTATTGCCCAGTGTAATAGACCTGCCGTCTATTGAACTCCCTGCAAAAAAAATATGGAAAAACAAGTAATGGAAATGCGCCTTGCCTCATAGTAAATTTACGGTTACTATCCATGATACTAATGGGATGAAACAGTACAACCTGCATCAGATCATCAAAAAAGTCGTGTTGTATGTTGCCGCAGGTACGGTTTCTCTTATTGCCATCGGTGCTATGCTGATTATTTTCCTGAATGCTACTATTGACGAGATCGATAAGAAAAAAGTTGAATTGGAACAACATAACAGTGCGCTGCAAAATGCCATTGTCGAAGCAGAAACAGATCTTGCTGCCAAACATGACGAACTGACTGCCGTTTCTGACCGTCTGGGTGATATAGAGCAGCTTATCGGTCTTGCTAGTGAAGATGAGAACTCACTGCTCGAACGTGTCGAGATCGCCAAATTGACATCGGAACAGCGTGCCGCACTGCTTAAACATATTCCAAGCGGTTCTCCAGTAGCATACAAAGGCATTACGAGTAAATACGGCTACCGTATTCACCCCACTGTCCACACAAAAGAGTTTCACCGCGGTTCTGATCTTCGTGCGGAAATGCGTACCGAGATCCATGCCACGGCTGACGGGGTAATAGAATATTCAGGCAACCATAAAACAAGTGGGTACGGACGCCTTATTATTCTGGATCACAACTACGGGTTCAAGACCTATTACGGCCACTTAAACAAGCTGTTGGTGCAAGCCGGACAGTATGTAAAAAAAGGTGACATAATAGGATTGAGCGGCAATAGCGGTATGAGTAACGGGCCGCATCTTCACTATGAGGTCCGGTATATTCAGCGGGTACTCAATCCCTTCTGGTTCATTAAGTGGGATATGGAAAACTACACAACTATATTTGAAAAGGAAACAAAAGTACCATGGCAATCTTTAGTAGCAACGATAACGCGGGATCACAACCTGCAAAAACAAATTCAAACACCACCATCATCACAGATGGTGCTACTCTCAAGGGCGAAATAAGCCTTGATTGTG
>JBFFUI010000007.1:0-70487 GCA_041571435.1 Sulfurimonadaceae bacterium | reverse complement strand
GGCGGGGTTCCACCACGGGTCGTAGTGGATCACCGTGTCGGCCTGGGTGAGGTTGAGGCCGACGCCTCCGGCTTTGAGGGAGATAAGAAAGACGTGGGCTTCGCCGCTTGTGAAACGCTCTATCACCTTGTCGCGGTTCTGGGTGATGCCGGTCAGTTTGCTCAGCGGAATGTTGCGCTGCGTCAACGCCTCTTCGATAATAGAGAGCATCGAGGTGAACTGCGAGAAGATGAGGATGCGTCTCCCCTCTTCGAGCAGCTCTTCGACCAGTTCGAGCAGCATCTCCAGCTTGGCCGAGTGTTTGACCTTCTGTGCCTCTGCCAGCGGTACCAAACGCGGGTCACAGCAGACCTGACGCAGTTTCAAGAGTGCATCGAGAATGGTAATATGGCTTCGGCCAAGCCCTTTCTCGGCAATGACCTCGCGGACCTTCTTCTCCATGGAGATGCGGATGCCCTCGTAGAGCTTCGCTTGATCGCCTTCGAAAACGACGGAACGCGTCATTATGGTCTTGGGCGGCAGCTCCGTCGCCACCTTCTCTTTGGTGCGGCGCAGCATAAAGGGCGCCAGTTTTTCGCGCAGGCTCTCCTGACGCTCGCCGGAGTGTTCCTGTTCTATCGGCGTCTGGTAGAACTGCTTAAAGGTGGTGTAGTCGCTGAGGAAGCCCGGCATCACGACATCGAAGATGGCCCACAACTCGCCCAGATGGTTCTCCATCGGGGTCCCCGTCAGGGCCACGGCGTTTGAGGCGTTGATCTTCTTGGCGGCGCTGTGGACTTTCGATTTGGGGTTCTTGATATTCTGCGCTTCGTCGAGGATGAAGTAGCTGAATGTCATCTGCTCAAACAGCGCCAGATCGCGGCTCAAAAGTGCGTAGGTCGTGATGACAATGTCGCTCTCAAAACCGAGGTGGATCTTCTTGTTGCGTTTGAGCCCGTGGTGCACCTCAAGACTCAAATCGGGGGTGAACTTTTTCGCCTCGTTTTTCCAGTTGCCAAGCAGCGAGGTCGGGGCGACGATAAGGACCGGTTGCGTCAGTTTGCTCTGCTCTTTGAGACGCTGCAAAAAGGCGAGCGTCTGGAGTGTTTTCCCCAGACCCATATCGTCCGCAAGGATGCCGCCGAAACCGAAACGCTCCAAAAAGCCGAACCAGTTCAGACCTTCCTGCTGATAGCCTCTGAGCGTTGCTTTCAGACCGCTTGAATGCGCCACTTTTTCGATGCCGTCAAAACTTTCAAGCTCTTTTTTGAGCTTTGTTATCGCCTTTTCTCCCCGTCCGCCTATTTTGACAGAGTGGCCTGTATTTGGCAGCAAATGCACTTCATAGGGGCTGATGTGCAGCTGCTCTACCCGCTCGCCTTTATAGAGTGCGACCAATGTTTTAAGTATGGGCCTGAACTGCTCGGCATCGAGGGTGACGAAGTGGTTCTTCTCGACTTCCAAGGCAATGGTATCCGGCAGGTTTTCGATGTCGATATGCTGTTCAAAAAAGGCACTGACAAGCGAGAGGACATCAAGTTTTCCCTCTCTGAAATCGACCTCCATCCCCACATCGAACCACCCCTGTTTCTCCTCAACATTGAGAGTGATGTCACCGCCTTTCTCAAAACGAAACAGAAAGCTTTTGTCGACCTCGACAACATAACCGTTCTCTTCCAAAAGAGGCAGATGTTCCTGTATGAACTCCCGCCATATCTCGATGGCGGTTTTGACACCGGTTTCAGGGAGGAAAGTGCACTCTTCGTCAGCAAGGAACCCAGCCTTTTCAAGCTGCGCTTCTACCCTCTTCTCATAGGCAGGATCGCGGATGATCTTGAGGTACGCTTCGCCCTCTTTTACGATCTTGTTTTTCTGCAGCGTACAACCGTTGAGTTCATGGTCGCCGTAGACAAAACGGAGTGAGAGCCGGTGTCGGCCGCTTGAGGCCGAAAGTGTTATTTTGGCGGTCGGTGCGACCGAGAGCGCCTTGATCTCCAACGCATCGGACAGCGGCAAAGAGGGCAGCATCTCGATGGCGTTGATGGCAAAGTACTCCAACTCGTCGCGGTTCAGCAGCGGTGCCTGCAGCAGCAGAGGCAGCAGTTTTTCGCCGATATCTTCTGCCTTAAGTCGGCCGACGACATGGTTTTTGGTGTCGACGTACGAAGATGGGGTCGTCACAAGCACTTCGTACTGTTTGCCGAGATCGAACGTCAGTCGGAACTGATCCCGCTTCTCCTCTTTGTAGAGCAGCGATGTCGAGAGCGGCTCGCCCCACGTCAACGCGCGGTTGCGGTTGCCGTGCCAGTAGCAGTTGCCGCTCTTGACCATCCGCTCCAGAAGCAGAGCGCCGAGTTCGCCTTCGATGTGGGCGTTGCGCTCCACTTTGGACTCCAGAGCCCCGAAGAGCTCCAGGATCTCGCGGTCGTTGTCGGTCAGAAAGTCGCGCTGCCTGAAGCTGGCGCGCAGCTGGTGAAACTCGATGCGCTTCTGCTTGCCGTAACCGCCCTCTTTTAGCAGGCGGGCACGGTAGAAGACTAGCTGCAGTTTTCCTTTGCTCTCTGAGGGGCTTATGCGGTAGATAAGGATAGATTTTTTGACCGGTTCTGGTTCGAGGGATTTTTCCAGACGCTCCAGCCATAAGTCGGCTTCGCTCTTTTGCACGCGCGTTCTACTCGGCGCGGCAGTGTTCTGGTTCATAAAGGTGAGCGCTGCCGAGACGACATGTTTACAGTTGTTTGCCGTGTCGCAGGAGCAGCGTCCGCTCAGGCTGACACCGTTGCCCTCGACGTTGACGCTGATGGATTGAATGTAGTTGGCACTGCCTTTGGTAAAGGCGGTGACGACCATGTGCCCTTCGGCGATCGTCTCAAAAGACTTTATGGTACTTCGGGATTGTCGGTAGTAGTCCATGCCCGCATTAAAGGCACTCTGCGTGGCAATACGGACAACATCAGAGATACCAAATGTGATCAATAGACAAGCCTCTGTTTATTTTTTGTGTAGCGCCAACTCTTTTGCAAGGTACTCACCCGTGTAAGAACCGCTCTTTTTGTAGCTTTCCGCCATCGCCTCCGGTGTCCCTTCGTCAATGATGTCACCGCCGCCTGAGCCGCCTTCAGGGCCCATGTCGATGACATAGTCGGCATTCTTGATCATATCAAGGTTGTGTTCGATGACCAGAACCGAATTGCCCAGCTCGACGAAGTGGTGCAGTACGCCCGTCAAACGATCGACATCGGCAAAGTGAAGCCCTGTCGTCGGTTCATCCAGGATGTAGAGTGTGCGTCCCGTATCTTTGCGGCTCAACTCTTTACCAAGCTTGATACGTTGCGCCTCACCGCCCGAAAGGGTAACGGCATTTTGACCGAGCGTAATATAGCCCAGTCCGACATCGACAAGCGTCTTGAGCTTGATATGGATCTTCGGGATAGGCTCAAAGAAGGTAAAGGCTTCTTCAACACTCATCGACAGGACATCGGAGATGCTTTTGCCTTTGTAAAGGATCTCAAGGGTCTGCGCATTGTAGCGTGTACCGTGACAGGCATCACACTTCACCTGGACATCCGGCAGGAAGTGCATCTCGATCTTGATCTCGCCCTCACCCTGACACTTCTCGCAGCGGCCGCCTTTGACGTTGAAGCTGTAGCGCGACGCGGTATAGCCGCGGATGTTAGACTCTTTGGTCTTGGCAAATAGGTTACGGATCTCGTCCATTACCCCGGTGTAGGTCGCCGGGTTGGAACGCGGCGTACGGCCGATAGGGCTCTGGTCGAGGTAGATCACCTTGTCCAGCTGTTCAAGGCCGTTGATCTCGACACCCGCCACCTTGTTGACCTTTCTGGCATGGTTCAGAAGCTCACGCGCCGTCGGCAGAAGCGTCTGAAGGATCAACGAACTTTTTCCGCTTCCGCTGACACCGGTCACACAGACAAAGTTTTCCAGCGGAATACGGGCTGAGAGGTCATCAATGTTGTTGATAGTGACGTTTTTGACCTCAAGCCAGTTCTCCTGAGGACGTCGGTGGAAGTACTCGATCATCTTGCGGCCAGAGAGGTAGTCGGCGGTGACCGTCTTCGCCTTCTCAAGCTGTTTTCGAGTACCGGCAAAGACCACTTCACCGCCGTACTTGCCCGCTTTGGGACCGATGTCGATAATGTAGTCGGCGTTGTCGATGGTCTCTTTGTCATGTTCTACGACAATGACCGAGTTGCCTTTTTCCTGCAGTGAACGCAGGGTGCGTATAAGTTTCAGGGTGTCACGTTCATGCAGACCGATACTTGGCTCGTCCAGTACGTACATCACTCCGGTCAGACCGGAACCGATCTGCGATGCGATACGGATACGCTGTGCTTCACCACCGCTGATCGAGCGGGCGTCGCGATCCAGCGTGATGTAGCCGAGTCCGACGTCATACAGGAAGAAGAGGCGTTCACGGATCTCATTGAGGATCGGTGTTGCGATCATCTCATCCTGCGGACCGAAATAGTCAAAGGTCTTCTCGTCGGCGAACCACCTGTAGCACTTCTCTATCGGCAGACTGATCACTTCGAAGATCTTTTTGCCGGCAACATCAACAGCCAGAGATTCGCGGCGCAGACGGTGGCCGTTACAGACACTACAGATCTTTTCGCTCATATAGTCCTGCAGCTCTTTGTCATCTTTGAACATGTCGTAAGCGATACGCGTGATCCCCGGCCATACCCGTTTGATCGGGTGACCTTTCCACTCAAATTCGACCTCTTCGATGCCGCCGTGGGTCACCATCTTCTTTTCATGCTCTTCAAGTTCGCCGAACGGCACGGTGATGTCGATATTGTTGTGCGCACACATGCCTTTCAAGAAGGTGAAGTAGTAGCCCTTGTTAAACCCATAGATGATCTTGACCGCGCCCTTTTCGATCGGCAGGTCGACATCGATGATCTTCTCCTGGTCAAGCGCGTAACGGACCCCAAGACCGTCACACTCCGGACAGGCACCCTTCGGTGAATTGAACGAAAAAGTGAGCGGTTCAAGCGGCTCAAAACTAACCTTACAGTCAAAACAGGCATTATGTTCGGAGTAGTGGATAATGCGATCTTTGTACCCCATCTCCTCATTGTTCATAAACTCCAGTTCCACTTCGCCGTAGCTCTCTTTGAGCGCCTTCTCGACATCCTGGGCGATACGGTCCTGGTTGTCCTCTTTGATGACGATACGGTCGATCACCACTTTAATAGTGTGTTTTTTAGTCTTGGAGAGTTCAATCTCCTCATCAAGGCGTGTCATCACCCCGTTGACCATCGCACGGACATATCCCTTGTGGCGCAATGATTCAAAAAGGTCATGGAAGGTCCCTTTTTTCTCACGGATCAGTGGCGCAAGGATAACGATCTTGGCACCGACAGGAAGTTTCTTGACCTGATCGATGATGTCCGAAGCCGACATCTGGGAGATCGCTTTGCCACAGAGATGACAGTGCTGTACACCGGTACGTGCATATAAGAGGCGAAGGTAGTCGTAGATCTCTGTGATGGTACCGACTGTCGAGCGCGGGTTCTTGGAGGTGGTCTTCTGATCTATAGCAATAGCAGGTGTCAGTCCCTCTATCTTATCGACGTCAGGCTGGCCGATCCGGTCGAGAAATTGACGCGCATAGCTTGAGAGGCTCTCCAGATAACGACGCTGTCCCTCAGCATACAGTGTACCGAAAGCCAGTGTTGACTTACCGCTGCCGCTGAGACCTGTACAGACGACCAGCTGGTTCTTCGGTACCTCAAGAGAGATGTTTTTAAGGTTGTTTTCACGTGCGCCTGTAATCTTGATTTTATCCATGTTGACCTACCAATCTGTAAAATAAATATGTTGAGACACCGATGTAAAAGAACATCAATGCGATTTTATGCTGTTTGTCCTCGACCTGATGTTTAAGCCAGATGCCGCCAGCGACACCCGCCAATGATGCGAGCCCGATAATAACACCGCTGTAGTAATCGATATGACCGATGGCTGTGAGGCCGATAAGGCCTGACAGTGACGAAAAGACCACAAAGAAGAGCCCGGCCGAAACCGCTTTCTTCAGCGGTACGTGCAAGAATCCTACCAGTATCGGTACCAACAGTATTGAACCGCCGACACCGATGGAGATCGCGAACGCGCCGAGTACCAGACCGATCATAAAAAGAATAACCGGATGGGCACTGCGTTCGTCCTGGTGTTCCGTCGTTTTTGTGAACATACGGGCCAAAGCAAAGAGCACAAAGCCGAGGAAGATCGCTTCAAGCGTCCGCGATGAAAGCGTCATGATGATGTATGGGCTTAGCAACGCACCGGCAAAACCGCCAAAACCGATCATTAAAACCATTTTGATGTCGAGTGTACCCTTGCGCAGGTTCAGGTACGATCCATAGATGGAACTGAAAACCATCTGAACGACTGAGATACCGATCGCGATCTTAATGTCATATCCCATCAACAGCAGGGCCGGAACCAATATGGTTCCGCCACCAATACCGAAAAATCCGGACAGCACACCTACCGCAGCACCCAGAATAAGAAGTTCGATGATCTCGATCATTTATGCCCTTATACCCATTTCGCGCGATTATACAAGATAACGACTTTGGAGGGGGTATAGTTTGACAGGTGACCTGTATAATTAAGCATAAAAGAGTGTTTCACGCCAATGTCATGAGCAGTTATCTGAATGGAAGAGAGCACTTAATACCATAATACTATAGAATAAATCACACATTTATCACCATAGTATTCAAAATAGAGCCGATCGCGCCGATTGCACTGTTTTCATGCTAACATACCCGAATTTTAAAAAACAGTGATCTCGTATTAACTACATATCATTGGTATTTCATAACAAAAGGTTGATTATGCGTAAACAGATTTTTTTATGTACAGCGGTGGCACTTCTGCTCGGCACTGCGATGGATGCGGCCGTATACAAAGGACGTAAGTATTATAAAAATGATTGCCGCCCTTGTCACAGTATGGGTGATGAGCTTTCAACTTCCAAGACTCAGGATGAATGGACGGCGTTAATGGATAATAAAGGTATTGCACTGGCGACGATCCACCGCTCAAACAAGTCTGCTAAAGATTCAATAGAGTACTTTAACGGTAAATATTACCCTAAGAAAGCGAGACATCTTAAAGATTTTCTAGTAGAATTTGCAAGCGACAGCGGTAATATCCCAGCGTGTGACTAGCCGACAACTCTCATAAACGTCATCATTGGCGCTCTTCAAATGACCCTCTTGTTCTAAACGTTCTTTCGGTTTCACTGGACGTGCTATCGGTTAGCCTCTTTTGCAGCTGAAAAAAAGTCGTCCAACACCTTGCGATATTCAATGATATCGTTGATGTGATTGACCTTATCTCGCAAAACAGAAGCGCCTTCATACCCTTTTGAATAGGTATGGGTGTGTTTTCTGAACATCGCCACACCATGTGTACCGTAAAACTCGATCATCTTGTCGTAATGTTCCATGATGATCTCATGTTTCAGCGCCACCGAGATGTCAGCTGAGCCTGTCTTTAATTGATGAAATATCCAAGGGGCGCCTACGGCACCGCGACCGATCATAACGCCGTCAGCTTTTGTATGCTCCAAAACCCACTGTGCTTTTTCAAAACTGTCGATATCCCCGTTGGCAATGACGGGAATGGAGACAGCCTCCTTGATCTCAGCAATGGCATCATAATCGACAGGGGCCTTGAACTTTCCGGCACGCGTCCGACCATGTACTGCTATGAAGTCAACACCCGTTGCTTCGATCTCCTGCGCTATCTGCACATGGTTCTTTTCAGTGACCCCCAGACGGATCTTGGCCGTCGTTGTCGATTTTGCGGACGTCTCTTTAATGACACGCAGTATCGATGTAAGACGGGGAAGATCATCCAGAAGCGCAGAACCCGAACCGTGTCCGAAGACTTTTGGGACAGGACAGCCGCAATTCAGATCAATAACATCGATACCTTCTTGCTCATTCAGCACCTCTACCGCACGTCTTGCGATCTCAGGGTCGGCAGCGGATATCTGTACCGAATAGGGATCTTCCAGTACAGACTTTTCCAGCATCTTAAAGGTCTTTTGAGAACCATGAGCCAAAGCGTTTGAGCTCACCATCTCGCTGACAGTCAGATCCGCCCCGAATTTCTTTACGACACTGCGAAACGGCAGGTCTGTAAAGCCGGCAAGCGGTGCCAATACGTAAAGCGGTTTGTCAAAAGAGATCTTGTCTGTCATATTCTGCCTAAAAAATAAATTGTGGAATTATAGCAAAATATTGATAGCGAATAGTGAAAGACCCATCTAAATTAAGGTTTGCAGTGTAAAAGGTTTTGGTTGGCTATCGACCTGAGTGGGACATAGAAGAGCCCGAAGGGCTGACTCTACGCCAAAGTAGACATGTTTTGTTTATTGATAGATTTTGTGGGGAATAAACAACTCGATACTGAAATTTTTATGACAATCTTTAAGCGCCTTATATGCCTTGAAGTAGGTGTATTCATCAGGTTGTGAGTTTTCCAGGATCTCTTCTGCCGGAGCGATCATCTCAAGGTCAAAGAGCGTATACAGATACGCCGGCATCGCCGTTTCATTCTCTTCCGAAAGCTTCTTGAAGAGCTTGATGCGCTCATCAGGAAGCATATTCGCTGAAAGTGTCGCCGAAAGGTTGATATACCCCTCTTCACTGATCTCGACTTCGTTAAAGAGTGAGATAAGGTGTTCTACAGAGATATCAAGGATGTTCTCTTCCGCATTGACACGCGCAACGATCTTGAAAAGAACAGTTTTCGTCAAGAAGGCTTTATACTTGTCGATCAGGTCAAGCGGCGCCGTCTTTGCATAGTTGGTGAAGGCAAGCGAGACCAGATCTTCGGAATATCTCTCGGCATTGTTGAGGATCTGCTCTTCTGAAATATCGCCCGCATTGTAGGCGTTAAGATCATTTTGTTTGACCAAAGGATTTTTCAGTGAAAGACGGTACTTTTTAAGATCGACGTGTTCGCCGTTTTTGATCTTCTGCAAGAGTTCGATCGTCTGGTCAAGTTTATCTTCACCTGTCGCTTCGATCTCTTTTAAGAGCTCAAGGCGCGACGCATCCAGTACTTTGGCGAATGCACTGTAGCGTTCTGTCTTGTAACTGTGGTTACGCTCGATACGCCCTAGAAGTGCATCGCTTACAGAGTTGACAAAGGTTTCAGAGTCTTTGCGGAATTTACGCAATTTTAACGATCCGACCACTGAATAGTAGAGCATGTGTCCAACTGTGCTAAGGTAGAGAACAAACATCGCGAGTACAACCCAGACAGCTATTGGCAGCAACGGCAGGTTTACGCCCAGCACAGTCAGCGCAAGCGTCTCATTGGGGAAAGAGATATAAAAATATGAACCAACTAAGGCCATTAAAATGAATGCTGCTACCGTATAGCGTTTTATGTACATTGGATATCCTTCTTACTATTGTTTTTCAACAATCTCCCGGCAGTCGATGCAGTATTTTGCATGCGGTTTTACTTTTAGACGTTGAATAGAGATCTCTTCTTCACACATCTCGCAGATGCCATATTGTTTGTCTTTAATTTTACCCAAAGCAACTTCAATCTCGATCAACTCCAGCTCCTGCTGCTGACCGAGTGCGACTTCACGAAGGTTATCGTTACTTACAGAAGCATAATCGCCTTCATCGTTAAGCTCCAGAGAGTGTAACTCTTTTAGATCTTTTTCAACACCTGCAATGTTCTTTTGGATCTGCTCTCTACGAGCATCTAACATATCAACAAAAAAATTGAGTTCACTATTACGCATTTAACGTCCTATTTATGATATGGATGGTTGCTCAATATTGAAAAACCGCGATATATCTGTTCCAACAGGACCACCTTGGCGATCTTGTGGCTCATCGTGATCTCTCCAAGAGAGATCACTTTATCACAGCGTTTCAAAAACGAGTCCTCAAACCCGTAAGCACCACCTATAAAAAATTTAACCGCCATTTTATCAGTTAAAAGCTTACTAAAGTCGATAGAATTGATTATTTTTCCATCAGGGTGCAAAGCGACGGTATATGCACCCTGCAAATACGGTTCCATAACTTTTGTATATGCGCTCTGGGCGGCCTCTACTCCGATAGTGTGTGCTTTGGTAACATCTTTGTTGAAAAGTTCAATATCGTTAATTTTTGCGAAGCGAGATGACATCTTGATCAGCTCTTTATTGAGCGGATCATATAAAGAACGCTCTTTTTTGGCGATAGAAACAATGTCGACGTTCATCTATTCACCTTTGTAGAGTGCACTGCTGACCACCCGGTATGTCACATGCTTAAAGGTGTCATCCAAACGGACACCGCCTATGGCGGCTACAGGGTGTCTGGAATGCACTGCAAGGTCATCTAAGAGCTCTTGGAGAGGTGCTGCATCCTCTTTGGTATTTGTCGCTCTGTAGGCACCCAGACCGATATAATCAAGGTCCAGAAGGTTTGCCAGTTTGATCTCATCAATGTTGTGTGTCGAGAGACCTATGATCTTCTCTGAACCGATCATCTTTCGAATCTTCTCAATAGCGGAAAAAGGGTCACTATCGACCTTTTTAAGATCATCCTGCCCCAGATGGACGCCGTCACAATAAGGGTGCAACATTAGGGCATCATTGATGATCAAAGTCTTCTTCCAGAGCTCTCGCAGTCTGACAAGCTGTGCCGTGATAAATTCGAAGTCCTGACTTTTATTGCGATATTGTATGATCTGTGCATCGTGTTGACAGCAAAGGTCAACAAATGTTTCAAGAGAGATGTTTTTGGAATCAAGTGTTGATTGATCGCAAAGTGCGTAAAGCTGCATGGCTGAAGGTGCTGACAGGATAAACCCTATTTGCCCAACATCATCTTTAACAGATTGCCAAGCGTCTCTTTCATCTCGTTACGGTTGACAACCATATCGATAGAGCCTTTCTCCAGCAGGAACTCGGCTCTTTGAAAGCCCTCAGGCAGATCAGAACCGATCGTCTGCTTGATAACGCGCTGGCCGGCAAAACCGACCAAAGCGCCCGGCTCTGCGATGATGATGTCACCCAGCGTCGCAAATGATGCACTGACACCGCCCATTGTCGGATCCGTCAACAGTGAGATGTACGGGAGCTTTGCCTCTGCAAGTTTGGCTAAGGCTGCCGATGTCTTGGACATCTGAAGCAGTGAGAACGTTGACTCTTGCATACGTGCACCGCCGGAAGCAGAGACGATAATAAGACCTTGGCGTTTCTCGATCGCACGGTTGATAGCACGAACGATCTTCTCACCTTCGACCGAACCGAGAGAACCACCCATAAAACCGAAATCAAAAACGACCAACTGTGTCCCGATACCGTTTATCTCACATTCACCGCTCACAACAGAAGAGTGGCGCCCTGTCTTTTTGACACCCTCTTCGACACGTTTGAGATATGATTTTTTATCGACAAACTTTAGCGGATCGATCGGTCTCAGGTTGTCATCAAACTCGACGAACGTATTCTCATCGGACAAGAGCTTGATACGTGCATCAACGCCCAGACGAAGATGGTACCCACATTTCGGGCAGACATGGTTCTGGTTTTCAACCTCTTTGTAGTACATCAAGGACTGGCATGACGGACATTTTACCCAGTGGGCCGGAGCTTCGCTTTTGGTTGCTTGTTGTTTCGATGAATTGGAACTGCTAAAAAGGTCAAAAAGATTCATTCACTCGCCTTACAAAATCTGATACACACTGACACTTGTAGATCATACAAAGTCGTTTGAGGTATCTCTTAAATTGAATATTGTCAGTATTTTAGCGAAGACATCCTTATTATGTGATACGATTAAAATATCTTCGCCGACATATGTATACAGGTCTTCGCATAAATAAAGCCCTGCTGCGACATCATAAGGGCGGATATCCCCTAAAAAGACCACATAACGACAGTCGTGTGCATACGACAATGAGAGTGCCACAGCACCCGGCGCACGGAACTTAAGACCGATATCCATCAGTGTCCGAGCCGCACCGGGATGGAGACCTGCTTTTTCAAACAGCCCCACTTTGGAATGCAGGTTTATACGTACCTCTTCGCGCTCCCCTTCTCTAAAAAGAGAACGGCGGTAGGGTTTACCCTCTGTACGTACAAAACAGTCCCCATTTGCAAAATTGCAGACGAATCCTGCGACTGTCTTCTCGTCATGTTGATAGGCGACTGACGCACCGTAATAGGGAAAATTGGATTTAAGGTTATCGCTGCCGTCTATAGGATCGATAATAATGAGGTCATCGCCTTCACCGATCAGCCCACTCTCTTCTGAGAGGATCTGACCAAAAGAACCGAGGTGTTTGACAAAACACGATTCTGCAAGCAGATCGTAGCCGATGCTGACATCGCCACCGGCTCCGGTTGTCTGAGGTTCACAGCCGTAACTGTGCTGTGTTGAACGGATAAGAGATTCAATCTCCAGCGCCGCCTCAAAACAGGCCTCTATAAATTTTTGCATCCCTATTTAAGCAGGGAGTCGATCATTTTACGGGCTGCTTCACGGCCATCAAGTGCCGCTGTGACAACAAGGTCCGCACCACGGTAACAGTCACCGCCGGCATAAACACCAGCCGTAGTCGTCTCGTAGTTTTCGTTGATCATGATACCGCCCCATGCATTGGTCTCGATACCGTTTTCAGCAAGAAATGAAGGGACTTCAGGATCAAAACCGAGCGCCATAACGATGACATCCGCTTTGACATTGAATTCACTGCCATTGACCTCTTCCATACGTTGACGACCGCTCTCATCTTTGGCACCGAGTACCGTCTTGATCATCTTGACACTGACAGCTCTGCCGTCCTCACCCAGTACGATCTCTTTAGGTGCAGCATAGAAGGTAAAGTCAACACCCTCTTCCACAGCATTTTTATACTCTTTTTGAGAACCCGGCATATTGTGTGCATCACGTCGGTAGAGACAGGTCACAGACTTGGCACCCTCACGTTTGGCCGTACGAACACAGTCCATCGCCGTATCACCACCACCGATAACAACAACATCCTGATCTTTGAAGTCAAACTGTTTATCATGCTTAAGACCGAAGTTCTTGCGCTGGATCGCTGTCAGATACTGCATTGACATATAGACGTTGTCCGCTTTTTCACCCGCAAGTCTAGCCCCTTTGGCTTTTGTCGCACCAAGGCCCAAGAAGATAGCATCATGTTTATCTGCTATCTCATCAAAAGTGATATCTTTACCCACTTCGCACTCAAGCACCAGTTCCATACCGGCTTCTTTCAAAATATTGACACGGCGTTCGATCACCTTCTTGTCCAGCTTAAAGTTCGGGATTCCATAGGTCAACAGACCGCCGGCCCGATCGCCTCTTTCATAGACTGTGACGGCTATACCGGCACGAAGCAGGTATGTCGCTGCAGAAAGGCCGGCCGGACCTGAACCGATGATCGCGACTTTCTTGTCACTGGTTATACCTGGGAACTTGGGTTTCAGACCCGCTTTGAAACCCTCTTCGTTGATAAAGGTCTCGATCGAGCCGATGGTGATCGCACCATGCCCGTCATTGAGCGTACAATCGCCTTCACATAGTCGGTCATGAGGGCATACGCGCCCCATAACCTCAGGGAATGGTGAAGGTTCATTGGAGAGGTTGAACGCAAACTCCAGATCCTTCTCGGCAACCGATTTCAACCACTGAGGGATATAGTTGTGCAGCGGACATTTGTTGAGACAGAATGGATCACCACACTGAATACAACGCTCACTTTGGGAAGAGGCCTCTTCTTTACGGAAGACCGCATAGATCTCACCGAAGTCTTTGGTACGTTCAACGACCAGACGTTTTGACGGGTCGATACGGCTTACTGTTAGGAAATTTCTCATCTTAATCCCCTTTCTCTTGGTTTAACGGTAGTTTTGTTAGGTTTTTAGGACGAACCAGCCAGAAGTTTCTGATCTCGATTCTGAAGGCATCCAGGATCGCCTGTGCCTTAGGGCTGTTTGTCGCACTGACATACTCTTTAATCAGACGTTTAAGGTAATGACGCGCTTCATCACCGTCATCCGTATCGATACGGATCGCCTCGACCAGCTCACGGTTCACATTTTCGATAAAGTCGTGCTGCTCATCATAGACAAAGGCGACACCGCCTGTCATACCGGCACCGAAGTTACCCCCCGTTTTGCCGAGAATAACAACAATACCGCCTGTCATGTATTCACATGCATTATCGCCTGTACCTTCAACAATCGCCAAAGCACCCGAGTTACGGACAGCGAAACGTTCACCTACAGAACCCGAGACAAAGAGTTTACCGCCTGTCGCACCATAAAGACAAGTGTTACCGCCGGCAGAATACTCTTCACCCTGGTGTTTCGGGTTGATAATGATCTTACCGCCGCTCATACCTTTACCGATATAGTCATTGGCGACACCTGAGAGGTTAAGCGAGACACCCTCGATCAGGAAAGCACCAAGTGCCTGACCGGCAATACCGGAAAGGTTGATCCGGATCGTGTCCTCTTTGAGACCTTCATCGCCATAATACTGTGCGATCTCACCGGAGATACGTGCACCGAAACTTCGGTGAAGGTTTGTGATCTTTCTGTCGATACGTATCGGCTGATCAGGATGTTTGATCGCAGATCGGACCTCTTCGAGGACATCGACCTCAAAAGCATTGTCGTCGAACGGTTCATTAAACGGTGTTTGACAGGTGTTGACACCATCTTCCTGATGAAGCACGGCAGAGAAATCAAACTTCTGTGCAAATGCATCGTCTACGACTTTAAGCACATCAGAGCGTCCGATCATCTCTTCCATCGTCTTGAATCCAAGTTCAGCCATGATAGAGCGGACATCTTCGGCCAAGAACGTAAAGTAGTTGATGATCTGCTCGACGTTGCCGGTAAAGTGCTCTTTACGCAATCTTTCATTCTGTGTCGCAATACCCACCGAACATTTATTCAAATGACAGATACGAAGCATTTTACATCCGACAATACTCAGTACACCGGTACCGAATGCATAGGACTCGGCACCCAGAAGGGCTGCTTTGACAACATCAAGACCCGACTTTAGACCGCCGTCCGTCTGGACTTCAACAAGTCCGCGAAGGTTGTTGGCTTTAAGGGCATTGTGTGCTTCCGTCAGACCGAGTTCCCAAGGGTTACCCGCAAATTTGATCGATGTCAGAGGTGCAGCACCTGTACCACCGTCACCACCGGAGATGATGATCTTGTCAGCATAGGCTTTTGCGACACCGGCCGCGATCGTACCGACACCTGCAGTCGACACAAGTTTAACGGCAATCTTTGCCTTAGGGTTGACCTGCTTAAGGTCAAAGATCAGCTGTGCAAGATCTTCGATAGAGTAAATATCATGATGTGGTGGCGGCGAGATCAGCGTCACACCCGGAACGGTATGTCGAAGTCGCGCGATAAGTCCGGTTACTTTGTGACCCGGAAGCTGTCCGCCCTCACCTGGTTTAGCCCCTTGTGCAACTTTGATCTGGATCTCCTCTGCTGAACGAAGGTAGGCCGGTGTGACACCGAAACGCCCCGAAGCGACCTGTTTGATCTTTGAGAGTTTGTTCGTGTTGAAACGGGCAACGTCTTCACCACCCTCACCCGAGTTGGACATACCGCCGATCGTGTTCATTGCAACCGCGATCGCTTCGTGCGCTTCCGGAGAGATGGAACCGAGGCTCATCGCAGCCGATGCAAAACGCTTGAAGATCGCCTCTTTAGGCTCGACCTCGGAGATGTCGATCGCTTTGCGATCCGACTTGAATTCAAGGAAGTCGCGGACAAAACGAAGACCGCGTTTATTGATGATCTCACGCAGTTTGATGTAATCTTTTTCATCGCCCGACTTGCTAACCGCATGAATCGCATGGATCGTATCCGGACCGAAGTCATGATATTCCTGATCGTTGTAGAACTTGTAGAAACCACCGATGTTGAGCGGGAAGATCGTACTGAAACCACGGTCGTCAAATGCCGCTTTATGGGCGCTTTCAAGACGCGCATCAATATCTTCATAACCGATACCCGGGATGAGTGCATGTGAATCACTGAAACAGTCCGCGACGACTTCACGGCTTAGACCCATCACATCAAATAGGCCTGAGTTGCGATATGAGGCGATCGTTGCGATACCCATCTTTGACATGATTTTAAGCAGACCGGCATTAAGCGAGGTATGGACATTTTTAAGCGCTTCGGAACAGCTGATATCCAGCTGTTTCGACTGATTCACACGGTTGACTGTCGATGCGAAAAGCAGTCTAGGGAACACAGCACTTGCACCATAACCGAGCAGCGTAGCCGCACCATGCGAATCGATGACTTCACTGGTATCAGCGATGATCGAAACAAGGTGACGAACTTTTTGGCTTAGCAGTTCACGGCTCAATCGACCGACAACAAGCAACATCGGCATCGTACGCATCTCTTTTGAAAATTCATTGTCGCTCAAGATGACAATGCGAACACCGTCTTCTTTGACAGCCGCAACGATCTTGTCAACCAAGGCATCCAGCGATTGTTTCAAATCAGCCTTATAGGTGGTCGAGAATATTTCATTTTTGTAAAATTCTTCATAGCGCGGTGAGTTGGCATCACCGTATGACTTAAGCACCTCAAGTTTCTCATATGTGATAATCGGGGAGATCGCTTTAAGGCGGTGTGCATGTGAAGGGATCTCGTCGAGAATGTTATGGATCTCACCGAAACCGGTATTGAGACTCATCACCACTTTTTCACGGATCGGATCGATCGGCGGGTTGGTCACCTGTGCAAACTTCTGTTTGAAAAAATCTGAGAAGTGGCGCTGTTTCGTACTAAACGCGGCAAGCGGCGTGTCGTCGCCCATAGAGCCGACAGACTCTTTACCGTCAGCAATCATCGGTTCAATGACCTGCTCAATGACCTCATGTGTGACATTGAAATAGCGTTGACGGTGTGTAAGGTCCTCTTCGATCTCACAGTTTGTCAGATACTGGTCATCAACATGCTCTTGAAGATAGACCATACGCTCATTAAGCCACTTCATATACGGGTTCGATGATTTGAGGTAGTTGTTGATCTCATCATCTTTAAGGACCTTGCCGAACTTAAGGTCAAGACCGATCATTTGACCGGACTGAAGACGACCACGCTCTTTGATCTGATCATCCGCAATATCGACAACGCCGTACTCGGAAGCGATCAGAAGGGTGTCGTCGTGCGTGATGATATATTTCGAAGGTCGAAGTCCGTTACGGTCAAGAACACAACCGATGTAGCGGCCATCTGTCAACGAGAAGGCTGCCGGGCCGTCCCATGCTTCAAATACCGTTGACTGGTATTCATAGAAAGCACGGAGTTCCGGGTCCATATGCGGTGCATTTTGCCACGGTGCCGGGATGACGGCGCGCGCCGCTTTAAAGAAGTCCATACCGTTGGCGATCAGAAACTCGAAAAAGTTGTCGCCCGAGGCACTGTCAGAAGAGCCCGGCTGAAGGATCGGCAAAAGACGTGCGATCTCTTCATCCGTAAAGACCTCACTTTTGATCGATTCTGATTTGACTTCAACATTGAAACGGTTTGCTTCGACCGAGTTGATCTCACCATTGTGCGCAACCGCTCTAAACGGCTGTGCCAAACGCCACTCAGGAAGTGTGTTTGTGGAAAAACGCTGATGGAACAGAGAAAAAGAGATCTGGAAGCGGTCATCCTGGAAATCTTTATAGAACTCTTTGATATGCGTCGGCATCACAAGTCCCTTGTACGAAATGACACGCGATGACATAGAAGCAATGTAGAAATCTCTGAATTCGACCAGTTTGTGCTCCGTCTCTTTACGCGAAAGGTACAGCAATGCATCAAAACGCTGGTTCGCCATAATCGAGTTAGCCGTTATAAAAACCTGTACAATATTTGGCAGTGAAGCCATCGCCTGGTCACCCAAGGCATTGGTGTCTACCGGAACATCACGGCGATAAACGACCTTAAGGTCATTAGCTAAACAGACCTCTTCCAACACATCCAGCTGTTTTTTATCTTTAGTAAAGACCGTTGCAACCGCAAACTGCTCTGGAAGCTCGACGCCGGCCTCTTTTGTGACGTGACGCATAAACGCTGTCGGCATTGAGAGCAGAAGACCACTACCATCACCTGTTTTACCGTCGGCAGCAACTGCCCCACGGTGCATCATGCGCTCAAGCGCTGTAATTGCGTCTTCAAGTGTTTTATGCGACGCGCGGTTTTTAATGTTTGCAACAAGTCCAAAACCACAATTATCTTTAAATGATCGTAATAGATCGTGATGTTCCATCATATAAGATTCCTTAATAAGAAATTTTTACGAATTCCATAATTTTAAGCAATTTTTAAGCTACTTATATATATTTAGAAACTCTAAAATTGCTAATAGTATACTGGCTGTCAGGTTAAACTTCCATTTAAGAGCTATAATAACAAAAAAATAAATTTATGATTGTGTAGGTAAGAAACAGGGATGCAAGGCTTTATTATCAGTCTTAATCGCGCCAGAGACGAAGATCTTGTAGTGACAATTTTATCGGATGCAGGCTTAGAGACACTTTATCGTTTTTACGGTGCAAGGCACAGTGTGATCAATCTCGGTTTCAAAATCGATTTCGAGATCATCACCAACGTCAAAAGCACAATCGGCCAACTGCGCGATGTCCTTCATATCGGTTATCCATGGCTCACAGACCACCATAAGTTGCGCACATGGCAGCAGTTCGTCGCCCTCTTCTACGCCCATCTCAAAGAGTCGGAAGATACAGGAAGTTTCTATTTTGAACTTCTGGACAAGGCTGCAGCGTCCTGGGCCAAACAGAACCCTAAACGCGTTGCGATCGAATCCTATGTCAAACTGTTGGAACACGAAGGACGGCTGCACAAGGAGCTCGCCTGCTTTTTCTGCGATCAGGTCATCACCAAGGAGGTCTCGGTCATACGTTCCTATCTGCCGGCGCATCCAAACTGCGCGCATACACTCAGCATCAAACAAGAGGGCCTGCTGGAACTCTTCGATAACCACTCCAGCCTCTTTCTCAGTGACAAAGAGGTCGACAGGCTATGGCTTGTTCTGCTTGAGGGCATATGAATAATCGATCGTCAAATACGGCCCGGTCGCTGGTGGAACTCTGTTAGCGCCATCATTACCGATGCGCAGACCCTTTTTTAAATTAAATTTAATACCCTCTCTCCCAAAAGTCCTTTATTAACAATATACGCTTATTAGTGTAAGATACCTTTCTATTTTTAAATGCACAGACTCTGAAATTGTCTATTTTATTACTATTTCAATGTGACATTCATATTCAGGGACATACACTATATAGTTGCTTGATTATCAAAGGATTTTTATTGAAACAAAGCATCACATCTGAATTCAAAAATACGTTTTTGTTTTTAGGCCAGATCTTTTTACTTTTTATTTTACTGTTTGAGATACACCGCACCATTTTTTTCATCTATTACTACGACAAGATCGGCTCGACTGTAAATATCTTTTCAGAGATCATCGGCACTTATTGGCACTCCCTCTCTCTGGACATCTCTATGGCATCCTACTTTATCGTGATTCCCTGGTTGCTCATACTGCTCTACTCTCTGGTACGCTTTCAGCTCTTTAAGACCCTTTTGTTTATCTATGTCCTCGTCATCATCTTCCTTTCGAGTATTTCATACATTACGGAACTGGGTGTCTACAACGAGTGGGAAGAGAAGCCGAACTTTGAGGTCTTTATGTACCTCAAACATCCGGATGAGATCTTGAACTCTAATCCATGGATCTATACTATCATCCTGACACTGCTCACGATCGTATTGATGACGCTCTTTTACAAATTGACAAGAAGAGTCTTTCAAAACAACATGCTTAAAACACCTAAAAATTACCTCGTGACCCTGGTCTACTTTTTGTTGATGCCGGGGATCGTACTGATGGGTGCAAGAGGCGGGACAAGTTCGGCGGTGATCTCACAAAGCGACGTCTACTTTTCAAAGCAGAAGATCTACAATGATGCGGCGATCAACACACCCTACAACCTGCTCAACACCTCGCTCAAAGCCAAAGAGATCATGAGTGGCAAAAACCCCTACATCTCGGACATCGATCCCGAAAAAAAAGCGAAGATCCTGGCACCTCTCGTAAAAACAGCCCCTGACTGCAACAGAACACAGATCGTTTCGATGGAGCGGCCTAACGTCGTCCTGATCATTTTAGAGAGCTGGGCCGGCGACTTTGTTGACAAGGATCAACGCTATCGGGATGTCATTCCCAACTTTATGGGGCTCGCAAAAGAGGGTATACTGTTCATAAATGCCTATGGCAGCGGTGCACTATCGCACGAAGGCATCCCTTCAGTGCTCTCGGGATGGCCGGACCTCTTCAATGTCAATGTTTCGCAGATCTCGACCAAAAGCAATAAACTGCCTTCTATCACAAAGAGTCTGGCCTCAAACGGCTACAAAAACACGATGTTTCTCTATGGCGGACAGCTGCGTTACGGGAACTTGACCTCTTATATCTACAACAATAACTTCGATATCATTGAAGAGTATAAGGATATCACCTCCATTACCGACGAAAAAGCAGAGGGCAGACTCGGTCTCCATGACGGCTATATGCTGCAATACATGAACAAAAAGATGAATGCACTGCAAACACCGTTTTTTGCATCGCTTTTCACGCTCTCATCGCACTCGCCATATGATCAGCCGATGGAAGATGTCATCACCTGGGCCGGTATCGACAACGATTTTCTCAACTCCGTCTACTACACAGACCGTTCCATCGGGGAGTTTATCGCCAGTGCCAAAAAAGAGCCGTGGTTTGAAAACACCCTCTTTATCTTTACGGCAGACCATTCGCATCATACGCCTCTGGGATGGAACCGCAATGACCCGAGATGGCACCATATCCCTATACTCTTTTACGGGGATGTGATCAAAAAGGAGTATAGAGGCCAGGAGATCGATACCATTATCTCACAACACGATATTGCAGCGACACTCCTCTCCCAACTCGACATCGATCACCAGCGATACACATTCAGTAAAGATGTTTTCTGTCCGGACTACTCACCGAGTGCCTACTTTGTCGCCGACAACGGCTACGGTATGATAACACCCGAGGGGTATCTCTCGTACAGTATCGTTGACAAACGCGTTCACCGTCAAGATGGAAACAACAGTGAGGCGCTACTGCTGCAAGGCCACCTCTACCTAGAACATCTTCTCCAGACATTTTTGGATTATTGATTACAAGGTAGACAACAAAGGATGAAGTTGTTAAAGATCTATCTCGCCGGTCCCGACGTATTTGAGACCAATGCTCTCGAGCAGGGAGAGGCACTCAAGACGCTCTGTATTCAATACGGTTATAAGGGGGTATTTCCGCTTGACAATGAGATCGTTTGTGACGGCACACCTCATGAGGTTGCTAAAACGATCAGAGAAGCCAATATAGAGCTTCTTCAGAGCTGCGACATTATCATGGCCAACCTGAACCCTTTTCGCGGCTTGGAGCCCGATTCCGGTACGGTGTATGAGGTCGGTTATGCGGCTGCCCTGGGCAAAAAGGTCTACGGGTATGCGTTAGACCGCCGTGCGATGATCGAACGTGTCCGTGAGGGCCAGCATCTCGCTGACGATGCGACACTCTGCAAAGACGGCAAAATCATCGAGGATTTTGCGCAGTCACATAACCTGATGCTGCTGGACGTGGTTGTGGCCGACACACCCGAAGCCTGCTTGGCCTATATCAAAAATAAGTGCTGAGATCTCGTGATAAACGCTTAAAAACGTTCGTAGACCTTTGACGCGTCCTCATATTTGTAAAAATAATTTTCGATAGTCAGACGTTTGGTCTTGTAGCCGTCTTTGGTCAACGCATCATCAAACATATAGAGATAATGTTTACACTCTTTTTTATCGGCATCCTTATAGATCGGTTTCGTAAGCTCTAAAAACTCCGTAACATTGAGATCACGGTAAAAGAGCGGTTCCAGTGAACCGTACTTTTTCAACTCTTTTTCACGATATTTTGGCCATCTCGGCGCAACACGCAGAGCATCTTCGCCCAGGATGACCGTAAAGATATATTCCGCTTTGCCGGTTTTTCTGTTGGCCCAGCATGGCGGAAGTTCATTGCCACCGCCCATGTTGAGCCTGCGCGTCAGGTAACTGACCTGCCCTTTCAGAATCTCCTGGGCGTACAGAAGCTGCTCTTTTGTCAATGAAGAGAACTCTTTCAACGATTTTTCCAGCATTTCGTTTTCTCTGCGCAATCTTTTCTCTTCTTTCTCAAGCTTAGCATTAAGCCTTTCAAGTGTCTCCAGATCATCAAATATCGCCTGAAGCTGCTCTGTCGAGTTGATATCTTTAAGCAGATTCAGTATCGACTCTTTTCGGGAGAGCTGAACCTTGAACTCTTCATCCATTTTCAGCAACTTTTCATTGACCTCATACGCTTCGACCTGGCTCTTTAACTTCTCATTTTCAGCGATCAGTTTTGTCTGGTTACTCAACTCTTTGAAGATCTGCTTTGCTTTTTCCTGATTCTTGTCCTCGCCAAGTCTGAAACGCAGCAGTGCACCGATCATCTCTTCTGAGAGCGTTCGGCTCACTTTGTTTTTTAACTGAAGGTCCAGGTTCTCTTTAACGATGCGTTCGTTCTCCTGTTCGACCTTGGTGATAATACTTGACTTTTCAGCACTCATAAACGCGGAGACGAGCAGCAGCAGAAAAAAGAGCATTAAAATGAGTTCAGTGAGTGTTATCCCAAACAGGAAATCGGTGTTGCCCTTCTCATTAAACTGCATCAGCCGCTCTGATCACACTACTGTTTCGGCAGTTTGACACTGCCGTGGGTACGCATTCTTTCGCTTACCGGTTTTTCGTTTTCGGGTACAAGGGCTTCTTTTGCCTGCGATGTTGATACACCTTTTTTATTCTCGACGATCACTTTAGCCATGGCTTCCAAAAGTCGCTTGTTCTCCAGAGCGATCTTGTTGATCAGCTGTTCGTTTTTCTGGTCCTGGTTATTGACAAAGGAGTGAAGCATCTTGGTCGAAGATGTTATAACCGCATCCACCACTTTAGCATTGGCACTTTCAGCCCGCGCACCGATAGACTGGATGACCTTGTTGTTCAACACCATGATGTCATTCATCATCTTCTCATTGCCAGATTCACGCGACTGAATGAAACTTGCTACGACCTCTTCGTTCAGTTCGTTGAGCTTTTTGATGACCTCACTGTTTTGGCTCTCACCGTTAGTGATGAAACTCTCCAGCACCTTCTGGTTCTCGCCCAGTATGCGTTCGAGCAAGATCTTGTTCTGACGGTCTTTCTGCTCTATGAAGCTTTCGATCAGTTCACGGTTTTTGCTTTCGAGCTCCTTTGTCAGTGTCTGCGCGCTTTGTGCAAAGAGTGTGTTGACTTCAGTAAAAAGTTTAGGCAGGCCGCGCACAAAATCGTCAAAATTGTGAATGACTTTACGCATCTCTGTATTTGAATTTGCGATACTGCCTGCAGATTGGCCCATCGTATCATTGAATTCACGGATCCACTTCTCACTGTCATTGATGGAATCCTGAAATGCCTTGACAGAGCTCTGCGTCAGTTTTTCATACCGGGTGTGGTAGCTTGTAATGTTCTTATAGATCTCATCAACACGTGCTTCCTGTTTAGCATGAAGATCATCCATATCAGAATAGATCTTGGAGAATATGTTGGTTATAGAGTACTGGTCCAGACTATCAACAAGACGTTCATTGTATTTTTCTACCGATTTCAGCGTCTGCTCGATAAAAAGGTTGATCTTGTCATCGATGACATTGGAAAAGGTCTTGGTCTGGTCAATACTGTGGCCGATATGGTCATTCAACAGTTGAAGTTTTTCCATGATCATCAGGTTGAAACTCTCAATATTGGAGCCGATATTCGGGCTAAAACTCAACAGGTAGATACGCAGAGAGAGACCGACGATCGTTGTCGAGATCGATATACCAAACTGGCCGATAAGCCGTGTCAAGAGGCCACCGTGCATGTCACCGCTAGAGAGCAGATAGAGTGAACTCGCCAGGGAGATCAGGGTGAATAGAAAGCCTAGATAGTAGTTACTATCGGCGAACTGCTCATTGGTCAGCAGCTCTCGCTCCACAATCTTGTGACCAATCAGAAAGTAGACGATCATCACGGAGATCGTCAACAGGATCGACAGATAGGTCTTGTCTGTGAAACCGCCTAGCAGAATAAAGAAGATCCCGCTCACCAGTGCCATAAGGAACAGGTATTTGATCTGGAGTTTTTCCAATATTCCGCTGTTAAAAGTTCTATTTTTCATTTATTATCCGTCTGTCAGCTTGATATTCTCTACATTGGCGTTCATACTCGTAAATACTTCCACCCAAAAGTCTATATAGTCTCTCGACTGCAATGACTCAAACTTGTCGCGTCTTACGATAACGATATCGATATCGACGCCTTCAAGGTCGGTACGAGTTCTGATGTATGCAGGTGAATCGACAAAATGTGCCAATGAAGAGGCACGTGTGTTGAAAAAAGACAACGCATCGGAGTTTTGGATCATGTCAGAGATGATCGTGATCTTGTATCGGCGTTCAGACTCTCTGACATACGGCAAGGCGATGTTATTGACGGCCTGTACCGTCTCTAAAATAGGCGATTTCGTGCTGGTATAATCGCCTGAAAGCTCTTTCATCTTCGCCATAAGCGGTGTATAGAAACGTTTTTCCCAGCGCTTTTTAAAGAGTTTCGGGTTCGAGTAGATCTCACTTTTACCGGCACCGTCGCCGGGATTACAGAGAGAGAACTCGGCTTTGAGCTCGCTCGGCATCGTGTTATTGATAAAATAGAGCTGCAGCTGTTCGGTCACCGCCAGGTTCTCAACGGTGTTGTTGATGATATGTTTTATCTGCTGTACCTGGATGGAGTTGTAGTTGTCCGTCATGTCCAAGATAATAATATGACGATCGAAAGCACCGTCACTGCGGCACATACTCTCTTTATCTATATCAACCCCGCGGTTCATGGCAATAAAAATGGTAATGGCCGCCAAGATCGTGACAACAATTGCGATCAGCGTGTAACCGACCTTATCGCTCTTGGCTTTTTTTGCGCGACGCTTACTCATTGTCTAAATCCAAATTTGACTCACTGCCGAGCTCGGTGATAACACTTTTAAGTGTTGCATTGATCTTGAGCTTTTGTTCTCCGATGATATGCGGCAGTTCAAGTACGGCCTCTTGATACGGTATCAGGTCTTTTTTGAACTTGGCATCAACGATCTTGATCTCGTGGTCAGGATCCAGTTCCTCGCGCCTGCTGAAGTAAGCAGGTGCTTCATCCGTCCTGTAGTCGTTGTTGACCTCACGGTAGAGGTTTATCATCGCATTGTAGGTGTTGTTCAGATAATTGTAATACTCGTTGTAATGGTCCTGAAGTTTTTGTCTGAATATCGGCACTTCCATCAACTCCTGCATGATCACTTTAGAGGTCATCTGACGCGTTTCGAGCTTATTGAGAATCGATTTAGAACTCTTCTCTATCTCATTCAGAAGTTCCTCTTTCAACTCATTGAAATCGATCATAGAATTTTGATATTTTCGGTCCAGATCACCATAGTGCGGGTATTCGTCATCCATCTTGTAAAAATCGGTGAACGCGATCAGAAAAGAGAGTAGACCCACGATGACCAGGATGATAGAGTCAAACTCGTTCAGACCAAACGGACTTGCTAAAAAGCTCTTGATCGCTTCCACATAAGCCGTGTCGGGTTCTATACCGAGCTGTACACGCAGGTGCCCGACCAGTAAGTTAAAGAAGAAGATCAGGACAGCCGCAATCAGCAGTGCCGTTAACACCCCGTACTTTAAAACAGGCGATTTTTTGACCAGATTGAGTCTTTTGATCAGATGCCCGCCAAGGAAAAAAGCGAACGTAATATTGATAAGCGAGATGATCAACGCCTGTGCTGCACCGCCGATGAGACCGAGTTCATTGCCTTTGGCAAAAAAGTAGGCGTTTAACGATGTCTCACTGAGCAGGATCAGCATGATGATGCCGATGTACAGAACCTTGGAGTTGGGGTATGAGGCTTCGCGGGTAATACTATTTTTTTGTTTGAACTTCTCTAGATCACTCTTGCGGACATTATACTCATGTTTGATCTCTTTGATACGCTGCTTGGCACCCTCTTGAAAGGTGGTGATGTTTTGAATAAACTCTTCACTCGCATATTTTGCTTCGGCCAGAATCGTTGTGATATCACTGACACGCATGGCCATATGGTCATAGGATGCGACTTTCTTGTATATCTCCTGTTTTACTTTGGAAAGTTGATCTGCGAAAAATGTTGTAATTTTCTGTTCATTAACATCAAGGGATTGACTGTTGGTCGGAGGTTTGTTTTCTCTGGCTTGCAGCTTTGCCAAAGCGACAATATTCAGTTCTTCTTTCAGCTTGTCATAATCATATTGTTCAAAAAGGGAATCATCATTATCAATCTGTCTCTTCTTTATAGCCACGTCCTGCCTTGTCTCAGTAGATAAATAGCATCTCTGTAATTCATAATCTTCATGTATTGTATATTTTACTCAGTTAATGTTTAGGTTTATTTAAATGGTACGGTTTTGTAGGAATGCGGGACAAAATCTCTTCATATCGTATGAAAATGTCCCTGATAGAACTTGTACGTCTTTACAGACGGTTCTATTTAATGCCGAAGTCCTCTTTCAGCTCGGCAAGATAGAACTTTATATTTTGCAGGTGGACATAGAGTTTCTGGAACTCGTCACGATGCTGAACAGCTGTATAGAAGCTGATAAATGCGGATGACACCCCTCCGCTCCCCAGGGTCGAAGCACTGCCGGTGATCGTATGTACGATCTCTTCGACTGTCTTATAGTCCGATCCCAGGATCGCCTCTTCTACGCGTGGCAGCTCTGTCTCAATGACACGGACAAGGTCATGTACAAAAGAGTCCGCTTCCTCTTGTGTAAGTCCCATCTCATTGACGGCTCTCGCATTGTTGTATTTTGGGTACGACTTGGTCGGAATATCGATATCTTCCGAGATAAAGATCTCATGAATAGTACGTTCATCTTTTTTCACGTTCTGCGCATATTCATCGAGCAAGTTTTTAAGCGACTCAGCCTGAGACGCTCTAGATTTAACCTTTGGGCCAAGGTAGGTCAAATAGATAGAGTAGATGATCAGACCGACTAATAATGCAATGGCTAAACCAAGTAGAATGACTTCTGGGTTGTTCATAACGCTGCTTTCCAAACTAGATGATTGTAAAGTACTATAAGCAAACTGAATAGGAATTTAAATTGAATGTTAATCGATCAAACATGCCGCATGTGTTTAGATATCGTAATGATAAGGCTGGAATGCCTGGTCAAGTTCCGAGAGTTTTAACATAAAGAGGCCTTTGACCTTTTCATGGATATCTGCCCAAAAATACTCCAGAATAACACTCGCACCGACATTGCCTTCGATCTTGCAGAGTGCCCCTTCAAGGACTTCGATGATCTCAAGTACCGTGATCTCATGGGCAGCAAGTGCAAGCTTGTAACCGCCATTGGCACCGCGGATACTGGTCACAAGACCGCCTTTGCGGAGTGCAGAGAGAAGTTGTTCCAAATAGGCATGCGAAACCTGTGTCATTGCAGCGATCTCTTTGATCTGCATCGCCCGGTTGTGGGGTGCATGTGAGAGGACATGCATTGCAGCCAGACCGTAGATACCGCGAGTAGAGATACCGGCCATCAAAGACGCTCAGGTATAAGTTTGCGATAGACGAAATAGATCTTGCAGGCGATGCAGTAGGCAAACACCAGCTCCAACGCGAGACAAAAAAGAAACACAGCTGCCATTACATACATCAAAACAGTGATATCCGCTATATAGGCACTCAAAATCAGAAGTACGAACAGAAGACTGAAATATGACGCGAGTCGTTTGGCACCGGCATCAACCATCTCCGACTTGAGATGCAAGAGCTTTTTCAAGGCTTTCGATATCTGGAACACGGGACTGTACGCCTTATTGCCAAATAGACGGATCATGAGGTCAAGTGCCAGAAGAGACAAGACAAAAGGGTTCGGCAACACCACGAACAGTGTCAGCAGCAAAAATACTGAGAAGGCGTTCAGACGCGTGATGGTTCCATCGATTTTACGAAATGCGAGCGGACAGGATTGCGACATGGTTTTTCCTTAAAAAGATAAAAATATCTAATAGTTACAGTGCAATAGTATAGGCTCTCTCCCTTAAAGTCAAGTATCCTTACCAGTTTAATCAGGTTTGTAAGCATGCCAACAGTTGAGACGTTTCCGATTACGTGTAGGTCAAAACTGCCTTGCACATAACATAAACATCGCTGTCAATTTTCAGATACTTCTCGCCTCCAATATTTTCTTGTTATGATGTCAGTAATAAAACATACGTATATTACATTACGTATTTTCAAAGGTACTGCATGAACGATTTCACCTATTACAATCCGACCAGGATCGAGTTTGGCAAAGACAAAGAGAACAATATAGGCCGTTACATTAAAGAAGCCGGCATCGGGAATGTCCTGTTGGCCTACGGTACCGGCAGTATTAAAAAAAGCGGCCTGTACGAGCGAATCATCCATTCGCTTAACGAAAACGGCATCGGCTACGAAGAGCTCGGCGGTATCATCAGCAACCCGCTGCTCAGCAGGGTCAATGACGGTATCAAGATGGCCAAAGAGCATAAACTACAGGCCGTTCTCGGTGTCGGGGGCGGTTCTGTCGCCGATTCGGCCAAGGCCATTGCTGCCGGCGCAAAATACGACGGCGATGTCTGGGACTTTTTTATCCATAAAGCCGAGATCACCGAAGCCCTGCCCGTCTTTACAGTGATGACGCTTGCCGCGACCGCAAGCGAGATGAACGGCAACGCCGTGGTGATGAACGATGCGACAAAACAGAAATACTCCATCGGTTCGGTATTGGTCAATCCGGTCGTCTCTGTCGTAAACCCAGCATTAATGGCCACCGTGACACCGGACTATCTGGCCTATTCCGCCGTGGATATCATCGCACACAGCATCGAGGTCTATTTTACCGCCTCAACGCATCCGCACTTTAACTCGAGAGTTGTCGAGTCCATCGTCAAGAGCGTCATCGAGACGACCGAGATACTGCTGGCAGATCCTGACAACTACGAGGCCAGAGGCGAATTTGCCTGGGTAGCAACGCAGGCGTTGAATGGTCTGACCCCTGCCGGAACGGCCGGCGGCAGTTTTCCAAACCACATGATCGAGCACGCCCTCTCCGCACTCTACAATGTCCCTCACGGTGCGGGTCTCTCTATCGTGATCCCGGCCTGGATGAAATGGTATAAAGAGCAAAACCTTGCACAGTTCGAACGATTTGCCAAAGAGGTCTTCGGTCTCAACGGTGCCGATGCAGGTATCGAGGCACTGGAAAGCTGGTTCGCCAAGATCAGTTCACCGGTACGCTTGCAGGACGCCGATATTCCAAAAGAGGGTATCGATGCCCTCGCAGAAAATGCCGGCGAACTGGCAAAGGTCTGGGGCATCGGTGATCACTATTCAAAAGAGACGATCGCCAAGATCCTGGAAAAAGCATCAAAATAAGGAGCATCCAATGACAAACGATTTTACCAAAGCGATGAATTTCAGACACGCCTGCAAGGCCTTTGATACGGAGAAAAAGATTCCGGACGAGCAGATACGCTATATCCTTGAAGCCGGACGCAAGTCGCCCTCCTCTTTCGGTATGGAGCCCTGGAAGTTCCTGGTCATTACCAACGAAGCGTTAAAAATAAAACTGCGACCAGTATGCTGGGACCAGGAGCAGATCACAAGCTGTTCGCACCTGGTTATTGTCCTTGCAGCCATTCACAACGCGAGGGTGGAGAGTGGTATGCCTGCAAAAAGGTTCCAACGCAGAGAGATGCCGCAGGAGAAACTCGACTTTTATCTTGATCTTTATGGTCGTCATCTTCAGACAACCCTGAGTTCAGACGAAAACATCTACTGCTGGACAGCCAGACAGTGCTATCTTGCCGCTGCCAATATGATGACCGCTGCCGCCTTTATCGAGATCGACTCCTGCCCGATCGAAGGTTTTGAAAAAGCCAACGTCGAGGCGATCTTAGGTCTGGATACATCCAAATACCAGGTTGCCATGCTCCTGCCTTTCGGCTACAGGATCAACGAACAGTCCAAACAGCTGCGATTGCCTTTCGACGAGGTTGTCGAGTTTATTGGCTAAAATATTTCATATGCGCCCATGTTCAGTGGGTGCCCTCTCTTCCTGAGCCACTACCTCCGGTTTCCGCATTTTTAACGTTATAGTCGATATGATATAAAAAATATTACCGAGGAAAAAGCGTGAGCGAGCACCATCACCATCACCACACTGAACACCACCATCATCATGACCATCATCACGGTCATCACCACCACGAAGTAAGTGGAACCCGGCTTCTCATCACTATTATCCTGAACATCATCATCACTCTCTCGCAGATCGTTGGTGGGATCTTCTCCGGTTCGCTCGCACTTTTGAGCGATGCGCTGCATAACTTCAGTGACGTCATGGCACTGCTCATCAGTTACATCACCAACCGCATGGCGGGACGCGCCCCCACCCATACACAGACCTTCGGTTTCAAACGCGCCGAGATACTTGCGGCGCTCTTCAATGCCTCAGTGCTGATCGGTATCGGACTCTTTCTTATCATCGAAGCATTACAGAAGTTTGTCCATCCGGAGCCTGTCGGTTCCACCATCGTCATCGCACTCGCCGTCTTGAGTATTGTTCTCAATGCAGCCAGTGTTCTATTGATCAAAGACGATGCCCACCACAACATCAATATTCGTTCTGCCTACCTGCATCTGCTGACCGATGTCATGACCTCTGTCGCCGTCTTGCTCGGCGGTATCGCCATGTACTACTATGAACTTTTTTGGATCGATCCGCTGATCTCGATTTCAATTGCCCTTTACCTTATCTACGCCGCCTACGGGATCTTGAAAGATGCGACTATGATCCTAATGCAGTTCACGCCGTCACATATCGATATTGCTAAGATCGAAGAAGCCGTCTGCAAACACCCTGCACTGCACAACATCCACCACATCCATCTCTGGCAGCTAAATGACAATGAGACCTTTTTTGAAGCACATATCGATTTTCAAGAGGACCTCTCACTCGAAAAGGTGACACAGATCTGTAATGATATTGAACACACAATCAAGACAAACTTCCATATTACGCATGTCACGCTTCAGAGTGAATATGAGAAAGATGATAGCAAAGCGCTTGTTTTTGGGGTTTAGCGTTGTCTTACATCTACTTTTCTACTGACTTCAAAACACTAGAAGTAGCGCAAAAAAGTAAGAGAGTACGAGACAAAAATTTTTCTAGTATTAAAGTTTATAAAACTTGATACTCAAAAACCAAACACCAAATACGACTAGCGTTTAATCAACTTGACCCCCATCTCCATATGCGCCGTATAAGGGAACTGATCAAACGTCGCCATCGCTTCAATGGTATGCGTTTTTGTAAGGTATTGCAGATCGCGTTTGAGCGTCTCCGGGTTGCACGAGATATAAAGGATGTGCTTGAAGCGTGATGCAAAGCCACAGGACTCCTCATCCATCCCCGCACGCGGCGGGTCGACAAAGATGGTCGTTAGCTCGTAGCTTTTAAGGTCGATCTCTTTCATCCGTCTAAACTCACGGACGCCGTCAAGCGCCTGCACGAACTCTTCGGCGCTCATGCGGACGAACTCGATGTTCTCGACGCCGTTAAGCTCCATGTTTTTCTTTGCCGCATTGATAGAGGATTTGGAGATCTCAGTTGCCAGAACCTTGTGGAACTGCGAAGCGAACGGGATGGTAAAGTTCCCCGCCCCGCAGTAGAGCTCAAGCAGATCGCCCGTGATTCCTTTGAACTGTTCAAGAGACCAGCCGACCATCTTCTCGTTGACACGCGGGTTGGGCTGGGTAAAACTGTTTTCAATGTGTCTAAACTTGTAGCTTTTCTCGTTGATCGTCAGCGTCTCGGTGACAAAGTCCTCACCCAGGACCACTTTCTGTTTGCGCGAGCGGCCGATGACTTTGATGCCGTGCTTTAATGCCAGTTCTTTTGCCTGCTCCTGCCACGATTCATCGAGACGGCGGTGGTAGAGCATGGAGATGGCGATCTCCCCCTCCGAACTGCTCAAAAAATCCAGACCGAACAGTTTAAACCCCATATTAAGCTCTTTGATACTCTCGAGCAGCGGCCACATCAGTTTCTCGATCGGTTCGATCACCATAGGGCACTCTTCTATGAGGACCATCTTGCCGCCGCGTTCCATTGGGTTCATCGCATAGTGGATCGCATCATCGACGTGCCAGATCTTAAACTCTGCGCGTGCACGGTAGTGGCTTTCCGGTGAAAACGAGGGGGTGATCTCACCGCTGTAGAGCTCGTCAAAAAGTTCTTTTATCGCATCCGTTTTCTGCTGGTGCTGCGCTTCGTAACCGCCCTCATAGAGTCGACAGCTGCCGCATGTACCAAAGTGTTTACAATCCATATCAATTACCCTGTTTTTAGTGATGACATTATGCCAAAGTGTTGATTTAGGAGCGCCTAAAATCACTCTCTAACCTCAAATCCATCTTCTTACGCTAAAATAGCAATAAAAAACAGAGAACAATTTTATGGATACCCAACTTTCGATCGTTATATTGGCAGCCGGTAAAGGCAGCCGCATGAAATCACCCAAGGCGAAGGTCCTTCACTCTATCAGTGGCAAACCGATGCTGTATCACTCTATCAAAGCTTCTCTGTCACTGACCGATGATGTCATTGTTGTCGTCGCCCACCAAAAAGAGGCGGTTGTCGAAGCGATGAAAGCCGAGTTTGACAACATCACCTTTGTGACCCAGAACACAGACAACTTCCCTGGAACCGGCGGTGCCGTAATGGGGATTGCGCCGCGTTACGAGAAGGTACTGGTGCTTAATGGTGACATGCCGCTTATAACGGCGGATGCACTCAGCGGTTTTGTTGAAAGCAACAGCGCCATCGTGATGTCGATCTTCAACCTTGATGACCCCTCCGGTTACGGACGTGTCATCATAGACAAACACGGTGTCCAGCGTATTGTCGAACAGAAAGACGCCACGCCAGAAGAGCTTTTTATCAACTATGTCAATGCCGGTATCTATAGTTTCAAACGCGAAGTGCTTGAGAAGTATGTCCCTCAGTTGAGCAACGACAACGCCCAGAGAGAATACTATTTGACAGACGTTATCGCACTGGCAAAAGCCGACGGTATCAACATCGAACCGCTGGAAGTCGATGAAGAGCACTTCAAAGGGGTCAACTCCAAGATCGATCTGGCCGCTGCTGAAGAGATCATGCAGGAGCGTATTCGCAACAAGTGGATGGCAGCTGGCGTTGTCATGCAGCTTCCGCAGACAATCTATATTGAAGAGGGTGTTGTGTTTGAAGGCGAATGTATTTTAGAAAACGGGGTTCGTGTCTGCGGAAATTCAAAGATAATCAACTCCCACATCAAAGCACACTCCGTCGTCGAAGACTCTGTCATGGAGAACTCAGATGTCGGTCCGATGGGACACCTCCGTCCTCTTTCTGAGCTCAAAGACACGCACATCGGTAACTTTGTCGAAGTCAAGAAATCGACCCTGGACGGCGTCAAAGCCGGTCATCTAAGCTACATCGGTGATGCCGAGATCGGCAGCGGCAGTAACATCGGCGCCGGTGTCATCACCTGTAATTACGACGGCATCAATAAATACAAGACGGTTATCGGTAAAAATGTTTTTGTCGGTTCCGACAGCCAGATCGTCGCACCCTGTACGATTGAAGACGACGTGATGGTCGCAGCCGGAACAACCGTGACAAGCGACCATGTCAAAAGCGGCGTTCTGGTGCTCAGCCGCGCCAAGCTCAAGACCATAGAGAACTTCTTCTATCGGTTTTTTAACAAGGAGAAGTCGTGTTAATCCCTGAAAATCTGCTCGAAGGCAAAAAGGTCCTCTTAGGGGTCACAGGCTCAATAGCCGTATATAAATCGTTGGAGTTAGTGCGTCTTTTCGTCAAAGCGGGTGCCGAGGTCAAGGTAGTGATGAGCGAATCGTCCAAAAAGTTTGTCGCACCGCTCAGTTTCGAGACGCTCTCTCGTAACAAGGTCCTTGATGAAGCAAGCGAGTCATGGGCAGATGACCACAACCACATCAAAACAACCCAGTGGGCCGATCTTTTTGTCATCGCCCCCTGTACCGCCAACACTATCGCCAAACTGGCCAATGCTATAGCCGACAATATGCTGTTGCAGTGCGCTCTGGCGTACCCCCGCATCAAACTCATCGCACCTTCAGCCAACACCAATATGCTGCAAAACCCTATTACCCAGGGATCATTGAAGATGCTGCAGGTCTCCAACTATGAGGTGATCGACACCCAGGTCAAAGAGCTGGCCTGCCAGACTACCGGCGACGGCGCCATGGCAGAACCGCTGGACATCTTCTGGTACAGTGCACGCACCCTACTCAAAGAGAAGTTCTGGGAAGACCGTATGGTCATGGTCACCGGCGGCGGTACCGTTGAGAAGATCGACGATGTACGCTACCTCTCCAACTACTCAAGCGGAAAGATGGCCTCATCTCTTGCAACAGCCCTCTTTTTAAAAGGGTCCGACGTCAACCTCATAGCGACGCGTTTTGAGAGTGACTTGCCGAAACATGTCCATACCATCGATGTCGAATCGTCGGACGAGATGTACGACTATCTCAAAGACTCCATCCGCATTGCCAAGAAAGGGAAGATGAGCAAACCCTCTTTGGTCAACGATGACGCACTGCAGCTGATCCAGAAAGAGCCCTATCTCTTCATGGCGGCAGCAGTCAGTGACTTTATCCCCCGTTTCCCGCAGGAGGGAAAGATCAAAAAAGTCCAGCTCGGTGAGACATGGAACCTTGAGTTGAAACAGAACATCGACCTTCTATCCACGCTTGAGCGTTCAGGTATCAAGACCGTCGCGTTCAAAGCCGAGATGGATGTGGATGAATCCATCAGGAACGCATCGTCCATGATCGATACAAAAGCGGTTGATGCCGTCTGTCTAAACCTGCTCAAAGACAGCAGCAGTTTTGGGACGGCTGATAACCAGATAGACTTTATCACGGCCCACGGCATCGACAGCCTGCCGAAAATGAACAAACTCGCCCTTTCGCTTCTTATTTTGGACAAGGCTGCCGCTTTATGAAGGTAAACACACCGCATCACATCGCTATCATCATGGATGGAAACGGCCGCTGGGCTCAGCTTCAAGGCCTGAAACGTGTTAAAGGCCATGAAGCCGGTGCAGAGGTAGTCCGCGAAGTGACAAAGTACTGTGCAGACCATAAGGATATCGAGCGTCTTACTCTCTATGCCTTCAGCACGGAGAACTGGAAACGGCCAAAACTCGAAGTCGAATTTCTGATGAAACTGCTTGACCGCTACCTGCAAAAAGAGCTTGACACCTATATGGAGCACAACATCCGTTTTGAGCCTATCGGCGACCTGTCGGGTTTTTCAAGACCGCTGCTGAGTACCATCGAGATCGTAGAGGAAAAGACCAGACACAACCGTGGTCTTGTGCAGAGTCTTGCCCTCAACTACGGCGCGAAAGATGAGCTTGTACGTGCCGCCAATACACTCGTCGATGCCGGCGAAACAATCACCGAAGAGAGCTTAAGCGCTGCGCTGGACTGTTCCGTACCGGTCGACCTGCTGATCAGGACAGGCGGTGACCATCGTCTCTCAAACTACCTTCTGTGGCAGGCGGCATATGCCGAGCTCTTTTTCATCAACACCCTTTGGCCCGATTTCTCCACCTATGAACTCGAGTCGATTATTCATCAATTTTCAACCATTGAACGCCGATTTGGAGGATTAAAATCGTGATAGGACTTATTACATTCATCTTTGGGGCCGTTATCGGCTCTTTTTTAAACGTTGTCATCTACAGGCTTCCGCGGGGTGAAAACGTCGCTTACCCGGCATCACACTGTCAAAGTTGTAACACCGCCCTCAAGCCCTACCACAACATCCCGGTCATCTCCTGGCTGTTGCTGCGCGGCAAATGCGCTTTCTGCGGAGAGAAGATCTCCATACAGTACCCTATCATCGAGATACTCAGCGGTCTTCTTTTCATGAGTATCTTTTTGAAAAATGAGCCGTCCATCGCCACATTGGGCATCGCACTGACCTTTTTGACCCTGTTGACACTGGCGATGATCGACTTCTACTACAAGATGGTGCCAGACAGTCTCAACCTGCTGGCCTTGACCCTTGCAGTCGTCAGTGTCAGCGATCCGCAGATGCTGGCGTTGAACTTTGTCAACGCCCTGCTGCTGGCCGGCGGCTTTACCCTTTTGCGTTTTTATCTCTCCTACTATCTCTATGCACGGACCAAAGCCTTTGTCCAACCCGCAAAAAAACCGTCATGGGTCCGAAACTACAACCCGATGCCGCTCTATTTTGAAGCGATGGGTGAAGGCGATATCATGGTCGCAGCGACGATGGGGGCATTGATGGGCATCCAGCTCGCTCTGGTCGCGGTCTTCCTGTCGGCTCTGCTCGCCCTGCCTGCCATCTTGCTTGTACGCGGTAAAGACGCTGAGAGCCAACGTCTGCCGTTTATCCCGTTCCTGGCCCTGGCAGCCTTTATTGTCTATATGCTGGAAACGCCTATCCTAGCCTATTTGAAAGTCCTGTATGCATAAGCTTCGCCGGTACATCATATCGAACTTTTCGATCTCGTTCTTTTCGATATTTCTACCTCTGTTCGCCATCGCTTCCATCATCTTCATGATCAAGCTGGCAACCTACACCTCCTATGTGCAGTTGAATGTCTGGGAGATGTTCAAACTCTACCTCTTTGTCCTGCCCGAGCTCTTTTTCTATACCCTGCCGATCACCTTCTTTATCGCCGCGACACTCGCGCTTTTTCGTCTATCGACCGACAATGAGATGGTCATCCTCTTTACACTGGGGATCAAACCGAACTATCTCATCAGGGTGCTGCTGGTACCGGCAGCCATGCTGAGCCTGCTGCTGGTCTTTAACTTCTTTTTTCTCTTTCCGCACACCAAGACGCTCGAGTTCAATTTTTTCAACCAGAAAAAGAGTGAAGCAAAGTTCAACGTCAGTGCATCGGAGTTCGGCCACCGGTTCGGTTCCTGGCTCTTGTACATCGGTAAAGACAATGACGACAAGACCTTTGGTGATGTCGTTTTGTTCCACAAAGACAAAAATGAAGAGATCATCATCGGCGCCAAAAATGCCGAGATCAAAAACAATGCCGGTGTTCTGCAGCTGAAGCTCTTCCAAGGCAAAGGCTACAGCTATACGGCCGAGTCCATGTCGCAGATGAAGTTCGAGACGATGTTCATCAATGATATCATGACGGCAAAACAGATGAAATACCTCAATGCCTACGACTACTGGTTCAACAACGAGCCTTCGGCGCAGGAGAAACTGACCAAGAGACTGATCTCGCAGATCAACATCGCACTGTTTCCGATCTTGAGCATCTTTATGGTCCTTGCGATCGGCGTCGCGCATGTACGGCATCAAAAGGCCTACATCTATCTCTACCTTTTTGTCTCCTTTGTACTTTACTACGGGTTCAGTTTCGGCCTGGTCGGTCCCCTGGGCTTTTACGCCATACCGGCCGTGGTCATCGGCTGGCTTGCCGTGACCTACCCTTATTACCGACGTAAGATCGTCAGCAGGTTCTAATGCGTGTCAAGATGACCATCGCCTACAACGGGGCCGATTACTTTGGTTCACAGATCCAAAAAGAGACGGAACAGACCGTCAACGGGCAGATCGAAAAAGCGCTGAACGCCCTGCAGATCGATGCCAAAGTCCAGGCCTCAGGCAGAACGGACCGGGGCGTGCACGCTACCCGGCAGGTCATCCACTTTGATCTTCCCCCCTTCTGGAACGACCTGCAAAAGCTTGAAAGAGAGCTCGTCCGCGCCCTGCCCAAAAACATCGGCATCCGCCGTCTCGAACAGGTCAACGACGATTTCCACGCCCGCTACTCCGCCAAAAAGCGTGCCTACCGCTACATCATCTCCACCGAAAAACCCAACCCTTTTTTAGCCGACCTCGTCACCTATGTTGACACGCTTGAGGAGGCCAAGATCAGAGAAGCCATCACCCTCTTCGAGGGCGAGCATGACTTTGAGCGGTTCAAAAAAAGCGGCAGCGACACCGACAACTTTGTCCGGGAGATCTACAAGACGAGGGTCTACCGCCATAAAGGCTACACGGTGCTCTATTTTGAAGCCAACGGCTTTCTGCGTTCGCAGGTCCGTCTGATGGTCGGATTTCTGCTCAAGATCAGTGAAGGGGTCTACACCAAAGACGATCTGCTGCTGCAGCTTGAGGGCAAAACACAGGTCAAACTCAAACCCGCACCGCATCAGGGGCTCTACCTGAGCAAGATCGTCTATTGACGTACCTAACCGCTCGACTATTAATCACTTTTAATTATATGATTTTAAGATGACACGTCTTAGAATCATTAAAAGAGGTTATATCTCGTTTCGAAACATCATGCTTTTTAACTTCTTTGAATTTTAAAAGAGGAGTAGATAATGCTACTTACAAAGTACAATCCATTCGATGAGTTTAAAGATTTCAGAAAAAGGTTCAATTCACTGTTAAGTGAGTTTGAAGGTGAAGGTTCGTCTTCTTTGAGCGGGTTCAACCCTGTCGTTAATACGCGTGAAGGAGAGTTTGCCTACCATGTCGATGCCGACCTTCCGGGCGTTAAGAAAGAGGACATCAAGATCAACGTCAAAGGCAACATGATCACCTTGTCAGGCGAACGAAAGCATAAAAAAGAGATCAATGAAAAAGATTACCATCGTGTCGAGAGCTCGTTCGGTAAGTTTGAACGCAGTTTCAGCCTCCCTGAAGACGCCGATGCCGAGAACATCACGGCATCCAACGAGGACGGCGTACTGGAAATCGTTATTCCCAAGTTAAAAAGTGCGACTGAAGAGGTCAAAAAGATCGAAGTCAAATAGACCCTCAACCAAAGAGAGCAAACGTTTTCGGCACACTGCGGATATTAAAACGCGAAGTTGAGCTTGATTTCGGTGTTCTCTTTGTTATCGATGACGAGTAAAGCAGACGCCTGCCGTTCATCCCGTTCCTTGCCCTCGCCACTTATATCGTTTACATGTTCAAGGCCCCTGTTCTCTCTTTTTTGAAGGTGCTGTATGCATAGACTGCACTATTACGTCATAGCAAACTTCTCGATCACTTTCTTTTCGATCTTCCTACCACTGTTTGCTACTGCATCGGTTGCAATATTAAATACTGAGACGTTACGTATGAAACTTCTTACTGCCTTCCCACTTATTCTCCCGGCATGGGCCTTGCTGATCTTCGCCTATCAAAGCTATAATGACGCAGCGTTCGGCGGGATGCTTTTTTCCTGGCCATCACCGCAGCGTTTTGCTATGGCGCTGCGCAGGTACAAGGGCGTTCAAAAAGAAACATTTGACAAGATCAACGCGATCACCGTCAACACCGGCCTGCTGCCGCTTGTCTATGCCAATCTGCTGTTATCGCCGATCGTCTTGCAAGGCAATCAGATCAACGATTCGGGCATGGTCTATGTCCTTGTACTGATCTATGCCCCTTTTCTGTATGCCGAAAGCGTACTGGTACAGGTGCTAGGTTCAAGATTGATGAAACGCCTCAACGCAGCAAAACACCGTTGATAGTCCTGCAGCGCATAAACCTGCCCTGATATAAATGAATAAAAGATTAGATAATAATATGTATTGTGATATTAAGTTAACAAAAGATACTATAATACACTTCTAATACAAGGCCTGTACATGAAAGCCCTTTTGTTCATTTTCCTCCTGTCTAGCGCATCATCTGCACTGTATCTTTCCGATACATTACCCAAAGAGTCCGTGCAGCTGATCGATTCGTTCGAATGTTTTTCAAATGACGACAAAACCGTTTTACACACCTACCTGTTGGCCCTGCAATACAGGATAGACCATGTCGACCACAGAGACGATTTGGTCAAAACCGAGCTGGATTACTGGCGTTTGTGGCATCTCGTAAGCGACCTGGAGCAATCGTGCAAACTCCACTACGACTTCAGCCGCACACTGGAGCAGACCGTCACCCCCTCCCAAACAGCCAAACAGCGTCTGAATAAGCTGCGCCGAGTCGAAGGCAGTATCCGCGTCGACGGTGCCTCGGAAAGTTCGGAAAGGATGCGCAAATACGATGCAAACTTGCGAAAAAGCATTTTGCAGGCCCCTCCGGAATTCAAAGTGCTGGATAAAAACAGCTCGCTGCCCGATTATGATCTGACGACATTGAAAAAACTGCCTAAAAACACCATCCCGGAATCTGTGTACGAGAATATCGAAAAACAGCATCTTTCCGGCGTGAAAAAAGACCTTTTACTGCATTATACCTACCTGAGAGAAGAGATGATCCGCCAATACGACCGTCCCAAGGAACGCTACCGGATGAAACAAGAACTGGTGTATCTCGAAGCCTGCCAAAAATACCATGGGGTTTATGCGAACGGCAATTTTTATTCCAACCACAAACGCAAGATCGCCCGCGTCGGTGAGTTGTACTCGCATTATTACCCGCTGCAGACCGAGTTCCTTCCCAAAGAACTTGAAACATACTGCGAAAACAACATCACCAAAATTACCGTAGCTCCGTTCAAACCGGATGTCGATAAGGTCGTCGAAGCGGCCAAAAAAAGCATCGTCTTCAAAAAAAGCCGAAAACACATCGACAATTATCGCGGCGATCTTGATCAAAAGCAAAAGATGCAAGCCTACATCAAGATTGTCGAGAAACAAATGAACGCCAAAGGAGACAACCTGATCGGGGGTTTGCAACTTGCACGTTTGAGCGACTGCTTCAAAAAAGACGACACCGATTTTATCAAAGCTGTGCATGAAGATGTCGAACAAAGCGGCATGAAAGACGAATACAGTCAAAAAGTCCTTCGCCCGCAATTGTGGTGGGCGATGACGATAGGGATGAAGATCGATCAAGAGGGTGAAAGCGATGAACTGAAACACTTTTTCGACTGTAACCAGACAGACAACGATGCAAAACTTTCCGCCACACCGAAGCCGATCGGCGCTTTGACACCGCAAAGACCAAAATTCGATCAAAACACACTGCACAGGGCCATCGACCAAAAAGATTCGATACTGAAATATTATGCCAAAACGTTTGAGAACCGCCCTTCGCCGGATATTGACAACACCAAGGCTGTCAAAGCGGGTATCATCGAAAAAAAATGGCTTGATGAAAAGAGACGGATAATCGCCCCGATAGGAAAAGATGTGACCATACAAGGGATATCGCAAGGCGGGATGAAGCTGACCTATACACAAGTCCCAAAAGGCGAGTTATGTACCCAGTTCATCCAGCTCAACAGGCCCGAGCACATCTATTTTAATTCTAAAACGTATGAAGGGATCGACTATATCCTGCTCAACGGCCATAAAATCAAAATGCAGCACTACGTCTACAAGCAAGTGCAGAGGCTGTGCGAAGAGCAGGAAACCAACACAATCAGTTTTGTCAAAGAGACACCCTCCAAGCTGCATACCTACAGCCCCAAACCCTTGGACAACGCCTATGAAAACGCCGAACATGTCCAGCAGATACCGGGTGGAGGCAATAAGATCGTATTAAGCGCAAACGGCCAATACCTGGTGACACCCGTTACAGTGTTCCTTACAAAAGACTTGAAGCCTTATATGCGTATGAAAGAGAAGCGTGGCGGTGACAATAACTATGCTGCCATATCGCCCGATGGTACATTGATCGCCGTCAGCAAATATTACGGCCCTTCCACGATCTGGGATGTGCGCACCAAAGAGAAAACGGCCACGATAGAAAAACCGCTCGACGGGGCCAAGATCGTCTCTTTTGCACACAACAATACAATACTGATCGCAACCGACAGAAAAAAAATACTGCTGTACGACATTGCAAGCCAAAGCATCACCGCCGAAATCACACCTAAATGGGCAGATAACACCAAACGCTTCGGCAACGCTGTTTTATCGGTTGCCTATTCGAAAAAAGACGAACAATTATTTCTCGGCAGCGAGAAAGGAAATATCGAGATATGGTCTGTCAAAAACATGGACGAACCGCGTTTTGTCCGTCAGCTTGAAGATCGCACGGCAAGACGCATCAGCGCGTTGAAACTGCACCCACACGACCCCGGCATACTGATCACTGCCAACAACCAAAACCTGAAATTCTGGGATCTTGCTACGAAGAAGATCGTGCGAACGATCCAGCCGGATGCTTATGCAGAATTCATCGGTATCGACGTGAGCGGTGACGGTCGCTATCTCATCGCCAGCGGTCACAACGTGCAGCTCTTCGATCTAAAAACCGATCGTCAAATCGACATCATAAGCGGCAGCCGCCAAATCAAAGACGCTGTATTTCTCCCGCATTCTCACCGCTTAGTAACGGTCGGAGACGGTATGCATGTTTGGCGGATCAAAGAGTGATCCGGCGCTCAAACCTTCTCATTCAGCTTGATCCCCCGTCTTCTCATGTTGTTGATCCTATCGCCCTGCCCGGTCAACAGTTTAGTCATCAAGACTAAACAAAACTGATACACCTTGCATTATTGTTCTTTATTTGTTAAAATCCCCGCGTTTATAATTCTATTCTATACAGGAGCTAACTATGGCAAAACATCAGTTTCAGACTGAGGTCAATCAACTTTTACAACTTATGATCCACTCTCTTTACTCCAACAAAGAGATCTTCCTGCGCGAACTTGTCTCGAACGGTTCCGACGCACTGGACAAACTCAACATGCTTGTCCTTACAGACGATGCCTACAAGGGTGTTGAGTTCAACCCGCGTCTTGACATCGTTCTTGACAAAGAGAACAAGACACTGACCGTCAGTGACACCGGTATCGGTATGAACGACGAAGACCTTGTGGCGCACCTCGGTACGATCGCGAAGTCCGGTACAAAAGCCTTTATGGAGAACCTCTCGGGCGACCAGAAGAAAGATTCGCAGCTTATCGGCCAGTTCGGTGTCGGTTTCTACGCCGCATTCATGGTCGCCGACAAAGTCGAAGTCACCTCTAAAAAAGCGGGCGAGGAGCAGGCCTATACCTGGACGTCTGCCGGTGACGGTGAATACGAGATCGAAAAAGCGGAAAAAGAGGGCCACGGTACCTCGATCAAGCTTTTCCTGAAAGATGATGAGGGCGAGTTCCTCGAAGAGCACCGCATCAGCAGCATCGTAGAGAAGTACTCAAACCACATCCCGTTCCCGATCTTTATGGACAAAGAGAACTACATCCCGGCCGAAAAAGATGGCGAAGGCAACGAGACCAAGCCGGCATCAACTGAGATGAAAAACGAGCAGATCAACAAAGCCTCTGCACTCTGGACGATCAGCAAATCGGAACTCAAAGACGAAGACTATGTCGACTTCTACTCCAGCATTGCACACGACTCTGCCGAGCCGCTTGCCTGGATGCACAACAAAGCCGAAGGAGCCATCGAGTACACCACACTCTTCTATGTACCGTCAAAAGCACCCATGGACATGTACCGTGTCGACTACGCTCCGGGGATCAAGCTCTACATCAACCGTGTCTTCATCACTGACGATGACAAAGAGCTTATGCCGACCTACCTCCGTTTCCTGCGCGGTGTCATCGACAGCAAAGACCTTCCGCTGAACGTCAGCCGCGAGATCCTGCAGTCTAACCCGGTCATGAGCAAGATCCGTAACGCATCGGTCAAAAAGGTGCTGTCAGAACTCGCCAAGATGATGAAAAAAGACAGTGCGAAGTACAACGACTTCTACGCTCAGTTCGGCAACGTCATCAAAGAGGGTCTCTACTCCGACTACGGCAACCGTGAAAAGATCCTTGAACTGCTCCAGTTCAACACGCTCAATAGCGATGAACCTGTCTCGATCGAGGAGTTCGTCAAGAATGTCGATGAAGAGAAAAAAGAGATCTACTACATCACTGGTAAGATGGCACTGGGCATGCTCAAAAATGCACCGGCGCTTGAGCGTTTCAAAGCGAAAGGGATCGATGTCATCGTGATGAACGAAGAGATAGATACGATCATCATGCCGATGGTCACCGAGTACAAAGAGTACAAGTTCGTCAACGCTGCCGATGCCAAACTGGAAGACTCTGAAGAGGCGAAAGAGAAAGAAGAAGCACTGACAAAAGAGTACGAAGGGCTTATCGGTGAGTTCAAGACCGCACTGGGCGACAGCGTCAAAGAGGTCGAAGTGACGACAGAACTGACCGAGTCACCGGTCGCACTCAAGATCGACAAAGAGGACCCAAGCTATATGATGGCGCAGATGATGCAGCAGATGGGTCAAGCCGGCGAGATCCCGCCGATCAAACCGATCCTGCAGATCAACCCGAACCACGAGATCCTGACAAAACTCAAAGACACCAGTGATGTCAATCTCATTAACGATGCAGCACACGTACTGCTTGATCAGGCCAAACTGTTTGACGGTATGGAGATCGACGACATGACTGCGTTCGTTACCCGTATGAACCGCATCATGAGCAAGGCGCTGTAACAGCGCTGCCTTATCTTGTCTCTGCCGCTTTGGCAGAGCCACCCATTTCCTACAAAGAACCCCTATGATCCCTAAACGTTTTGAACCTATATTATTTGCTTTTATCATGTCACTCTTCATGTCATTTTTTATGTCATGTATCATCACTTTTATCAACCTCGGGCTTGTCGACGGGTTCATTGTCAAATGGCTGGGAGCCTTTTGGAAAGCGTTTGTCATCGCCTTCCCGACGATCTTTGTCGTGGTACCGACCGTACGCAAAGTGGTCACAAAGCTTGTTGTCCAGGAGAACCGTTCCTAATACGGAGTTCCTTTAGATTGGACATGTGTTCAATTAGCGCTTCTCTTTCCCCTGAATACATCAAAATTGCCTTTTTAGTCTCAAAAGAATATAAATGTGCATTCTGCAATGAAATAACATTTTTTTACAGCATTTCACATGTTTTGATAAGTCCATATTTAAGCCTTAGTTGTATAGAATGTACATCAATAAGTAGTTAGACAGTCAAATTTTAAATCAAGTGAGAATGAATGAGAAATCAAATTTTGATGTATCTATATTTTTTGATTGATGCAGTAACCTTTATATACCTTACATTTTTTGATGGCTATGTATATAACGCTTGGAATTGGCTCATAGCCATTCCTGTAAATGCATTCTTAGCAATTATTTGGCCGATTTATTGGGGCATATTACACTGGTTGTTTTAATGACGTCTAACAAACCATTGGAGACCAATCAAAAACCCGCGGGCGGTTTTTTGATTGCTCATTTTAAACGTTAGAAAAAGGAAAAAGGCATGGTTGTTCGATTGATCTTGTTGGCATTTTTTATCTTGATTTTTACTGGATGTGCATCTCAAGAGTATAAACAAACTGGTGAGGGAAGTTTTTCTGGAGCTTTAGATGTACGTTGGGTCAAGAATGATTATTTCGTATTTATCCCAAATAAAGATGACCCATTAACTTTTACGAGACCGAATGGACAGATTATTCGACCTGGTACTATGTACACTGATGGTGGTTCCATTCCAAGGTTGTTGTGGGGAGTAAAAGGCTATTCACCTTGGGGCTATGCGCCAGCCTATATTATGCACGATTGGCTATTTCAAGCTAAGCACTGCGGATACAAACCTTACAATCAGTATAAGTTTGAGGATTCTGTTGATGTGATGGCTGAAACACTCAAGGCTGTCATGGAAAACGATACAGAAGTAAGAAACTATTTTGTATTTGATTCTATTGTTGCTTCAATTGCATCGCCAATCGCTAAACAACTTTGGGATAAAGGGACATGTAATGCTCCTAAGTATCCAATCTCTAAAAAAATTTCACCGGATGAGCTACCGGGAGAGTTGATTATGACTATTAAGTATTAATATTCTAACAAGTCATTGGAGATCAATCATAAACCCGCGGGCGGCTTTTTGATGGCTCATTCAACCGTTAGTACGCAGAGGAAACTAAAATGAAAAGAATTATCGCGAGTTTTATAGTGCTTTTTTTGGTAAGCACTGTTCTATATGCAACAGATGCCAAAAAGTTTGTCGGAAAATGGACTGGCTCAAAAGAAAATGCATATGGACTTTCACTTGGTATAAATATTGATGGCAGTTGCAGTCTAACCAATGGGATGCAAGCCAATAAAGGAAATTGGCAAATAAACAATGACGGTTCGGCAACTATGCGTTTCAATGATTCAGACAAAGAGTTCTTAAGGCTCAATCTTTCTGGAGACAAACTCAAAATGACCGTGATTAGAAGACTTCCATCAGGAGAGACCCTTGATGCCAGATCAATCCATTTTTACAAAGCTTCTGACACACTATCTGCTGATGCAGACAATGAAAGAATTGCCAATTATGTTAAAGCAAAACAACCACTTCCTGTTCAGAAGAAAGAGCCCATTGATGTCGCTAAAGCCTTTGTAAAGGCTCTGATAGATGAAGACAAAGAGACCGTAGAAAAACTTCTAGGGTACAATGAAAAGAATATTTATTTCATTTATTCCGATGCATCAAGACGCAACATGGCCAAACAGCACTATAAGACTATGACAAGATGGGAGCAAAAATACCATAACAGAAGTTATGCAACTGTCAAAGCTTACGGTAAGGAATCTGGAGGTTTTGAAGTAAACAAGACAAATGGTATCTGGTATATTCGGGCTTTCTATTAAGACTTCGAGCTTTATAGATCAGCCCCTAACACATAAAAGGAAACACAGACAATGCATGAAAAGGTTATAGCATATCTAGAAAACCTTCCTTCGCCGCAACAGGAGATTTGCAAAAAGGTGAGGAAGATAATAGTAGATACATTTCCTGATCTTGAGGAGTCATTTAAGAACGGCGTACCTTGGTATGAATGTAAATATTATATTGTAGGGCTCAAGGATCACGTCAATATTGGTTTCTCGGTTGAAGGGCTCACTGACGAAGAGAAAAAACTATTTCAAGGAAAAGGAAAATATATGCGGCACATCAAAATATATTCAGTCGATGATATCAATGAAAAAGAGATTATAACATTACTGAAAATTGTAAAGTAAGTCATGTTTAGACTAGCAGCAACCCAACAAAGCAAAGACGTTATCGTCAAAAACCATGCTTATCTGGTTGCATCATCCGTAATATTTCACAACACACTTAAGGAGTAGTTCTCTCATGACATATCTTGCCCGTTTTTTAGTCTTTTTGTTAACGTTCACCGCCCTACATGCCGCTTCACTGTCGCCCTTTACATCTGATGGTTGCAGTATCTTTCCCGACGGTACCGTAAAACAGAACAGTTTATGGCTCTCATGCTGTATCGATCATGATCATGCGTACTGGATGGGAGGAACCGAGCAGGAGAGGCTTCAGGCCGACAATGAGCTCAAGCAGTGTGTCGCAAAACTGGGAGAGCCTGACATAGCCGACATCATGCTCAAGGGTGTACGTATCGGCGGTTCTCCTTACCTTCCGACATCTTTTCGATGGGGTTATGGATGGTCCCCGAATCGGGGCTACACGCCATTAGGTGATGCCGAAAAAGCCCAGGTTGATGCGCTTAAAGAGACGGTTCCGTCAACTATGGTGGTCATGAACGACGCTGAAGCCCTGCAGAACACGCGCAAAGCACTCCGTGACATTCTCGATTATATCAGGGTACACCCAGATACCTTCCCGGCCAAGCCATTGAGCGAAAAACGCGCCACTACGCGCGAACAGCGTTTGACGATCTGGAAGACTTGGCAGGCATTTCTGGATAGGATGATGGTACTTGACACCCTTCAAAGACGCTATCCCGTCCAAAGCATAACGGTCCCCCAATCCACTTCGAGTATCGGTTATGCCGCATTTTTGGCCCAGTACCGGTATGCCATGGATTTTATCGCCGTTATGGAAAACGATCCCGCCATGCACACAACGCTTAACGAAGAGGTTCCTGAACTTGGTCTCGAAAAAGGGCAATACAGCGCCTTGAAATTTCGCTTCCTCAACGTTCTTAAAGGGATTGACTTTGCCCTGCTCAACCTGGAACGGCATTTTGACGATGACGTCATCTATCCGCTGATCGCAAAGGGAATCGAAGAAGATCGCAAAAGCATCTGGGCAAAAGGCGCCTACGAAGGTCCGAAAGCGACGGCAAAAAATGCTATCAAGATCATCCAGGAGAGTACACTCGCCCTTATCTTCCCCGTGCAGAAAGAAGTTTCGGAATGGATGGGAGACGACAAAGTACTGCGCACTGCACATTCGCTGATACATCCGGAGCAGATCGCCGACATCCATGCCCTGCTCCAGCCGGGCGACATTCTGCTCGAACGGCGGGAGTGGTATCTCTCCAACATCGGCCTTCCCGGCTACTGGCCCCACGCCGCACTCTACATAGGCACTGAGCAAGAGCGCAAAATATTTTTTTCCACCCTGGACGACCCGCGATTCGGAAACGATTTCAACAGCTACCTTGAACACCGCTATCCCGGCCCATACAATCAGAGTCAGCAACCTCATGAAGGCACCCACCTGCCGAGAGTCATCGAAGCGATCAGCGAAGGCGTCAGCTTCACGACGTTGGAGCACTCCGTCAGTGCAGACTCCATTGCCATTCTGCGCCCGCGTCTGACCAAGGCCAGGATCGCAGAGGCGATCACTCGCGCCTTTCACTACAGCGGCAGGCCGTATGACTTCGACTTTGATTTTCTTACAGACGCCAAACTTGTCTGTACCGAACTTGTCAGCAAGGTCTACGAAGGCAACAGCGGGTTGCACTTTCCCCTGCAGGAGATCGTCGGACGGAAGGTCACTACCGCCAACGACATGGCACAGCTTTTCGATGAAGAGTACGGACGTTCCGACCAGCAGCTCGATCTCATCGCTTTCTACGACGGCCATGAATGGCAAGACCTCGCGCTCCGTTCGGACACCCAAGCATTTCGTGATAGCTGGAAACGCTCAAAATGGTTTATCTGGGTCCAGGAAAAAGCGCCCGAGCCAAACCGCTATGTGTCCAAGTCCAAGGAAAAGTAACAGTGCGTTTTTTTTTAACGGCACAATTCAGACATTGGGCCTCATGCCTAAAAATACAAATAAACTAAAATCAAAACACTTCTGCGATCAACTGCTTTTTAACGAAGCTTGAATCTGTTATGCTTTTTAACAAAGCATGTCCAAAGGATGTTAGATGCAGCTCGACCTTACCCAAGGCGATATCAAAAGCCACATGAAGACCCTGGCTATCCCTGCCACAGTCGGTTTTCTCTTTCACACCTTTTACAATGTCACCGACACCTTCTTTGCCGGGCAGATCTCTACCGAAGCGCTTGCCGCCCTTTCACTTTCGTTTCCGGTCTTTTTCATGGTGATCGCCATTGCCGGCGGGATGAGTGAGGCTTTGACCGCACTTGTCGGCAACGCCCTCGGTGAAGATGACAAGGCATGTGCGGCAAACTATGCCCAGAACGGCCTTCTCTACGCACTTCTGCTCTCCGTCGTCTTGACCCTTGTCGGCATCCTGTCCGTGCCGGTATTGATGCAGCACCTCGGTGCGGAGGGAAGCTACTTTGACCAGGCGGTCGGCTACTCGGGTACGATCGTCGTGGGAACACTTCTCTTCGTCTTCACCTTTTTTACCAACGCGCTGCTCAACTCCGTCGGCGATATGATCTCCTTTCGAAACATTCTGATCGTCTCCTTCTTTTTGAACATCGGTCTGGACTACTACTTTGTATCCTCAGGCTTCGGTGTGACCGGTATCGCCTATGCCACCCTTATAACAGAGGCATTGAGCATGTCCTATCTGTTTTACAGACTTCGCCGTACTACCCTGCTCCGAGGTCTGCGTAACTTCAAGCTGGATCTTTCGCTTTTTTGGAACCTGACGACCCAAGGTATTCCGCCGAGCGCCAATATGGTCTTTATGGCTATCGGCGTCTATATCATCACCTACTACGCTTCGCCTTACGGTGAAAGCGTCGTCGCAGCGCTGGGCATCGGTATGCGCGTTGAACAGATAGCACTGATGCCCGCTGTCGGCATCAACATGGCGGTACTTGCCATCGTCTCGCAAAACAGCGGTGCCCGGCGCTACGAACGTGTCGAAGAGGCGGTAAGAGTGGGGATTGTCAGCGGGATCTATGTCGCCGTTATCGGTGTGACAGCCCTTGTCTTTGGCGGCGGTGGCCTGATGGGGCTCTTTTCAGACGATGCCCGGGTCATAGCCGAAGGGGTGGTCTACCTCTATGTCGAAGCGGTGATCCTTTTTCCTTTTCTCATCATCTTCATCTACGTTGCGCTGCTGCAGGGGATCAAACGGCCGAAGTTTATCTTCTACCTCGCGCTCGCACGCCAGATCGTTCTGCCGCTGTTGTTGCTGGAGCTGGTCACGTACTATGTACAAACCCCGCTCACTGTCTGGCTTGTCATCGCATTCATCGTCATTCTCTCCTCGATTGCCGCCTATTGGTATGGCAAAAGAGAGCTTGCCGCGATAAAAAGCAAGTATGCCCACGCACTCTGAGAAACCGTTCTCTAATATCGGTTTGGCCATAATCACAAAAAGAGTTGGGAAAAGCACATGAAAAGGGTCATCGTCATCGGGGGCGGCTACGGCGGCCTTCGTGCCGTAGAACGATTGGCAGGCATCGACGGTCTGCACATCACCCTGATCGACAAACATCCCTATCACTACCTTCAGACGGAGGCCTACGGCTATATCGCCGGACGCTTTGACCTTCACGATGTCGCCATCGACCTCAAAAACTGGTGTTTCGGTTTCAAGAGATGGGTCGAGTTCATCCATGACGAAGTCACCTTCGTCGATTTTGAGGAACAGACGGTTCATCTCAGCGATACGCGGCTCCATTATGACTATGTCATCATGGCCATCGGTGCGGAGACGAACTTTTTCTCCTTTATTGAAGGGCTCAGGGAGCACAGTTTCGGTGTCAAGAAGCTCCAGCGGGCTTATAACTTCAGAACAGGGTTCGAAGAACTGCTCTACAACAAGGTTGAGAACCCGCTGGAGCTGGCAAAGGGCGAGCTCAACATCGCCATCGGCGGCGCTGGGCTCAGCGGCGTCGAGATCGCGGCAGAGATGGCCGATGTGATCAAGAAACACACCAAAAGTATCGGTGAGTCGACCCGTGAGATCAAGATCCATCTTATCGACGCTGCAGAGACCATCCTTCCCGGGATGAGCGATTACATCGTCACCAACACACAGGCACGGCTTGAAGAGCTCGGTATCATCATCATGACCGACACTTTTATCGAAAGCGTCGACAGCAGCACCATCCATTTCAAAGACGGTACCACGCTCGATTTTGTCTTTATGATCTTTACCGGCGGTATCAAGGTTCCCTCCTTCGCCTTTTCACGGCAAGTCGAAAAGAACCGTATCAACCAGTTCATCGTCGATGCCTACATGCGTATTCCCGAAGAAAATAATGTCTTCGCCGTCGGCGACTGCGTCGAGATCCATGATGCCGCAGGCAACATCCTTCCGCCAACGGCGCAGATTGCTGAACGCAGTGCCGAATATGTTGCAGAGACCATTACAAAGAGTCTGCAGCATCAGAAGATAAAACCGTTCGACGCATCAATAGACGGTGTCTTCGTCGCATTGGGCGGCCAATATGCCGTAGGCGAGATGTTCAGGTTCATCAAGGTAAAGGGCTACAGTGCCTACCTGCTGAAAAAACTGATCACCTACACCTACTATATCGGTCTTAAACTCCGCGTCAACACCGGCTTTGAAAAGAGGACGGAGAAGCTCAGCTAAAGCCGCTGCTGCGACCGGATACCGAAGCAGCAACAGCAACCATATTTTGTAAGTTTTCGAGCTTTATTTCTTGGCGCATGGCTTCGCAAACTTTCATGTTTTATATTACGTTAAAGCTAATATGTTATCTTGTACGTGATTTGAGATGGTGATTACACAGTTTGATTTCTGTAAAAACACCGTCTAAATTTACACATCAGAGGAAACATATGAAACGTATCGTCATCAAAGTTGGTAGTGCAGTCCTGACTGAAAACAACAGCATCGCTAAAAAGCGGATGCTTAACCTTGTCACGCTGATTGCCAATCTCCGACACATCTACGATGTCATCCTCGTTACATCAGGCGCTGTTGCAGCCGGCTATTCGGCACTGAAACTCGACAAGAGCAAACAGATCGGCAAAAAAGCACTGGCGGCGGCCGGGCAGCCTATCCTGATGTCAAGTTATAAGAAGAAGTTCGACATCTACAACATCGACACGGCGCAGATCCTGTTGACCGAAGATGATTTTGACTCCCGCAAACGTACCATTATGTTCCAGGAGATCATCGATGCGCATCTTAGCAATGACATCCTGCCGATCGTCAATGAGAACGACATCACCTCAACACCCGAACAGCTTTTTGGTGACAATGACCAGCTCTCTGCCAATGTCGCCTATGCGACTGACGCAGAGCTCCTGGTCATACTCAGCGATATCGACGGCTATTACGACAAAAACCCGACCGAACATCCCGACGCCAAACTCTACAAAACAGTCACTGAACTACCGCCCAATGCCTTGACTGATGAGACAACACCCAACAGTCAGTTTGCGACAGGCGGTATTGTTACCAAGCTAAAAGCCGCAGATTTCCTGATGAAACGCGGTCGGAAGATGCTGCTGTGCAACGGTTTTGACCTCGCTGCTGCAGAGTCATTTCTTCTACATAACGAGCAGACGCTGGGGACCCTGTTTACATCAAAAACAATAAAAGCCACGCCAACTGCGGACTGTCGATCATAACCGATCGTCCTTTCAGACGCCCTCTACTCTAAGCACCTGCATGTTCTCCAAATATACCTGATTGCGTCCCTGCTCCTTTGCCTTGTAAAGGGCATTGTCCGCACGGGAAAAGACAACATCGAACGACCTGTCATGCTCCATCTTCTGTGCGATACCGATACTGGTGGTCACTTGGACTACTTCGCCCTCGTGCTCGATACTCAGCCCTTCGATCGCTTTACGTATCTTTTCAGCCAAAGTATACGCTCCCTGGACATCTGTTTTAAAGAGGAGTACGGCAAACTCTTCGCCGCCGATACGGGCCAAAATGTCACTTTTTCGCAATACCGGCTTTATCGCCTCGACAAAATGTTTCAATAGAAGGTCACCGACTTGATGGCCGAAGGTGTCGTTAACCTTTTTAAAATGGTCCAGATCGAGCAGTAACAGTGTCAGGCTGATCCTGTCTCGCTTTGCCGTCTCAAAATAGCGTTCCGAGACTTTCTTGAAAATGCGTTTATTCATGATCCCGGTCAGGTCATCGGTTGAGGCCAGAATGCCCAATGCGATGTTCTTTTCTTTCAGTGTCTTCTCATAATCCGTGATCTTATCGGTGTAGATGCGCGAAAGAGCACTTCCGATAAGCAGTCCGAGTATTGCTGACATAATGGCGGTCTGGGAGAGCTGCAGCTCGAAAAAGAGATTGACGCCCAAAATGACTGCAATCGACGCTGCCGTGTAGATCAATCCGCCTGATGTACCGTTGAGCATGTAGGCGACAAGGACAAGAAGGTAGAACCAGATCAACCGGAACTCATCCTGGGGTACGTAGATCAGGGCAGACATAAAAGTAGCCAGTGAAAAGAGAAGCAGAAGGTTGGCAGTTGTATTGTAATTATTTTTTGATCGTCTCAGATAAAAGAGAAGGGAGAGTGTCAGAAAACTGTAGACGTAATCGACTTTGGAATGCACGGGTCCGATGTCGTTGATACCGAGATCGCTCAATATCCCAAAGAGCGCGCTGGAGACAGCCACGATCACTAAGATGGAGTTGATCATTCTGAATTTGAACTTCAGGAGATCTTCATCCTCTTGAAATTCGAATGCGCTGTATAAAAAATTGTTTAACTGCATTCTTTAATAGTACTCTTCTCATACTCAAGCAGACCTTTAGTAAACTCTTTAGGCGATCTAAGCGTTACACCAGCGGTTTATTCGATTAAATGTTAACGTTTGCTAATCGTTTCCATTAGTTATGGTATAATACTGTCATTAAAAGATGATTTAGAGTTTCATCTTTGGCTTGCTTTTTATTGAAGACCTTCCGTTGACAGTACGATCCACCCGAAAGAATACTCCACTTTATGTTTTAGCACCCAGTAATGGTGTGTACTCACAACCAAAGGAATTGCAATGGCAACTCAAGTAAACGGAACTGTAAAATGGTTCAACGACGACAAAGGTTTCGGTTTTATCGAACAAGAAAACGGCGGTAAAGATGTATTCGTACACTTTCGTCAGATTAACAACAGCGGTCACGGACGTGTCTCTCTAGCAGAGGGTCAAAAAGTGACTTTCGAAGTCGGCGAAGGCGAAAAAGGCCCACAAGCCGAAAACGTTACTCCACTGTAATCGTCCAGAGGGCAGTCTTTCTGCCCCTGTCACAAACGGTTTTATGAAGAGAGTATCAGCTCTTTTCCAAAGCCATTTAAGGACATAGCATGAAAAGCCGAGAAGATGTTATACAAGCGTTAGAAGAAGGTCAGACACTCGCTAGCACGATCACGGGACTGCAGTACATGTTGATCGACGGAAAACTGTACTCCCGTCACGGTGAAAGAGCCAATTGGGACGAGAGCAATCTCGGTTTCGATAACCCGCCGTCATGGCTTAACCTTCAGACCATGAAGTCTTAGCAAGACTTTACAGAGTCACTCAGAACCTGTTCGATTCACGGTACACAGCTGTCAAGTTGTGTACCGAAACCTCTTAATTTTCCCCTCAAACTATCCGAAATCTCTCTATCTGTTTTCACATAACTACACGAAGCCATCATCTATTTATAACTATTGGTATATGTAGACTTAACCTCAAAAGAGATGGCTGTGTAAAATGATGCGGATTGTTGCTACCGGGGATGCTATGGCATTGAATAAGGTGTTTGATGTGCCCTTTTTACGAGCACTCTGGAGATCGCTTTAAGACTTAGTGTCTGCCAAAGCGGCGGCTGCCTCTTCCGCTATGGTCGTACCATTTTTCTCTGCCAGTTTTTTGAGGCGTTTTTCCTCTTTTTTCTTCTGTTTTTCCAGCTCTCTGGCCCGTTTCTCATATGAGTAGTTTGTCTTTGCCATTATGCGCTTTTCTGACGGCTAGAGCCAAAACGGGCTGAACGCGGTTTGTTCGGTTTCGGGCGTCTGTGGCTCTGTTCGCCCTGACCTTCATCGGCACGTTTTTGGCGCTGCGGCTGACGGCCTCTGCTCTTCTGCTGTATCGGTTCAGCCTTGATGTCCGGGTTGACATCGAAGCCCGGTTCACGTACTTTCGGGATCTCTTTTTTGATCAATCGCTCTATATCTCTGAGCAGTTTGATCTCATCCACACAGACCAGAGAGATCGCCTCGCCTTCGTTGCCCGCGCGTCCTGTACGGCCGATACGGTGGACATAGTCCTCAGGAACGTTCGGCAGTTCATAGTTAACCACATGTGGCAATTGGTCGATGTCGATACCGCGCGCGGCGATGTCAGTGGCGACAAGTACGCGGATCTTGTTCTCTTTAAACGCTGCAAGCGCTTTGGTACGGGCCGACTGGCTCTTGTTGCCGTGGATGGCTGCCGCCGTGATGCCGTCTTTTTCCAGCTGTTCCGTCAGACGGTTCGCCCCGTGTTTGGTCCGGGTAAAGACCAGCACCTGCTGCCAGTTGTTGTCACCGATAAGATGTGACAGCAGTTCGCGCTTGCGCTCTCTGTCAACCGGATAGATATGCTGTGTCACACTCTCCGAAGAGGTGTTACGGCGGGCCACTTCAATAAGTTCCGGTTTGTTAAGCAGTCTGTCTGCCAGGGCTTTGATCTCATTGGAGAAGGTAGCCGAGAAAAGAAGGTTCTGACGTTTTGCAGGCAGCAGTGCCAGCACTTTTTTGATGTCGTGGATGAACCCCATGTCGAGCATACGGTCCGCTTCGTCAAGCACAAAGAAATCGACTGTCTTCAGGTCGATGAAACCCTGGCTCTGAAGGTCGAGCAGACGGCCCGGAGTGGCGATGACGATGTCGACGCCGCGTTTGAGCTGCTGGATCTGCGGGTTGCTTCCCACACCGCCGAAGATGACGGTCGACTTGAACGGCAGGTATTTACCGTAGGTATGAACGCTCTCGGCGACCTGTGCCGCCAGCTCGCGCGTCGGTGTCAGGATCAGAGCCTTGACCTGTCGCTTGCCTTTTTGCTGCGGCGCATCGCTGAGCAGCTGCAGCAGCGGCAGTGTAAAACCGGCTGTCTTACCCGTACCCGTCTGGGCACCGGCCAAAACGTCTTTTTTAGCCAGAACGATAGGAATCGCCTGTTTCTGGATCGGTGTAGGCGTTGTGTAGCCCTGTTCTTCGATAGCGCGTAATATTGGCTTGGAAAGCCCCAGTGTAGTAAATGACATGTATATGTACCTTATATAACTCAAACCAAACAGATGAGACCTATGGACAGTGTTCATCGTTTGCCCCATTACATCCATAAAAAATTGTGCCTAACCTTGAGAGGTTAAGCGCACATTTTGTCTGCACGTTTCTAGACATACAATAAACTGCGCATGACAGTATCTTGCATTTAATTCGAGTTGAGAGCCTACCAAGTAGTTGATTGCTTGGTTCGGTCAAGACTGATAGTTATTTGATTTTAAAATGAAGGGTAGGAAAACGTTTCCGCAGGAACCTAAATCGCAGACCGAGTGCGCTTGATTTTCAACATTATAGCAGAAGATTTGACCTTTACCTGTCTTATAGGTTTGAACTAAGGTACGCTAAAGTTATCCATTCAGGAAATTCCACTTTTCAAGTCATACTTTATATGATTATATGTTTATATGAATTAATACGTATAATATGCCATCATAGCGTCACTGCTTCCGATGATGACGCGTCAATTTCACACAGTACACCTCATCCTGAAGAGGGGTCAACGTGCAAAAACATTAAACAGCGAGCGATCTAGATGAACAAAAACTTTATAAAATATCTCCTTTACGCTTTCACCGTACTTCTACTACTATATGCCGTTTTGCTTATCCCTTTCGGCGACCACCACACGCAACCTACAGATGAGATCACGACGCAGCGGGAAGCTTTTTTATGGGATCAGGACCAATACTGGAAAACGCTCGGCGCAACCTTCGCAAACTTGAAACAGGAGGGGTGCAGTACAGCTCTACCTGTATTACGTTCAAGACTCCGGCAGATAGAGAATATCCTGAACACCCTTGACACATCGCAACGTCCTCCCGATGATCCGCTGTTTCATGAACTAGAGAGCCTCTTCTTTGAGACAGCCCCTCTGGTCAGTGCCTGCAACGTCTCTGCCGAAAAATACCTGATGCTCATTGCCAAAATGCGTACACTTGTAAAGACGCAATCCATTCATTGGAAGATCGACACCGCCAGTGCGCGTTCGACGCTCTACCGGCTTTTATACGGGAGCCGTGCCGCAGCGGAAGAGCTTATTCTTCAAGCCCCGAAAGAGAGTCTGCCGTCACTGCTGCACGGTCGGGATGAGAGATCACAGACGCCATCTGTCGAACGTTTCGGTCTGCGTGTTCACAGCGGCGATATCCTGGTCTCACGCGGCGGCGCTCCGACCTCGGCACTGATCGCCCGCGGTAACGACTACCCGGGGAATTTCTCACATATTGCCCTGGTCTATGTTGATGAAGAGACCAAGACACCCTACATCATCGAGGCCCACATCGAGATCGGCGTCGCCGTATCGAGCGTGGAACAATACTTCAAGGACAAAAAGCTGCGGATTATGCTGCTGCGTCCTCGACAGGACCTTCCGCAGTTGTTAAAAGATCCCATGATCCCGCATAAAGCTGCCAAACAGGCCTACACAAAGGCGACAACAGAACATATCCCCTACGATTTTGCGATGGACTATGCTGATCATCAAAAACTGTTCTGCTCTGAAGTGGCCTCAGCCGCGTACGAACCGTTTGGCGTCAGATTGTGGACGAACATCTCCCACATCTCCTCATCGGGGCTGCGCAGTTGGCTGGGCGCGTTGGGCGTTCGGCACTTCAAAACACAAGAGCCTTCCGATCTCGAATATGACCCGCAACTTACAGTTGTCGCAGAGTGGTACGATGCAGAGACCCTGAAGTATGACCATTACGACAATGCCGTCACCGAAGTGATGCTTGAAGGGGCGCAACAGGGGGAAGTACTTTCCTACAAGTGGTACCTGTTGCCTGTTATGCGGCTCTCAAAAGCGTATAGTGTTGTTCTCAATACGATAGGTTTGGTCGGACCGGTTCCCGAAGGGATGTCATCTATCGCTGCCCTGCGCAGCATGTGGTATACCGAAAGACACGCTACCCTCAGAGCCCGACTCGAACAAAACGCCCTCATCTTCAAGAAGAAGCATGGCTATGAACCGCCTTACTGGGAAGAGGTAGCGATGGTAAGAGGTATCGACAAGCGTTTATAAGCGCTTCAACTTTCCCGACATCTGCATAAGGTTATATGTTCATTAGGCCATCCGGCACTTTTTACAGTGTTAAGACCACCGTACAGTTTGAAAATGCCAATTTTTTTGTACAATAGATAGTTATGTGTCCGCGGATACCAGAGTGGCTATCCTCATCGATAAGCTTTATGGCCTGAATGCCAAATGATACGGAAATAGTTAGCCCAACATGCATGAGCAGGAGGGAGTATTATGAGCAACACTGCAGCTGCGACTGCCGACCAGCACCAGATCCCTCTTGAGGAACTTGAGCAGCGCCTCAACGCCACTTCTGCCGGACTGGAGAGTGACGAAGCGGCCAGACGGCTCTCCGAATTCGGCAGCAACGAGCTGCATGTCCGCAAAGAGACCCCCGAGATCGTCAAGTTTTTGCGCCAGATCACCAACTTCTTTGCACTTCTGCTCATCGCCGGTTCCGCGCTGGCCTTTCTCGCCGAGTACCTGCAGCCGGGCGAAGGCAACTTTTACATCGGGGTGGCCTTGCTCGTCGTCGTCTTTCTCAACGCCCTCTTCTCGTATATACAGCAACATGAATCCGACCGTATTATGGAGAGTTTCCGCCAAATGCTGCCGCCTATGATCTCGGTGTTGCGCGACGGCGAGGTGTCGCGCATCAAAGCCTCTCTGGTGGTGCCGGGCGATGTGATCCTGCTCGAAGAGGGTGACCGTGTCCCGGCAGACGGCCGCCTCATCGAAGTCAACCAGCTCAAGGTCGACCACTCCTCCCTGACCGGTGAGAGCGAACCGCAGCTGCGTAAACTGGCCTGCACCCACGAGAGCCTTCTGGAGAGCCGCAACATGGTCTTCTCCGGCACGCTGGTGCAGAGCGGCAACGGCCGCGCGCTGGTCTACGGCACCGGCATGAACACGCAGATCGGAGAGATCGTCCAGCTGACCAAAGAGACCGGTATGGTCGAAACGCCGATCCGCAAAGAGCTGCGCTATTTCATCCGCGTTATCTCTACCATCGCCATCATACTGGGCATCCTCTTTTTCATTCTCAGTATCCTGCTCGGCAAGCCGCTTATCGGCAGCCTCATCTTCGCCATCGGCATCATCGTCGCCAATGTCCCCGAAGGGCTGTTGCCCACGGTGACTTTGGCCCTGACCATGGCCTCAAAACGGATGGCCAAAAAAAATGCCCTCATCCGAAACCTCGAAGCGGTCGAGACGCTGGGCTCCACCACGGTCATCTGCACCGACAAGACCGGCACCATTACGCAGAACCGCATGAAAGTCTCCACGCTGGTGCTCGGCGAGCACGAATGGTCGGCGTATCAAAGCGGCCTGGCAGAGGCGGAGGGGTTTGATGCGGCATGGGCGGCGATCGTCCTCTGCAACAACGCACGCCTCAACGATCACGGTTACCTGGGTGATCCGACCGAAGGGGCGATGCTGCTGTTTGCCCGGCAGCTCAAACCGGTCGAAGGTTTTGCAGCCCGTTTCCCGCGTATCCACGAAAGTCCGTTCGACTCCGGCACCAAACGCATGATCACCACGCACCAAGGCGAGCAGGGAGAGGCCAATCTCGCCTACATGAAGGGGGCACCGGAGATCGTCTTTAAAAAATGCAGCCATACCCTGCACCACGGGACGGTCGTCGAGTTCGATACCGCAGCCCGCCAGAAGGCATTGGAGTTTTACGAATTATTGGCCGCACGGGGCGAACGGGTCCTGGCACTGGCATACAAGAGCACCGAGGCGGCCGAGTCCGATGAACAGGGCTTCATCTATGTAGGACTGCTGGGCATGCTCGATCCGCCGCGTCCGGAGATCCCGGATGCGATCGAGAAGTGCCGAAGTGCCGGCATCCGCGTCTTTATGATCACCGGCGATTACCATACGACCGGCGAATCGATCGCCCGTCAGGTCGGACTCTACACCGGCAATGGCCGGGTGATCGTCAGCGAAAACCTGTTGAAAATGGACGAGGAAGAGCTCTCGAGCCTGCTCGATAGCCAGGAACTTGTCTTTGCCCGCGCCACCCCTTCTCAAAAGCTGCAGATCGTCCAGGCCCTGCAGCAAAAAGGGGAGATCGTCACGGTCACCGGCGATGGCGTCAACGATGCACCGGCTTTGAAAAATGCCGACATGGGTGTGGCCATGGGCGTCTCGGGGACGGAGGTCGCCAAGGAGGCTGCCGACATGGTACTGATGGACGACAATTTCGCCACCATCGTCAGTGCCATCGAAGAGGGACGCACCATCTTTGCCAACATCAAAAAATTCATCGCGTATATTCTGACCAGTAATATTCCCGAGATCCTCCCCTTCATCGCGTTCGTGGCCATCGGCGCACCGCTGGCACTCACCGTCGTGCTTATCTTGACCATAGACCTGGGCACCGACCTCTTGCCGGCGCTTGGACTGGGACGCGAACGCCCGGAAAACGATGTCATGCAACAGCCGCCGCGCAAGCGGGATGAAAGGCTGCTTACCTGGCCGCTGCTGGGCATGAGTTACGGCATTGTCGGTATGATACAGGCGGCCGCAGGGTTCTTCGCCTTCTTTGTCGTCCTCTATCAGGGCGGCTGGACATGGGGAAGCGAACTCTCCGAGTCGGGCCTGCTCTACCAGACAGCCGTCACCGCATTTTTTGCCGCCGTGGTCATCTGCCAGGTCGCGGACGTGCTGATCTGCCGCACGCGAAGGCAGAGTATTCTGTCTGCAGGTATTTTTGCCAACAAGCTGATCTGGATCGGTATTGCCGTCGAGCTCTCTCTGGTCGCGGCGATCTCGCATGTACCGTTCCTGCAGCCCTTTTTCGGTACCGCGCCGATAGGCTGGTTCGAAGTGTCGCTGGCACTCCCTTTTGCGGCACTCATCCTGCTGGGCGATGAGTTCAGGCGATGGATGATCCGTAAAGAAAACACCTTTGTACAGCGCTGGCTCTCCTGGTAGTCCGAGAGCAGCTTTTTGACTGCTCAATTATAAATGATATCGATTTACTCGCCCGGAACAGCCTTGTCAGATAAAGCTGATACTGTCTGCTTTGATACGCTGCAGATCCTCCTCTGCCAATGGCTCATAGCTGTAGACAAAACAGCAGGGTTTCTCTTTGATCTCCTTGTGCACTTCCCAAAACTTTTGCATATCGCTCACGATATAGACCTTCTCGGCACGCAATGACTTAAGGGGCAATCCGATCAGGCCGTGCGACAACGTGATCGTAATAAGTTCCATCATCTCGCTGTTGACCGTGATGGGACCGTTTCCTTTTAATAATATAACTTTTGGGTAGTTTTTGATTTCCATAGAACTCCTTTTGCTTTTATGTATACAAAAAACGTTCCTGTATAAATTCGGGCCTCTTTATCTGATCCGTAAACAAAACAGTTATGAATGTGAAAACGTCGGAAAACGTTAGAGCGTTTCACTTAGAAATCTTTCCAGCTCTTCCCGGCCGATCAGGACGATTTTCCTCGAACGGACTTCTACCCATCCCTTTTCTTTGAACTGTCGAATGACCCGTGAGACGGTCTCCGGGGTCAGGCCGATATGCGATGCGATCTGTTTCTGGGTCGTATGCCCAAGTACGTCGGCGTGTTCGAACAGGTAGCGGGCCAGCCGCGTCTGCGCATCATCGATCAGTGTGCGCCGGATCACCTCTTCGAGCTGCTTTATCTTGCGTGTGAGCGAGCGGATTATTCCGAGGGCCAGTTCGGGACGGTTCAGAAAACGGCTTTTAAAGGCCTCAAAGTCGATCTCGTAGAGCACAACGTCGCTTTCGCAGCGCGCGGTGGCCGGATAAGGGATTTCTTCGAAATGGGCCATCTCGGCTACCAGGTCGTTGGCGCGAAAATCGCCAAGGACGATTTCGTTGCCAGAGGCATCGTGTTTGCTGACTCGAACCACGCCCGATTCGATCATACGGAGTTTGTCGGGCTGCTCCCCCGCATAAAAGAGGATAGTATCCTTCGGATAGGATTTTACCCTTGTGATTTTTCGAAGCGCCGCCAGGTCGACTGCTTGCAGCCGGCTGAAGAGATAGCAGTGTTCAAGTCCCATTGTGCCTCCAACTTGATATAAATCAATTACATATTGCATTATCATACTCTATACTGCGAAAAAAAGGAAACCAATATGATCGAAATTGCAAACATTCCCAAAGTGGCTTTTGATGAGATGAACTCGGTACATGCCGAAGAGGTAGAGCAGCTTAATCACATCGAGGCGCTGCTGGATGCCGGAGCCTCCCATGCGGAACTCTCAAATGCACTCGAAGCACTCTACGAACACACTCGCGCGCATTTCACCAACGAAGAACGGCTAATGCGCGAGGTCGGCTTTCCACCGTATGAGATGCACAAATCCGAACACGACCGCGCACTGAACGAATTTCAGCTCGTGATGATGGACTGGCGCACAAAAAAGGACAATGATATCCTGCGCAACTATATCTGCTCCGAAACTCCGCAGTGGCTGCACCAGCACATCGCCACCATGGACACAGTGACGGCAAACTTCATCTCCATGGTCAAAGGACACTAAATGGAGAAGGTCGCGTTTCTGGAGAATCCCCGTTTCGGAGACAAAGTGCAGATAGACAAAATACTTGAAACCCCGTTTTCCAAAGAGATCCGTATCTGCATGGCCGAGGGGAACGTCATGAAAGAACATACTGCACCCGGCGCCATTACCATCATGCTGGTCAAAGGCCGTGTCACTATCACTTCTATCAACGACAGCGTGAACCTTGGCAGCGGAGAGATGGTCTATTTCGACGCAAATGTCCCCCACTCTCTCGAAGCGCATGAGCAAAGCATCATCAGACTGACCCTCTCTAAAAATGACTCCGTTAACCGGGTGATTTCACTCGTATAAATTCATGCTAGGCTATAATGGACAAACTGGGCGATGTCAATATTTTAAGCAGTTTGTTTTATAACAAACCAGTCGAGACCAATCAAAAACCCGTCCGCAGGTTTTGATCGCTTAGTTTAAACATTAGATGCATGAAAGGAAGATCATGAACACCTATCCGGTACCAAGGGAGAAGTTAAGAACCGGCAACTTTCCCTACAAGTTTAAAATCAAAGAGGATTTTGTCTACCAAGAGACAGGCTGGAAACTTGCCAAAGCGTTTGACAGCAAGTGGTTGACGATCAGAAAGGATGGTGTCCTAACGGTAAAAGCGAATGAAAATGGATATGCCTGGGATGGCTGTACACCGAAAATGAGCTTTCTAAACCTCTACATCGTCGGTGTTCCGGACGGTCACATAGACCATCGTACCATGCTTCCTTTTACCTATCATGCCTCATTGGTGCATGATGCTCTCTATCAATACCTCGATACTATCCCTGTGACAAAAGATCAGGTGGATCGCCTGTTTTTAAAGATGCTCGGTGACTTCAAACTCAGGAATATCTACTACTTTGCCGTGAAACACTTCGGCGCCCGAGGGGTGAAGCAAAACGGCCTCTGATCAACCCGGCTATACTAGTCACAGAGAGTTATTTGCTGTAGTGTTGAAATACAATTTCCATTAAAGTATGGTATTATGGATATTATTTTTTCACAAAAAAAAATTTAATCCGATACATATGGTACAAAAAAGTAGCAACAATGGACTACAAAACACTCTTCATCGTTCTTGTCAGCGTCTTTCTCATACAGGCGGTGGCCCTATTACAGACATGGTGGCAAAACCGTGAAGAGATTGGTCTAAGGGACTGGGCGATCGCGGCAATCTTTATTTCGCTGGGCAGCTTCCTTTCAGCCCTTGCACTCCACATGCTGCCTTCGGCGGTGACTGCCATGCAGTATCAGTTCATCACTTTGCTTCGAGAAACAGGTAATGCTATGGGTATCGCCGGATGGTTTATGATCTGGATCGGTGTCCGCCACTTTTACAAACTATCCGCACCTGCCTATGTTTATGTCGGGCTGTTCAGCTTTCTGATGGTTACTATCATGATGCAGGAGAACATCTTTGATCTTCCTGCCGGCTGGCGTGTCTTTTGTGTCTCAGTCGTCATCGCCTTTTTTGCTGGCATGACACTCTATGAGTTCTTAAAACAACATGTCCTGAACAGTGCCGTCTTGCTTATGATCACGGCTATGCTGTTCTTTACATCTGCCATCTGGCTGTTACGGGGATTGACGGTCATCGGCTTTATCGATCTGGGCATCGAAGAAAAGCTGCTCTCTGTTCTCTCGCTCTATGACGGCATCGTGGCCAGTGTCTCGTTGACGGTCTCCATGATCTTGCTGACCAATCAACGCATCCATGAGCATCTCAATGCACTGGCCATTAAAGACCCGCTTACCGGCACCTTGAACCGTCGCGCTTTTTTTGAATACAGCGAACAATTGTTGGCAGATCGCAACCGAAATCACGAAAACTTCGCACTCTGCATCATCGACCTTGACTATTTCAAGAAGATCAACGACACCCACGGCCATCCCATCGGGGACCTCGTACTCAAAAAGTTTGCCCAACTCGCGCATACGGTACTCCGCGAGGGCGACCTCTTCGGTCGTTACGGCGGTGAGGAATTTGTCATCTTACTGCGCCGCAGCAGCGAAGCCGAAGCTCATCAGATCATAGAGCGGTTACGTGACCGCTGGTCTAAAGAGACGATCGTAGCCTCCGAGACCACGCTGACGGCCACCTTTAGTGCCGGTATCAGCCATATCAGCGACACGTTCAAATATGACTTGGAGAATTTACTGGAAAGGGCCGATAATGCCCTCTATAAGGCCAAAAACGACGGCCGTAACAAAACAGTTTTGGCCCCTGTCACCGTCACAGAGGCCTAGGTCACGCCTCTGTTTCTGCGATAGAAGAGAGAAGCTCTTTTTCAACCATCTTTTTATCGATCACGATCGCAAACGGTATCTGGATGATGTAGGCAAACATAATCGGAAGGATCATCGAGACGCCAAAGGTGGTCATGGAGAAGGTGGAGATGACAAGCGCGAGAGTGATATAGCGCGTCACGCTGTGCCAGAAAGCCGCTCTCTCCTGAGCTGACTCCAGGTTAAAGACAAACCTTGCACTAACGAGTGTCAGTAGATAAAACCCGACCACGGCTGCGAGCGACACCGGGATCAGCTCCGGTTCAAAGTCATAGACATCGACCAGCAGCTGCGCGTTCTGAAGGCCGAAAAGATAGAACAGGATCAGGAAGATACTGGTGTTGCTGATGTAGCTTCGGTAGGTGTCGATAAGAGCCACAACCGGTTTGATGAACACGATCACTCTGCTGGCGACAAAAGGGACGACGATCAGCAGGATGATCACCCCTCTGGCAAAATTGCTCATATTGACTTGGTCAAGATAGGAGGCCCCGAAATAATCAGCCGTATAGATACCGAAGATGTGCAGCATCAAAAGCGAGAGGGTCACAAACATGATGTTGATAAAGAGCAGCAGAAATCCGAGCGAAGTGTCCCCGTTCGACTTCTTGATCCAGTGCATCACCATACCGCCGCCGCTCAGGACCGAGAGCAGGAAGAGCCCGGCGGCAATGCCGAAGTTCTCCGTCAGCAAGCCGATACCGAGCGCGAAGATCGGCAGCAGCACATAGTTAAGCAGCAAACTTTTAATGACAACGGTCCGATGGTGCCAAAGCAGCGCTACATCCCGGAACTTCACTTTGAAGAGAGCAGGCATGATCAGTGTCAGACCCGCAAAGAGACAGATCTTGGAGCTGAAGACAAAACCCTCATCATAGTAGCCGTACGCAAACCCGAGCATGGCGCCCAGAAAAACAAGAATCAGTTGCATTTTTTCCCCTCTACTCAACGATACATAATTGTATAGCAACACAACTTATGATTTGCGCTGTATACCTTTAGAGAACGCTTTACCTTTCTCGGAGCACTCAGAAACGACCGCTTTTTTTTAGCTTTAAAAGGTATAGTTTTACTAATAATTATTATATAGACTATCTATATTTGGACAACAACAGGGTTTACAGTTTGAAATTCAGCGACAAAAAAGTACTTTTATTCGATTTGGACGGGACACTTGTCGACAGTGCTCCCGATCTCGCCTTGGCGCTCAACCACACACTTGAACGTCTTGAACTTGAGACCTTCAGCCATGACACCATCCGTTCATGGGTCGGCAACGGCGCGCAGACACTTGTCAAACGCGCCCTCTCCGGAAGCAGTCAGATCGACGAAGCGATCGACCCTGCACTCGTCTCAACCGCCCTCGACATCTTTCTCGACTTCTATGCCCGCAACCTCTGCGTCGACACGGTGACCTACCCCAACGTTCTGTCGACACTCAAAAGCCTTAAGGCCCAGGATTACCGTCTGGTGCTCGTGACCAACAAACCCTACGACTTCATCGCGCCCCTACTCGAAGGTCTGGATATGGAGGGCTTTTTCGAACTCTGCCTCGGCGGCGACTCTCTCGCAAAGAAGAAACCCGACCCCTTGCCGCTGCTGCATGTCTGCGAGCGACTGGATACGTCGGCTTCACACTGCGTGATGGTAGGCGATTCCAAAAACGACATCCTGGCGGCCAATGCAGCGAACATGCAGTGCATCGGAGTGAGCTACGGCTACAACTACGGCGAACATATCACTGCATACGAACCCGACAGCGTCGTTGACGACTTTGCCGACATACTGACGCTCCTGGAAACGAGCGCGTAGTTCTATGAAGCAGCAGCGGTACACCCCCTCCATTGCAGTTGTCGGCGGCGGTATCGCCGGTACGACCAATGCCCTCTATCTGGGTCAGCTCGAGCTTGATGTCACACTCTTTGAAAAAGAGGCAAGCCTCGTCAGCGGACCGCCCTTTTGTCATCTGCATGCCGGCGGCAACCTCTACCGCGAGATCTCGGACGAGCAGTGTGTCACCCTGCTCAAACAGTCCATCGACTTTGTGCGTTACTACCCCTTCAGTGTCGATTACCGTCCTACCGTGATCGCCATCCCTGTCGAAGACAGCGGGACACCGCAGCAGCTGCTGCCGAGACTGGCACTGCTGCAAAAAGAGTATGAAAAACTGATCGCGGACGATCCGGCCAACCAGGTCCTTGGCGAGAGCCGGGACTACTATAGGCTCTATACGCGCGAGCAGGTCGAGGCCCTCCAAGAGATGCCTCCAGCAGAGCTGCCTGATAATTTCGATGCGTGGATGCTCCCCGTTGCCAGACATGTCGACCTGGACAAGGTCCAGTTTCCGCTCATCATGGTGCAGGAGTATGGCCTTAACCTCTTTCGGCTCTCCGCCGGTGTCACGCTTGAACTTGGACAGCTCGACAATGTCACACTCCTGACAGAGACCAAGGTCACCGGCGTTGAGAGGTCGACCGATGGCGGACATTGGCGCGTCAGCTACAGCCATAAAGGGCAGACGCAACACAAAGCGTTCGACTACCTCATCAATGCGGCCGGCTTCAAGACCGGAAAGATCGACGATATGCTGGGCGTCGATTGCAAGAGCATGGTCGAGTTCAAAGCGGCCTATGTGACCCAATGGGAAGGGTGCTGCGAGACGCTTTGGCCCGAGGTCATCTTTCATGGCGAACGCGGGACACCGCGGGGTATGGGACAGTTCACCCCCTATACCAACGGCTATTTTCAACTCCACGGTATGACCAAAGAGATCACCCTCTATGAAGACGGTCTCTCGGCCAACACCAAACGCAGCTGCCAGCCAAAGCTCAAACAGAACTTCATCGAGAAGATCGAACGTTCGTGGCAGCCGCAAGAGGTCGAAGAGCGCACCAAGAGCGCCATTGCACACCTCGCGAAGTTCATCCCTGACTTCGCCACTGCCAAAGTGGGTTCCAAACCGCTCTACGGGGCCCAGCAGATCCCCGGAGACGACCCTACCCTGCGCGTAGCCGAAGTCTCTTTTCCGACAGAGGGGTATGCGCGGTGCGAGATCGTCAAAGCCTCTTCTGTTTTGACCATGGCGGACACCATCACCAAAGAGCTTGTCCGGCTGGGTCTGGTCGACGCAGACCTTGCGGGCAAACGCGACCTCTCAAGGCTCAAAGAGCTCGACGAGCAACAGATCGACCGCTATGCGAAAACCGTCTGTCAACAGCGTGACTACCCGGCTGCACTCGCCAAAAGAGCGGTCGCCGGTTAACTATTAACACCGGCCTGAACCGCTGACCGAAACATCTGACAAAATTCTTAATCCTTATGACGTTTTAATACATAGTTTTTTACGTCATATTTTTCTTAAGTGTCCCCCTGTTATGATCATTATTACATACTACTTGACTGAGAAAAAGGAGTAGTTATGGACCGTAAATATGTTTTGACGGCGTTGAGTTACGCTATTTTAGGAATGCTTTTGGGCATCGTTGTGGCAGCAACGGCATCGATCGTTCTCTTTATAGGGCTGGTCCTCATGGCCGTACTGTTTATTAAAACACCGGCAGAAGCGCAGGCGGGCAAATAGGGTCTCAGCCTTCGGTTAACGGGTTGTCCGAGAAGAGATCGACACGCAGGCGGCGGGGTTTTAGAAAGAAGCGGTAGAAGAGAAGATAGCCGAAGATGCCGAAGTAGTTGAGCAGACCGAACATGATGAGCAGCACGCCGATGTTGAAGTGCTTTTTCTCGGCGAGGAGCGAAGCATCCTCATGTTCGACGACCTTGTAGCCGTTCTCGTGGAACATGGTATCGATACGCTGCATCCTTGCGCTCTCGTCAAAGTCGGCATGCTGCATCTTGACGATGTACGCTCTGAAGAGCTCAAGCGTCTGTGCATGGTTTTTTTTGTCCCAGAAAAAGACCAGTATCCCGATGGGAAGTATAAACATCATGATAACTGTCGTCATATTCCCTCCTTAGAAGAGACCCTTTGTCTAATTATAGAGCAATTCAGTAAATTTGGCGACCATAGCACTGCTTTTACGGTATAATACGGCCAACATTTGCGCACTCGGTCTGCGCTTAAGCCTTCTTTTTTCGACCGCTTACTCTCCTCTGACTGAGGCTTATTTTCCAAGGACAAACCATGTCAACTGACACTATCATCATCAAACGCCACAACCACCGTGTTCACCCCTGCGACCGCAGCCAGAAACTCGCCCTGCTTAAACACCTTATCGCCCTCCATGCCGACAAGGAGATCCTGGTCCTCGCTGCGCAGGACATCGCTGCACTCGACGACCAGATCGATGCGGACAACGTGACATTCAGACACGATGCAGAACTTCTTGAGAACCCGAAGGTCAAATGCGACATGATCATGAGCCTTGACCTTGCAGAGAGTCCTGAAAAGTACCTCAAACGCCTCAATCAGACCAAGACCTATGCCCTGCTTCTTGCCGACGACAAAGAGCAGCAGGAGCTCTACAAGATAGAGACAGTGATGAAACGGACCCTCACCAAAGAGGTCATCGCCGGTTTTGAGCCGGCCTCGTATGTTAAAGACCGTGAAGCGTCAAAAGAGCTTAAAGAGCGCCAGGAGTACAACAAGAAGAACCAGGAAGAGCGCAACGAAAAACGCGCCAAAGCAGAGGCCAAACAGAAAAAAGAGTCCAAATACCTCGGTAAAGACGAAAACGGCAAGCCGATCTTCTCCGGCAAGACTGGCGAGCGCAACCACCGCCATGACGGTACGCCGCGAACCGAAGATGAGAAACGCGAAAACCCTCAATACCGATCTCAAAAACAAGGCGGCAGCAAGCCCTGGAACAAAGACGATCAGGGTGAGAAGAGACCATGGGACAAAAACCGCGGCGAAAAGAAGTCCTGGGACAACAAAGGCGAGAAAAAGCCATGGGACAAGAAGCATTCCGACGCGGACAGAAGCGGCGGCGACTGGCGCAACAAACCGAAAAAAGAGAG
>JBFFUI010000006.1:0-71149 GCA_041571435.1 Sulfurimonadaceae bacterium | reverse complement strand
GAGATCGAGATGCTTAACAGCTGCCGGCCGGATGCGATCCGCGTACCGAAGATCAGAACTGCTCAAGACGTCCAAAGAGCATTGGCACTTTGTGACAAAGCGATCGAACTACACCTCTCGATAGAGACAAAAGAGGCGTGGCTGCACCTTGCCGAACTGAAAGTCGATGCGCGGGTCGCAACGTTCTATCTTGGTATTTTGGATCTCTTTGCAGATATGGGGCTTTCTCAGGCGCTCATCCGTGTGGATAACCCATTGATGCATCATATTCTGTCGCAGTTTTTGCTGACCTCTCGAGCGGTCGGGGCAAAAGCGGTCTCTTTCGTCTATCAGGACTACAAAGATGAGGCTGGTTTTCAAGCTTGGCTCGATCTTGAGAAGAGACTGGGGTATGATGCGAAAGGGTGTCTCTCCCCCAACCAGGCGGTACAGGCGCAAACATCTTTTGGTGTTGATGCCGAAGCACTAGAAAGGGCACGTTATATCATCAAACGTTTTGAAGAGGAGCGGGAGCGGGGTGTTACCGGCTTCAGTGATGAAAAATACGGTTTTATAGACGAGCCGATCTACAAAGGCGCACTGGCACTCTTACAGTAATTGTTCGTCTGTTCCGTAAAAAGGCAGACAGGCGTTGTATGCGCCGATCCACTCAGTCAAGTGCCGTCAACGAAATAAAATATTCATAATAGAGAGAGCGTGTCCGCACATGTGTGTCGTCTTACCTGGTCAGTACGCTTAATAACCCCGCAGGTAATAACCGACCTTGTAGCGTATACGCGTCTTCTGAGCCGGACGCGGGTATTTACTGTAGGCGTATTCGATAGTCTCTCGAGTCGTGTTGTCAAGAATATAAAAGTTGCTTTTATCGATGAACTTTATGTCGGAAATGTCGCCGTTGGGATAGAGGTAGAACTCAACAATATTTGAGCTGTTAACGCGCATCTCATTTGGGATGTTGACACGCCCGACACGGTTTAGGACCTGTTGGGTAATACGGCGCATGATCTCCTGATTGTCGAGAATATATTTCTGTTCTCCCGGACTGAGCTCACCAAAGGTCTCGCCGTAGGCATCTTTGATATTGTTGAGCAGCTTGCTTTCTCGTTTGGCCGAACGTTGTGATTCAGCTTCCTGCTTTGTCGTATCCACCTTTTTAGAGAGCATTGAGTAGAGCTTGTTGTGCTCTTTTTTAGGCCGTTCCGTCGTGTTCGCGTCGGCTTTGGCCGTAGGTTTCTCTTTGAGCGGAAGAAAAGGCTTTTCTAGCGGAACTGGCGCAATCTTTGGCTGTACCGGTTCCGGTTTTTTAGGTTCGATCTTGGTTACAGGTTTCTGCGGCTGTACCGGCGGTTTTGGCGTATGTTCGATAAAGGGCTTTTGCTGGATCTTTTCAAACTGTTTGCCTTTTGGCATCAGTTTCTGTTTGGTCGGCTGTACCTTGTTCTTTACGGCCGCATCTTTAGTGACCTTTGGCCTCTCTTTTAAAGAGACCTTTATACGGTGCTCTTTGGGGGGTTCAGCTTTTTCAACTTTTGGCGTGTAATAGCCTAGAAGCATAAAGAGCAGAAGAAGCAATAGATGAAAGATCAATGCAATAAGGAAAGCAGCGGTTGAACGACTCATATGAACCAATAGTATATAATTTTCGTGATTATAGCACAGGGTCATTAACCACTGACCAATCCACTTTTTGAACAATAAATATAGATTCAAAGAGTTGTGTTACTAAGGTCTATAGACATTATGACGTTGCCTATCGTAAAAGAGCAGATTTTCATTCTAGACACTCTTTTTATACGCTTTTGCGAAGGTGAATACACATCCTCTGCAAAAATAACATCCCCTTTGCTATAATGACGTCAATAATTCACAGTAGGATCATTAATGAGTACAGAAGCATCAAACAGAGCCTTTGACGAAGCACAAGAATACATTCCGGGCGGTGTCAATTCACCGGTCCGCGCCTTTAAAAGTGTCGGCGGTACGCCACTTTTCATCAAAGAGGGACAGGGCGGTATGATGACCGATATTGACGGCAACAGCTACGTTGACTATGTCCAGTCATGGGGACCGCTTATTTTTGGTCACCGTGATGAGAGTATTGAAGCGGCCGTCATAGAAGCGGTTAAACACGGATTGAGTTTTGGTGCGCCGACTGAGGCAGAGACAGAGCTTGCACATGAGGTCGTCTCTATTTTTGATTCTATTGATAAGGTGCGTTTTGTCTCTTCGGGAACAGAGGCGGTAATGAGTGCAATCCGTCTTGCACGCGGTTACACAGGCAAGGATGATATCGTCAAGTTCGAAGGATGTTACCACGGCCATAGCGATTCACTTCTGGTACAGGCCGGTTCCGGTCTGGCAACATTTGGAAATCCCTCTTCTCCGGGTGTTCCGGCAGACTTTACAAAGCACACTTTACTGGCTAAATACAACGACCTGAAAAGCGTCGAGAAATGCTTCAAGGACTCGGACAACATCGCCTGTATTATCATCGAACCGATAGCCGGCAACATGGGTCTTGTCCCGGCCGATAAAGAGTTTCTGCATGCCCTGCGTAAACTGTGTGACGACCATGGCGCGCTTTTGATCTTTGATGAAGTGATGAGCGGCTTTCGTGCGACCCTTCACGGTGCTGAGAGCATTACCGGCGTCACACCGGACATGATCACACTTGGAAAAGTCATCGGCGGTGGTATGCCGGTCGGTGCTTTTGGTGGCCGTAAAGAGGTGATGTCAATGCTCTCTCCGGAAGGACCGGTCTATCAGGCAGGGACACTAAGCGGTAATCCGATCGCAATGGCTGCCGGTCTTGCTGCGGTCAAGAAACTTAAGCAGAACGCAAAGCTTTATCCGGTTCTTCAAGAGCGTGCGACGCGTCTTGTTGAAGGGCTGAAAGCGGCGGCAGCCAAGAACGGCATCGATATGGTAACTGATGTGCGTGGTTCTATGTTCGGCTTTTTCTTCAGTGCCAGTCCCGTCAAGAACTTTGATGATGCGGCGAATGCAGACCATGCACTTTTTGCCAAGTTCCATGCTGCGATGCTAGCTGAAGGCTTTTACTTCGCATGTTCGGGTTACGAGACAGGTTTTGTCTGTACCGCCACAACAGATGCGATGGTCGAGAACACGATCAAGGCTGCAGAGAAGATCTTTGCGGAGATTAAGTAATGGTTGATACACCTAAAACACCGGAAGAAGAGGGTGAAAAACCGCGTATAAAACCGATCATTGAAGGGGCTGAATCTCTTTCGCTCGGCATATCTATGGTTGTCGCAGTCCTTATCGGCGTCGGGATCGGTCTTGGGCTGAAATCCCTTACGGGTCTGACGTGGACGTTGTGGATCGGTGTTACCATCGGTATTGCAGCGGCTGTTTTAAATGTCTACAAAGCCTACTCAAAACAGTACAAAGAGTTTGAAGAACTGGCTAAGCAGGACCGATACAAGATCCAAAAACAGTTGGAAGATGACGATGATGAGGACGAGAGTGAAAAGAACTATTAAGCTCTTCATTGCCAGTGAGATCGCCATCTTTGCGTTATGGCTCTACTCGTATACCTTCTTTATCAACTTCCAGATCGCATTCCTGGCTTCTGCACTGATCCTTCTTGGTTCTACATACAGCTACAAACGATTGGTAGAGAGACGTGTAGCTTCAGAGGAACGTCCTGACGACACAGACCTTGTAGAGAAGATCGATGACCCTTTTGACCTCTACAGTGAAGAGATCAGTACTGAAGCGGTTGCTGATGAAGATCTGGATCTAAAAGCGATCGTTAAAGAGGAAAAAAAGCGCTTGAAACCGCAAAACATCAAGAACACCGCTAAGAGCGCGCCGGCACTTGTCTCGATTTTCAGAGTGGTGCCTTACCTCTTTTTGGTGCTGGGTTTCATCGGGTTAAAAAACAATGGTCTCTTGAGTCTGATACCGTTTCTAGTCGGTCTCGCAGCCGGGATCGTTGTAGGGCTTTATATGGGGCGTTCTCTTTTTATAAAAGAGTAGTTTCAGTATAACGGAACGTTAATCTGTTATCATTGGAATGTTGATACTGACAACATTGTCATTGAATGTAAAATAGAGGTGATTCTTTGCAGCGATCATCTCCAGTTCGGAAATAAACTTCTTGCAAAACATTCCCCCAGTGATCTCGATGGTAAAAAGGGAGTATTTCTTCTCTTCGAACTTGATATGCTCACCGACGCGGTAGAAAAGCTTTGTAGTTATCTGCTCGCTCTCTTTATACCCGCCGTATATCTTGTTCAAAAGCTTGATGAAGTTATCGGGATGCAGACGTATCTCCGGTATGGTCGGGTCAAGTTCTTTGTGAAAGACAGTATCTGTACCGATAGAATTGGTACTGATACAGATATCCAGTAGCGTATAGACATTTGTCAGGTCACCGGTAGGTTTTGGGGCAGAAAAGTTGATCGTTGGCTGCTGGTAGAGACGCATGCCTATTTCCGATTCATTCTCATACCCTACGGTAATCCCGAAAAACCTATATCTGCCGAATTCAAGTTCTAAAAACGTTGTTTTAAAACCGAAACTGTTGTTGGCATGTGTCGTTGCGATCTCAAAGAGAATATTTTTGTCTACACTGCCAAGAAGATATTGCGCTTCGCCGTTAAGGGAGATGATCTTACCACTCGAGCTGAAGAGCACAAAAGGGTTATAGTCGTATTCTATCCACTGCTGTTCGAAGGTCAAAGGGTCTACTCTTCGATGTAGTTTTTAAGACGACGCCCCACTTTAGGGTGCTTCAGCTTTTTAATCGCAGACGATTCGATCTGGCGCACACGCTCACGTGTGACATTAAGCTCTTTACCGATCTCTTCAAGTGTGCGGTCACTTTCATCATCCATGATTCCGAAACGCATTTTGATAACGGCTTTTTCACGCTCGTTTAGCTGCTCCAACACGCCTTCGATCTGTAGTCGGAGGTCATCTTTTAAGATGGCGTCTGACGGCGCCAAAGAGGTCTTGTCCTCAATGAAGTCACCAAAACGGCCATCATCTTCATTACCGATAGGTGCTTCCAGTGAAATAGGTTCTTTCGTGATCTTGATGACGTTTTTAACTTTCTCAACAGAGAGACCGACCTCTTCAGAGATTGTATCAACATCAGGCTCTTTACCGTTTTCCTGAAGGTATTTACGCATGATCTTGTTGATACGGTTAATCGTCTCGATCATGTGGATTGGGATACGAATAGTACGGGCCTGGTCAGCAATCGCACGGCTGATTGCCTGACGAATCCACCATGTCGCATAGGTCGAGAACTTGTACCCTTTTTTGTACTCGAACTTGTCAACCGCTTTCATAAGTCCGATATTACCTTCCTGAATAAGGTCAAGGAACGGCAGTCCGCGGTTAGTGTAGCGTTTCGCGATTGAAACAACAAGACGGAGGTTGGACTTCGCCATACGCGTTTTGGAGATCTCGGAGATCTCTTTACCGCGTTTGATCTGCTCAAGGATCTCGAGAAGTTTTTCCGGTTCCATGTCGAAACCGCCTTTTGACGCCTCTTTGGTCTGAAGAAGTTTTTTGATCTCCATGTAGGTACTGACCATCGTTGCTTCTGGCACGCGCGCGGCGATGTCTTCTTTTGTCAAGTCACAGATCTCTGCGATAAGGACGGTGTGGTTCTCACGCAAGGTATCATTGAACAACGGCAGTTTGTACTCAAGACGCTTGAGCTCTTTGTCAAAACCGTCATCGCTTCTGAGCGCGGTCTCCATCGATTTTACAAGTTCGTTGATCAGTTTAGATGTCGGTCCAAGGTCCAGCAGACGCTCTTTAAGCATCTTCTTTTTAAAGCTGGCTGTTAAAGAGAAGAGAACATACTCTTCTGTCACTTCAGCTCCCTCTTCGAGAATGATCTCTTTTTCGATCGATTTCATCCACTCTTTTTTCGCTTTTTCCAAGGCTTTAAAGCTTGAGACGACGGCTTCGACACGCTTCTTGTCTTTAGCCGTCATCGCGACTTCGGACTTGTCTTCTTCAACATCGTTACCGTCTGCGTCTTGCTCTTTTTCATCTTCAAAGCTTTTAAAGAGCTCTTTTACACGACGTTCACGGTTGATCAAAGGATCCTTGTAATCCAAAATAAAGTCGATAAGGTACGGGACCGAACAGATCGCATCAATAATGATGCTTTCACCGTACTCGATCTTTTTGGATATTTCGATCTCTTCATCTTTGGTTAGAAGAGGGATCTGACCCATCTCGCGCAGGTACATCCTGACAGGCGAGTCAGAACGTGACCACTCCATCAGTTCATGTTGCTTCAAGATGTCAAATTCTTCGCTTTTTGAGTCTTCAATAAGCTTACGCTGTGCAGCAAGACGGGCAGCAGCCTCTTTGTCATTAAGCATTTTGGCATGTTCAGATGCAGTGTAAAGACAGACGTTATGTTTCTGTGCAAGTTTTAAGATATTTTTTGCCTGAGCAGCTGTCGGTTGTTTTTCGAAGATCTCAACCAAAGACTCATATGTTAAACATTCACTAGATTTATGTGTACTGAAGGCTTCATCTAGGTATTTGTTCAATTCTTTTGCGGTCATAAGCAATGCGCTCCTAGCAGGTTATTTTAGTAATCGGATTATACCGAGATTAGCTAAAATTATACTTTGTTATACGTATTATTTACAGAATTAATCAAGATTTTTTATCATGTAAAACAAACTTAACCAGCACTCGTGATAGTTCGATATTTACGCATGATACTAAATGATATAAAAATGCGTTTGCGCCTGATTTATAAAGTTGTGACACTTTTTTCGATATAATCCCTCAAAATTAAAGGACACCTTAGTACGTTCACGGGTGTACCGACCAGGATAATTGAATGCAAACAATTGAAGGAAAAGTCTGGAATTTCGGTAAAGATATCGATACAGACCTTATTATTGCCGCAAGATATTTAAATACATCAGTGCCTGAAGAGCTGGCTAAACATGTCATGGAAGATGCCGATCCCACATTTGTTAAAAACATGTCGCCAGGCGACATCATTGTCGCTGATGACAACTTTGGCTGCGGTTCATCCCGTGAACACGCACCGATCGCATTGAAAGCGGCAGGCGTTGCGGCGGTTATAGCACCGACATTCGCACGTATTTTCTACCGTAATGCGTTCAACATGGGACTGCCTATTTTTGAGCTTCCGGAGAGTACAGAGATCAAGAAAGGCGATGTGGTCAGCATCAACATGGACGAAGGGACGATTACCAATAAAACCAACGGTAGAGTTTACAAATTTACGCCTATCCCAGAATTTATGCAAGAGCTCATCAATGCAGGCGGTTTAATGAATTATGCAGCCAAAGAAATTGCTCAAGGAGAGAAATAATGAAAAACTATAAAATCGCACTTATCAAAGGTGACGGAATTGGCCCTGAGATCATTGATGAGGCGGTTAAGGTTCTTGACGCTGTTGCTTCAACGGCAGACTTTGACTTTCAATATGAAGAGTTGTTGATGGGCGGCTGTGCCTATGATGTGACGGGCGATCCACTTCCTCAAGAGACGATCAATGCTTCAATGAACTCTGATGCTGTCCTTTTTGGTGCCATTGGTGGTGAAAAGTGGGACAGCCTTCCGCGTGAAAAACGCCCGGAGTCAGGTCTTCTGCGTTTTCGTAAAGCCTTAGGCGTTTATGCCAACTTGCGCCCAGCAGTCGTCTATGATGAGCTGGTCAATGCAAGTTCATTGAAGCCAGAGATCGTACAGGGTGTTGATCTTATGGTCGTCCGTGAACTGATCGGCGGTATCTATTTCGGGGAACCGAAAGGCCGTGACGAGAACCGCGGTTTTAACACAATGGTCTACACACGTGACGAGATCGTTCGTATTGCGCACAATGCTTTCAAGATCGCTATGACACGTTCAAAACGTGTCTGTTCAATTGACAAAGCCAATGTCCTTGATGTCTCCCAGCTATGGCGTGATGTCGTAACTGAAGTGGCTGCCCAATATCCTGAGGTGGAACTGAGTCACATGTATGTAGACAATGCGGCAATGCAGCTTATCCGTGATCCAAAGCAGTTCGATGTCATGCTGACGGGAAATATATTCGGCGATATCCTAAGCGATGAGGCAAGTATGCTTTCCGGCTCTATCGGATTGCTTCCATCTGCCTCTGTCGGCAGCAAGATCGGCGTATATGAGCCGATTCACGGTTCTGCACCGGACATCGCGGGACAGGGGATCGCCAATCCGATCGCAACGATCGCGAGTGCGTCGATGATGCTTCGTTATGCATTGAATGAAAACGAGGCAGCGGACCGTATTGATACGGCGATCAAGCAGGCGCTTGCCGAAGGTTACCGCACCCAGGATCTTGCACAGTTTGATGCAAAAGAGATCTGCTCAACGAGCGAGATGGGTTCTATTATCGCCAACTACGCCGTTAAATAACAACCAACTCTTTTTAGAGCCTGTACATCATGTACAGGTTTTATAAAACAGTTTTCAAGAGAGCCAAAGAATGAAGCAATACCGCGTATTAATCGATGCCAAAGATGAGAAAGGTCTGGTCTACAAGATCGCCAGTATCTTCTATAAGCATGAACTGAACATCATGTCCAATAACGAGTTCGTTGATAAAGAGAACGATAAGTTCTTCATGCGTTCCGTTGTTGAAGGCAAGGTCGATGCAGATCAGCTCGAGAGCGAACTTGAAGCCGTACTTCCGGAAAACTCCAGCGTTGATATCGTTAAGCCCGGCAAGAAGAACATTATCTTGATGGTGACCAAAGAGTCCCATGCCCTGGGTGATATCCTGATCCGTTATGAAGCAGGGGAGCTGGATGCCAATATTCTGGCCGTTGTCTCTAATTATGATCTTTTGGAACCCCTGGTCAGCAAGTTTGATATACCTTTTGTCACCGTTTCGCATGAAGGACTAGACAGAGAGGCGCATGAAGAGGCGATCTTAGACGTTCTTGGTCAATACAAAGATGTCGATTATATCGTCCTCGCCAAATATATGCGTATCTTGACACCTCGATTCGTCGAAGCGTATGAAGACAAGATCATCAACATCCACCACTCGTTTCTGCCTGCATTCATTGGGGCGAACCCTTACAAACAGGCTTTTGAACGTGGTGTTAAGATTATCGGTGCAACGGCACACTTTGTCAACAACAATCTCGATGAAGGTCCGATCATCTCACAAGAGATCAAGCATATCGACCATGCCTACAGCTGGCGCGACATGCAACGTTCGGGCCGTGATGTCGAGAAGATTGTTCTCTCACGGGCTTTGAAGCTTGCTTTGGAAGACCGTATCTTTGTCTATGCCAATAAAACAGTGATTTTCTAAACCCTAAAACAGACAGGAGCCTTTTTGTTTAATATTGTATTGGTCCGTCCGGAGATCCCCAACAACACAGGTAGTATCGGTCGTCTTTGTGTCAACACCGGTTCAACACTGCACCTGATCAAACCGCTCGGTTTTGATATTGACGAAAAGGCGGTCCGCAGGGCAGGATTGGACTATTGGCATAAACTTGACCTTCATGTCTGGGAGGACCTTGAGAGCTTCTTTGCCGCCCAGGATGCCAATGCCCGTTACTTTTACGGCACCACTAAAACGGATACACCCTATTTTGAGCAGAAATTCCAGGAGAACGACTTCCTCTTTTTTGGTTCTGAGACAAAAGGACTTCCTGCTGAACTGCTTGCGGCAAACCCGGAACACTGTATGACCATCCCCATGACCAAAGAGGGACGCAGCTTGAATCTTGCCGTAAGTACCGGGATCATTCTCTATGAGGCGATCAAACAGAACTTTAGTGCATACAAGGCTTTGATGTGAGCAGTTTTATGGATTATGTTATGACGGGGCTGTTTATCCTCTTTTTGTTCTTTATCTTTCGAGGTTACCATCAGAGCAAGCTCGAAGAGCGTGAAGAGACAAAGCTTCAGAATGATAAAGAGAACGCTGGAGTTGATCTAAAAGGGTAGAACAGCGCTCTCTGCTGAAAACGATATTTAGCTGTTGTAGATCAGTTTTATCAATCGCCCCATATCGCCCACGGAGATATTCGGGTTGGTCTTGATCACTTTTTTGATTAATAGGTACTCTCTGCTGTTGATATTCATCACCTCTCCTTGATTATAAAATTTTGTCTGCCCAACGATTTAGCGACGCTAACGATCTGCCCAGAAATGAATCCGCAGTTTTGATTATTCTTGCCATCTGTCATCCTTTTGAATCACTTTTATAGGCACATTCTATGAATTTTGTAACTGTGTTGTATAAAATATTGCAATTTGACATATTATTTGGATAAAGTATGGCAACATCTTATGATGCTGGTATAAAAAGTATGGCACCTGAAGAGAGCGATGCAATGAGGTGTCCATAAAAAGGATGGAATATGAAAAGTTTCAGCGAGATCGTAGAAGAGATAAAAGATATCATCTCATCAGATATCCCGGGTAAAAAAGTATTTGACAAAGATGTGGCAAATGCACTGGAGATTTCACAGATGAATTTTGCGACGATGAAAAAACGCGAAAAGATCCCTTATGAGGAGCTATTGAATTTCTGCGCCAAACGTTCTATTGCCATTAACTGGCTCTTGTACGACCAGAGTCCCGAGTCCCTGGTCGAGGCGACCAACCAGTTTTATATGGTCCGTTATTTTAATGCCGTTAATGCTTCGGCAGGCGGCGGCGGCTTTGCGGATGAAGGCGAAGAGGCTGAAAACCTCGCGATTGAGCCACACTTTCTGGCGACTTTAGGCGGTGAGAGCGAACTGAAGAACATAGAAGCCATCAACGTGACCGGGGATTCGATGGAACCCACTTTTTTAAATGGTGACATCATCTTTTTAAACCGTTCGAAAGTCGACATTTCCCGCGGCGGTGTTTTTGCGATCCAAACAGAAGATATGCTGCTTGTTAAACGATTACAAAAGCGTATAGATGGTAAAATCGATATAATTTCAGACAATAAAGATTTCTATCTGCCGCAAGTCGCTGCACCGGAACAGATCAACATTCTCGGCCGTGTTGTCGGGCGTTACGGCGGAGTAGAGTAAGCTTTACACTTCTAACGGTCTCTGAGGTGGTATAAAAGGAGATGCAGTTGCATCAAAACAAAGGTTTACGTTTCGCTCTCTTGCTTACAGGCCTGGCAGCTCTACTCTCTTTTAACGCGTATGGTACAGAGGCAAGACAAGAAAACGAAACACTTACGCTTATAAACGCGCAAAGCAACGCCAAGGCGGTAAAAGAGCTGAAACAGCTTAAACTGTCAACTGCCAAAAAGGAGACAGGATCCGGTGATGGTTTCTGTATTACACCGGTCTATCCCCATTTTGTAGAGGATCTTTACCGTTTTCCGCAAGAGATAGATGTCTATGCCGAAAAGAGCTCAGCGACGCATAAACGGTATTATGACGTCCAAAAAACTTTTGATAAAAACTACTTTTCGGTCTGGAGCTATAAGCGCCCTCCGGAAAGGGTCTCAACGGCCCGCTGGCCGTTTCGTGTCTACACGAAAGGATGTTCGTACGGTGAAAACCTGCAACTCCTCGAACCGTCCTGGTTTGACGAGATGCTCGAGCAGGCCAATTTTGAACATTTCGGAAAGGTAAGCCGCTACGGTATAACCCTGCATTTTTCATCACTGCGCAACTTTCCGACCCAAAAGCCGCTCTTTAGAGACCCAAACCTTGCGGGCGAAGGTTTTCCGTTTGACTACCTTCAAAACAGTGCTATCCATGCCAATGAGCCTGTCTTCATCTCGCACTATTCGAAAGATAAAGCATGGGCCTATGTCTATACCTCTTACGCTTCCGGATGGCTGCCTAGCTATACGATCGCTTTCATGAACAAAAAAGAGCGTAAAAAATGGATGAAGGCGAAACCGGTCTATCTTTTGAAAGAGAAGGTCGCACTCACGGACACCGAGGGACATTTCCTCTTTTATTCCCGTGTGGGCATGCGCCTTAGTTTCGTGAAAAAAAGAGGGCTGTATACGTATGCACGTGCTGTTGCACCCGGTGCCTTTAACAGACCGACCTTCGTCACGATCAGATTTAAACACAGTGACGTGACAACCAAACCGCTTTTCCTTAATCAAGAGAACCTTACCCGGATAACATCCGGTGTCATGAAAAGCAATTACGGTTGGGGAGGACTGTATGAAGAGAGAGACTGCTCTTCGACACTGCGTGACATCTATACGCCATTCGGTATCTGGATGCCCCGCAACTCCAGACAGCAGTCACGTATCGGAAAAGTTATATCGCTTGCTGATCTCAATATAACCGAAAAAGAGGAGTTGATCAAAGCGGAAGCTATACCGTTTGAGACCTTTTTGCACCGCAAAGGGCATATAATGCTCTACCTTGGGACCTATGATGACAATATCATGATACTGCACAACATGTGGGGGATCAAAACTGTTGACGATAATGCGGAAGAGGGGCGGGTAATCGTCGGTAAAGTCGTCATCAGCACATTGGATATCGGTAGCGAACAAAATGGCTACGACTACAACAGTTCACTGATGCCTAGCCTGGACCGCATGAATATCTTTACCTACAAGCCAGCGAAAAAAAAGAAAAAGCGCAAAGTGAAAAGTAAAAAGAAGGCAAATGGATAGAGATGACGAAGCCGCGTAGACAACGGGGCTCACACCCCGTTTTAGGGATTAGTGAAGATCAGCGTTGAGCTTGATCTCGCGAGTCGATCGTGATGCGGTGATCTCACCTGTCAGTGAGTTCTGACGGAAGTGCAGACCGTTAAGACCAGCAAGGTCTTTACCTTTGAAAACCTCGCCTTGCATCGTAACACCTTTGTTGACCTCTTGGATCTTTACAAGCTGTTCCGGATAGATACCGACCTTTGTACCTTCGAGGATAGCGATGCCGGCATCAATGATACAGGCATCACCCAAAGGAATACCACAAACAGAGTTGGCTCCCAAAAGCGAGTTCTTTCCGATAGAGATCGGGTTGCCGTCTGTACCGCTCAGGACACCTAGAATGGAAGCACCGCCGCCAACATCCGAACCATCACCAACGATAGCTGAACTAGAGATACGTCCTTCAACCATACTGACACCTGTCGTACCGGCATTGAAGTTGATGTAAGAAGCACCCGGCATAACTGTTGTACCGGCGTGAAGCTGTGCACCGAAACGTACTTTGGATGTTTCAAGAATACGCGTGTTGTCCGCAGGGATGATGTGCTGAAGGAAACGTGGGAACTTATCTACAAAGTCAATGTGCGGATAGGCGTTGGCGAATTTAAGCTCTATCTCGTTTTCACGAAGCCAGTCTAGTTCGATCGGCTGGCCGTCAGACCATGCAACGTTAGGAAGTGTACCAAAAGCACCGTCAAGACAGATCGAGCGAAGTTCAACTTTTGCGAGAGACATTGCATACAGCTTTAAATAGGCAGCTTCAACACTTTTAATGGCGACATCGTCAAAGATAAAGGCAACGCGGAACTCTCCCTCACGTGCACCTTCGGTTTTTAGCTGACTGTACAGTGCAGAGATGACCTGGATGTTCTTGTGTGCATCACCAAACGCTTCATCGGCGTATGGTGTAAATGCGTTCAGGCATGATTCCAAGAAAGCAAGGTTGACATTACAAACGACTTCACTTTCAGAAAAGTCTACGGCAATACCTTGTTCACGAAGGGCCTCGATGAAGATTGCGGCAGAACCAAAATTCTCATTCCAGTTGATAACAGGATAGGTAGCCTGAAGTACTTTGTCACTGTTCTTTTGGCCAAGATCGACACGACAGATACCGAATGCCAGAGGGTCTTTGTACCCCTCCATCGTCTTAATGTTGTCAATTAGTGCTTTAAACGCATCAGCAGTTTGAATAATTTCCATTGGTTCTCGCTTTGTAGGATTTTTAGTTGTGAAATATTACCATGACTTTCTTTAGGGGGAGGAACCAGACACGCTACTTAAAGTAAACTCAAACATATGCAAACCTCTACCTGTATGCACTTTGTCTTAGACATCTTTGATATACTTTCTGGATATAATATTTTATTAGCGGAACAGCGAATGACAAAATGGATCACAGTATTACAAAACAATGACTATCTGGCAGCTAAAAAGCTGATTAAAGAGGGGGCTGATCTCAATGCCAAGACAGAATCAGGGGAGTCCGTTCTGGCATATGCCCTTAAGTCCCGTGTTGATCAGGATATGCTGGAACTGCTGATAGATAATGGTGCGGACCTTTTTTACCAAGACGATGAAGGTGTAAGCATCTTTGATTTTGCTATTACCTACAACAATATATACATTATCAAACTGCTGATTGCAAAAGGTAAAGATATCAATGAGACCACGCGTAAAAGCGGGTTCACGCCACTGATGGCCGCTGTATGCTACGGCAGACATGACATATTAAGACTGCTGCTTGAAGCGGGCGCCGATGTTAATGCCGTAGAGAGTAAAGGGTTGACAGCATTGGGCTTTGCCAAAAAAATGCATAAAAACAGTATGATAAAAATTTTGGAAGAGATGCAATGAAACAGTACATTATAGCAATACTTATAGCAGTACTATTTACTGCTTGTTCTGAAGATGACCACGGTGGCAAAACGAGTGAAACTGGTCTAAAAGTAGCGAAAAAGGTTGAGAAAAGCGCTGGCAAAAAAGGCGCGCTTATCTGTCTTGATGAGGATGAGAAGATCACCTGTAAGTTGATGGCAGAGCGTGTAAACAGAGAGCGTGACGTCGAATTTATATGGAAATCACCCAATGGGAAAGATGACCGTGAACGCGCAACAGCCTTGCCTGCCAACCACGCCAGTATCTATGATATGCGCTATAAGAAGGGACGCACAAAAGGAGAGTGGACAGTTACAGCTGAGCTGGAGGAAGAAGAGGTCTCAACGACGTTCACGATTCAATAACCGTTGCAAAGACCTGACAGTTTAGATAACGCAGAACTACTACTTAGGGGCAGCCAGACCATAGACATCTTCATCGGGTGTAATACAATAAAGCTCATAAATCATCGTCATCTGATTCTCTTTTAGCACGGTCTCCATACCAAGGTTTTCAGCCCATTTCTTTATCGTTTGAATGACTTCTGGGTCTGTGGCCATGATCTCAACAAGAAGATCACCCTTATACCCCGCATAGGTCCGTATATCTTTGATCTCAAAACCCAACGAAAATTTGATGATATCTTTTCGTACTTGGGACATACTCCCGCTTGATGATGCCAGATGGCCGATATCCTTGCCATACTGCCAGATGGAGCCGCTTTTTTCTTCAGGGGATTCTTGATTTTCATCGTTCATCTTTTTTTCCTTCATCGATAGAGTATGATAAATCATAACATAATATATTCATAAATACCGAATAACCGTATGCCAATCAAAGAGTAGAAAATATAACCTGCACCTCTAATCTAGAAGAACTGTTTCTGGTTTTCATTTTCGAGTGGTTTGCGACGCTCTTTAGCCAACCACTCCTGCAGCAGCTTTTCAGTCACTTTGCTCAAGCTCATCTTGTACCGGCTACGTGAATATTTCATCGCCTCATCCCATGTTTGTCTGTCAATCACAAGAGAACGTGTCACTTCGTCTTTTGGCTTCAAATCTTTTCCTTGCTCAATTATATAGTTTATTATATAGTAATATGTATTTTATTACAAGAGATTTTGATGACAAATTGCCATGTTTAAGGGAGTTAAAGAACATTTATGCAGTTTAAAAAAAGAGGCTAAATAGTCACTTTTGGTTTTAAGGTCAGCACCGATATCTCGCTTGGGGCGAAAACGCGTACCGGAGGTCCCCAAAACCCCGTTCCCCGGCTGACAAAGATCTGTTTTCTGTCAGTGATATAATGCAGTCCGGCGAGAAAAGGTTGCTGTAGCATCACCAAAAAGCCGAAAGGGAAGATCTGACCGCCATGTGTGTGGCCGCTGATCATAAGATCATAGTTATGCTCTTCAACGATCTCAATACTTTTAGGTTGATGCGCAAGAAGGACCGTAGCAAGTGATTTGTCGATACCGCCAAACGCCTCATAGGTGTCTACAGGAAGAGTATCAAAACGCAGGGACTGCAAATCATTGATCCCGACAAGGTTAATAGCATTTTCACCGTCACGAATGACAACACTGTCATTTAACAGAGGCGTAATGTTCAACTCAGGCATAAAGTCAGCCGCCTCCTGGGGGCCATGATAGTACTCATGGTTACCGAGTATAAAATAGGTGCCATATTTTGTCTGCAGCTCTTTTAAGGGCATGAGATCATCTTTGGCATCCTCTATCTCTCTGTCGATAAGATCGCCGGTTATAACAACAATATCGGGTTTAAGTGCATTGATCCGGTTGACGCAATCCTGGACAAATGATTTTCCGATCGTATTGCCAACATGGACATCGGTCAGCTGGACGATTGTCAACGCCTCAAAGCCAAGATCTTTGATAAAAACATCGATTTTGTTGAGTACAGGCTTTTTGATGCCACCAATCATCCCTTTGAGCATGTAAGAAACGGCGAGGATCAACATCGTTACGTCAAAGGCGATCTTCATAAAACGTCTGCGGCTTTGGTCAAAAGGGATCTGTTGAGCTGTAGTATGGATTAGGTCATAAAGGAGTGTGATGAAAAAAAGTGTCACGGTGAACGCTACAGGTAAACTGAATATGTAATAGAGGGACTGCGAACCCGGGATAGGGTGGAAGAGTATCTGAACAACAAAAAATATCTCAAAAACAAAGACAGCTGAGAGAAATAAAAAACTGAACCTGCGAACATTGAAATGCAGACGTTTAAAAAGGCGTTTATGGATATAGGTGTTCATCAAATACATGACACCGATAAAGGCCAGAGGAAAGAGTGTCGTGCTCATTGCGCCTTGACCTCGTAGCCGATATTGTTTTCTTCGAGAAAGTCGACAAACATCGTAAAGTACTTGCGGCTGATCGCTTCGTCATAAGAGGCTACCGACATCTCGACTTTGGCCTTGCCGCCGACAAACATCGGCAAAGAGGAACACTCGACCTCTTTTGGGATACTGCGCATGATCGGGATAAACCGCTCTTCGCTGCAATGTGCCAGAACGGTTTTGCGATATAGAGGTCTGTTCTGAGGCAAAAAACGCTCTATTGCCTCCTCAACCATGGCGTGGGCCATCTCCGGAAACCCGGGGACGAAAAAGAACCGTTCATCGAGGTAAAAGCCGGACATGTTGTTGACGGGGTTTTTCAAAAGGGAGGCACCGGAAGGCAAATCCGACATATGGATACGGTTGGGAAAAGCGCTTTCGCCAAACCGTTCAATGATATCTTTTTCAAACTGCGTATGTCGGATCAGCGGACCAGACGTAAATACATCCGCTGCAATAGGACGTGTGAGATCGTCAGGTGTCGAACCGATACCGCCGAAACTGAATAGTAAGCTCTGTTTATCCGCTTTAACGCGTTCAAAACTGCTCTTGATCAATGCCGCATCATCTTTTATGATTTCGACACAGTATAGACTGTAGCCTCGTGCAGCAAGGGCGCTTTTAAGAAAGTCAAAGTGCTTATCGGTTCGGCGGCCGTTCAAGATTTCTGAACCGATGATAACGGCGTAGATGTGAGGTTCTGTCATCTTTCTGACTCCATTTCTAGATTATTCCTACCGTAATAGCCACTTCTTTTAACCTATGAATAAAGTCAAACAGTGCATAAAATAGAAAAGATGCTTACTATGCAACACGCTTGCGATACTTCTTTGGCATATCCTAAAAATATCTTATCTTAATTACATAAACAACCCATCTGTACAGATCACCCGAAAAAGCATATTGACGTCAATTGAGAGGATGTGCTGGACGAGCAGTTAATATGCAGCATAACTGCTGCTGAATGGAATTATATTTTTGACGCGATGAACGACTGCATCTCGGAAACAATCGCTTCAATGCTTCGCTCGCCGTCGATTTTGACAAGCATCTGTTTTGCTTCATAAAAGTCTTCAATAAGCTTCAGTGGTTCCGTATAGACTTTCATGCGGTTGTTGAAGACCTCCGTATTGTCATCAGCACCGCGAGCGCGTCCCAATACACGGTCACGAGCGACATCTTCACTGACAACGACCTCAATCACGTTGATCAATGCCACACCGTGATCAGGGGTAAGGTAGTTGTCGAGTGCTTCCAGCTGCTCCTGTGAACGTGGGTAACCGTCAATGATTACGACATCGGTCGGGGCTTTTTTGATGGCGGAAACAATGGTCTCGATAGCAATCTCTATCGGCACGATATTGCCTTTTGAGATATAGCTGTCAATGATCTTGCCCTGTTCTGAACCGCTGGCCACTTCTGCACGGAACATGTCGCCGGCAGAGTAGTGGGTGATTGCGTCGTTGTTTTTTGCAATCAGCTCAGCATCCGTTGTCTTTCCCGATCCCGGTGCGCCGATGATAAGAAAAAGTTTCTTCAAAACGTTACTTTGACGATTCGCGTAGACGGATGTGCAAGTCACGCAGTTGGTTGTTGTCCACTTCGCTTGGTGCCTGTGTCAGGATACATGAAGCTTTTTGTGTTTTAGGGAAGGCGATGACATCACGAATACTGTCTTTACCGGCAAGCAGCATCATGAAGCGGTCAAAACCAAGTGCAAAACCGCCGTGTGGCGGTGCACCGAACTTAAGCGCGTCAAGCAGGAAGCCGAACTTATCATGTGCTTCTTCCTCTTCGATACCGAGAAGCTTGAAGATTTCAGACTGAACATGTTCCTGGTGAATACGGATAGATCCTCCGCCGAGCTCGACACCGTTGAGCACGATATCGTACGCAATTGACTCGATATCCTCGATATGCTCGTGTACAAGGTCTTTAGGCTGTGTGAACGGGTGGTGCAAAGCTTTGACACGGCCATCTTCGATCTCGAACATCGGGAAGTCGACAACCCACAGGAATTCAAATGTACCTTCCGGAACAAGGTTCATCTTTTCATGTTCGGCGATAAAGATTCTGAAACGGCCCATGTAGTCCCATACTGTCTTCTTCTCACCGGCACCGAAGAATACGACATCGCCCACTTCAAGCTCTGTACGCTCGATGATTAGCTGGATATCCTCATCAGAGAAGAACTTCGTTAGCGGTCCTTTAAGACCGTCCTCTTTCATCTGGAAATACCCTAGACCGTGTGCACCAAATTTACGTACATAGTCTTCGAAAGATTTCATCTCACGTTTTGAGAAGACCAGGTCAGCACCCGGAACACGAAGCGCTTTAATACGGTTCATCTTAGGGTTTTTAGCGATCTCGGTAAAGATTGCATTGTCGCAACGCTCAAAAATATCGATGACATCGACCATCTTGAGACCGTAACGCATATCTGGCTTGTCTGAACCGTAAGACTCCATCGCTTCGGCGTGTGTCATACGGTTAAACGGTGCTTTGACTTCGTGGCCACAGGCTTCAAACATGTCAACAATCAGTGTCTCGGCAACACTGATGACATCTTCCTGGTCACAGAAGCTCATCTCGACATCTATCTGTGTAAATTCAGGCTGGCGGTCTGCACGTAGGTCTTCGTCACGGAAACATTTTGCGATCTGGAAATAACGGTCAAAACCACCCACCATAAGCAGTTGCTTAAAAAGCTGCGGAGACTGCGGAAGCGCATAGAACTCGCCCTCGTGGACACGTGAAGGGACAAGATAGTCACGGGCGCCTTCCGGTGTCGACTTGGTGAGGATCGGTGTTTCTACTTCAAGGAAACCAAGCTTGTCCAAAGAGTTACGCGCAGCAATAGCCGCTTTTGAACGCAAACGGAAGGTCTCATACGAACTTGGTGCGCGAAGGTCAAGGTAACGGTACTTGAGCTTTGTCTCTTCACCGACCTTGTCGTCACCGATAACAAACGGCATCGGCGCAGAACGGTTTTCGATAACAAGTTCATCGACAACGACTTCAATAGCACCTGTTTTAAGGCGCGGGTTGGTCAGACCTTCACCGCGGGCACGGATAGTTCCTTTGACAAGAAGAACAAATTCGTCACGGACCTCATTTGCTGTTTTGTGTGCAGCAGCATTGTCAGCAGGATCACATACCAGCTGGATCAAACCGCTTTTGTCACGCAGGTCAATAAAGATGATACCGCCGTGGTCACGGTAGTTGTTCGCCCAACCGGCAAGCTCAACTTTGTCGCCTATATTTTTTTCACTTAAATCTGTACAGTAATGACTTCTCACCGAGAATATCCTTTTTAAGGACAAATGTGCCCGTAATATTTTTCGCGATTATAGCTAAAAGTATTTGAGATAATGATTGAAGCAGTGCGGTTATACGACATATTTTTCAGTGGTTTTACAAGAATAAGCTATAATCATCACTATAAAAGTCAAAGGCTAACTGATTTGGAACCATTAACTATTAAGAGCATAGGGGTTGTTCTGCGACCCTCAACTCCCGAACTTAAAGATAAGTTTTATCAGATTAAAGAGATTTTTGAATCGCATAATATCGATGTCGTCATCGACAATATCAGCGGCGGGATGATCGATGTTATGGGACAGGAGTTTGACCTTATGTGTCAGAGTGTGGACATGCTGGTCACCCTGGGTGGTGACGGTACGCTTATCTCTGCTGTGCGACGTTCATTTAAATGGAAAATGCCTGTTCTGGGCGTACACGCCGGTAAACTCGGTTTTCTTGCCGACTTTGACATGGATGAACTTGATGCCTTTATTCCCAAGCTCAAAAGCGGTGATTTCCGCATTGATAAACGCGCTATGCTGCGAGCAAGTATTCACTCAAAAGATGAAGTTAAAGAGGTTGTTGCCTTTAATGATATCGTGATGACGCGTCCCTCGATCTCCAAAATGATTCATCTGGAGACCTTTGTTGACGGCAGAGCGTTTAACACCTATTACGGTGACGGCGTCATTGTTTCGACACCGACAGGATCCACAGCGTACAATCTCTCTTGCGGCGGGCCGGTACTTTTTCCTTTGACTCAGGTTTTCGCCGTTACACCCATTTCGCCGCACTCACTGACACAGCGTCCGGTTGTGCTTCCGGGCCAATATGAGATCGAGGTCAAAACACCTGACAAAAGTGCCCTGGCTGTTGTTGACGGACAGGATATGTATGAATTCGGCGAAGAGGATATCATCAAGATCCACCTCGCCAAAGAGTCTGCACGTCTGATACACAGAAACGAATTTAACTACTTTGAGGTACTCAAAGAGAAACTAAGCTGGGGTGAATAGATGATAGAACGTTTTTATCTTAAAAACTGTCTCACTTTTAACGAGGTGGAGCTTGAACTCCAGGGTGGTCTCATCGTCTTTTCCGGTCCCAGCGGCAGCGGAAAATCAGTTTTGATGCGTTCGATACTCGGTTCCGTCGGTTTTGATGACGCCTTGGCAGAGGTCAGTGAATCCAGTGTCAGCTGGCAGGTTGATGAGGAGTCTACCGGATTTGAGAACGAAGAGACAAACATCTTCAAGCAGGTCCGAAAAGAGAAAGTGCGTTACTTTCTGAATGCCCAAAGCATCTCCAAAAAGGCCCTGCAAAATATCTCAAAACACCATTTGCGCCTTCTTAGCCTTAAAGACTACAGCGACTTCGAACAGGCGAATATGCTTAGCGTACTTGACAAGCAGGTAAGCAAAAAGGAGCCGAATCACCTTGAGACGCTTGATATCTACCGCAATGAGTTTTATGCCTATCAAAAAGCCAAACATGACCTTGAGCAGCTTTTGGCGCAGGAAAAACAGATGCAGGAGCATAAAGAGTTCGCAGAGTTTGAACTAGAAAAGATCGACGGCATCAACCCCAAAGCCGGCGAATATGAAGAACTTTTGGAGATCAAGCGGACGCTCTCTCAAAAAGAGAAGGCGGAAGAGAAACTGGCACTTGCGGAGTCGATATTTGAAAATGAGCACCTTGTTTCCGAGGCACTCAGCTCCCTTGATATCGACAGTGCCTTTTTTGATGACACCATGAACCAGCTCCGTTCGCAGTTTGATGAGGCGAGAACAAACTTTGAAGAGTTGGAGAATGAAGACATCGAATCGGTTCTGAACCGTCTTGAAGAGCTCTCAGAGCTTAAACGTCGTTATGGCTCGATCGAAGAGGCGCTGCTCTACCGTGAAGAGAAGGCGCTCGAAGTGCATAAGTACGAAAACTTTGATTTTGAGAAGGAACGTTTGGGCAAAGAGGTTGACAGACTTTATAACGACATGATGGAGCTTGCTCGTGATATATCGATGAAACGCAGCAATGCGCTCTATGACTTCAATGAGGCGATCAACAGTTACCTTAAGCAGCTCTATCTAAGCGGGGCAGAGATGTCGCTAAGTCATGGTGACTGCGGCGTGACCGGTCAGGATGTGTTGGAGTTTAACCTTAAGGGCGCCCCTTTGGAGAAAGTAAGTGCCGGTGAGTTCAACCGTCTGCGTCTCGCACTTTTGGCCGTTCAATCCGAATCAATGCAGGGCCAGGGCGGTGTTCTGATGCTTGATGAGATCGATGCCAACCTCAGTGGTGAAGAGTCTATGAGTGTCGCCCGAGTATTGCGGCAGTTATCCAAATATTTTCAGATCTTTGTCATTTCCCATCAGCCACAGCTAACTTCCATGGGTGAACAGCATTTTATGGTTGAAAAAGATGAAACGAGTACGGTTCGCGAACTTTCGCTAGATGAGCGCATTGAAGAGATCGCACGCATGATCAGCGGCGAGACCGTCACGACAGAGGCGAGAAGCTTCGCAAAAGAGCTGCTCGAAAGTGCCTCCTAGTGTGTCTTGTCATTGGCGTATTGGCTGCAATATATGCTGTTTCTGCCTTTAGCGTGGGTGAAGGTGTATCCGGCTCGGTTGCCGTAGTAATAGCACTTGTATTTACCCTTATGATGGTCAAGAACATTATAAATGTCAATAAAACACGAAACAATAAGACAAAGGAAGCATCTTGATTATAGACACCCATATACATCTGGACGATGAACGCTATAGATCGGACCTTGACGAGGTGCTTCTGCGGGCGAAAGAGGGCGGTGTAGAGCGTTATATCATTCCCGGTGCTGATATCACCACCTTGGAGCGTGCCGTAGCCTTGGCCGAGCAATATACGCCAATATACTTTTCGGTCGGTATACACCCCTATGATAAAGAGCAGTATTACGAGAAAGCGCTTGAACGTTACATAGTGCACCCCAAGTGTGTTGCGGTCGGCGAATGCGGTTTAGACTACTTTCGACTTGAGGGGAGCGATGCCGAAAAAGCGGCAGAGAAAGAGGCTCAAAAAGAGGTGTTTTCCGCACAGATCGCACTGGCGAAACGTTACAAAAAACCATTGATCGTTCATATACGCAATGCCAGCCATGATGCGAAAGTGATCTTGCTGGAGAACGGTGCGTCGGAAGTGGGCGGTGTCCTGCACTGTTATAATGCCGATGAAGAGCTGCTCTCCCTTGCCAACGATAACTTCTATTTCGGAATAGGCGGCGTACTTACCTTCAAAAATGCGAAAAAGCTTGTTAACGTATTGCCCAAAATCCCGCAGGAAAAACTGCTTATCGAGACTGACGGTCCCTACCTTACGCCGCACCCTCACAGAGGTGAGCGCAACGAACCGTACTACACGACATTGGTCCGGGACAAAATGGCTGAGCTGCTTGGTCTTGAGCGGGATTTAGTCGAAGAGATAACAACGCGCAATGCACGTAAATTGTTTAATATTTAATAATATTATGGCATTTGGAAACGTTTATGCACACTTGCTCGCATAAAACCGCTCAGGCAGTTCTTTTTAGGGGTTTTTAGGCTATAATAGAAGCTTATATCAGGGGTTTTTATTTGAGATACAGTCTAACACTTTTTCTGCTGCTTTTGCCAATGCTTCTATTCGGAGGCTTGGAGTTTGAAGGCAATCACAACAAACAGATCATGCTTTTGTCCGCGTTTGATGTCGATCCCAACTACATCAATGACGAATATCTAAACAAGATGTTACAGTCAAAAAAATCGCCGCAAGCCTATAAGCAGTACTATAACGCCATGCAGAGTGCCCGTCTTTATATTCCAACCATCAAGACGATCCTTTACAATGCAGACGTTCCGCCGGAGTTTATCTATCTTGCGATGGCCGAATCGTCATTCACGACTAAAGCGTTTTCCAGAAAAAGGGCAGCCGGGATATGGCAGTTTATGCCGGCAACAGGACGCCAATACGGTCTTCATATAGACGACTATCTTGATGAGCGACGTGATCCCATCAAGTCGACTGAGGCGGCCGCAAAGTATCTCACATCACTCTATGATCGTTTTGGCAAATGGTATCTGGCCGCAATGGCCTATAACTGTGGTGAAGGGTGTGTCCAGCGGGCAATAGAGAAAGCCGACGGCAAGGATGACATCTTTACCCTTTTGAGCGAAGAGAAAAAGTACCTTCCCAGAGAAACGCGCAATTATGTTCGAAAAATCCTCTCTTTCGCCCTGATGGGAATCGATGAGTATGACATCAACAACAACGGTTACGGATACCTGTTAAACCGTGCCAACCACAACACAATTGCGACAATAACACTTCCCAAAGGTGAAAAGATCAGCCGCGTCGCCGAACTACTTGACATTGATAAAGATGAGATGCGTAGACTCAACCGCCATCTTACGTATGATTTCGTACCGCCGTTCTCAAAGAGCTGCGCTGTTTATATACCTTACGACAAGCTCAACAGATTCAAACAAAATTACAAGCCGTGCGATCTTAAAAAGATATACCTTGTCCATATTGTAAAACCGGGTGAAAACCTATCACGTATCGGTGCCAAATATCATGTGCCGTACAGGATTATCAAAGAGTTCAACCAACTCAAAAGCAACTATCTTCGCGTTAGTCAAAAGCTTATTATTCCAACGACACCGACACTGATCAACAAATACAAGTTCAAGTACGCGGCAAACAGTTATGTCGTTCGCCCAGGAGACACACTGCTCGGCATAGCAAAGCGCTTTAAAACGAGTGTCAAAAAGCTCAAAGCAATGAATGACAAGAAGAGCAACGTTATACACGTAAGTGAAAAGCTGATCGTTCCTCCGATGCCACACACAAAAAAACTCTATATCGTACGTGCAGGCGACAATCTTAGCTCTATCGCACAACGTTATAAGGTGAGTGTGAGTACACTTAAGGAACGAAACAACAAACTCTCTGATACTATCAGGATTGGAGAAAAGCTACGTGTATACTAGAGTTATTGTAATCTTCATAGTCACTGTCATGGTCGCCGGGTGCAGCACCCGTGGTGTGAAAAGTCACAGTGCAAAACGTTCCAACGTCAAGGCACCAAAAAGTCATACAGTTTCTGCATCGGGCAAAGATGGCACATACATCCATCCTACTATGCGCCCGTACTCGATATTCGGCAAACGTTATTACCCAACCAAGGTTAGAGTGGGTGAGACATTTTACGGTATCTCAAGCTGGTATGGACCGGACTTTGACGGTAAAGCGACTTCCAGCGGCGAGATTTATGACATGCACGAACTGACAGCAGCGCACAAAACACTTCCTATGAACACTATGGTTAAAGTAACGAATCGTGAGAACGGCAAGAGTGTTGTTGTCCGCATCAACGATCGCGGTCCCTTTGTCGGAACGCGTATTATCGATCTCTCAAATAAGGCTGCTCACAAGATCGACATGGTAAAAAAAGGGACGGCCAATGTGAAACTTGAGGTCGTCGGTTTTAAGAATAAACAGACCAATAAAGCCGCAACGAAAAAAGAGCTGAAAAGGGATCATCAGGAGATGCTGGCCTATAACAACTATGCCCTTCAGATCGGTTCGTTCTCCAAGATCGACGGTGCGCTCATGACACAGAGCAAATACGACGGTTATCAAGGATATCGTACAATCATCAAGGATACTGAGTATAATAACAAACGGGTTTTCCGTGTATGGCTCAGCGGGTTTAAGTCTGAGGCTGAAGCACGAGACTTCAAAGTCAATTCACCTTTCGAAAATGCATTTATAGTTGGAGAGTAAATATGATATCAAAACAGAGAGCCACCAAAGAGACCGAGATCTCAGTAGAGCTTGAACTTAACGGGTCAGGAAAAAGCAATGTCAGTACAGGCGTCGGTTTTTTTGACCATATGCTTGAGGCCTTTAGCAAACATGCATTGATCGATCTTAACGTCAGCTGTAAAGGCGACACGCACATTGATGACCATCATAGTGTCGAAGATGTCGGTATTGTCATCGGTCAGGCTTTGGCCGAAGCGATCTATCCTATCAAAAAAGTTGAGCGCTACGGCAATGCGACTGTTGTGATGGATGAGACTGCTGTTGAGTGCGATATGGACCTAAGCGGACGTCCTTACCTCCATTATGAAGTTGATGTAAATGGCAAAGTAGGCAATTTTGATACCGAACTAGCTGAAGAGTTCTTCCATGCGGTCGCTCTGAATGCACGTATTACGACACATATCGTCATGAAGCGCGGACGTAACAAACACCACATCCTCGAAGCGGCATTCAAAGCTTTTGCTGTCGCACTGCGACGGGCGACTGCTAAAAATGAACGTGCCGGTATTCCAAGCACTAAAGGTGTACTGTGATCGATCTGATCATTCTTGATGTCGATGGTTGTCTGACGGATGGCAAGATCATCTACACCAACTCGGGTGACGAGGTCAAGCATTTTGATGTCAAAGACGGCCTTGCGATCAGTTCATGGATCCGAATGGGCCATAAAGCAGTCATTATCACAGGCCGACGTTCTCAACTTGTCGAGAGACGTGCCAAAGAGCTCGGTATTACAGAACTTCATCAGGGCGTTAAGGACAAGGCTGCCTTGTTGACACAACTGAGTGAGGAGCTGAATGTTCCATTGCGCCATATCGCCGTTATGGGCGACGATCTTAATGATTACAAAATGCTCTCGATTGCCGGTCTTTCGTTTACCCCGCAAGATGGTTCCGAGCATGTAAAAAATGTTGTCAAACGTGTCTGCAAGGCAAACGGTGGCGACGGTGCTGTTCGAGAGATGATCGAAGAACTTTTCAAGATCAATGATGAAGTCGGTGAATTTTTAGCGCTATGGCAGTAAACGTAAACTACTTCTTTATTTTCATTGCGTTGGTGCTAGCATCAATGCTCCTGTTCTTTCAGCCCGATCCGGTTCGCCAGACCATTGAAGATAATGTCCAGGTTGCGGAACTTGAACTGCGAAACTTCACCCTTTATGAACTCGATGCAAACGGCCTGAAGGATATCATGATAGGACGTTACGGGTTTCGTTATCCTGACCGTATCGAAGTCGAAGACATAGATTATACCGACAGTACGCGTCGGCAGCGCAACAATCTGCAGGCAGACTATGGCGTCTATGACAACAAAGACCTTATCACCCTTGAAGGGAATGTCCGTTACTATCGTGAAGACGGTATGAAATTCAGGTCAGACAAAGCTGTCATCAATAAAGAGAATGAATCTATCCAGGCGGTTGGCCCATTTACGATGACCAGGGCATCCGACAGCTTTGTCGGAACAGACCTTTACTATGACAGCAGGCAGGGCAAGATAAAGGCCAAAAATGTCACAGCTTTATTTACTTTAACAAAATAAGGATTATCCTTGAAACATCTATTCCTTTTATCATTTTTTTTACTGTTCTCTGTACATGCATCGCAACTCAAAGTTGTTGCAAAAAGTTTTAATACCAACGAGAAGAGCGGCGTCACCGTCTTCAGCGGTGATGTACAGATAACAAAGGACGCCGACGAACTGAACGCTTCAAAGGTCACTGTCCACACCGATGCAAAGCGAAAACCGACCAAGTATATTGCCGAGGGGAGTGTCTCGTTCTTTATTGAGACCGAGAACAAGACAGCGTACCAGGGTACGGCCGGCAAAGTCATCTTTATACCAGCAAAAAAAGAGTACCTCTTTTACATGAATGTTCATATTGAGCAGCTAGACGATAAAAAAGAGATCAATGGCGAAGAGGTCGTGATCAATACTGTTGAGGGCAAAGCACATGCTAAAGGCGGCAGCACAAAGCCGGTCATTATGACATTTGAGATCGAAGAAGAGAGTAAATAATGGTCGAGATAATAAATTCAGCGTTTGTAACCTCTGCACCGGATGTCACCCTTGCACCGGAGAACGAGTACCTGAACGAGGTCGTCTTTATGGCACGGTCAAACGTCGGTAAAAGTTCTCTTCTCAATGCCCTCAGTAATAGAAAAAGCCTTGCAAAAGTCTCTGCAACACCGGGTAAGACACGCCTGATCAACTTTTTCGACGTCACCTTTATGGACCGTGACAATGACCAGAAACTGGAGGCCAAGTTCGTGGACCTTCCGGGATTCGGTTATGCAAAGGTCTCAAAGTCCATCAAATCGGATTGGGAGAAAAATCTTACTGATTTTATTGCTCAGCGCAAACAGATCAAGGTCTTTATGCACCTTATTGACTGCCGTCATCCGAACCTTGAGATCGATCAATCGGTAGCTGATTATCTCGATCAAGTCTGTCGTGAGGATCAGGTCATCATACGGGTTTTCACCAAGATAGACAAGCTCAACCAAAAGGAGCAGGGCAGACTGCTGCGAGACTATCCGGGTGCCATCCTGGTCTCCAGCGCAAAAAAACGCGGCATGCACAAACTTATCTCGATACTTTACAACACACTGCAGGAAGGTGCAGAGTATAAGGAGGAGCAACATGAGTCTTAAGTACCGTAAAGCAACACTTCTTGACATTCCTGCGATGCAGCTCCTTGTTGAGCCCGAGGTTGAAAGCGGCGTTATTTTAAAACGTAATAACGATGAAACGGCGACCAACATCCGTTCGTACATTCTTGCCTTTGACGGTGACAAACTGGTCGGTTTCTGCGCACTGCACATCCACACTACGACATTGGCGGAAGTCCGTTCGCTTATCGTTGACGAGAGTGTCAGAGGAGAGGGCGTGGGAACGGGACTAGTGCGCCATGCGCTGGAGGAAGCAAAAAGCCTGGGCCTTAAAGAGGTCCTCGCACTCACCTATCAGCAGGCCTTTTTTGAGCGTCTCGGCTTTAAAGAAATACCCAAAGAGTCTCTGCCTGAGCACAAGATCTGGGCCGATTGTATTAACTGTAAACACTTTCCGATATGCAACGAAGTATCCCTTATCCATTCGCTTTAAAAGCACTGCTGCTTTTTGCCGCGTATCTTGCATACGAAAGTCTGAGCAATATCTACCTCTTTCTGCCGCCGCTTTTTGGTCTGCTTTTTTTCTACTTCATCCGTTCACTGGACAAACAGGATATCTCACTTTTGCTGCTTGTTGTGGCGATGCTGCTGGTTTATGAGGCCGACAAGGGATACCTCTTTTTAAGCTCTTTGGTCTACTTCTCTTTTCTTTATAAGTTCATTATTCCAAAGCTCGAGCAGATGATACAGTGTAGACGCTGTCTTCACTTCATTTACATCGTTCTTGCCTACATCGGTTTTTTCTTCTTTACGATGCTTTTGGAGCAGATGTTATGGCTGGAGCACTCGACAGTGGATTGGCATGTTCTCTGGTATATCTTTGCTGAATTTTTGTTGGTAGGTCTGTTATGAGAACACGTCTGCTTATAACGTTTTTCTTTATCATATGGGTCTCGCTGCTCATACGCGTTTTTTACCTTGCGATCCAGTCGAACACCTATTACGAGACACTTTCATCGCACAACACCATAAAAACAGAGAAGATCGCGCCGATACGCGGTGAGATCCTGGACCGTAACAATGAGCCTATTGCCATCAATAAACTCGGTTTTTCGATCAAACTGCAGCCACACCTGGACAAGAACGGCAAGCCCAGTGAACTTGACAGGACGATCAACCTGCTTGTGAGCTATCTGCCTGAACTGAACGCGACAAAGATCCGAAACAAATACATACGAAATGACTCCTACTATAACCACAATGAGATCCGTGTTGTCGACTTTATCTCCTATGAGAAGATCATGCCTGTCTACTCTCCGCTTCACCTCGATGACAATATCCTTGTCATTCCTGCGCCAAAGCGTCACTACCCATATAACAGTCTGGCTGCGCATACTATCGGGTATGTTGCCAAGGCCAATATAAAAGATGTTGAACGCGATGAACTTGCCAAGCTGATCGGTTCGACGGGTAAAAGCGGCGTCGAGAAGTACTACAACACTTATCTTGAAGGTGTTGCAGGCGAGCGTAAGGTAAAGGTCAGTGCGCAGAATGAGGTTATTGAAGAGCTGAGCCATACCAAAGCGATCGAAAACCGCAATCTAACCCTGACACTCGATATGCGTCTGCAGAAGTTTGTCAGTGAGCGTTTTGATGCCAGAGCAGGAGCCGTTGTAATCATGAGCATTAACGGAGAGATCCTTGCAGCCGGCAGTTTCCCCGAGTATGATCTTAATACATTTGTCTCCGGGATCTCATCAACGCGCTGGAAAGAGCTTATCGATAATATCGACACACCGTTTACCAACAAACTGATCAACGGACTCTATCCACCGGGCTCGACCATTAAAACGGGTCTTGGTCTTGTCTATCTGAGCTCCGGTATCAGTCAGTGGTGGAATGTCGACTGCAAGGGTACGATGAAACTGGGTAAACGTAATTTCCGCTGTTGGAAACATACCGGTCACGGTACAACGGACATCCGCAAAGCGATACGCGAAAGTTGTGATGACTATTTTTACAAAGGGAGTCTAAAAGTCGGTATTGCCGACATGAGCTTTGGCCTTAAACAGTTCGGTCTCGGCACCAAGACAGGTGTTGATCTTCCGAATGAGTTCATCGGAACGGTACCTAGCCGCGAGTGGAAGCGCAAACGTTTTAACCAGCCGTGGTATATCGGTGAGACGCTCAACACCTCTATCGGTCAAGGTGATTTCCTGACTACGCCGATGCAGATAACGCAGTTTACAGCCCTTATGGCAACCGGTCTGCTGGTAACGCCGCATTTGGCTAAAAAGATCGGTGATGAGGAGTATGTACCTGAATACAGAGACGTGTTGACACCGGAACAGCACAAAGAACTACCGATTATACAGCAGGCGATGCGTCAGGTCTGCCAACACAGTAAGGGTACAGCGGTTAACTTTATGCATGCCAAGGTCCCCGTAGCCGGAAAGACGGGAACGGCTCAGGTTATTGGTATCTCGCAAGAGGTCAAACAGCGTATGAATGAAAGAGATATGCGCTACTATACACGTTCGCATGCCTGGTTTACGACCTATGCGCCGGCGAATGACCCTCAGTACATCGTGACGGTCCTTGTGGAACATGGTGGTCACGGGGGTGCAGCCGCCGGGGGCATGGTCTCTGATATCTATAACAAGCTGATTGAGTTGGGTTACATTAAGAAGTAGCAGGGGGGGGGAAGCAGCGAAAACGCCGCCGTCGTTGCAGGCGTTTTGCAGGGTATCGTGGTGATTACTTTTTAAATTTGTAAAAGTCATGGTTCAGATAGTCGGCCACATCGGTAACGTCTTCATCAAACCAGCCTGCATCCGAGTTCAACTGACACGCCTGAACACGTGCCTCCAGCTGTTTAAAGGAGTGGACTTTTTTAGAGTTTTTGAAGTCACTTGTATTGTGGCACTCGATACACTTGGCTTCGTTAAACATCTCTTTTCCCTCTTCAGCGCCGCCGTAGACAGAAGTTGTAAACAGCAGTGTTGCCGCAATTAGACTTACTTTGATCAATTTCATAATAATTTCCTCTTTAGAGTACTCCCCATTGTATCGGAAGTATGTTTTAATTTTATGCGTGTAGTATACCACGTTATTTAACCGTTTTGATAACAATGCTGTCTATAATTTAGCCCATGAAAAAGTGGTATAAACACCCCTGAACCGGGATGCCGGAGAAGAACATTGTTCTAGAGGTTGACAAGGGCGTTTTGAAGGAACAGTACGAGAATGGTCAGTAGAAATATTGCACCTGCTTTGTTGTAGAGTTTATTGGCAAGCAGTAAAAAGAGCGCGACACTGGCAGCCGCCAGGATATAAAGGTCAAAATTGGAAGCACCTGCTGTGTTCAAAGGGTTGAGCAGTGATGCACCACCGATAACCATTGAAAAGTTGGCGACGTTGGAGCCGATAATATTACCGATGCTCATGTCGGCATTGCCTTTTTTGATCGCCACTAAAGAGACGACAAGTTCCGGAAGTGACGTCCCCAATGCGATCAGCAAGAGACCGATGATCCATTCACTGACCTCAAACATTCTGGCAATATTACTGCCGCTCTCGACAACAAAATTTGCACCGCCGATCGTCAGTATAAAACCCGCACTCAGTAGCAGCATAGTCTTGAACCAGTTAAACTTTTCTTTTTCAAGTTCCTCATCAATCTCAACCTCAAACTCATCTTTGGCACTGGTAAACAAGAAGACCAGGTAAGCGACCATGATCAATATAAAGAGTGCTCCGTCAACACGACTGATAACACCGTCTTGGATCATGAGAAAAAAGATCATCGGCGGCATAATGATCCAAGCGCTGTCAAGTGAAAAGAGATCACGTGAAGGCATGATCTTCTTGGCGATCAGAAACACAACACCCAGAACCAAGGTGATGTTGAAGGTGACACTACCGATCACATTGGCAACGGCCATGTCACTTTTGCCTTCATAGCTCGCCATCATCGAAGCGGCCATTTCGGGCAGAGAGGTTCCAAGGGCGATCAACGTTGCACCGATCACAAAATGGGAGATGTTAAAGTGCAGGGCAATACGCTCCGACTCTCGGATAATAAAATCTGCACCGAAGATCAGTGCGCTCATCGCCGCTATAAATATTACAAAATCCATTACATCTTCTCCGTTCTTACGATTAAACTCTCAGGCAGACCAAAGGCCTGAAGTGTTTCATGCTCTTTTTCACGCATTTCGCCGTTATCGACCTCATGGTCATACCCCATAAGATGCAGCATGCCATGAATGAAGAGCAGGGCACGTTCGTCATCTTTTGTGTGTCCGAACTTCTCAGCCCCGGCTGTGACAAAATCTTCAGAGATCACGATGCTGCCAAGCGGTGCTCCGGGCATCTCCATCATCGGAAAGCTCAGTACATCAGTCGACTTGGCAATGCCGCGGCTTTCTTGGTTAAGTGCTGCCATCTCCGCATCATCTGTCAGGATCAGTTCTATATCTTTATCGCTCAACGTTGCCGCGATACGCTCAAGCATCTCGATATCCACGCTAACGGCGGTTCTATTATCTAAATCAATCATGCGCGTATTTTATCCAAGTGCAACTAAAAAGGCCTACTTCGCTTCGTCAGCACTCTTATAGCGAATGTCAAATTCGCGTTCGCCCATACGCGCGATCCCCTGAGCCTCAGTCGGTGTCCGTTTAGAACCATCATTTAAAAGGGCGACTATCCGCCAGTAGTAAGCGGCTTCCGCACTTTTGATATCGGTAATAAAGGCTTGGTTCATCAAAAACCGGTCGCCCTCTTTAAGGTCCTCAAAGGCCTCGATGATCTCGTTTTTGATCATCTGGTCGATGCCGTCGCCCAATGTCAGGTTCTTGGCCCGCAACCGCATCATGTCGTCGATCTCCTGCACCGGCAGAACCCGGTTGTTTTCATCTGGCGTCAAAACAAGGTTCATAAAGATATCTTTGGCACTGCCTTCAAGGGTGAAAAGTCTGGTGTTGGTAAAAACTGAAAGTCGCATCGTTTTTCCTCTCTCTTTAAGTAGTGAAATGGTACAGAAATTTGCTTAATGTGTCGGCACTGTTTTCGGGAGCAAAAACTGTCTTATCTTTCATTATAACCATACAAAGTCATCTTCATTATGCTACAATCAACAGATGATAACCAGACGTCACTTCTTCCAGTACGGCGGCGCTGCAGGCGCTGCACTTCTTATCGGTATCGCTGCCAAAAAGTACGCTTTAACCAACAACGTCGGTACCGACACCTATAAGATCTTCGACGTCCTTGTAAACCATATGTTCAACGATGCCGACGGCTATGTTACCTCTAAACTGAACGTCATCGGTTACTTTAAAGGTGTTTTGAGCGACCGGCGCATTGATATCGAGGAGAGAGAACACCTTATCAACGGTACTCGCTGGTTGAACGAGACTGCCAACGAAGAGTTCAACAGGAACTTTGTTCAACTCGACCATGAGCAGATAGAGACGCTGCTGAAAAAGATCTCGATGCTGCGGTGGGGCGACCGGTGGCTCTACAGAGTGATGAGCTACTATTTTGAGACGGTCTTTTCCGACCCGATCTATGGCGGCAACGTCGACGGTGCCGGCTGGAAATGGCTGGCGTACGAACCCGGTTTTCCTCGTCCTAACGAGGTGGCGATATGATCAAAACTGCAGACATCTGTATCATCGGCAGCGGAGCGGGCGGTTCGCCTGTCGCCTATACGCTTGCACAGGCCGGTTTCAAGGTTGTTGTCCTCGAAAAAGGGCCGCTCTACAATGAGAATGATTTTAAAAAAGATGAGATCGCCGTTGCCAGACGCAGTCTCTACACGCCGAACCTCAAGGACGAACAGCATGTTGTCGAGACCTTTGATAGAGAGGGCAACATCGTCAAAGAGACGGGCGGAGAGAGCGGATGGAACTTCTGGAACGGCTCCATGGTCGGCGGCTCCTCAAATCTGATGAGCGGCTACTTTCACCGCATGAAGCCTAACGATTTCAAACTCAAAACAGCTTTTGGCGAGGTCGAAGGTGCCAATGTTGTTGACTGGCCCATCGATTATGAGACGATGGAACCATACTACACCAAAGTCGAAGAGGTTGTCGGCGTCTCCGGCAAGATGGTCTACCACCCCTATCTTGAACGACGGTCTACGGCCGACTACCCTTATCCGCCGACATGGGAACATCCTATCGCCTCATGGATTGACGAATCCTGCGCCAAGCTCGGCTATTATGCCATGCCGACACCCCGCGCCATTATCCCTTTTGACGCGCTGGAGCGCAGAGGCTGCTCTTACTCCAACCTCTGCGGCAGTTACGGCTGTGCTACAGGGGCGAAAAGCCATGCCAAATCGGCGCTGCTCGATAAAGCGGTGGCAACCGGAAACTGTGAGATCCTGCCCGACTCCTTTGTCTACAGGATCGAAAGCAGTGACAACAGCGCAAGCGGTGTCCATTACTACGACAAAAACGGTGATGCACACACCGTTGAGGCCACGATCTATGTGCTGGCGGCTCAAGCCATAGAGAGCTCACGACTGCTGCTGAACTCGAAAAGCGCCCATTTTCCGAACGGTCTCGCTAACAACAGCGGGCTGGTCGGCAAGAACCTCATATTTTCTGCCGGCGGCAGCGGTACAGGACGTTTGAACTTTGAGAAATTGCCAAAAGAACGACAGGAGTCACTGCTGCTGCGCGGTGCCTTTGTCAACCGGTCGCTTCAGGACTGGTATGAGTATGACGAGGGGGGCCGACGCTTAAAAGGGGGGACTATCGACTTCCTTTTCGAGCACGCTAACGCCATTCCGAGAGCTTTGGACCAGGTCTATGACGACAGCGGTGATCTTGTCTGGGGCAAAACACTGTCAAAAAATCTTCACTACGCTTTTGAGCGTTCCCGTGTGATGACCTTTGAGGTCTTTAACGACTGGCTGCCGACAGACAACTGTTTTGTAAGTATCGATGAGGATGTCAAAGACAAGTGGGGCATGCCTGTTGGCAAAGTCCGTCTCTACGGCCATCCGCATGACCTGCGTGTAGGACACTACCTGGCAGAGAAAGCCGTCAAAGTGCTCGAAGCGCTCGGTTGTGAAGAGATCGCTTCCAACATCTCCGATGCACCGCCGCCGAACCTTGTTGCCGGGGGATGCCGTTTTGGAGAGGACCCCGAAACGTCGGTCCTGGATGTTAACTGCAAGGCGCACGAAGTGGCCAACCTTTATGTCACCGACGCCAGCTTTATGCCGACCGGCGGCAGCGTCCCCTACACATGGACCATCTACGCCAACTCCTTTCGTGTGGCTGACAAAATACTAGAGAGGCTAAAAAACAGTGCTGTTTGATCGTTTTAAAAAGCTCGTCAAAGAGACCAAGGAGGCCTTTTACGAAGGTCTTTACGAAGCGCCCCCTACATCGCAGGAGATACTCGACGCCTACAAGTTGCTCGGTCTCTCGAAAGAGGCGAACTTTGAAGAGGTTAAAACACAGTTTAAGAACCTCTCCAAGCTCTATCATCCCGATACCAAGACAAATAGCGACCCTGAGCAGTTCATACGTATCAAAGAGGCCTATGATGTGCTAAAATTAGCCCATAAAAACAGCGAAGGTCAAGAATGAGTAAAAAAGCGGTCTGTATAATGAGCGGTGGGATGGATTCGACCCTGGGTGCCTACCTGATGAAGGACAAGGGCTATGAGATCATCGCGGTCCATTTTAATTATGACCAGCGCACAGAGAAAAAAGAGCGTGAGGCCTTTCATTCCATTGCCGACACCATCGGTGCCGTTAGCAAGTACGACCTTGATATCGGGTTTTTTAAAGAACTTGGGGCGTCGGCACTGACCGACAAAAGCATCGAGGTACCGACGGGTGGTGTGGAAGAGGGTGTTCCCGTAACCTATGTTCCTTTCCGCAACGGTATCTTTTTGAGCATGGCGGCAGCTATCGCTGAAAAAGAGGTGGCCGAGGTGATCTGCATCGGTGTCGTCGAAGAGGATAGCAGCGGTTATCCGGACTGTCGTGAGTCCTACATCAAAAGCATGCAAGAGAGCATCAACCTCGGCACCAAAGAGAGCACTAACATCACCATAGAGATGCCGCTTGTCCACCTTAAAAAGTCCGAGATCGTCCAGGAGGCACTGGCGCACCACGTGCCGCTTCATATGACCTGGAGCTGCTACAAAAATGAAGACAAAGCATGCGGTGTCTGCGACAGTTGCCGACTGCGCCTTAACGGTTTCAAGATCGCCGGTGTCAGAGACCCGATCGACTATGAGATCGATTGATTACTATATAGTAAATTATTGAGTAATGATGTCCAACGAACGACTTGACCACCCTTTTGATGCCATTGTCGATGAGTACTCCAAAGTCCTCATTCTCGGCTCCTTTCCCAGCATCAAGTCGTTTGAAGAGAACTTCTACTACGCGCACCCAAGAAACCTTTTCTGGCCGATCATGGAGAGTCTCTTCGATGTCAAACTCGACTCCAACGAAAAAAAGCGCGAATTTGCGCTCGAGAAAGGGATCGCCATGTGGGACACCTACGGGTCCCTTCGCCGCGAAGAGGGCAACTCAAGCGACACCAACCTCAAAGACCTTGTGCCCAACGACTTTCATGCCTTTTTCAAACAGTACCCGAACATAAAGCATATCTTCTTCACAGGCCGAAAAGCGGAGCAGGGGTACAAAAAACACTTCAGCGACATCGCTATCCCGACGACACTGCTTCCCTCGACTTCGCCTGCCCATGCCGCCATGAAACGCGACGAGAAAGAGTGTCACTACCGTGTTATCAAGGAGATGCTTGAAGACTAGGTACAGCTACAAAGGGTTTACGGTAGAACACATCGTCAAACCGAGGATAAAGAACATCTATTTTCGCATCACAGACAACGGCGAGGTAACGATAAGCTCCAACAGGATCAGTAAGCGAAGGGTCTTTGCGCTCATCGATGAAAAAGAAGCGTGGATACGCAAGGCGCTTCAAAAAGTCACAGAAAAACCGAGACTCATCAAGGGAAAAGAGATCCTCTATTTCGGCGAGACCTATCCGCTTGAGTACCACCCCAGGTTTGCCGACCTCAAAGAGAAGTGCGACAAGAGCACCGAAGAGCAGATACCTTCACACTACCACAAATTCTACAAGAGAGAGGCTCAATGCTACCTGCAGGAGCGTCTGGAGTACTTCTCGGTCATCATGGGACTCAGTCCAAAAGAGATGAAACTGCGCCACATGAAGCGCCAGTGGGGCAACTGCCGCAGCAGCGGCGTCATCACCTTCAACATCCACCTCATACAGACACCCAAAGAGTGCATTGACTACGTCGTCGTGCACGAACTTGCCCATATGGTCCACATGAACCACTCTGCCGCTTTTCATGCGCTTGTTGAACAGTATCTGCCGCAGAGCAAAGAGAAGAGGGCGTTGCTCAAACGCTTCAGCGCCTCGCTGTAACCCTATTTCGATCAGCCCAGCTTGTGATGTGTGCTCCTATTGTTAGTACGTATATTGCATATCATAGATAACGCGTTTACACGTCCAGCTGGAGATAGATCATGCATGATGAGTAAGAAGAACTATGGGTCATCTGGAATGGCGCTTACGGTATCGTAGATACCGTCACGATCTGCCGGATTGAAGACGACCCAGACGGCAGAAATGCCTGGCTGGATGCGCCTTACGACATGGTCGGCCCAGTCAGTCTTGATGCGCTCGAGACAAACGGTCAGATCGACTTCGCTGCCTGTACCGTCATGTCCCGTCAACAATGGAAAGACGATCAGGTAGGATTGCGTCAGGAAGCGCTCGAAAGACGCCGTGAAGCGCAGCAACGGCTGTTTGAAGACCTTTCCCGGTTCAACAGAGAAAAAAGTAGGCGCCCAAGCCAATTCAAGCAATTCGATGAGAAGCAGCATCGGGAACTGCTGGAACTACCGAGCAGTGGCCTGCTTAACTCATCACAGATCAAAGCCGCTTATCGTCGGCTCGCCAAGAAGGCGCATCCCGACGTCGGCGGCAGCCACGAACATTTTGTTCAGATCACGGAAGCGCGTAACGCTCTGCTGGAGTTTATTTCATAACAGTTAGTGTATACTCTGATAAAAGGACGTATATGAAACTAGACGGCTATACCACGATAAACGGCAAATAGTTTAAAACTAGTGAGAATGAAGATGGGCCTTGGTTTATCTACCCTTTCATTCTGTTGCATATGCTGATATTTGGCGGTACGAGTTTTCTAATATGGTATTCGGGTTTGGTGCCGTTAGGCATACTACCATATTTCTATTTTTTTGATGGCTTTGCCCTCCTCATCTACATCCTCTTATATCTGGGGGTCTTTGGCCACGAAGAGGTCAAGTGGATGTTTATCAATGCTGGACTCGGAATTTTAGGTATCTACACGCAGTTAGATGCGGTCTTGTCACACTTTGGCAAAAGGGTCGACCAGTATCCGCTGCATATCCACATCACCCCGACACTCTACTTTATACTCTATACCTTTACCATTCGACAGGCTGTTTTAGATCTCTTCAATGCCAGAGAAGACGATATCATACGCACAATAGTCAAATACGGCTACATAACGGTAAGCACGCTTGCTTATCTCGTCATCTAACATACAAGACTATAAACCGCATTTTCAAACTGTTTAGGGCAGATTGCAACACGGCTAAAGCCAAATTCTTTTGTCAAAACACTATAATACGTTTTAGAAACTATTTAAGGAAACATCTATGGAACAACTACCAAAATGCCCTCAGTGCGGCAGCGAATATACTTACGAAGACGGCGAGCTTTATGTCTGCCCGGAATGTGCACACGAGTGGTCTAAAAATGATGCAGCAGAAGAAGAGGAAGGGTTGATCGTAAGAGATGCTAATGGTAACATTCTTCAGGATGGCGATACGGTCACTGTCATAAAAGACCTTAAGGTCAAAGGAAGCAGCGATGGGATCAAAGTAGGGACTAAGGTCAAGGGTATCCGTCTTGTTGAGGGGAGTGATGGACACAATATTGACTGTAAAGTCCCTGGTGTTGGAGCTATCAAACTCAAACAAGAATTTGTAAAAAAAGCGTAAGACGGCGCACCGACACCAATCGTCTTTGTCTACTCCTAAAAGCACATTCAACCCATAGTCACGTCTATGTGGCAGGGTTGGTCTGCTTCCTGCATTTAATCTCCGTCTCTCTTAAAGTAAAAACCACTTCAGCTTACCTAATTTCTATTCAAGTTAATAGGTATAGAATAGATATATGTTTATGGGTTGTCACAAGGAGATGCGATGGACCGGGCGAACAAAACACTTCTAGAGCAGATGCGGATCAACGAGTTTGAGATTGATCAGCGCAAACACCTATTTTACCTGGCAAAAGATGATGTGGAAGCGCTCAAATCAGCCAAAGAGCTCCTCATGCTCCATATTGATGATATCGTGGACCGCTTTTACAAACAGCAGACAAGCATACCCGAGATCGCCCTTATCATCGGTGATGCAGATACCCTGGAGCGTCTTAAAGAGGCCCAGCACAAATACCTCATTGACCTGGTCAGCGGCCTCTATGGTGTGGAGTATGTCAACAACCGACTCAGGATCGGTCTTGTGCACAAGCGTATCGGTGTCGATCCAAAGCTCTACCTCTCGGGGATCTACACCCTTAAAAAAATACTCTTTGATGTCATTTCCAGAAACATGGAAGAGGTTGAAGAGCGCAACCGTGTTCTTGATGCATTTGAAAAGCTTTTACTATTTGACATCTCTCTCGTTTTTGACACCTACATCAGAAGTCTGCTTTCGGAGCTCGAGATCGCAAAAGAGAGGTCCGACCAATACTCGCATATCCTCGAAGAGAAGGTCAAAGAGCGGACACAGCAGCTTGAAGAGCTGTCCCGCACCGATCCGCTGACGGGGCTGCTCAACGTACGGCAATTGACCGAGACGCTCACCGCGACGCTTCTTTCTGCAGAACGCCGCGGTGAGCCCGTCTCCATGGTCTATATCGATATCGATGATTTCAAGCTTATCAATGACACCCATGGGCACCAACAGGGTGATGAGATACTCTGTATTGTCAGCAGCAGCCTTAAGCAGGTCTCACGCCAGGAGGACAGCTGCTTTCGCTACGGTGGCGATGAATTCTGTGTCATATTACCCAACTGCAGTGAAGAGTTGGCCAAAGAGATCTATACAAAACGTCTTATCGACGAGATCAAGAAAAGTGCCCATGATATCTCACTCAGTATCGGTATCGTACAGACCGGCCCTCAGGAATACCTTGAACCGGATGCGTTGATCCATAAGGCAGACCATCTTATGTATGCTGAGAAAAAAAGAGTAAAACAGCCAAAAATATTCAATAGTGCCTCTCCGTAACAATCGCTTGTTTCGATAAATACAAGTCTTCTAAGGCACGCATCAGACAGATAACGGACAGGTAGGTATATTTTGTTTTAAGCGATTCACTATAAAATATAGACATCGGCCGATAGGTTTAACATAGATAATCAACAGAGATGGAGCGACTTGTGAGAAAAGCCATTGAGAGACATGAGATGAGAACGCGTAGCGACAATACATCACCGTTTGTCTATGCTAGAGTTGCCGGCTTTACCTACCTAGCCACTATTTTACTGGGTATATTCAGCGTCAATTTCGTGGCATCTGCACTTATCGTGACCAATAACAGTGCCGCAACGGCCAACAATATATTGTCGCACGAGATCCTCTTTCGTTTCGGCGTTGCCGGCGAGATTTTGATGTATACACTGGTCATACTACTTGCCTTCTCTCTTTATGTCGTACTCAAAACGGTAAACAGAAACCTCGCTTTGCTCGCGCTGCTATGGAGAACCGCAGAGGCTATAGTAGGCGGCAGCGTTACGGTGTTCAGCGGTTTATTCCCGCTGCTGCTCTTACACAGTGAAGCATCCTTTTCACCTGAACAGACACAGGCCTTGGCAGGACTGTTTCTTGATGTTCGCCACAGCGGACTCGACGTTGTTCTTATCTTCATTGGTATGGGTGGAACGCTCTTTTGCTATCTGTTCTATAAATCACAGTACGTTCCACGAATATTGGCAATGTGGGGAATGTTAACGTATATGACGATGCTGATACTCTCTTTCGTCAGTATGCTCACACCCGATCTGTCAGAGAGCATTAGAATGGCCTTTTATGCGCCTGGCGGTCTTTTTGAAATCGTCTTTGGGCTGTGGCTTCTCATTAAAGGTATAAATGTCGAACAGTGGAAAAAACGGTTTCCAGCGGACGACTAACGCAGATAACAGTAGGTACAAAGAGATTGAAGGGACGTTGTCATAACATAGACTAGAAGGACGAAACCCTGTCAATCACTCTTGCAGCAATCCACCGCGGTTATAACGGCTTGACGGGTTCCACAGCAGCCAACCGCTGCAGTTGGTGTCATCACTGGCGCGGATCTGCTCTTTGATCTCAAAATCATTGTAGTGCTTGCGCGAAAAAGCGTAGTCTTTAAAGTACTGCAGCCACGGACGCAGCCGTACAGGCTCAACGCTCTCCTGCATCTTCAAAAGTGTTGCCTTGACGATGCGGTACGGTTCGGCTGCTGGGTCCTCAATGTCCAAAATACCCGCATTAAAACCTGAAGGGTAGAGCATCGGCGCAAGGTAATCGGCATGCCGGGCAAGTACATCGGTCTGGTGTCCTATATTCGTATCATTGTCGGTGTTCCATGCCACATAGCCGTATGTGTCGACGGACAAAAAGACGCCATAGGGACGTAGACGGGTGGATGCTTTTTTGATAAAGTAGTCGATTGCGAGTAGGCGGTTTGCCTGATTGTTCTCTTGCGAAAACATCAGATCCTCTTTTGCCGGGAAACGGACATAGTCGAAGTTGATCTCGTCAAACCCTTTTTGAGCGGCGTCAATCGCTATACTGATGATGTAATCCTGCGCGTCAGGGTTGAACGGGTCGACCCATGCCATCTTGGCGGCATTGCGCCACACCGTACCGTCTGTACGTTTTACAGCGCGCTCAGGGTGATTTGTAGCACTCAGCTCATCTTTGAAACAGACGATACGCGCAATGGTGTAGATCTTCTTCTCTTTCAGTCGTTTCATATAGCTGTCAATATCTTTGATGGTGCGGTAGTAGTGTGCATCCATCTCGCTGGCTTCTTTGACATCTGTCTTATAGGACATCTGCCCCTGTTCGCTTTTGACATCGATGACCAGAGCATTAGCCTCTGTCGTCTCGATAAGGTCCATGGCATTATTGAAGGTCTTGGTCTTTGGATTGGCACCCCAAAAAGAGAGATACACCCCTTTGACCTTGATAGGTTCCAGCTCCAAACGCTTTACCGTACTGTTCACATCCCAATGGAAAGGACGGTAGCCGTACGCTTTGACATGTATGCTCTTTGTGCGGTTTTCATCGAAACTGACCTTGCCAGCCGTGTCACTGTAGGTCATTTTATCGTGTTGAATGAACTGTGCGTTTGAAAGGGGCTGTTGCGTGGTTTTGTCGACAATGATCAGATCCTGGGCAAATAGGAAAAATGGGAAGAGTAAAGTCCAGAAACGCATGCAGTCTCATTTGTTATAGATATCAAATTATAACACTACTGGACTTTATAAAAGCGCTACTCCCGTGTGTTTAAGAAGTAGTGAAGACTCGCTTTTGACCACGCCTTGGATTGAAGCAAAAATGCATTGGCATCTTCAGCGACCTCTTTGAAGTCACTGTTTAGCGCACTCTGCTCACGTATGACTTCAACTAGAGCCTTTTTGGCGGCAACGATGACATCATCAGGGTAACTTAGGATCTCCACCCCTTTTTTCGTCAGCAGGTCAAGTGATTTCATGTTTTCGTAATGGAACTCGCTTGCCATGTCTGCATTCATCTGCGAAGCGGCCATCTCTATGATCGCTTGATGCTCAGAGGGGAGCTTCTCCCATTTGTGCTTGTTAAAGGTCAATTCAAGAATAGATCCGGGTTCATGCCAGCCCGAGTAGTAGTACGGAGCGACTTTGTAAAACCCCATCTTCATGTCGAGCGCCGGACCGACCCATTCCGTCGCATCGATCACGCCGCGCTCCAAGGAGGTATAGATCTCGCCGGCCGGAAGGAGAATAGGGTTGACGCCCAGCTTGGAGAAGAGTTCGCCCCCAAGCCCCGGAATACGCATTTTGAGTCCTTGCATATCGGCCAGCGACTCCAAAGGCTTTCTGTACCATCCACCCATCTGAATATTGGTATTACCGCCCATAAGAGGGTGCAGGTTGTATTTGCCGTAGAGTTTGCGCCAGAGTGTCATACCGTTGCCGAAGGTCATCCATGAGTTGATCTCTTCGGCTGTCATGCCGAAAGGAAAACCGCTGAAAAGCGAAAAAGCGGAGTTTTTGCCTTTCCAGTAATAGGGACCGGAGTGAAAGGCATCGATCTGACCGCTGCTCGCTGCGTCAAAAACGGCAAGAGCAGGGATCAAAGTATTTTTGGGATGGACCTTGATCTCCAACGTGCCGCCGCTGGCCTTGTTGACATTTTCAGCAAAACGCTCAACACCGGTCCCCATAATCGGAAAGTGGCCCGGCCAAGATGTAGCAAGGTTGATTTTGGTCTTTCTGTTTTTGTTGACGTAGACCTCTTTGTCTGCAACATCTTTTTTCTGGGGATGTTTTGTATAATCGATGGCCTGTCGGCCAGAGTCGTTACAACCGCCCAAAAGACCGGCAGCCGTTGTCGCCGCAGCCGTTGTCAAAAAATCTCTACGTTTCATGTGCTCTCCTATAAAAATGCCAGAACGATAGCGTAACACGCAAAAAAGATCAGGTGCGAGGTACCTTCAAAGTAGTTGGTCTGTCCGTCATCCGTTGTTTTCCACGCCAGGATGATCGTCAGGATCAGTGCACCGATCTGCAGCGTATTGAAATCGAGCGTCAACGGATTGCCCGCAGCGTAAGAGAGAGCAAGCAGCACAGGCACCGTCAGCATGATCGAGACGGTTGAGGCCCCCATGGCAATATTGACAACGCGTTGGATCTGATCATTCTTGGCCGCTTTGATGGCGGTGATGATCTCCGGTGCAACGGAGATGATTGCGATTAGAAGACCGGCAAGACCGACAGGGAAACTGTACTCGGTGACGAGCTGCATCCCTTCGTGTGCAAAGATCTCTGCAATATAGCCGATAACGGCGATAAGCATAAAGATGGCGATAAAGTTGAACGTCGTACCCATCTCCTCAAAAAGGTCCTGCTGTTCTTCCTCCTCGTCCTCTTCGCTCTGCCTGTTCTTGTAACGGAATATGCGGCTTCTGGCTGTCGCTTTAAAGAAGTGTGTGTGCGTCTTGGTCTGGAAGATAAAAATAACGATATAGAAGATAAAGAGCACCGCCGCAATGAGCATACTGGCACTCTGAAGATCATCTGTTTCACCCGTTGTAAAGTGAAGGATGCTCGGTACCAGCAGGGCCGATGAAGCCACTAGCAGGATCGTCGTGTAGGTGCTCGATGTGTCTTCGTTGTGTTCCTGTTCTTTAAAGGCGAGACCACCGATAAACACCGCAAGACCCAGTAGAACGTTCATATCGACGATGACTGCCGAGATGATCCCCCCTTTTACCGTCTCCATCGCATACGGGTTGTTTGTCGCCTGCAGCAATATCAAAAAGAGAAGAATGATTTCGACGATGACGGCCGAGAAGGTGAGTACAAAACTGCCATAAGGCTCATCCAGGCGTTCAGCCAGAACTTCAGCGACTTCAGAGACCGTTAATGAGAGCAGAGTAATACTGATCGCTGCGAACAGTGTTGCCAGGTAGGGGTTGTGGTAAAAGTGAAAAAGAAAAGTAAGCAGTCCAAAGCCGATACCGGCAACAGCCGTAGCGTGATTTGCAAGGATCAGAGATATGATACTCTGCCTACTGGGAAGTGGTTTCAAAGTGTTTGTCCTTTAGTGTGCATCAAAACGTGCCTTTAAAACAGTGTCAACTGTTCTGCCGGCCGCTTCAGATCGTTGTGATCCAACAATGTTTTGTTCTGCTCGGCGATCAGAGCAAAGTGGAACGGTGTTGATTTGAGTATGCTGATTATATCCTGCTGCGACTCATAAGTAAATATGCCTTCGATGTTTTCAAAAGGGAGTGCTTTTGCCTTAGGCAGGATGTAGATGATCTTGGCCCAATTGGCTTGTCGCCTCAAAAATGAGATCTGGGAGTGGATCAACTCAAAATCAGGTTCAAAGATGAGAACACGGTCACTTGCACCGAACTCTTTCACAGAGAGGTCTTTGTTGGTAAAGACCGCTTCGAAGTTGTCGATCGGGGTAAATGTGCGCAAGCGGTAGTTGATCTCATGCATCTTGTAAAAGTTGAGCAGCCGCTCAAGGTACGAGATGAAAAAAGGGGAGAGCAGCTGACGTTCATAAAAAATGTCATCAAAGATAAACGAGGTCTCAAATAGCGTCTGCTCAACGATCGTGATCTCATCCTTATAGGCATGGGGCAGGGTCTTTGAGTCCACAAAGGTGTCCCTGTCGATCAGCTTGGAACAATAGAGGACTTTCGCCCCGTGCGGTACCTCCCAGAGTGTCATAAAGTCGTCTTTGATGGACTTCCCCAGGACCAAAAAACTACTGTCTGTCATGACCTGCTGGGCCAGCTTGATCGTAATCAGGTCTGTCTCGTAGACATCGAGCTCTTTTTCAATGAGATGAAAGCGCAGAAGCCGCATCAATGCATCATCGACATCACCGACTTTGATCCAGGCGATCTCGTTGTCTGTGATCTGCGTAGGTTTGTCAAAGATAATCCCGTAGGCACCATGCAAAATAGCCTCGTCGATATCACTGTTGTTAAAGGCGATAAAGAGGTTGCCGCGTTTCACCTTTTTGGCATCAAAACTGATGCCGTCAAAGCGTGAGACAAAAGGTTGGTTCTGTAAGATTCCCTGGGTAAGGGCGAGAAGGTTTTCGAGGCGCATTACTTTCTAAGCACCTCTAGCAACAATTAACCAATAGAAGAACCTGTTTTGCGCGGTTTCTCAGGACGGACAAGACAGAGGCCATCGTCATCTTTTGCAGCCAACAGCATCCCCGAAGACATAATCCCCATCAGTTTGGCCGGTTTGAGGTTGGCGACGACACAGACCTGTGTGTTGACAAGCTCTTCGGCAGAGTAGTAGTCTTTAATCCCGGCAACGATCTGACGAAGCTCATCTTCGCCGAGATCGACCTGCAGTTTAAGGAGTTTTTTGCTTTTTGGCACCTCTTCCGCTTCGACGACCGTACCGATTTTCAATGTCGTGTTGAAGAACTCGTCAAAGGTGATCAGGCCGGCACTCTCTTCTTTGGAAGCTTCAGGTTTTTTGCTCTCTTTGGCTTTTTTCTCGGTTTTCGGTGTTTCTTCCATCATCGCTTTCGGTGCCTCTTCCATAAGAGGTTCCTCGACACGAGGGAAAAGTGGACCGACTTTTTTGATCGTAAAGGTCTCTAGCAGTTTTTTCTCTTTGAGAAGGAGTCTGTAGCTCTCGGTGTTGATCTCAAAGCCCAGTGTATCGGCGATCGTATTGGTTGTCTTAGGCATAAAAGCGTGCAGCAGAATAGAGGCTTTTGCCAATACGTTTGCAACCAATGAAACGGTGGCCAACGCCTCGTCCTTCTTGCCTTCTTTGATCTTGACCCACGGTGCATGGGCTTCAATAGCCTTGTTACCGATCGTAAAGACCCTCCAGAGCTCTTCTAGGAAGCGGTGCGTCTGCACTTCGTCCAGATATTTCTCTACATCGTCCAAGATGGCATACATCTCTTCAAGCTCGGCACTGTGGTATTTCTCAACATCTGAAGAGTCGATCACAAAGTCACTGTATTTGCCGCTCATACCGATAATGCGGTTAAGCAGGTTGCCCAAGTCATTGCTCAGGTCCGAGTTGATACGGTCGATAAACGCACGCTGTGAGAAGTCGCCGTCTTGTCCGAATGGCACTTCACGCATCATAAAGTAGCGAAGGTTCTCAACACCGTAGTGGTCCGATACCTCTTTTGGCGAAACCACGTTGCCTTTGGATTTTGACATCTTTTCACCGTCGCGTGTCCACCACCCGTGCGCAGCGATATGTTTCGGAAGAGGGAGGTCAAGACTCATCAAAAATGCCGGCCAGTAGATGGCATGGAAACGAAGGATGTCTTTACCGACAACCTGCATATGGGCCGGCCAAAGGTCCATTTTGGCCTCATCACGTCCGTAACCGAGCGCCGTCACATAGTTGAGCAGTGCGTCCAGCCAGACATACATGACGTGCTTGTCGTCATTAAGCTCTTTAGGCAGAGGCACACCCCAGCTGAACGATGTACGGGTCACAGAGAGATCGTGCAGTCCCCCTTTGACAAAGTTGACCACCTCGTTGCGGCGGGATTTCGGCAAAATAAAGTCAGGGTGCGCTTCGTAGTAGTCGAGAAGCTGCTGCTCGTAGTTGGAGAGCTTGAAGAAGTAGCTCTCCTCTTTGACCGTGTTTGTCGAACGGCCGCAGTCCGGGCAGAATTCGCCGTCGATCAGCTGAGACTCAGGAAAGAAGGTCTCGCAGCTGACACAGTAGTTCCCCTCATACTCGCCCTTATAGATGTCGCCCTTGTCGTACATCTTTTTAAACGCGTGCTGCACGCCTATCTTGTGTTCCTCATCCGTTGTGCGGATGAATTGATCGTATGAGATCTCAAATTCATCCCAGAGGCCTTTAAACAGTGCTGAGATCTCATCAGCAAAAACCTGTGTCGTCTTACCCGCTTTAAGTGCTGACTCTTCGATCTTCTGACCATGCTCATCGGTACCGGTCAGGAAATAGGTGGTTTCACCTTTTAGACGTGAATAGCGCGCCAGCATATCAGTGATGAAAGTTGTATAGGCATGGCCGATATGTGCCTCACCGTTAACGTAGTAAATAGGGGTTGTGTAATAGTTGCTCATATGTTCTCTCTCTGTTAAAATTCAAATCCGCCGGTCTCGCCTTTTGACATTGAGTCATAAACGGCTTGGACATAGGCTCTTCGGGTGTCACAGCCGATATAAAACTCACATAGGCTGCAGCTTTTCACTGTTTTTTCGACTTGGCACTGCTGCACCTTGGCCAATGCGGCATCAAGCTTCTCTTCAAAGACGCTAGTTTCTTGCATAGACATCTTTGACTCTTGCTATCTCGTACTTTGAACCGAAGAAACATGGTGTTGTGTCATGGATATGCGTCGCTTCCAAGGTCAGAAGGTCGTTTTTACCATCGGTCTGGTCACCACCGGCCATCACGAAGATAAAGGCGAACGGAAGGGCTTCATACAGCATACGAAGTTTACCCTCAGGTTTGTCGGACGTCGACGGGTATGAGAACAGTCCGCCCCCTTTAAGAAGGATCTGGTGAAGGTCAGGGACCATTCCGCCGGAGTAGCGCAGACGGTACCCCTCTTGGAAAAGTCCATCGACCATCGCCTTGTGGTGTGCCGGCCAATTCTGCTGTGTACCCCCAGGTGCATTCAGTTTACCCTTTTCATTGAGCGTGATGTTCTTGACAAACTCAAACGCACCGTTTTGAAGGAGATAGAACTTCACTTCGCCTTCATAGGCGAATACAAGCTCGGTACGCGGGCCATAGACAACATAACAGGCCGCAACCAGGTCTTTGACACCGAATGAACCGTTGTAGATACCGAAGATCGAACCGACACTCAGATTCACATCAATAAGCGATGAGCCGTCCAGCGGGTCAAACGCGACAAAATACTGCGCCTCTTCGTTCATAACGACCTTATGGTCCTGCTCTTCGCTTACGATCGTATTGATCGTCGCCGCCTTGGAGAACTCTTCCTCACAGACAAGGTCACATTTGATGTCAAGCTGCAACTGCGTGTCGCCTGTCGCGTTCTGCTGTTGAGAGTAGCCGATGTCTTTGGTATCGATCTCCTCTTTAATACGTATTGCAGCACGTTCTATTGCACTAAATATCTCTTTCATCTACACAGCCTTTGCATTATTTAAGATCCACGTTATCACGCTATCTTCATTGTTCAGATCCAACACACTGACACCTTCTGGAAGTGTATATGCGCCTAGATCAATACTTTCATCCACAGCCAGAGCATTCATGTATGGAAAGTACTCTTCATCGATCTTGTTACGGAAGATGCTGATGCGTGGAAGAGGGAGGTTCTTCAGCCCCTCTACCAAGACGATATCAACGTCACCAAACATATCGACGATCTCTTCAAATTCCTGATGTCGGTTTGAAAAGTAGGTTGTTTTGTTTGGCGAAGTGACCACCACCCTGGCCCCCGTATCCGAAAACTTGTAGCTGTCTTTGCCCGGTGTGTCAAACCTCGCCTTGTCTTTAGGGTCGTGCTTAATGATCGCAACGTCCATCTTGTGATCATGAATAAGCTTTCTGGCCACTTTTAATATCAGTGTCGTTTTACCGCTGTTTGAGGGGCCGGTAAAAGCAACTGCTAGACGTTTATGCAAATCTATATCCATCGTCACGGCATTCAGGAATGCTCTTAAATTTTAAGTGATTATAGACAAATGTCAGTAAAAATCTCTTGAATAGTGCGTTATGAGCAGTGAGTAGGGAGTTTCATAGTGAATAGGCTATACTTTTGGCCACACTATAATTTAGGTTTTTAATTGAAACAGTTCATCATACTTTTTACACTCTCTTTGACAATTTTCAACGGGTGCAGCAGACACTTCGAAAGCTACACACTCACTTCGGAAAACGAAAAAGCAACAACCAGCTTTCAAAATGTACGCCTTCTCGGCACCAACAACAAGACCAAAGCTATTCTATCCACCATCTACCTTAACGATGTCTATCCGAACTATACAGATGGGATGGCCCACTTCCTGGTCGCTTTTTATAACCCGGAGCAGGAAAACATCCTATATTTTACGCGAAATGAAGCCGTAGATGAAAGCAGCTATCTTCTGCTCTTGAACGGTGAAGAGGCGCTGGCGTCAGAACCTCTGGACAATGATGATCTTTTGGTGGAACTGATGCCTGTCAGCAACAACTGGAGCCGTCACTACTATGTCCGCTACAAACTGCCTAGCGAGCAGCCTGTTTTGGTGCTCGAAAGCGGTCACACTGAGCAGGCTGTAATAACTTATCAAAAAGCGCAACAATAGAGACCTCTTCACCCAGGATCTTTTTATAGATCACATAGTTGCTCAACACTTTCTTACCGTATTCACGGCTCTCGGAATTGGCCATCATCTCCATACTCATAAACGGTTCGTACTTGGTATTGGTAAAACAGTTGTCTTTGGTGATGTAGCGCTTGGTAAAACCGATGCCGCCATTGTAGGCATACGCCATCAGCACCGGATGGTAAAGGCTTTTTTGAAGCCAGGCGATATGTTTCTTGGCGTAGGTGATGTTTTTCTCCGGATCGAACATCTCCTCAAAGGAGTGGCGTTTGTCTTTAAAACTTTTATCCAGAGCCTTGACCAGAAATGGCATCATCTGCATCAGACCAAGAGCATACGAACGTGAAAGTGCCGCAGGGATGAAACGGCTCTCCTGACGCATCAGCGCATAGTAGATCGCCTTGTCCTCGTTTGAGAGGTCATGCATGTACTTGTCATACGGCATGATGTACCCCATCTCCTTGTATCCCGAGGCTTTCTCATAGATAAAAGAGTGCAGCGGCAGCATCTCTTCATTGGCATACTTATCCGCAAGTTTCGGCAGATCTTCTTTCGGGGTCTCTCTGATCTCTATGAGGAGGTCGTTCCAGACAAAGGGGTCTGTCAGGTCCGCTTTGGTGGTGTTGTTTTCGCGCGTAGGCAGTGTAGTATAGAAGTTTGTCACCTCTATGCCGAGCTTCTCTTTGGCATAGAGCGAGTACATGTTGATATCGACGCTCTCACCCAGCTGTGTCAAAATCCCTTTGTCTTTGGTCAGCAGATATTGCCAGAAGAGGGCCTTGTCTTTATGCGAACGGTAGTAGGCAAGTTCATATACCTTTTTGAGGTAGGCAAGAGCATTGTCGTCTTGTGCATGCTCGATCGCGTTCATCGCCAGATAAAAATGTGTCTCCGAGTTCAACTTCGCGGAAGAGGGGATCTTCAACAGCTCTTTTTGGAGGTTTGCGTAACGGTTGTCCGTGACGACCATCACCACAAAACGGTTGAAACCCCAATGTTTTTGGATCGCGGTAATGTATTCGGAGGGAAGAGCGCGGTTAAGGTTCTCTTGTCGAAACTTCGCACCGGCACTCAAAAAGAGGTACATAAACGTTGCAGGTTTATAGCGTTTCAGGTCGGTAATGCGTTGGGTCTGCAGCAGATCGTTCATCAACTCAACCCACGTATAGGTCTTCTCACTGCCCAGAAGTCTCGCAAGACGGTTACGATCTACTTCATTGATCGTGGCTGCTTTAGAGGGAGAGAAGGCCATCTTGACACAAGAGATGTCGTTGCTCTTGACCAGCTCTTTGGCCGACATAGAGAGGCACTCTGCCGTGTAGATCACCTCTTCCCGGTCAGACTTTTTGGCATACGCTTTAAACAGACGGGTATCGACATCACGGTATTGGTAAAAGGCTTCATCTGCCTGAGCCGGCGTGATGTCCTGGTGCAGGAAACGCCAGATCATAAAGTTTTTGGCCAAAGAGCTGGGCTTCGTGTTGATCTCATCAAGTGACACCTCTGCATAAAGCAGTGTGCTCAAAAGCAATGCTAAAAGGGGACGCATTAGAACGCGCTCGCAACCGTATTAATAAGAGTGACCAGCACGATATCGATCACTTGCAGAGCGATGATAATGATCAACGGCGCAAAGTCTATGCCGTTGAAGTATGTCGGCATCATGCGTCGAACCAGCTGATACGCCGGCGACGTGATACGCGTCAGGAACTGCACGATAGGGTTGTAGGGGTCGGGGCGCACCCATGAAAGCAATGCAGCGATGATAACGACCCAGATATAGATCGTCAGCAGTGAATGGACAATACCGCCGATGCCAACAAAGATGTTTGCCAGCGCACTCATTTTACGATCTCGCCCATAAAGTCTTTAAGGTAGACGTACAGGTCTGCTACTTCCGGACCGTTATCAGCACCCGTCAGAAGAAGGCGAAGCGGTTTGAAAAAGTTCTTGCCTTTAAGGCCGCTCTCATTCATAATGTGGTTTTTGAAGTCATCAAAGGACTCAAAATACGGTGCGGCCATGATCACTTTTCGCATCACTTCCGCCTGTTCTGCAAACTCTTCCGGGATAACTTTCTCGGCAAAGATCGCTTCGATCTTTGGTCGGAGTTCTTTAAGTGTACGTGCCTCTTCAAGATAGATCTTGGCCACCTGACCGATCGCTTCATCAGCAAAACCGACATAACGTGAGAGCTCTTTTGCATCAAGGTTTCGCAGGTGCTGTCCATTAATGAACTTCAGCTTGTCGATATCGAAACGGGCCGGAGACTTTGAGATACTTGAAAGCGTAAACCACTCCAAAGCATCTTCCAGCGTAAAGATCTCCGCAGGCGTCTTGTTGCCGAGGTGGATCAGGTAGTTGGTGATAGCAGAAGGGAGGTAGCCCTCCTCAAGAAGCCATTTGACCGAGGAGGCGTCGTCGCGCTTACTCATCTTTTTACCCTCATCGTTCAGGATGATCGGCAAGTGGGCATACTCCATAGCCTTCTCGTAACCGAGTGCATTACGTACCGCTATCTGTTTGGGTGTATTGCTCATGTGGTCTTCGCCGCGAATGACCATCGATATGTCACTCAGCATGTCATCGATCGCGCAGGCAAAGTTGTAGGTAGGGTATTTTTCCGCACGCATGATGATAAAGGAGTCGATCTCTTCGGGTGCGAAGCTGATCTCCCCTTTGATCAGGTCGTTCGTTACGACAGGCTCTTCAGGGCGACGCAGACGGATCGTAAACGGGTTTTCATTGTCGATCGTCTGCTCGGCCGGTAGGTGTGTACAGACGTCATCATAACGGAATGGCTTGCGCGATTTTTTGGCAATTTCACGCTTGACTTCCAGTTCGGCAGGGGTACAAAAACAGTTGAACGCTTTTTTGTCCTGTAACAGCTGTATTGCCATCATACGGTGATAACGGAGCTGTTCGCTCTGGTGCAGAACATTCGAGTATTCAATGCCAAAAAGGCCCAGAATATCTAAGATCTCTTTATCTTTACCCTCAATATTGCGTTCTTTGTCGGTGTCTTCGATACGGACGATCAGCTCTTCACCGCGCTGTTTTGCAACAATATAATTAAAAAGGGCGACTCGTAAGTTTCCGATGTGCATATCACCGGTTGGGCTCGGGGCAAAACGTAACATAAATTATCCTGATTGTTTAGTCCTAGAATTTTAGCCAAACTTCCTTAACACGCGGACAATCTTCGGGGTTTCAAAAGCCACGCAAGGGCCCTTTCGCACAATTTTCACACTTTATCCGATCAGGATTGAACGATTATAAAAAAAGAAGGATATTTCATGCTCGTAACGCTATTGGGCAAAGCAGGGCATATCATAAAGGATGAACTGACCTACGATATGCTCTACATGATGTTCAAGACAGTAAATAACGACAATAAGGGTGCAGTGAAAGAGGAGAAAGAGGAACTTGTAAGGCTCTTTAAGCACTGTGAGGCAGATGGTATTCCAGCCGAAGAAGCTCTCATGAAACACACTGCACGCATCACCTCATTTACCTACACGGCACTGTTTCACTTCATACGGCAAGGTTTGTAAGAGAGCCCTGTCACCTTGCAATATTTTTTATCTGACAGACGATAAAAAGCTACACTTCTTTTATGCAACAAAAAATAGAAAAACTCAGCGCACAGCTCTACATTCAGTCAACACCGCATCGATTTAAAAAAGAACAGAACAGTTTTGACAGAGGTTATTTGAAAGTCAACACCTGGATGGACGCTCTCTGCAGCGAATATATGAACAAAGACAGAGAGATATTACGTGACTTTGAGGCAAGCATCGAAAAGTTGATAGCGTGGATAGAGACTCTTGACGACTCTGTTTATAAGGAGGGGATGAAAAAAGCCCTGAAAGACACGGGGTACATGTAACCAGCTGCGTGACGACAGTCATCTCATTTTGTATCGGTTTAGCGCGTATTTAGCATAAGAAAAATGCTGTTTTTAAAGTGTGGTTTTGGTAATTTTGTTTGAGGAAATATGTTGTAAAAGTGGTGACCCCAAGGAGATTCGAACTCCTATGGCATGGATGAAAACCATGAATCCTAACCATTAGATGATGGGGCCGTTCTAGTAAGAATTGCTTCTTGGCCGGAAGTATACAGGCGAGATTCTTAAATTACAATAAAACAGATATTTTTCCAGCTGCAATATCAACAGCTTTTTAATACGAAATAGAAATTTGCTTTTTTGACGCAAAAAGCGGGATGAGAAAAATAACTGTTTTGTATAATTTAAGGAGAAGAGGGAGGTGATCACGCTGCCTGCATAACGATAACAGGCAGAGGAGATCGACTAAAAAATGGTTTTAGTCGTTGTAAAAGTCGCGTAATGCGCGGATAATAACCGCATTTTTAGAGATGCTTTCAGACTTTGCGTTGTCATCGACAAGCTCATAAAGATCAAGCGGAAGAGAGATAGAGAATGTTTTCGTCTCGATCTTTTTCTTTTTAGAGATCAACGCCGTTACATTGGTAAGAAGTTCAATGATCTTCTTAGTATCGATTGGCTTCTGGATGAAGCTGTTGACACCGATCTCGATCGATTCAGAGATCTTCTGAATATCATTTGACGCAGAGATGACGATAATGATCTGATTTGGGTTGATCTCACGAATACGGCGTGCCAGTTCGATACCGTCCATCTCAGGCATAATAATGTCGACAAATACGATGTCAGGCACATTTTTAGCATACATCTCTAACGCTTCTTTACCGTTAAAAGCCGAGCTCACATCTGAAAAAAAGTTTTTGAATGTTGAGCTTAACAGCTCGTTCGCTACTTTTTCATCTTCGACAACCATTGCTGTCATTTTTTTTGTCTGTTCAGTCAGTTGAACCAGATCTACATTTGCCATAATAAACTCGCTTTCATCAATTTTGTTATTTTAACTACAATGTTAATTTATGTTCGAATTATAAAATGTTAATGTTATATTTAACTTAAAGACCTCCAATAACTATTGTTACTTTATCTACTGTTAAATATTAATGATAAAAATTAAAGAAAAAGTCCTGTTATTCAACAGGGCAGAGGGGGAGTTGTCGGAACAAAACCATGCGATCAACCCGCCGAAAAGCGTTGTATTAATCATACTTTTTAAATTGTTCCAACCACTCGATACTGTCTTCATTGACGGTCTCTTTTTGACGCAACAGCGAGTCGATAATACTTTTAAGCGTCTCTTCATCCATAAACTCCAGCAGTGCAGGGTTAATGACCGTAGTAGGGACCTTTTCCCCATAACTGTTAAGCAGTGTCTCGATATCGTGTATAAGCTCTTTTTTTGTGCTACTCATCTATATTTTTTCCTCTATTGGTCCTGTGTATCGTTGGCGCGGGCGGGCGATCTTCATCTCATTGTCGTGTTTGAGCTCCATCCATTGTGTGATCCATCCTGCTGTACGACCGATCACAAATATATTGGTAAACATACTTTTGGGGATCCTGAGTGCCGTCAGGATCAGGCCTGAATAGAAATCAATATTGGGGTAGAGCTTTCTCTCTATAAAATAGTCATCATTTAAGGCGACCTCTTCAATTTTTCTCGCAATGGCCAAAAGCGTACTGTTTACTTTGAGTTCGCCTTCAAGCTCATCGAGTAGACCTTTTAAGATACGGGCTCTCGGATCAAAGTTTTTATAGACACGGTGCCCGAAGCCCATCAGCCTGAATTCATCGTCCGGATCCTTTGCGCGTGCTATAAAGTCGTCTACATTTTCCAGTGAACCGATAAACTCCAACTGCGCGATGACCGACTCGTTGGCACCTCCATGGGCACGTCCCCACAAGGCGTTTATACCTGCAGAGATCGCGGCATAGGGGTGGGCACCGGTCGAAGCGACAGCACGTACGGTGGAGGTCGAAGCGTTCTGTTCATGGTCGGCATGCAGGGTAAAGATAGTGTCAAGTGCCCGCACTTCTACCTCGGGGATCTCCAGGTCTTGGCCGGGATAGGCCCGCATCATATAGAGAAAATTTTCTGTAAAAGAGCGCTCTATATCAGGATAGATAAACGGTATACCCAAAGAGCGGCGGTAAGCAAAGGCCGCAAGCGTAGGCATCTTGGCGACGAGCCTACGCGACATCACCTGGAACGCTTCATTGTCTTTAAGATTAAGATGCTCAAAATGAAAAGTTGAAAGCGCCGCGACAGCAGAGGCCATCATCGCCATCGGATGTGCCTGATCAGGGAAGGCATAAAAGAGGTTTTTGAGCCCTTCGTGAATAAAAGAGCGTTTCCTGAGCTCCTGATCAAAAACGATCAGCTCGTTCTGGCAGGGGAGGTTGCCTTCCAAAAGCAAATAACAGGTGTCAAGGTAGCTCTTTCTGTCGGCAAGGTCTTCAATGGCGTAACCGCGATAACGCAGTTCACCCTTCTCCCCATCAATATAGGTGATGTTTGAACTGCAGCTAGCCGTCGATGTAAATCCGGGATCATAGGTGAACATGCCCGTTTCACCGTAAAGTTTGCGTATATCGATTACATCTTGACCTTTGGTCGGTCGTAAAATAGGAAAGTCATAACGCTTGCCATCGCGGTTGTCTATCAAAGTCACCGTTGCCATATTCGCTCCTTCAGGACACTTTATCGTAACAAATTATCATAGATCGATTTACAGGGGGCTAAAACCAGAGGCATGCGCTAAAAAAGAACAGTCATAGCTTAGACCGTATGATCACAACTTTCGTCATTTTTTATGTTAACATATATAAAAGCAGAAATACGAGGGAAAGGAGAACAGAATGTCTGAAACGCAAGAATACCTGATTTTAAACCTTAAGAAGACAGAGGAAAGAGGGTGGGTCATCGAGTATCTTAACGAGATCTATCCCAGGGATACCTATCTCACGGCAATGTTGGACTATCTTGGTCTGGATGGCTGGAAAATGGTGAACAGCACGCATCTCAAAAGTGACGAAGAGGAAGAAGAGCATATCTACTTCACAAGAGCCTACGATCGTGTTGCCCAGCCGCCTAAACTGCAAAAACTGATCAATGAGATCGACAAGCGATCAAACACCCATTTTGTTGAAACAGCGTTAAGCGATGAGAACGTCGCCGAGGATGCCAGTATCATCAAACAGAAGATTTTGGAACATCTTTACGAGTGGCTGAAGAAACACGGTTTCGAGTGGGGTGAACCCGGGACGGGAGTTCTGGAGAGCCACTACCTTAATAAAATGGAAGATGTTACTGATGATCCGCTTTTCCCAGACTATCACGGAGTCAACAAGGTTTCGACACGTATCGATATCTTTAAAGAGGCATCACAATTGCGTATTACGTTAAAGCGGCGTATTACCGGCCACTGGATTGACTTTAGTCAGCTAGAGTTTCCCTATACAATAGATGGGCTTGCCTCAATACAGTCAGTGCTCAGCATGCAGCATTTTCGCCTTATTGATACACTGTAAATTTAAGACAATGTCATATTCCCGTATTAATGGGAATATTATGAAGAGTGAAACAGACATTGGTTAACATAATGTATATTCTCTTGAAAATAGTTTAAGCCATTCTGCCCTCTGTAAAGTTACACTTGTTTACAAACTTCACTTATTTGATCATAGCGGCATCAAGTCTCGTGTACCAACGGCTGTACTGCTTTCTCTTGTAGTTACTGGTTTTTTTCTTGATGATATGACGTTGTAGCCATCAGTCATCATCAAACAGCTCTAGTCCATGTCTTGCTAAAACCCTTTGGACCAAACAGACGAATACCCTTGCTCCCTCATAAAGCATACAATATGTCAGATTGTCATAATTTTGTTTAAAAATATTTATTTGCATTACTGTATGGTAAATACGATCAAGGAGTCAATCATGTTCAAGACCATGACACAGATAGGCAAAGAGTACGACATCGATGCCAAAAGCGTAGGCAAGATTCTCTATAAACTCAAAATACGTGATGCCGACCATCCTGAACAACAGGGCTTTCCCTTTGAGCAGGCTATCACGCACGGTATTGCAAAAGCGTTTGAAGGGCGGACGGGCGAACGCTATTACCGCTACAATATCGAACCCATTAAAGAGGAGTTTGAAAAACTGGTAACTACCCTGCCCAGCCAGACTGCTGTTCAAAGTGACCCGGCTTCGACCTCGACGAACAGTATGACCATCGAAACAAAACTGCAACAGATGCTGGCACTGCTCAACCGTGTGCTGGCGTCAGGCGAGATCGATCAACTTTACCGTCTTAAAGCCGATATAGCCGATATCTATGCGATATTGGCGAATAAGCAGGGAGCATCAAGCTGAAAGTGCCATTTTACAAGCAGTACCCAATATAGGACAACTGCGCTGTTGGCGCACGGCATGCTTCTATCCGACAGCTCTGTATGTTCTCAACAACTGTAAAAACAACACTTTATTCTGTATAATAGAACTGTATGTACAATCGATCTCTGTAATAAAGTAGTTTTGTGAAAACAGTAATCAAGTATCTCTCTTTTTCGCTTCTTTTTGTTGTTCTCCTAGCTATTTCACTGCCTTTTGTCCCACCTGTGACGAAGTCTCTTCTTCAAAGTTCCTTGCGCTATTTTTTGAAGGTGGATGCAGATGTTGCCACGGCATCGCTTTCACTGCATGGACTGGAGGCATCCGGCAGACTCGATCAGAACGATTCTTTTACACTGTCGGCAAAACCGCACAGTTTGACGAGGGCGACCGTCACACTGCACTATGACGGCAACGTCAACACCTTTTCCAATATTGCCACCGTTGAACTTCCCCGTATCGCTGCTGTGCTAGATGCCACCTTTACAACCTGGAACCGCCAGCTTGAAGTCAATGCGACACTGCTGGATGGAACGCTGAAAGGCGATGTCAGTTTTGTGAATTGGGACTACCGCTATCAGATGGATAATGTTGACCTGACCTCCTTTCGTACACAGCAAAAAAACCCGATCCCAGACTATGCTACCGGCAGGTTGTCTGCCAAAGGCAGCGGTATTATTGAAAAGCCCTACACCGTCAACTTCTTTTTAGAGAGCCGTGACCTCCAGCTCGAAAAGAACGCAACGATACTTCTTTCACCTGAACTGGAGCACCCTCTTCCTCTGGCTTTGGAGCTCAACGGCAGCGTTGGCAGTGATGCACTGGAGAGTAAAGTGGCGCTACAAAGCGCATTAACCGACGTAGCTTTCGACAAGCTCTCCTATGTTTTCGATCAGAGCCGGTTCCAGGTCAGACTAGAGATGCTTAACCACAAAGATAAGATCCTACCACTAAAACATGCCGCTCTTGATCTCAACGGTTCACTGGGGAAGGATGATCTTAACGCAAGCTACCTGCTCTCTGTCGATGACTATCGCCTTCTGACAGACCGTTTACGGTATGACTTTAACAGCAGTGATCTCAATCTTGACTACAGACTCACTTCCCTGACCGAGAAACCGCTTAACATCCAGGGCGACCATGCCCTATTCGGGGAACTCAACTACGCCAATGGCAATTTATCAGTCATCGCAAGTTCCAAAGCGCTCAAAAGCCCTGTTTTACTTACTTTGAAAGACGATCAGCTCCATTTGATATCAAATAATATGCCACTGGAACCGCTTCAGGTCATGGCCAATCAAGAGATAAGGGCACAAGGAAATGCCACGGTTGAAGCGGATGCCAACCTAAGCAGCGAGCCGCTGCTTTGGAAGGCTAAAGTTCAGAGTAAAAATCTGAAACTGCCATGGAAATATCGAAAGGATCTGGGGCTTAAAAACGATATTGCCCTGACTGTAGATGCAAACAGCGAAACAGACGGAGACATCGTTGTCCGCCCTGCTCTCTGGAGCAATATCGGTATTGTCAACGACACAGCACTTCGTTACAGACCGGATTTGCAACGCCTTTACTTTAACCTCAATGCCAAAATGATTAAGACAACCTACTACCAGGCACCAAAACTGAACATCAGAGGTGCACTGGACATCAAACAGAACAGATTGAACAAGACAACACTGACAACACCTTATGAAACAATAGTGGTCAAGGACTTAAGCTACTCGGAGCAAGACATACGAAGCCATGTTGAGTTCGTAATGGCACGCTTAGACCGTTTTGCACGCTTAAACCGTGATTACAGACTCTCAGGCAAGAGCTATCTGAACTACACACCCCGAAAGACAACGGTAAAACTGGATGTAAAAGAGCTTGGCAGCCTCAGGTTTGAACAAAAAAACAAGCAGATCAACGTAGCAGGAAAGAAACTGCCTGTCGAAGAGATCTTGAGATTGACAGACCAACCTGTCGTTATGAAAGGGAATCTCGATTACAACCTCCGCTACACATCATCGTCTATTAAAGCGAATGTCACATCAGACAAACTGAGCGGCTACGGTGATCTAAGCAACTCGATTCGCCCCTTTTCACTTGAGCACAATCTCTCTTTAAAATACAAAGATTCCCGTTATCGTGGAAACGCCGCTATTAAAACCGACAATGAGCGCTTAACCGTCCCTCATGTTGTCCTCGATCTTTCAAAAAAGACGTTAAAAAGCCGTTATAAACTGGATATCAAGGCCCTCGAAAAAAACACCATCATACTCCCAAAAGAGCTGAAAGGTCCACTCCGTATCAATGGGGAGTTTGAACAAGACGGGGATCAACATCTAACACTCAATCTGCTTAACTTTCAACTGCCAAAAAAGTGGCACAAGATGCTTAATGCCAATGCGACGGACCCTCTTGAGACCAATGCTTCCCTGCAGGCTTACAATACGAAAGGCTTCATAGATCTTAACGGCACGGTAGATAACAGGCTCTTTCAAGTCCGTCTCCGCAAAAGTGATTACGATCTCAAGAGCGGTGATTTTCATCTCAACGGCGATCTGAAAACGAAGCAGTGGCCAAACGACACTGACATCGCTGCCATCGGTTCATATCGGAAAGGTCATCTCTATCTAAGTCAGGGCGATATCGCAACAGGCTATGAGACGATCAGCCTGCAAAACCTTCACTATACACCCAAAGAGCAGAACCTGACCACAGAGTTCCAGCTGCGTTTAAAGCCCTACCCGAATGCACCCTATCACGCAACAGCCTCCATCAATGGAAGAGTGCAGACCAAACCCGAACTGTATGCAATCATGAAAAGTGATTCGATGGGCGGTGAACTGAATGCCAATCTTACCGATACAGATCTTCATCTCACAGCCACAAAGGTTTCTGTCCCTATACTCGTCGCATTCAGCGGCCTAAAGATCCCTATCGGAGACGGGACACTTGATTCAACGGTAAACATCTCCTCCCCCTCATTTACGGATGGGAACCTATCGACCATCAAAGGCCGCAGTGATATCCGCATCACAGACATGGTCCTCAAAGGCGTTGATCTCGATGACACACTGGAGACACTTCGAAACTCTCAAGACTTGAACCTCTTTCAGGGAAGCTTCGCAGAGCTGCCAATCGTACGTTCGCTCAAAGACATCCCTGCCGACATCATGAAGAAGGAAGATGTGAAGAGCACACGCTTCGGTGACATGCGCTTTTTGACCGACATCGACAACGCTGCTGTCCACTGCGTCGATTGTGCTGTTGCAACAGAAGAGAACCTGGTCGCTGTCCGGGGCGATGTCAATCTAACCACGCAAACATTTGAGAACTTCTATATCGGCCTACTCTATCCGACATACTGTGCCTACTTTATTCAACAGGTCGAAGGCAATGTGAGCGCGCCTCAGATAGAATTGGCAGCTGCAGGGTTCAATGTCGTTGGCGGAGCGACCAAATCTCTCATCGGCAATATAGGCGGTATCCTTGACCTTGGTGCAGACATCGTAAAAAGTACCGGGTCCGTTGTCGGTGACGTGGCAAGCTATGTCCCTGTCCTTGGCGAGACCACCGATAAAGCATTGACCAGCGTGACGGACGCCCCCAAAGATATATCCAGTGCCGCCATGGAGTGCACACCTTTTTATAGCGGTGCGGTCAGGCACCCGAAACCGGTGAGTGAAAGCAGACTCAAAAAGACAATGAAAGAGATACAGGAAAGGTCAAAAGAGCGAAAGGCAAAATAGCCTAAAGACCTCTGGCAGGTATATGCCCACCACCCTTTTTGCCCACAAGATTATCCATGATCAGCAGCTTTGGCTGCCAGCTGCTCTGTATGCAGTGGTCTCTGCGTTGTGTTGATGACGTCAACGTATAATGAATGACCGTGTTGTTTTGATCAAGACTTTTCTTTAGCGCTGTCAATGCCTCATCATTAAACCCATACACAGCTTCAATGATTTTTTAGACGCTGTCAGTGCCAACAGGTTAATCGTCGTCTGCTCCTTTTCTCGCAATGTCACACGGTACAGAGTTAAGTTGCCATAGCTTTTGAGTTTCTCTACACGGTACGCATTGAAGATAAGTTCAATACTGCGTTGATAAGAAAAGTTGAACTCGTAGGCACCCGGCGTTCGGATATTCTCATAGATAATACACTGATCTTCATCTGCGGCAATAATATGCTGATCGACATAGACCGAACCCATATTGATTTTGTGCGTGTCCAGAGGAGGTGTCTTGACCTGTATGGTTGTATTGGCATTGGAGATAATCAGTTGATTGTCGTTGTGAATTTGTATCTTGGAATTGGCGCATCCGGAGACAACCAACAGCACTATTGCGGTTAAAAAACAGATGAACACTTGCATCTGATACACTTCCGAAAAATGAACATCCGTTATTTTAACGTACATTGCTATTGACCATATGTTCACCACATTTTTTAGCCCTAAAAAAAGCACCTAAAACAATAGATACTCTTCTAAAATATATCGTGTATATCCCTATAAATAGGGGTGTAAACATATGAACAACTGTTCACCTATCACCCTTGAAAAACAGCCATATATGAACACTTGTTCACCTTAGATTAAGCATAAGTTAACAACTGTTCATATATAGTTATGGGACATATTAACAACTGTTCATCTGAGGAAAATATGCAAGAAAGCGGCAGCGGAAAAAGTACCAAAGATCTTATACTAAAAGCCAGTATGGAGCTCTTCTCGGAGTATGGCTACAAGGCGGCGTCCGTACGTAAGATCGCGGCAAAAGTAGGCATACGAGAAAGCGCGCTCTACAACCACTTTACCAACAAAGAAGAGATCTTTAAAGCCGTTGCAGCCACCCTATTCTCAACCCCGACATCGGCAACACAGAGCGATAAAAGCATCGCTGAACGTGCCAAAGAAGGCAAGAAGTTTCTCTTCTCCTTTATCGTCGGCTACAAGCTGATGACCTTTGATGCCAAGAATGAACGCCTCTTTCGCATACTCATGATTGAACTGCTGCAGAACAGTGCTATCAGAGAGAGTTTTAAGAGCGAATTCCACAACAACAATATCAAAATGCTCTCCGAAGCCTTCTTTGTAATGATGCAGGAGGACCTTATACGCTCAGGAGACCCTAAATTAATGGCTACGGAGTTCCTGAGCCCTCTTTTCTACCTCAGGCTGCAAGTTACCCTTCTAAAGATAGATAACGAGCCTACAACGGCTCTATCGACCCAATTTGAGAAACACCTCGACTTCTTCTGGGAAAGCGTAGCCCTTTAATACGCTACTGTTAACGCAAAACAGACTTTAATTAATTAATATCAACACATTTTTCGTCAACATGCACGCAGCAGAATCGTAATCTGACTCTGTCCGCCACTCATCATCTCACCCTGGAAGAACATACTTCATCTCTTTACAATTCAGAAGATCAGATCCATAGACGATGAAAAATTTACTTCACCGGTGTTCGAGATGGTATTACAGACATCCAAATAGACTAATCCTGGATCCAACAGGCAAGCGCCCTATAACATATGAATGATAGATGTTAACGGTGGATTTTTAATTAATATTATGAAGTATGATACATATTTTATGGATATAGTAGTTCAAATTTTATGAAAAAGTTTTAACCTATTTTCAAATACTAAACACTTGTCTGATGTCATGTTCCCTCTATTTTTGACCCGTGATAGACCGAACTTTTTCTCTCTGTCGCGTCAGAGAGACAGTTTACGATAAAAAGAGAGAGACGCTGTTTTTCAAACGTTGTAATTCAATCTCTAAAGTAGTTAAACAACTCTCCTCTAAACTTATTGACTCCAGTAGCTAGTGCTTTGAACCCAGGGATAAAAGCGTTAGCTTTTAAATAAAACAATGTGTTACCTTTTGAGTTATTCGTGGCATCTGCAGAGCTGAATGAAATGAGCGAAGTTCTGTTAAGAAAACGGCTTGTCTGAGCGTAGCGAGTTTGTCGTTTCCTTTTTTGCGGTAAAAAAAGGAAAGAGTGTATGAAGACAAGTCATAATCAAAGAAAATCAGACCAAAAGCACAAAGTAGCCACCCTATTTCAACAAGCTTATTTCAGGGTTTTACTAATTAATATGAATATAATTTGTGAGAAAATAATGTAGAATTTTGACGTATTGAAGTAGGTACAACAATAAGCCGGGTTTTGTTAATGTGGCAATTAATCTACTCTATATATTACTATATAGCTCCAGCGAAACAATAGCAATGTAAGACGCTAACCATCTGTTTCTTGCTGCCAGGTTGGGTTTACATAGCTTCCAAGATTACTCAAGGAACTGGTGGGCTCTTACCCCGCCGTTTCACCCTTACCTCCTAAGAGGCGGTCTACTCTCTGTTGCACTGTCCCTCGACTTGCGTCGGCCATCCGTTAGATGGAACCCTGTCTTACAGCAGCCCGGACTTTCCTCTTGTCACAGGTGTGACAAGCAACCACGTGTTGTACCTGTGCAATGATATACAATTATCGGTTAATTGCACGTTTAATAAGTACAGTACGGGATCATTAAAAAAGACAAGGTGTGATATTATATAATATTAGAAAAAGGGTCAAAAAAAAGCGGCCTTAACCGCTTTAAAAACGCTCGCTTTGGCTTATGCCATTGCTTCAGTAGCGTATTTTTCACCAAGTTCATATGCTTTTTTATTCGCTTCGTGAACTTTGGAAGGTACTTTTGAAAGCATAGTCTCTACAAGAACATCTTTTTCAAGAGGTTTCATCATAGTATTTGCAATCGCAAGGGCTACAACCGATTGAGTAATAACGTTACCAACCTCTTCTTTTGCAATTGTAATAATTGGAATCTCGTAGATCTTCCAGTTTTTTCTGTCTTCTTCAGTCGGTTTAACAAGGTTTGGATCAACAACGATGATCCCGCCTTTCGAAACACCGTTTTTAAACAGGTCATAACTGACCTGTGCAACAGATAGCATGAAGTCGATCTCGCCATCGTTTGCGTATGGGTAGAATATCTCTTCATCGTCCAGTGTAATATCAACAACTGTAGCGCCACCACGAACCTGTGATGTGTATGTTGCAGTCTTTAGACCGTAACCGCCAGTTTTAATCTTTGCAGCAGCAAAGATCTCACCAGCAAGAAGAACACCCTGCCCGCCAACACCTGTAAATCTCATTAATGTTCTAGCCATTGTGTCTCCTTAGATTTTTTTCTCAAAGTCGTCTTGAGTGATTTTTGCACGTTTACCTTGGTGTACCGCAATGATATCTGCGTACATGTCACAATATTCTCTAACTTCTGTGTCTTCTTTCAAGATACCAGTAGGGAACTTGTTAAGCTGCTCTTCCGGAGATAGCGCATCATATTTCTTTTTAGGAATAGTGATGCTGTCGATCCACTCAAGATTCTCCATTGCTGATGCCATCTTGTTCTTACGGCCAAGGTTAATGTGACAGTTAGACATAATGTCAAGGAATGCGAAACCTCTGTGCTGAAGTGCTTTAACAAAAACTTTCTCAAGTTTTTTCGGATCAAGCATTGTCTCACGTGCAACAAATGAAGCACCTGCGGCAATACCAAGGTCACAAGCATCAAAAGTCGGGTCAATGTTACCCGCTTTTTGCGATACTGTCCACATACCCTGTGGTGTTGTCGGTGATGTTTGCGAGTTCGTCAAACCGTAGATGAAGTTGTTGATGATGATCATAGTGATATCAATGTTTCTTCTTGCACCATGGATTGTGTGGTTACCACCAATTGCCAATGCATCACCGTCTCCGGCAACACAGATAACATATTTGTCCGGGTGTACAAGTTTGACACCAGTTGCAAACGCTACTGTTCTACCGTGCGTAGTATGAACTGTGTTGAAATCCACATATGACGAAAAACGTCCAGAACAACCAATACCAGAAACGACACAGACATCGTCCTGGCTAATGCCAAGCTTGTCAATCGCTCTAATAAATGCTTTTAGAATAACACCGTCACCACAACCCCAACACCAAAGTGTCGGCATCTTTTCAAGTCTTAAATATTTATCATAATTAAATGCCATGTTAGAATACCTCTTTAACTTTATTTACGATCTCGTATGGAGAAATCGGACGACCGTTAACTTTGTATAGACCTTCGATATCAAGTCTACCGGAAACGCGTTCTACTTCTTCAGTGTATTGTCTGATGTTCAGCTCAACACAAAGTACGTTTTTGATCATATCAGTATATTTTTTGATAGAATCAGCTGGACTTGGCCAAAGTGTAATTGGACGGAAAAGACCTGCTTTGATCCCTGCTGCTCTTAGGTGTCTGATAGACTCTTTCGCTGAAAGAGAAACAGAACCGTAAGCAATGATAAGAACCTCGCCCTCTTCACCTGTCATGTCATCAAGCATGAACTCTTCATTTAGTTCAAGTTCATCTGTGTGCATCATAACTTTGTCTTCGAGACGCTGGATCAGTTTACGACATGTCTCGATCTCCTCAGTCGGGAAACCTTTTGCATCGTGGTGAAGACCAGTAAAGTGGTAACGGTAACCTGTAAACATCGGGTTAAGTACCGCTGGTTGATCTGCCTCACACTGGTAAGGAAGATAATCTTCAGCTGCACCGTCGAATGTTTTACGCGGTACGATACCTGCTTGAACATCTTCTACTGTTGGGATCATCGCTTTTCCGTGCATGTGTCCGATAGTTTCGTCAAGAAGTACGAATACCGGCTGCATGAAACGGTCTGCAAGATTGAATGCACGAACAGTTTCCGTATAACACTCAGCAAGATTACCTGCACATAGTGTAATTGAACGGTAGTCACCGTGAGACGGGTTTTTCGCCTGTCTAACATCACCCTGAGATACACGAGTCGGAAGACCAGTTGACGGACCACCACGCATAACGTTTACAACGACCAATGGTACTTCAGCCATTTGCGCAAGTCCAAGGTTTTCTGCTTTAAGAGAGATACCAGGACCTGAAGTCGCAGTCAATGTTCTTACACCGGCCATACCAGCACCGATAGCAGCAGCTACACCGGCGATTTCATCTTCCATCTGGATAGCTGTTCCGCCAACCGCAGGTAGAAGGTCTGAAATCGTATGCATAACCTCACTTGATGGCGTAATCGGGTACCCACCAAAAAATCTACAACCAGCATCAACTGCTGCAATCGCAGCCAGGTCATTACCAGTTGATATTATTTCTCTAAGTGCCATTATTTAACTCCTTGCTGGTCAAGTGACATATAGTTGTTTGCTTTAATCTTTTCCTGACGCTCTTTAGCCTCGTCAGTAAGTTTTGCAAATTTAAATTGTGATTTATCCGCTACATAGATAGCAAAATCCGGACATGTGAGTTCACATTCGTTACAGCCGATACAACTTTCTGGATGATCAACAGAGATCATCGCACCTAGTGTTGATGTCGAATCGTAACGCATACCAAGTACACCTGTAGGACATACAGATACACAGATATCGCATGCTTTACAGTTATCAGTATTTACCCATACAGCTACATTGCCTGGGTATTCAGTCATAGCAGTTCCCATATATTCTCCTCTTTTAAAATACGAAATTACTTCGTAGTATCATTAACCGTAAATTTTCCGAAAGAGCAAGAGACAAGGCTCTTGGCTTTCAGACTGGCAAAATCGATCACGCCAGTCTTTTCATCAAATAAAGGATAACCAAGTTTTCTTAAGACCGTTTTAAAGTGTGCTGATTGCGCCTCGTCAGCAATTTCTGCTGTTACTGTACGGGGCTCACACTCGAGGTCCACAGAGACTTCTGTGAATCCTTTTTCTTTTAACGTCTTAACTATCGTTGCGGCGCAACCGCCGCAACGCACATTGGCTACCTCTACGGTCTCACGCATTTACTTTGCCAAAACCTCGGCTACCGCTTTTCCAATCTCAGCCGGAGAGACAACGACTTTAACGCCCGCTGCTTCCAACGCTGCCATCTTCTCGGCTGCAGTACCTGCACCGCCGGATACGATCGCACCGGCATGGCCCATACGTTTACCGGCCGGAGCTGTTTGACCAGCGATGAAAGCGACAACAGGTTTCGTAATGTTCTCTTTGATGTACGCTGCCGCCTGGATCTCTAGATCACCACCGATCTCACCGATCATAACGATCGCCTCAGTCTCCGGATCAGCCTCGAACATTGGAAGCAGTTGTTTGTAAGAAAGACCAATGATCGGGTCCCCTCCAATACCAACTGCCGTCGTGATCCCGTAACCTTCTTTGACAACCTGGTTTGCACCTTCATATGTCAATGTACCGGATTTTGAGATAAGACCGACGTTTCCTTTTTTGAAGATCATACCAGGCATGATACCGATCTTACACTCTTCAGCCGTAATAATACCAGGACAGTTCGGCCCGATTGTCATCATGCCATGCTTGACGGCGAATGCTTTCGCTGCCTGCATATCACGTACAGGCGCACCTTCAGTGATAATTACTGCAAGTTCGATACCTGCATCTGCCGCTTCCATGACCGCGTCTGCAACAAATGCAGGTGGAACGAAGATCATTGAAACAGTCGCGCCAGTCGCTGCTACTGCCTCTTTAACCGTATTAAAAACAGGCTTGCCAAGGTGTGTCTGTCCACCTTTGTTCGGTGTAACACCACCAACGATGTTCGTACCGTATGCAATACACTGTTCAGCGTGGAAAGATCCCTCTTTACCCGTAAAACCTTGAACGATAACTTTTGAATCTTTGTTTACTAAAATAGACATTAATTATTCTCCTTTCGCTGCTGCAACTGCTTTAGCTGCACCATCTGCCAAATCGTCAGCTGCAATAACATTAGGGATATTTGCATTTTTCAAGATCTCAGCCGCTTCCGCTGCATTAGTACCGTCAAGACGAACGACAACAGGTACATGAACATCAACCAGCTTAGTCGCTTCTAGAATACCGTTAGCAATACGATCACAACGAACGATACCGCCGAAAATGTTTACAAAAATAGCTTTGACTTTAGGGTTTTTAAGAATAATCTCAAACCCTTTTGCAACAGTCTCGGCATTGGCAGAACCACCAACGTCCAGGAAGTTTGCAGGTGTACCACCCATGTAGTTGATCGTGTCCATCGTACCCATAGCAAGACCGGCACCGTTTACCATACAACCGATCTCACCGTCAAGAGAGATATAAGAGAGACCGTACTGAGACGCTTCACGTTCATCGGCATCTTCTTCAGAGATATCGCGCATATCTTCGATATCAGGGTGACGTCCAAGTGCAGAGTCATCAAAGCCCATCTTTCCGTCAAGCGCCAGGAAGTCACCAGAAGCTGTCTTAATGAGTGGATTGATCTCGATCATCTCTGCATCATTTTCCATGTACACTTTGTAAAGTGCCGCAGCAAATTTAATGAACTTGCCCTGCTCTTCTTTAGCAAGACCTAGGCCAAATGCCAATTCACGTCCGTGGAAGCCCTGGAAACCGATCGCTGGGTCAACAGCAACTTTAATGATCTTCTCCGGTGTGTCATGTGCGACATCTTCGATCGCCATACCACCCTCCGTAGACGCCATAATAACCGGCATCTCTTTAGCACGGTCCAGAACAACACCAAGGTAAAGTTCATCAACGATGTCTGCACCCTCTTCGATGTAAACTTTCTGTACCAGTTTGCCTTCAGGACCTGTCTGGTGTGTTACCAAAGTCATACCCAGTATCTCAGAAGCAAGTTGTTTTACTTCTTCTAGTGATCTAGCAAGCTTGACACCGCCGCCAAGACCGCGACCGCCAGCGTGGATCTGTGCCTTGACAACCCAGACATTTCCGCCAAGCTCTTGTGCATTAGTCAACGCTTGAGCTGGTGTGTTCGCAATAATACCTCTTGGTGTTGGTACACCGTACTTAGCAAAAATCTGTTTTGCCTGATATTCATGAATATTCATTTACTCTCCTTAATTTAAGATGGACGACTACGCTTTAGGCGCGATCATCTCTTCTGGTTTTACGTATTTATCGAACTCTTCAGCTGTTAAAAGGCCAAGCTCGATAGCTGTAGCTTTCAACGTTGAATTG
>JBFFUI010000005.1:0-90213 GCA_041571435.1 Sulfurimonadaceae bacterium | reverse complement strand
TCGTACTCATACCAGTCCGCTCCGCGCGAGTCCACCAGAACCAGCTCTTTGTTTGTTGCCATCTCTTTGATGAAGTTGAGCACTTCCAGCTCACCGTAACTCTCTATCCCCTCCGCCATATGCATCGGAGAGAGTGTGCCCACCGTCTGGACCAGGGTTCCTTTGCACGCCTCAGGAACAGACTTTGCGGCATAGTTGCCCTCCCACACCGTTGCATTATTTACCTTCAGATCAAAGCACTCCTCCGGAACATGGCGTTCAATATGGTACTTCACGCCGTTTTCGTGCGTACTGTCCACACCGCTATACTGCAACATTGAGTTGTCTTGTGCCTGCACTGCCAGCGCAGCCAACAATAAATACACTATTTTCATGATGATCCTCACTTTATCAGCAATGGCCTGATGTCGACCGTTTTGCCTTTTTTATGCTGTTTCATATACTCCACTATCATACCATGAAAACAGGCAAGATCGTGATGAAGATTTTCAGATCTGAAATTCTCAACGCACCACGCCTGGATATCCTCGTAGTTTTCGAACTCACGGCCCAGGGCCAGAAGAAGCTGCTGGGTGTATTTGTCAACGACCATCACCTCCCGCCGACAAGCGTAACAGAGGATCGCATCGGCACTCTCAAACCCGATACCCCGCTGTGCCAGCAGCCACTCACGGCTCACTTCCTCTTGAAACGTCTCAAAGTCGCCAAAATCTCTGATGATGTTTTGGCACAGCAGTTGTATGTTTTTGGATTTGTTTTTGAAAAATCCGCTTGGACGGATGCAATCGATGATGATGCCGATATAGCTCTCGGCAATACTATCAAGCGAAAGAAGATCATTTTTTCTCAAGTTCTCAAGGGTCTCTTCCACCCGCTGCCACTGGGTGTTTTGTGTCAGTATGGCGCCTAGAAGCACCTCAAAGGTATAGGCGTTCGGCCACCAAAATTCGGGAGCGTCTTTAAGCAAATCGAGTTTTTGCAGTGCCGAGTAGAGATCATAACCGCTGTCGATCATGCCTCTATCCACGCCTCGCTCTCCAGGCGTCTGCCGTCATCAAAGATCTTCAGTTTTTTGGCACTTACGCACTTGCCCTCTTCGAGCTCCATAATAGCGATCTGCAGGATCTTTTTGCATTTGTCCGGCACATTAAAATGGCCGCCGATACCGGTCAGAAATCTTTGAAGAGGCACTTTTGCCTCCATACCGATGACATTGTCACGGCACCCTGTCAGGCCGATGTCGCTCATATAGGCCGTACCCTCGGCTATCTGAAAATCGTCCGTACCGACATGGGTATGCGTTCCCAAGATAGCGCTCACCTGACCCTGGAACATCATCATCATCGCCCGCTTTTCGCTGCTGGCTTCGGCATGAATGTCCATAAAGATCGCCTCTGCGCCCTCTACTTTGAGCCCTTCAACCGCTTTTTGCGCACAGATGAAGGGGTTGTCCACCATCGGCATCGTGTAGTGCCCCATGATGTTGACAACACCCAGCTTGCTGCCGTTGACCTCGTACATCTTCACGCCCGTACCGGGCATCGCATCGGGGTAGTTGTGCGGACGCAGCAGCTCCATACTTTCAAAGAGCGGTGCGATCTCTTTTTTGTCAAAGGAGTGGTTGCCGCCGGTCATGACGTCGATGCCCGACTCAAAGAGCTCTTTCGCGTTTTTAGCCGTCAACCCGAAACCGTGGGAGGCGTTTTCGTAGTTGCCGATGACGAAGTCGATACCGAATTCGTCGCGCAGTGCTTTAAGATGGCTCTTCACCATAGAACGGCCCGGACGGCCGACGATATCGCCGATAAATGCTAATGTGATCTTTGCCATTGTTATAGTACCTTCGGTTTTGCATTACGCAGGTAGTACAGAACCTCTTTTATGATGTCGTCGTCATCTTTGCTGGCCGCTTTCAGCGACTCTTTGGAGCCATTGGCGTATTCGACGGTGATGTTCTGACCGTAGTTCATGATCTTGGCGATCTTCTTGTCGATAGAGAGCAGTTTGATGACCATCAGTTCAAAGAACTGCTTGGTCGGATCGTCGAGCTTGCCGAAACGGTCAATCGCCTCCTCCTCGATCTCGTAGATCTCTGTCGGCTCTTCGCACTGGCTGAGGCGGCGGTAAAGCTCAAGCCGCAGGCGGTCTTCCTGTACCACCTCCTCCGAGATATAGGCGGAGATCGCCAGTTTGATGTCGACTTTGGCACGCGCCTTCTCCTGGGTGTTGCTCAGCTCTTTGATGGCATCTTCGAGCATCTTAAGATAGAGTGAATAGCCGATGTTTTTAATGTGCCCGCTCTGTGCATCGCCGACCAGGTTCCCCCCGCCGCGGATCTCAAGATCGTGGAAAGCGAGAATGGAACCGCTGCCCAGGAAGCTGTTGGACTCCAGGGCAACCAGACGTTTTTTCGCTTCGTCTGTCAGGTTCTCCTTGTTATCGACGATGAAGTAGGCAAACCCTTCGGTATGCCCGCGTCCGACACGACCGCGCAGCTGGTGCAGGTCGGCAATACCGAAACGGTCCGCACCGTCGATCAGCATCGTGTTGACCTGCGGCATATGGATACCCGACTCGATGATGGAGGTGGCCAGCATAATGTCATACTTTCCCTCCTGGAAATCAAGCAGCGCCTTCTCCGTCTCGACGGCCGAGACCTGCGAGTGGAGCATCAAGATGCGCAGTTCCGGCAGCAGCTTTTTCAGCTCCCCCTCTTTGATCGGCATCATGTTGATGTTGTTGAAGACGTAAAAGACCTGCCCGCCGCGGCGCAGTTCACGTAAAATGACCTCTTTGACCAGTTTCTCGTCATAGGCTTTGACAAAGGTGCGCACCCCCTGACGTTCGCTCGGCGGCGTGAGCAGCTGGCTCATCGTCTTGATGGAGCTGAGCGCCTGGTTAAGCGAACGCGGGATCGGTGTCGCGCTCATCGAAAGCAGGTGCACCTTCTCATAGAGCTGCTTGAGCTTCTCTTTCTGTTTGACCCCGAACTTGTGCTCTTCGTCGATGATCACAAGCCCCAGGTTCTTGAACTCGGCGCCAAAAAGGGCGTGCGTCCCGACCACCGTATCTATAAGACCCTCTTTTAACGCCTGCAGTGTCGCTTTTTTGGCTTTAGGGGTTGAGAAACGGTCCAGCTTCGCCACACGTATACCCAGGTCGTTGAAACGCTCTTCGAGCGAGTGAAAGTGCTGTGAACTCAGCAGGGTCGTCGGTACGATCATAGCCGACTGGAACCCCGCTTTCGCCACGGCGTAGATGGCGTTCATCGCAACCTCGGTCTTACCGAAGCCGACGTCACCGCTGAGCAGCCTGTCCATGATATGGCCCGAGCCCATCTCTTGCAAAATCTCGTTGATGGACTGTGCCTGATCGTCCGTGTAGTCGAAACCGGCCATGTTCTGAAAGTTTTTGATCGCTTCGGCGTCGCATTTGATGACCGGCGCCTTGATAAGGGCGCGCGATGCCGCCGTGTTGATGATCTCGGAAGCGATCTCGAAGAGGCGTTTCTTGACCTTTTCTTTCAGACGGCCGAAACTGCCTTTGCCCAGTTTGTCCAGGACCGGCAGCGCGCCGCCGCCCGCCATATAGCGGTCGATCGTCTCAAGGTTTTCGACCGGCAGCAGCACTTTGTCGTCACCCTGGTACTTAATGGTCACGAAGTCCTTGACACCGCCGAGTATCTCCGCCTGTTCGATCCCCTCAAAAATACCGACACCGTAATCCTCATGGACGACATAGTCCCCTTTTTTAAGGTCGTCAAGGATGATACTGCTTTTGCGGCGGCGGCGCTTGGCGACCGGTTTGTTGAGCGAAATGACGATCTCTTGGTCACTGATGATGTTGAGGATAATCGGCGAATAGACGACATTGATGCCGGTCGTGTCGAAGAGATTAGCCTGCTTGACCTGCGCTTCGTTCGACGCGATGATCGTCACTTTTTTGCCCTTGTGGACAGAGAGCAGCGTCGGGACATTCGTGACCGCAAGCTCTTTACAGTGCTGCTCTTCCGCCATCACCTCAAGGTCAAATTTCTCGCGGATGACCTGCGGCTCGTTGATGATGTAGGCCTCATCCAAAATGGCATCCATCGGCTTGATAAACTGTGTATTCTTGTCATCAATGAAAGAGGCGGCCAGCTCACCGAGGTACCAAAAGCCCAATGAGGCCATATCTTTGACAAAACTGTCGCTTTCGCTCTCTAGCACTTTTTGTTCGATCGTCTCATACGCCTGCTCGTCCAGAGCGTAAAAGGCGGGGGCGATCTCAATCTCATCAATAGCCTCGCCTATGGTCCGCTGCTTTTCAAGCGTAAAGTGTTTGATCTCTTCGATCTCTTCATCAAAGAGCGATATGCGGTAGGGGTTTTCGGAATTCGGCGTAAAGATGTCGATAATATCGCCGCGAAATGAGATCTCACCTTCAACCTGCACCATGTCCACAAAGCTGTAGCCCCAGAAGAGCATCTTCTCTTTGAAGGCTTTTAGCCCGAGTGTCTGAGCATATTCAATGCTGAATGTCTCTAGAAGTTCCGGCTTCGGGAGGGGGAAAAGAAGCGTCTTGAGCGGTGAGATGACAAGCGGTTTTTGTTCTGCTTTGTAGTAGGTTCGAAGCGCCCTGAAAAGCTCCTGCATCTCCTCCTTGAACGGACGGAGGTCCTCTTCGTATCGGGCCCGAAAGTCGGGAAACACGACCACATCACGTTCAAAAAATTTTGCAACATCCGCTAAACGGAGGCTCTCTTTTTCATCTTCGCAGATAAGGAGTTCTAGATCATCGACACTCTGGTTTCTAAACTGTTCAAACAGACGGTTTTGGGGCATTATTCTTCTTTAAAGGGTAACTTAAACTAATGATGACATTGTACCAAAGCTTTAAGGAGAGAGACGTTTTCAAGGCTAAAGCCCGCTCTTCTTCTCAATCTTGCTGTTGCCCTGCGCACGTTCAGCCGGATGTTCTTCGCCTGTCCAGTTCGCTATCAGCCCCAGCAGATCTTTCCAGGGGACATGCTTCTCTTTCTCGAAAATCTCTGCATAATTGTTCATGGTCCATGTTATGAACCAATAGGGGTCGAGTACTCTTTGCATATAATGGACCTCGTAATGCAGATGCGGACCGTCGCTTCGACCGCTGTTGCCGGTAAGACCGATAAGGTCCCCCTTATGCACCACCTGACCGGTTTTCACATCGATCTTGCCAAGGTGCGCGAATGAGGTCCTGAAGCCGTAAGCATTGTTGATGATTATAAGCCGTCCGAAACCGCTTTTAGGGTGATACCCGGCATACTCGACCACCCCGTCGGCCGTCGCGTAGACCTCGGCAAAAACGTTCGCTTTCATATCGCTGCCCTTGTGGTACTCTCTGCGTCCGGTTATCGGGTCGCTTCGATAACCGAAACCGCTTGTAATACCGAGGTACTCAACAGGCGAACCGTTGGGAATGATATTAAAGATCATTGAACGCACCTTTGTGGTCAGCTGCGCCACATCGACACGTTCACGCAGCGGCATATCATCATGGATATCCATGCCGATCAGCGCTTCGATCGCATCAAGACGCCCTTCAAGCTGTGTCAGTTCATGCTCTTTGCTTTTGATGGTCTCTTCCAAAAGCGTGTTCTGCGCCTCCAACATACTTTTTTTAGTCTCGATGCTGCCCAGTTCTCTGGTCAACTGAAAGACGACGGCTACACTTAAAATGAGCAAAACGACAACGGTGGCGGCACTGTAGAGGGCAACGTGCTTGACGCGTTTATGAAAGGTAAACTCTTTGATCCCTTTGGCATCTTCAATGGTGATGTTTATTTTGTGATCCACTCCGGCTTCCTCTATGCTCCGGCCAAATACGCCAAAAAAGCCTCTGCGACACTAAACGAGCCGAAGACAAGATAGTTTTTATCTGCCTCTATCGCACGGAATGTACCAACATCCAGCCCTTGCGCCGTGATCACCTCTCGCAAATGGCTCTCCTGTTCGATACGTACGTCATCAACGGCTATCAGTTCCACTGCTTCAACGATAGGGTGCAGTGTTTTAATGATCTGTTCATAATCTTTATCACGATAAGAGTTGTAGACCAGGGTAAACCTCTGACCTACAAGTGCTTTGACGATGGCTTCTGCTGCCAGCACATTGTGACCGACGTCCAGCAGAACGTTTGCCTGAATCCTGCTTAGACGGCCAAAAAGCGGAGATGAGGCCAGCTTCCCTACATCGGCTTCAAATCCAAAATATTTCAGTGCACTCAAGGCCAGAAGAAGATTATCCTGCAGATAGGCGGCCAAACCTGATAGCGTCGCAACAGTCTGTATCTGCTGCTGCTCTTCAGTCGAGAGTAGATCATCGATAGTAAATGCCCGGCAGTCTTTCATCTGCGCAATCTCCCGGTAGATTGCATCGACCTCGGGATGGACCTGTCGACCCAGGATCGCCGTACGCTGCATCGAGCGGAACTTTGTCCCGGCAATAGATGCGATACTGTCGCCTAAAAAAGCCTGATGATCCATGTCAATGGGGGTAAAAAGGGAGAGTTCCTTGTCAAAGACATTGGTCGCATCAAACTCGCCGCCAAGACCTGCCTCCAACACCACGTAGTCACAATGTTCATAGACAAGCATTGCCAGTAGCGTCGTGTATTCAAAATAGCTCAGACTCTCAGACTGTTTCGGCGTGAGCAGTTTCGAGAGTCGTTGATGGGCCTCATCCAATATACTGTCGCTAACCGCTTCGCCGTTGCGCCATATACGTTCATTAAACTTTACAATGTGCGGCGAGGTGTAGTGCCCGACATTCAGACCGTTTTGCAAGAGGGCATTTGCCAAAAACCGTCCAGTCGTACCTTTACCGTTGGTACCGACAACATGAATGACTTTTGGTGAGGGAAGAACGTCTTTAAGCGCACAGTAGACACGCGGCATTCTCTCAAGGTCAATCTTATCATAAAAGAGCGGCTTGGCCTCCAGAAATGTTTGCAGTGACAGCATTACTCTGCTCGGGTACCTTCAGCAGCAACCTGGGCAACAAAACTGTCCAGAGCTTTCGTAGCACTATTCGCGATCGCTTCAAAACGCTGCTGGTCGGTGATGACGGCATTGGGATCGATCGAAAAATCAAAGTTGCCGACCGCACGGTAACGTTTTGTAAAGTTCTCACTAATACGGGTGATCGCCAGGTAGATCGTAGTGCGGTAGGTCACAATATAACCGTTGCTGTCATACTGCAACGCGTTGAATCCGACACTTTGTAGTTCAATCTTTAGATGTGTCTTTGCATCCTTACGATGGCGGAGGTTGGTCTGAAAACGGCGGATGACGGCTTCGTCAAGGGCATCTTTAAGCACTACCGTATTCTCCGGGTCCATCATGGAGATAACGATCTCCGTGGAGACGGTCTCACCCAACACTTTTTTGGCCTCTTTGGAGCTGGGCTGATAGCCGCAACCCGTCAACGACACAAACAGCAGGGCGTACAATATCAGCTGAAAGAGTTGTTTATAAGGTTTAGCTGACACCATTACGCCCCTACTCATCATTTACCCTTTGACAACGATGTTGACAAGCTTGTTCGGGACAACGATCTCTTTTACGATCTCTTTACCCTCAAGCCATTTGGAGAGGGCCTCTTTCGCTTGCGCTATGATCGCATCATTACTGTCACTGACGCCGACTTCGATCTCGGCACGGCGCTTGCCGTTCACGGCGACACCCAGTGTGATAGAATCAACTGTAAAGACTTCCTCTTTGACTGTATTCGGTACAAGATTGTTGCGCCCGAACAAGTCTGTAGAGATCTCCCATGCGATATGCGGTACGATCGGCTCCAAAACAGCACTGAGGATCCAGTACCCCTCGGTCCATACATCTTCGTTTTTCTGCTCGTTTAGCGCGTTCATCGCTTCCATAACACCGGCGATCATCGTGTTGAAGGTGTAACGCTCTTCAAAGACCTCGTTGGCGCGTTGCAGTGCTTCATAGACTTTTTTACGTGCAGCCTTCTCCTCTTTAGTGAGCGCACTGTGGTTGATCTCCGGCAGTGTTGCCGTTGCCTTCGCATTGACACTCCGCTCTGCAAAACGTTTCAAAAAGCGGTAGGCCCCTTCAACGGCACTGTCGTTCCACTCCAGCTCCTGGGTCGGCGGTGCAGCAAAGAGGATAAAGAGACGGGCCGTATCAGCACCGTACTTCTCTATCAAGGCGTCCGGATCAACCGTGTTGCCCTTTGACTTGCTCATCTTGGCACCGTCTTTAAGGACCATACCCTGTGTCAAAAGTCTGTCGAACGGCTCAGCAAAATCGAGGTAACCAAGGTCGCGCATCACTTTTGTGAAGAAACGGCTGTAGAGCAGGTGCAAGATAGCATGTTCAATTCCGCCGATGTAGTGATCGACATTCATCCAATACGCCAATTCATCTTTGTCGAAAGGCTGTTCCTGCTGGATTTTTGGACTTGCCGTATAACGGAGGAAATACCACGAAGACTGGATGAACGTATCCATCGTGTCTGTCTCGCGCTCTGCTTCGCCGCCGCACTTCGGACAGCTGCAATATTTCCAGGTGGCATGATGCTCAAGCGGGTTACCCTCACCTGTGATCTCTGCGTCATCCGGAAGTGTGACCGGTAGGTTCTCTTTCTTCTCCGTCACAATACCGCATTCAGGACAGTGGACAAACGGAATCGGCGCACCCCAGTAACGCTGACGGCTGATACCCCAGTCTTTCAGGCGGTAGTTCGTCACTTTCTTACCGAGCTTCTCCTCTTCAAAATGCGCGATGATCGCCGCTCTGGCATCAACGGAGTTCATCTCACTGAACTTGTCTGAATTAAAAAGCATACCCGCATCTGTCATCGCACGGTCTGTAACAATACCATCCTGTTCCGATGCGATGACCGGGACAATAGGAAGACTGTATTTGGTCGCAAACTCGAAGTCGCGGTCATCGTGCGCCGGTACAGCCATAACGGCGCCTGAACCGTAGTCCATCAAAACAAAGTTAGCGACCCAGACCGGAATCGGTTCTTTGGTCAACGGGTGGATGACATTGATACCGAGCGCAACCCCGTGCTTGTGCTTCTGGCGGTCGATAGAGCTCGCATTCTTCATCATCTCGATCTCGGCAGCCACACGTACGTCCAGCATGTTGTTTTCGATCATGTACGTGACCAATGCATGTTCCGGTGCAAGTGCCGTATAGGTCACACCGTAGATCGTATCAGGGCGGGTTGTATAGACGTCAAAACCGTCAAACTCGCCGCGCAGCAGATTCGTTGCATGTTCGTCAAGAGGCAACGTAAATTCCAGACCATTAGAACGTCCGATCCAGTTCTCCTGCATCGTCAGAACCTGTTTGGGCCACCCTTTCTCCAGCTGTTTAAGATCATCGATCAGCTCATCCGAGTAGTCAGAGATTTTCAGGTAATACTGGTTCATCTCTTTTTTGACAATAGGGGTGTCACAGCGCCAGCAGCAGCCGTCGACAACCTGCTCGTTCGCCAAAACTGTTAAATCGTGCGGGCACCAGTTAAGTGCCGCTTTTTTACGGTAGAGAAGCCCCTTTTCAAACATATCGATTATAAAGGCCTGTTCGAACTTGGTGTAGAGCGGATCAGAGGTCGCGAACTCTCTCTCTTTGGAAAAAGAGAGACCCAGGGATGAGAGCTCTTTACGCATGTAGTCGATGTTCTCATAGGTCCATTTCTTAGGATGGGCGCCGTTTTTTATCGCCGCGTTTTCTGCCGGCATACCGAAGCTGTCCCAGCCGATAGGGTGCAGAACGTTCATCCCCTGCTGTCGGTAATAACGTGCGAACGAGTCGCCGATTGTGTAGTTGCGGACGTGCCCCATATGCAATCTTCCGCTTGGGAACGGGAACATACTTAAAATGTATTTTTTCTCTTTCTCAAACGACTCTTCCGGCTCAAAGCTGCGGTTCTCGTCCCAAAAAGACTGCCATTTTTTTTCGATCTCTAAAGGGTTGTACGTCATAAAAAAACCTTGTATTTTTTAAATTATAATGTTGAGTTTTGAATGGTAAATTGATAAGAGGTCATGAAAAAAGTTAACTCGAAATTTAGAATTCAAAATCCAAAATCAGCCGGCGTCTGCCAGCTTATTAATACTCGTCTCGTGTTTTTGAACTCTCGATCAAAACGAGTGCCATCGAGAAGATGTTGGCAAGCAGTGCACCGATAGCCAGTGCGATCGCCCACTTCATATTCCCCATCAGCTCCAGATAGATAAAGGCAGGAATAAGGTGCAGGTCCGCCACAAGCGAACTGGCCAGCAGTTCTGCCGAAAGCAGATTGCGTACACCCAGTTTCAAAATCGTTGAGACAAGGTTCAGACTCGCCGCAACAAAAAGTGCAACCGCCGTATGTTCATACAAGAAACCTGCCGTTGACGTCAGTGACATCAACGTAAAAAAAACATATACTACTTTTCCCCAATCCATTACTTTCTCCTAAACGTTTACAAAGTACCTTGCTCGAACTGAGCACGCATCTTCTCTTTTTCTGCCTGGCGCTTTGCCTTCTCAGCAAGTTTACCATGATAGTTTTTAATATCAAAGCCAAGCCACATCAAAATCGGTGATGCGACAAAGATCGATGAGTAGGTACCGACGATTACACCGACAAGCAGTGTAAAGGCAAAGGCGTGAATGATCTCGCCACCGAACATAAAGAGGGTCAACACCACAAAGAAGGTGGTCAATGAGGTCAGTGTCGTACGTGACAGGGTCTTGGTCACCGACTCATCGATCACGGCACCAAGTACTGACTTTTTAGTGTTGGTAATTCCTTCACGTATGCGGTCAAAGACAATGATCGTGTCATTAAGTGAATATCCAAGGATAGTCAACAGTGCCGCCAGGACATCCAGGTTGACATCGATCTGCGTCAGCGCAAGTGCACCCATCGCAATGGAGACATCATGTACCAATGCGATAATAGACGCAATCGCAAAACGCCACTCAAAACGAAACGCGACATAGATAAGGATACCGAGCATTGCCAGAAGAAGGGCCATAACCCCTTTTTCACGGAGTTCATTACCGACCTTCGGTCCGACGATGTCGACACGGCGGATCTCATAGTCGCCGGTACCTTTAAGTGCTTCGCGCGTGACATCACCCACATCTTTCGAGATATCTTTCGAACTTGTCTTAAGACGGATGATCACCTCATCAGGTGAACCGAACTCCGTGATCGAAGCCCCTTTAAACATCGCGTTACTTGAAAGCTGCGTACGCATCGCGTCAATAGGTGCCTCTTCAGCATACTTAACCTGAACGATAGTACCGCCGGCAAAGTCAACACCGAAGTTCAGACCTTTTGTAGCAAGCAGTACGAAAGAGCTCAAAACAAGCACGATCGAGATGACCATTGCCAGCTTTGACTTGCCCATAAAAGCGATGGTCTTTGTCTGTTTGAAAAATTCCATTAGCCTACCCTCTTCTTACTGATACCGAACCAGAAGGCCGGGTTTTTACTTTTGTAGATCTTGTCTTCAAGCATCGTATAGATACCGTGTGTACCCAGGATCGCCGTCAGCATTGATGCCAGGATACCGATACTGATCGTAATTGCAAAACCTTTGATCGCGCCTGTACCGTAAGCATAGAGCACGACCGCGGCAATAAGCGTCGTAATGTTGGCATCGAGAATGGCACGCATGGCATTGGCATACCCCTCTTCGATCGCTTTGTGAAGCGACTTACCTTCATAGATGAGCTCACGTATACGCTCGGAGATGATAACATTGGCATCGACCGCCATACCGACAGTCAGAACAATACCCGCCATACCCGGCAGAGTCAAGGTCGCGCCGAAAAGTGCCATCACCGCCAAAATAATAAACAGGTTGGCGATCAATGCGATGTTGGCAATAACGCCCGCCGCTTTGTAGTAGACCATCATAAAGGCAAAGACCAATACAAAACCGCCGATCAGAGCGATCATCGAGTTGCGGATGCTCTCTGCACCAAGGCTCGGTCCGACAGAGCGTTTTTCCATCATATAGATCGGTGCCAACAGGGCGCCTGAACGCAGTGCGATCGCAAGGTCGTTTGCTTCGTTGACCGTATAATTACCGCTGACCTGAACGTGCCCGCCGCCGATGCGCTCGTTGATAACAGGTGCCGAATAGACAAGTCCGTCAAGAACGATCGCCATCCGTTTACCGACATTTTTGCCGGTAAAGTCACCAAAGATCTGTGCCCCTTCGGAGTTGAGTGCAAAGTTGATGACCGGACGGTTGTTCTGATCGAAAGCGACAGTCGCATTGGTCAACATGCCGCCATCAAGGATTGGGATCTCTTTAAGAAGGTGTTTGACCTCAGGATTCTCTTTGTCCGGCAGGATGATATCACCGTACTGAGCCGCCTGAGCATCCGTCATATTGTAGACACGCATCGCTCGATCTTCATCGACTGCGATCAGCTCAAGCTTCGCTGCACGCGAGATCAGTTCACGCGCACGCTGCTCATCCTCTTGTGTTTTGATACCGGGGAGCTCCACCAGGATCTTCTCAGCACCCTGACGCGCAACAGTCGGCTCCGCAAGGCCGAACTGGTCCAGACGGTTACGAATGGTCTCGATGGCCTGGGCAATCGCCTCTTTTTTGGTCTTTTCAATCGATTCAGGCGTCAGCGTCAATGCATACGCTTCACCGCTGTGGCTGATCTGAGCGCCCTCGATCTCTTTCAACATCGCATCGATCGCCGGTGCATCATCAGGATCGAGTATCGCGAACTTCACCTCTTCATCAGTCGCTGAAAGTGTGTCCAGCAAGATGTCATTGTGGTCTGTAAAGTGTTTTACACTTGCTGCGATCGACTTTATGCGTGAGCCGACAGCCTCTTCGGTCTTGACACCGAGAAGCATGTGCAGACCCCCCTGAAGGTCTAGACCGAGCGTGATCTTGGCACCCTTCTCTGTCTGGAGCAGAGACGGCATTGAAAAGAACACACCAAATATAATGGCGAGAACAAGAATAACCAGACGAAAATTAAGCTTCATCCTCATACTTTCGTGCGACCGCATCTTTAGTGATCTTAACGATCACATCATCATTTATCTTCACAGAGAAGAAGTTCTCTTCAACTTTATAGATAACAACGATAAGACCGCCGTTAGTGACGACTTTCTCCCCTTTGCCTAGGCTCTCAAGCATTGCTTTGTGGGCTTTGGCCTGCTGCTGCTGCGGGCGGATGATTATGAAGTACATAATCGCAATTAAAAATACAAACGGTAAAAGTTGTCCTAACATGTCCATACGAATAGATCCTTGCGTAAAAAATTGATGCATTATACTGTTTCAGACCTCTGAAATAGATGAAGGGATAAATCTTTGTATAATACGCCCATGAAACTGACAAATATTGATTTTCGCTCGGTAACACTTGACTTTCTCAAGGGTCTCGGTATCGCACTGCTTTTCTCCTCTTTTATCTATATGGAACAGTACGGGTATACCAACACCCTGATCAACACGGTTACCGCACTTGGTGCCTTCTATTTTCTGCTTAGAGCACCTCTTCGTGTCCTTGCAGCCGCCGGCGGGTTTATCGGGCTGCTCTGGTTTTACTGGATAGGCTACAGCTTCGAGTACTATAATGTAGGGTGGATGACCCCTTTTATCACCCTCTTCTTCATCCTGCTTTACGCACTTTTTTTCAGCGTCCTGGCCTTCACTAAAAACCCTTTCTATCGTGCTGCGCTGCTTTTCGGATTGAGTTTCGTCGAACCGATGGACTGGAACTGGCTTCAGGTCGAACTCCCTTTTATCGACTCGTTTTTCGGCGTCGAGAAGTGGCAATACGCCCTCATTTTAGCGTCACTTTCACTCTATCTCTATTTCTCCAAAAAAGAGAAGCTGAAACGGTTTCAATTTGCCCCTTTCATTCTGCTTTTACCAGCCTTAGACTTCTCTTCGCCACAGCCGGTAGAGCCGGACATAAAGATCAAGCTCTATTCACCGATGCTCCTGCAGGAGGAGAAGTGGAAAAAAGCAAACCGTCCGCGTATCATTGCCCGTAATCTTGCTGCCATTACGTCTGCTGTTACCGAACACTATGATCTGATCGTCCTGCCGGAATCCGCCTTTCCTCTCTTTTTGAACCGGGATGCCCAGCTGATCAGAACGCTTAAAAAATACTCCCGTGATATTGAGATTATTACCGGTTCGCTCTATATCGAGAACGGCCTTCACTATAATGTCAGTTATCATTTCTTTAACGGCGAGGTCCGGATCGCCAAGAAGATGGTGCTGGTCCCTTTTGGCGAATACATACCTCTACCGGAGTTTTTGCGTGCCTGGGTCAACACCACCTTTTTTGACGGCGCCTCAGACTTCGTCACGGCGGAAAAACCGACTGATTTGACGGTCAAGGGCATCAAGTTCAGAAACGCGATCTGTTATGAGGCGACCTGCGGAGAGCTCTATGAAGGGGATCCTCCCTACCTGATCGCTATCAGCAACAACGGCTGGTTCTACCCATCTATCGAACCCACCCTTCAGAAGCTGCTGATGCGGTTTTATGCCAAGAAACACCACAGCATCATCTATCACAGTGCCAACATGGGCGGAACAGGGATCATTCGTGACGGCGATTAGACTACCCTAGTGTTTTACTCAGCTTTACGCAACTTTAACCTACATACAACTACTATATAGACAATACAAAGAGAAATCACCAAGGAGTCATCGTATGAATGTCGCCAACAATATTACCGAACTCATCGGAAACACCCCTCTTGTCAAACTCAACTTTCCTTCGCAGGAAACGGGTGCCACTATCCTGGGGAAATGTGAGTTTATGAACCCAACCAGTTCAGTCAAAGACCGCATCGGGTTCAACATGATCAAAGATGCCATGGACAAAGGGTTGATCAAAAATGAGACCTGCATCATCGAACCGACAAGCGGTAACACCGGAATCGCGCTCGCTTCGATCTGTGCGGCACTGGGTCTTCATCTGACACTTACCATGCCTGAGTCCATGAGTATGGAACGCCGGAACCTGCTTAAAGCGCTCGGTGCTGAGCTTGTACTGACCCCGGCTGCTGCAGGGATGAAAGGGGCGATCGACAAGGCCGAAGAGCTTAAAGAGAGCCTTGACGATGCTATCATTTTGCAGCAGTTCCAGAACCCGGCCAACCCGGAGGTCCATCGACTGACAACGGCAAAAGAGATCCTTCGTGACACCGACAAGAATGTGGATATCTTTGTCGCTGCAGTCGGAACCGGGGGCACCTTGACGGGGACCGGCACGATATTGAAAGAGGAGATCCCCGCCATTCAGATCGTTGCCGTTGAACCTGAGGACTCGGCTATTCTCTCCGGAGGTAAACCCGGCCCGCACAAAATACAGGGGATCGGCGCCGGGTTCGTACCGAAGGTTCTCGACACGAACATCTACGGTGAAGTGATCAAAGTCAGTAATGACGACGCCATCAACACCGCCAAAATGTTAGCGCGACACGAAGGACTTCTTGTCGGTATCTCGGCCGGAGCCAACGTCTATGCCGCGATGCAGGTCGCAGCTCGTCCTGAGAACCAGGGCAAGACCATCGTTACCATCCTCTGCGATACGGGTGAACGTTACCTGAGTACTGCGCTGTTTAGTGAGTAAAAAGCTTCTCGAGACCATTCGCTGTGAACAAGGCCAGCCTGCTCACCTTGCGTACCATCAACAGAGAGTAGATAGAAGCCTCAGGCAGTTGGGTTATGCACTTCATCTTGACCTCGCTTCTCTGATCATGCCGCCGGACACTGCCCTTTACCGATGCAGGGTTATCTATGATGCGACCTCTACAATTGTCGAATATATCCCCTATCAGACTAAATCGGTCCAAACACTTCAACTTATTCAGGCTGACACACTTGATTATGCTCTGAAATATGCAGATCGCACAGAACTTGATCTCCTGTTTGCACAACGCGGGGCTGCCGACGATATTCTTATCGTCCAAAACGGCCTTATCACCGACACCTCGATCGCCAACATCGCATTTTTTGACGGCAGACGGTGGCTGACACCGAAACACCCTCTTTTGGCAGGGACAACTAGAGCGCGTCTACTTGACGAAAAGAAGATCGCAGAAAGTGATATAGCACCCGATGACCTTTCTGACTTCACAACGTTTGCACTGCTCAACGCCATGGTCGGTTTTCAGAAAGTCAAAGATGGTATAATTTCTCCAATAAAAGGGGGGCGATAATGCTGTATGAGATGATCAAAGATGAAAACTATATGAAGTTGATGAGCAAACATAAACAGGAATTGCTCCTCTTTCTGATTGAACAAGAGCAAAACTTCGGTATTCTCTGCAAGATCGAGCACCTTACTTTCGAGCCGGAGCTTCCGGAGAAGATCCGCAGCGACTTTCGCCCAATGACGCTCTTCTTTTTAGCAGGCTATACTTTTGAGAGTGCCCGCCTTGAAAACAACGCACTGATCTTTGAAGCGGGATTTGGCGAAGAGAACATCGGCAGCTTTGTGCAGGTTCCTTTATTGAGCATCATGCAGGTCATTGTTGACGAGACCCCCATCTTCGTCAATCTCGCCTCACCTAGCGAGGCCGCAAGCAACCAACCCCCAAAACGTGAAAACGGTATAGAAAATTCGATGGCAAGCTTTCTCTCAAACCCCGAGAACCAAAAATTCATCAAAGAGTAATCTCCACGATCATCTCTTGACTCTATAACTGTTATTTAGGGCTTGTCACCACAGCAAAAGTAAGATCATTGATCTCGGTATGTTTTTGGATATAGCTGTTCAGATCAGCAAGTGTCAACACCTTGATCTTCTCAAGCTCTTTCAGACTTGAGCCGAGTTCCTGGCCTTTATAAAACTCCTGGAACGTACGTGAAAGCCGTTGTGAGAGGGTCTCGACACGGAGCGGTTCGGAACCGAGAAGGAACTTTTTTGCCTGGTCAAGTTCAGCCTGGGTCACTCCCTCTTTTACAAAGGTAGAAATCACCTCTTTGACCGTCTCCTCAGCCTCTTTTTGCGACTCGATCTTTGTCTGCAGGTAGCCTGAAAAATAGACATTTGAGCGGGCTGTGTTGACACGTGCATAGGCCGAGTATGCCAGTCCGCGCTTAACCCGGATCTCTTCCATCAGCCGGCTTCCGAAACCACCGGTACCCAGGATATAGGTCGCAACACGCGCCTTGTGTTCATCTTCATCCCCTACTCTGATGTTGTACGGAGAGCCGAAGTAGACATAGGCCTGTTCCGTGTCACGTTCCAGTACTTCTTCCTGACTCGTTTTGACCACCTCTACAAATGGCAGATCACTCGATTTTCCTTTCGGAAGGCTTTTTAACAGCATGCCGGCTTTCTCTTTGGCTTCAGCCATGGAGATATCTCCGCCGATCACCATCACCGCACGTGATAGCACCAGATGCTCTTGTAAAAACTCTTTTACATCGTCTATCGCGATTTTTTTGACATCATCGACCGTACCGCTGGAAGGATGTTCCAAAAGTGTCCCTCTAAAAAGTTCTCCTTTCAAGGCTCTGGCCGCAACATAATCGTAATCATTCTCTTTTCGGCTTAATGCGCCGATCGTAACGGCTTTTGCCTTTTCAAGGGTCTCTTTGTCCAGATTGGGATCTTTTAGCAGGTCCGCAAACTTGTCCAGTCCGTAATCAAATGACTCCTTGAGCGATGACAGTTCGATCACAAAGGTCTCAGTACCGGTATGGGCACTGAGATGAACTGCTTTGGCGTCAAGCACTTTTGCAAAACCGATGCTTCCGAGAGCAGAGGTCCCTTCGTTCATCATCTTGGCACTCATTTTTGCAAGACCTGGCAGCGCTTTGTCTTCGATCGAGCCACTCTTTTGAAAGACCAGTTGAAGGGAGACCATCGGAAGACGCTTGTCCTCTTCATGAATAAGAGGTACTTTGACGCCCTCGACAGTAATGTAGTCTATACTCGAAGCCATAGAGTTTCCTTGCATTAAAAGTAGTAAGAAGAGAAAATGTTTAATCATCATCGTCATATTTTAAGAGAACGTCTGCAGCGTATCATACGCCGTATTACGGATAGCCGGCGTTTCGCCGATGTCGGCGATAAGACGAACCATCTCATCTTTTGCCATTCTAAAACCGGCTCCGGCACTGCGGACAACGTTCTCTTCCATCATTGTCGAACCGAGATCATTGGCACCGTATTTCAGTGCCATCTGGCCGATATACGGCCCCTGTGTCACCCATGAGCTCTGAATGTTGGGGATATTGTCCAAAAAGAGGCGTGAGACTGCAAGCAAGCGCAGGTAACGGTTTGACGATGGTTTTTTGATGTCGGGGAATTCCTCCATCAACTTTGTGTTCTGACCCTGGAACGACCACATGATAAAGGCACGGAAACCGCCGGTCTCATCCTGGAGCTTACGTACCATATTCCAGTGTTCAATGATCTCTTCGTCGGTCTCTACCGTGCCGAACATCATCGTAGCCGTAGACATAATTCCCAGTTTGTGGGCTTGACGGTGGACATCGATCCATACTTTTGAGTCATGCTTTTTCGGCGCGATGATGTCACGGACACGGTCGCTGAGTATCTCCGCACCCGCACCCGGGATCGAAGAGAGCCCTTTTGCTTTCAAACGTTCCAGCACCTCTTTGATTGTGATCTTCGAGATCTTTGCGATGTAGTCCAGTTCGATCGCCGAAAAGGCGTGGATCGTGATCTGCGGGTATTTTTCATGGATATGGCCTACAAGGTCCTCATAAAAATCGATCTTGAGTTTGGGGTGAACCCCGCCTTGAAAAAGAATCTGCGTACCGCCGATCGCCACCAGTTCATCGATCTTCTGGTCGATCTCTTCATGACTCAAGACATACGCGTCATCCTCTTTGGCATGGCGATAAAAAGCACAGAACTTGCAGTCTACCCAACAGACATTGGTGTAGTTGATGTTGCGATCGACGATGAATGTCGTCACCCCTTTAGGATGGAGCTCTTTTTTTCTCGCCGACGCCATCTTTCCAAGTTCCAGAAGGTCCGCGTTTTGAATAAGGTCTAAAGCCTCTTCACTTGTCATTCGACTCACTGTTAACGTCCTGCCTCTGTTGTCATATTGTCTAATGTAAAATTCATCTTGTTAAGCACTTTTTTCTTAGTCAGGTTATGTTCGGCATCCAGCCATCTACCGTCTCTGTAAGCGATATTTGTCTTTTTCATCGCGTCTTGAAACACCAGGACTCGGATAGGCAGGTCAAGCCCCACTTCTATCTTCTCCTGCATCAGAATCGTCCCCATTTTCGGATTTCCGAAGATAATCTCTTTAGAGGGCGGCAGCTTCATACGTACTTTTGTCGCGCCTGCCTGATGATCCACGACGGCATAGACCGTAAAACCTTTTTTTGTAACAATGTTCTGAAGTTTGTTCATTGTCGCTTCGACACTCTTGTTTGAGTTTTTGACAATAATATCATTAGCGAACAGTCCGCCCACTAGTGCCACGATCAGGATGATTTTTCTCATCGCCATCTCCTTGGTTGTTTACGTTTGAAAAAGAGTCTATATATAATATAACTTCCAAGCCCAACGCCAACTAAGAGTTGCAACCAAGCTCCCATCAGCAGGAATTTATTTAAGATTGAGCCGTGCGTTTTCTTGTCGATCTCATAGCCTGCCATCTTTGTAATGTGTACCATCGCCGAAACGGCCAGATCACCGTCGGGCATCGTTTTATGACACGACAGACACATCCCTTCGCGGTCCGTATTGGTACGCTGCTCTTCATTGAGCGGTGCAGAGAGTTTCCAGTGGTGTCCCAGCGTCTGCAGCTGCGTCCCATTTTCATCAATAAAACGGGAGTAACCGTTTTTAAGGTTAGCAATACGCGGCAGCTGTGTGTCGACATTACTCGGCAAGATACGGCCGTCAGCCGTCATCAGGTCGATGATCGTATCTCTACTTGGATCCCCATTCAGTTTTCCGCCGCCGATCCCCAGTCCCAACGCCTTGGCAGAGGTATGGCATGACTCGCAGCTGCGAGACGCTTTGGAGATCGTATGGGGTTGAACAGGGGACATATCGATGGCGTTCTGCCCCTCCTCACCTGCACCTTCAGCATTCGGGATCTTGAAGATATGGTTCTGCAACAGGGCGTTGCCATCTTTTCCGATAACGGTGATGGTCGTCTGGCAGCCCGGGATCGTTGGTGAGATACGCCCTTCGCCGTTTTGCGACAGTGCCGGGTCCTCCCAGCGTAAAAATGAGCGTGTCTCCGTCACCCTGCCGTCGACAAGGTAGTTCTTCAAATTGCGCATGCCACCTGTCGTACCGTGGATATCATGATCATGTGAAGCAGCCAGATAGTCAGGGTTTTGCTTGCCGCCGGAGTAGTCGATCTTGACGTGACAGCCGTAACACTGCGGTGCCCATGTTGCGTGGCAGGTATAGCACTCCAGCTCGTCGGTATGGGCTTTGATCTGGTCCATCGCAACCAGCGCTTCTTGCGAGAGCTTTTTATCTTTTTTCAGTTTTTTCAGCGGGATAAGTTCGAGATCTTTACCTGATGCAAGATGCATCATGATCTTGTCACCGTTGCGCACAGCCTTGGTAATAGGGTTACCGCGGGCACTCAGCAGATAGCCCTCTGGCGCTTCCGGGACAGAACCCATCTTGAGGTATTCGGCGATAGTTGTTGCCGTCCCCCGCGGTTCGCCGGATTTGGCTGTCTCGTTAAACTCATCCGAATAACCAAGCGGAAGTTCCCACGGATAGGCCGAGGTCGTACCGTGGCAATCCTGACACTCGATCTCGACCGCGCCGAGATTGGCGCCGCTCAAAAAGCCGTCGCCGTGCATGTCGTTTGAGGTGTGGCAATCCTGACAGAGCATCCCTTTTTTAAAGTGGATATCCTCCTGCATATGCATGTAACGCTTCGTGTGCAGTTCAGGCTGCGCATTACCAGCATCATCATAGGTGGACTGGTACTCCGTCTCCATCAGTCCCTGATAAGAGACCCCGATACGTTTTCCACGGTTGTGACAGGTCGAACAGGTCTCCACCGGCACACCCGAATACTCGATATCGTGTACTTTTACCTTTGCTTTTCGCGATGACTGGATGGTATGGACCAGAAGATGGCCCGGTTTTTTGGAGATCTGTTTGTCCCCGCCTTCGTAAAAGCCGCTATTGGAGTAAGGGATGTGACAAGAGGCACAGCCGATGCCCCTGAAGTCACCCCGTTTTTCACGTCCTTTGGAACCGGTGTGGCACCTCAGGCACTCTTGGCGCAGGTAGGTATAGACCGCCAGAGAAGGGTCTTTTTCGATCTCCTCAGCTGTCGGAGCCTTTGGCAGGGCTGTCGTCTCTGAGGGAAAACCTTGCGGCTCAAGTGCTGAAAGTTCGGACATATACTGTTTATAAGCAACTGTACCCAGGCGTTTGTGCGGGTCTTCAGGATTTTTGGTATCGTAGGTCGCGACATTGTGGTTATATCCCTCGTTCGCACCAAAACTCCAGAGTGCGCCTTGGATTTTACCCTGTTCCGTCATCATCAAGGAGTTCATCTGTGCATCGACCTGTTCCTGGTGACACATCCCGCAAGTGTTTTGGTTGATCCAGGTGCTGCCCGGCGCAGGATAGTACGCTTTGGGACCCTTATGATTCAGAAAGTATTCGACAGTACCATGGTGTGCACGCTTTTTGACCATCGTCGTCGGGTTGCCCCCGTGACAGACGATACAGTCATTGCCTTTGTGGCCGGCTTTCTCTGCGACCTTGTAGATCTCTTCCATCATCTTGGAATCGGGGTCGCGGATATCTTCGATGCCCTCATGGCACTTCAGACAGCTGTTCGCACCATAGAGTGCGCCAAAGGTTAAAAGCGTTACAAGCAGTACTCTAAGCATTATTTGTCTTTGGAGATCGCGTCGAGCACACCATTGATAAATTTAGGAGACTGTTCCGTTCCAAAGGCTTTGGAAACCTCTATCGCTTCATTGATCACGACTGCAGAATCGAGCTCGGAATTCATGATCTCATAAGCGCCCAGACGCAATGTGGCACGTTCTACCGAGCCAAGACGTTCAAAATCCCAGTCCTTCAGATGTTTGACAATCGCCGCGTCAATGGCTTCAAGATTGTCCATAACACCGCGGAACAGCTCAAGTGCAAACTCTTTTTGCTTGTTACGGATCTTTTTATCTTCCAGGATCTCATCTGTATAGTCGGCAATACTCTGATTACCAAGGTCATAGGCATACAACAGGCTGACAACAGCCATTCGAGCGTGGTGGCGTGTCGCCATTACGCGTCGATCTCGTTGTATAGGTCAAGCATTTCGATCACGGTCGTCATCGCTTCAAAACCTTTATTTCCAGCTTTTGTACCGGCACGCTCGATCGCCTGCTCGATCGTATCCGTCGTCAAGAGACCGAATGAGACCGGTTTGCCGTGCTTAAGTGACATCGAAGCGATCCCTTTTGTCGCTTCTGCAGAAACATAGTCGAAGTGCGGTGTTGCACCGCGGATAACAGCACCCAAAGCACAGATCGCATCATACTTCCCGCTGACAAGCAGTCGGTCGACGATCATCGGCAGCTCAAATGCACCCGGTACAAGCACATGGTCCAGGTCTTCTGCATTACCGCCGTGGCGGTCGAACGCGTCTTTTGAACCTTCGACCAATCTGTCTACGATGAAGTGGTTCCAGCGTGTACTTACAATAGCGATCTTTTTGCCATTGATAACTTTCAATTTACCTTCGATTAAACTCATTCTTTATCCCTTTAGTGTTTCTTGAATTTTTAAGATTGTCTCTGTTGTTGTGTATAAGTCGTCTAATTTTAACATATTCGGTCCGTCACTTAGCGCACAGCTTGGATCGATATGGGTCTCAAAGAAGAAACCGTCCACACCGACTGCTGCCGCAGCACGCGAAAGGTGCGGCACCATCGAACTGTCACCTGAAGTTGTCCCACCGCCGCCTCCGGGCATCTGAACCGAATGTGTCGCATCAAAGACCACCGGAGCGAAATCGCGCATAATGACCAGTGAACGCATATCGACAACCAGGTTTCCGTATCCGAAACTTGAACCGCGTTCCGTCAAAAGGACACCGTTATCTTTCGCATTTTGGTAAGAGACCTCATCACAACCGCGGGTCTTAAGCACTTTCAAGACTGAGTACTTCATATCATTAGGGTTCATGAACTGCCCCTTTTTGATGTTGACGATCCGTTCTGTGTTCGCCGCTGCCACCAGCAGGTCGGTCTGACGGCACAAAAATGCGGGTATCTGCAAGATATCCACCACTTCCGCCACCGGCTTCACCTGATAAGACTCATGAATATCGGTCACAATTTTATATCCGAAATCATCCTTGACCTTTTGCAGGATACGAAGCCCCTCTTCAAGACCCGGCCCACGGTAGCTCTCCAACGAAGTCCGGTTGGCTTTGTCGAAACTGGCCTTAAAATAAAAGTCGATACGGTCATCGTTCTGATAACGCTCCAGTTGTTTGGCGATATCAAAGATGTTTTTTTCACTCTCTATGACACAAGGCCCTGCCATCAATATCATCTATCTGTCCGCACTTTCATCAATGTCCTTATTGGCATATTCAAATTCCTGACTTCTTGTCCATTTTGTCATATCCAGTCTCTTTGTCAAACTGCTCGACCGCTTTTTCACTATAATCCGTAATGGTCTTACCGGTATTGTGAGAGTAGATAAAATAGCCGCCCACAGCAAGCAGCAGCACCGCCGTGATAATTTTATTACTGTTATACGCCAGATAGGCAAGAATCGCGATAACCACCAATCCGCCATAATACATTGTATTTGCATCCATAAGAGAACCTCCTATTTTTTGACAACGAGAATCCCGCTGATAATTATTAAGATTATACCAAAGAGTGTTATAAAGTCAGGTAGTGCGTCGCCAAGCAGCAGTCCAAGCCCGATGGAAAAGACAATATTTGTATAACTTACAGCCCCGACGATGCCTGCTTGCGACTCACCGTACGCCTTGGTCATGTAGAGCTGCGCAAGGGTTGCAAAAAGCCCCATTGCACCGACATAGAACCAGACGATACCGCTGGGCATCACAAACGCACCCAGCATAAAATCAAGTTCCGGTGCATGGATAAAAGACGACAGCATGAGCAGCAACAGCGGTCCAATGGTGCCGACACTCATAAAAGAGAGCACGATCGCACGCGTATCATAATACTTTCTAAGCTCTCGGACAGAGGTGTAGGCCAGCGCTGCTCCGATACCGCTGAATATTCCGAGCAGGTCGGTCTTGGAGAGCATCAGACCGGTCGGCTTCGTAATGAACACTATACCGACAAAACCGACAAAGACAGCTATCCATCCGACTCGCGGCAGCTTTTCGTTTAATAAAAGCCAGGCAAAGAGCGCGGTGAAGATAGGAGAGGTCTTCGAAAACGTCATTGCATCACCCAGAGGGATATGGGCAATATTGTAAAAAAAAGCCAATAGCGCGGTAAAGCCCATAAACCCCCGGAAAAAAAGTAAAAAAGGTTTGCCGCCGCTGTGTTTCATCGGATGACGCAAAACAGCGTACCCGACAAGCACAACGCCAAAGACATTACGAAAGAAGACAACCTCAAGGGAGCTCATGGAACCGCTTGCCAGTTTTGCAAAAGCGCCCATGATGGCAAAGAAAAAAGAGGCCAGCAGCATATAGAGCACGCCGCGGTCGAGGCTGGAGATATAATGTTTCAAAACGTCTCTTTTTCTTGGAATTTTATCAGCTAAGATGTTATAGACTTGTTATAAGAACTCGTAAAAAGGTTATTTACATGCTGCGTATTGTTCTGCTGGCCCTTTTTTCCCTATCCCTTTCTGCTCGCTGTTATCCGGAACCCTACCGTGACATTGCAGAACCGCTTTTCAAGGCACGCGTTGTACTTGACAACCTTGTCTACCATGCCCCGTTACGCCAGAAGGTATTAGCATACCAGGCACATTGCGACAGGGTGTTGGGAAAATACCTTCCCCTGAAATCAGACAGTGATCCGAGGATAAAAAACGCCTATTACAAGGCCCTGACAAACTTGCAGAATGCCCATGAAGAGTTACAAAAGTTTCTACACCGCGAGCTGGCCAACGCGATTGAAACAGACCATTACCGGACGTTTCTTGCGATCATCGATACAAACAACCCAGAAGACTATAAAAGCCCCTACATGCGAGAAAAGATCTACACTTACTACAACGCTCATCGCCAGCAAGGGGACTCGTGCTACCTCGATAACCGTATCAAGAAAGAGTGGGATTCCATCGCACCCTACTACCCTGCAAAAGGGCTTGTCAACTATGAGAAGACTGAAAACGCCTACTACCGCGAAGTGATCCTTCTGAGTACACTGCTTTCACCGTACAGTGCCAAAGCAAGAGCATTTTTGAAAAAGAACAATGTCAAATTCACCGAACATGACATTGAGACAAGCGGCGAAGGGCAATTGCTCTTTGAGCACTATGAAGGTAAACGGATACCGATGGTGATCATTAACCATAGAGTAGTGGAAGGGTATAACGAATTTGAGATGGATAAACTGCTGCGTCATTAGCAGCGGTTCGATATTGAGAAGGCATTTGGTTCAGCTACGGCTGAACCGATATGATTATGCCAGTTGAGAGATTACCTCTTTTTCGACTTCGTCGATCTTTTGCGTACCGTCAACACGGATATATTTAATCGCGCTGTTTTTTGCCGCTTCTGCACTGTAGTAGTCGACCAGAGGCTGCGTCTGCTCGTGATAGACCTTAAGGCGGTCAAGTACGATCTCCTCTTTGTCATCAGGACGCTGGATCAGCTCTTCTCCTGTTTCATCATCTTTGCCTTCGACCTTAGGTGGGTTATAGACAACATGGTAGGTACGGCCGGAGTTCTGGTGCACACGGCGTCCCGACATACGATTGACGATCTCTTCGTCCGGCACATCGATCTCGATAACAGCGTCGATAGCGACACCCGCCTCTTTCACCGCATCTGCCTGAGGTACAGTTCGTGGGAAACCGTCTAGCAAGAAACCGTTTTTACAGTCATCTTGTGCAATACGTTCTTTGACAAGACCGATAATGATCTCATCTGTCACCAATTTTCCAGCGTCCATAAACTCTTTCGCCATCTTGCCCATCTCTGTACCCGCTTTGATCGCAGCACGAAGCATATCGCCTGTCGAGATTTGAGGGATATCGAACTCTTTGGTCAAAAATTGGGCCTGGGTACCTTTGCCTGCACCCGGTGCGCCTAGTAAAATAATTCTCATGTAACTGTCCTCATCATTAATTGGCGCAATTATACAAGAATGCTGTTTAATCGATGTTATTTTGATTTGGGCATAATCTGTCATTAAATTTATAGGATATGTATGTCAACAATTATCACCATTATCGTTATCTTTCTAATCTTACGGTGGGTCTTTAACAGTTACAGACGTTTTCAGCGCCACTACTACACCCAAGGACAGTTTCAAAGTACATCACTGACCTATGAGGCTGTCGCACGCTCCGAGCTTGGGCTCTTTGTGGCACTGGTGGCCAAGGTGGCCAAGGCCGACGGGCGGGTGCACGAGCTTGAAGCGGAGCTGATCGGCAATATGTTTAGCGATATCTCAAAAGCCTTCGGTGTATCGCATCAGGAGAAGGTACGCGGTGTCCTGAAAGAGATATTCAATCGTGAAAAAGAGATCATCCGCAATGTCGACGGTCTTGCCGCACAACTCCAGAGTGCAACACGCGGTGACAAACAGAAACGCCTGATGATGATCACATTTTTGATCAACCTCGCCTACATCGACGGCGAGCTTTCGCATGCCGAAGAGAACCTCATCATCAAGATAGCCGCCTTTTTGGAACTCAGCGGTGCCGAAGTCGAAGGGATCATGCAGCGTTTTGCTTCGATGATGGGGGCCAATGCATCACAAAGCAGTGTAAGCGATGCCTACGATGTACTAGGTGCCAGCCGCGACGATGACCTGGACACGATCAAGAAAAAATACCGCGCACTTGTCAAAAAATACCACCCCGATATCATGAAAGCAAAAGGGGCATCGGAAGAGTATGTCAAAGATGCGACCCAGAAGGTACAGAAGATCAATACGGCCTATGAGATGATCAAAAAAGAGAGGGCTTAGACCTCCGGCACATCTTTCAGTTCGATCGAGACGATCCACTCGTAAGGGACAATGATATTTTTCTCTTCCATCTCCAAAAGGTAAAAGTGCGAATAGACCGGTATAAGTTCCTTTTCAAAGAGCCCCGTCAACGCCACATCTTCACCACGCATCTTGCGCAGGACTTTTCCATGTTTAAAGACCTGTATATACCCTTCATGCCCATCTTCTACAAACTCGACCCAATCCCCTCTGCGTATCCATCTTGCCCGGGTATTTGCCATCGAGAGGTAAAAACGTTTACGCAGAAGAAAGGCGACACCCAACACAATGAACTCACTGCCGCTGTATAACGGACGGACGGCGAATGCCAGGATAAAAGATGGCACCCACCAAACCAGCATCAGCACAAAAGCATATTTTTCAAAGAGCACGATGCGAACAGAGAGCCACATCGATGTTATATAGAGCCAAAAAAGTTTTTTATTCAAATGATGATCCACTGTATTTTTATAGCAGTATTATACAGAACAACGCTTCTTTAAACGAAAAAAGTTATGATTTGCTTCTAAAACATCAGGAACGATAGAATGGAAACAAACACAACGGCCGATATCAACACCTCTGTGATCTCCGAAGTGACCGATGTCACCAAGATGACACACGCTCTGCATGACAGCGTCGAAGCACTAATCCTTGAGAAACTGCCGATTCCAGAGAGTGTCGTGCAGCTTTTTAGCATCACTGTTTTCGGCAATGCTTTAGGCACATGGACCTCGGCAATTATTGTCTTTTTGATCTTTTTGGCACTGCGCAAACAGCTTACCCGTTTGATTACGCTGCTGGGGCTTCGCTGGGTTAACAAGACTCGCACCGAACTTGACGACCAGATCTTCTATCTGCTCCAACGCCCTATCGCATTTGGAATTGTCATTTTAGGTTTCAAAGTCGCCTTCAGCTTTTTAACCTTTGGTGAGAGTTTCTCAGCCATGATCTCCAATACCATCTCGACCCTGACAATAGCGCTTATTGCCTGGGTCTTGTACCGGATAGCTAACCTGTTCCAACGCTCGGATGAACTGATGTCAAAACGCTTCAAGACCGACAACGGCATCACGCTTGCCAAACTGCTACTGACGATCATCAAAGCGATCATTCTGATCTTTGCCGGTATGAACATCCTCTCTACGTGGGGCATCAACATCACCGGTTTCGTCGCCTCATTGGGACTTATCGGTATGGCCTTTGCCTTGGCCGCCAAAGATACAGCTAGCAACTTTTTCGGCTCCATGGTGATCTTTACCGACCAGCCTTTCAAGGTAGGTGACTGGATCAAGACCCCGGAGGTCGAAGGTACTATCGAGCATATCGGCATCCGTTCTACCAGGGTCAGGACCTTTGCCAGGGCCCTGGTCAGCGTTCCAAACGGCAATATCGCCAACAGCGCTATCTTAAACTGGTCCGAGATGGAAAAACGCCGTATCAAGATGACACTCGGTTTAACCTACGGCACCACGGCGGCACAGATGCGAGCGATCCTGAAGGAGATGCGTGAGTTCCTGCAAAACGATGACGATGTCGACCAACAGACAATCTATATCCACTTTACAGAGTTTCAGGACAGTGCCCTCGGTATTTTCTGCTACTTCTTTACCAAGACGACAAACTGGGGCGAATATATGCAGGTGCGCGAACGTATCAACCTTGAACTGATGGAGATTGTCGAGCGAAACGGCGCCGCTTTTGCTTTTCCGTCGCAGTCGCTTTATGTGGAGAGTATGCCGGACAGTCGTGTCCAATAGATGGCTCACAATTCACGATCACTAGATGGTCCTTCCCTATAATCGCTCTGTCAGTATGGTATTGCTAAAGGAAACCTTTAAAGTGATTCACCTATAATTGACCCACATAATACTCAAGGATACGAAAATGAACAAAATCTTGATCTCAACTACACTTGCCGCGCTTATGGCAGTCAGCTTCAGCGGTTGTAGCGATAAAGAAGAGATGGCTGAACCAGCAAAGAAACCGGTGGCTATCGCTGAATGTACCATCGACAAAGCAGAGGCCCCTAAATGGGCCTGCGGCATTGTTGAAGGTTATGATGAGATGTACACGTCAACCGGTACCGCAAAGATGTCAAAAGCCGGTGCAGGGTTTACACGCAAGAATGCCCTAGCAGACGGACGTTCCAACCTGGCTCAGCAGATCGAAACACTTGTAAAAGACAAGGTCGAACGCTTCACGCGTTCTACCGGTATTGCCGAGAACGAAACCGTGGACACGGTCTCAACACAGGTCTCCAAGCAGGTCGCCAAAGTGACGCTTAACGGTTCAAAACAGCTTGCATACTGGCAGCATCCGGAAAACGATGACATCTATATCCTTGTAGGCGTGACACAAAACAGTGTCAATGCATCGGCAAAAGAGAACGTAATCTCAAGTTTCAAAAACCAGGATGCGCTCTGGCAACAGTTCCAGGCGCAAAACGCACTTGAAAACCTTGAAAAAGAGTTCGAAACAAAATAACATTTTCACCCCGGCCAAAGGGCTGGGGAGCCAGACTATCTTCCCTTCTCTTTTACCGAACGCTCTTCTCCCATACGCATCATCTAGAATTTGGGTATAATTTCAACATCAATACCTTGGAAAAGGTTAGGCAGGTTTTCATCCTTTATTGAAAACACCGTAAAAGCAACAGGTTTTTACACAATGACTTCAAAGTGATCTCTCACTACGACTTTCTTGCGCCTACCCACCTTCTGAGCATCTAAATATAAAGAACTTCTATGAAAAAACTTGCCATTATTGGTCGTCCGAATGTCGGAAAAAGCTCATTTTTCAACCGTCTGTTGAAGCAGCGTGATGCCATCACCTCAGAACAGGCCGGAACAACGCGTGACATCAAGCGCCGCATTTTACAGATCAATGACAAAGAGGTCGAAGTCCTTGACACCGGCGGACTAGACGAAGGTAACGAACTTTTCGATGCCATTAAAAAGATGTCGGTCAAAGCGGCCAACGAAGCGGATATTATCCTCTACATGGTCGACGGTAAAGGCCTTCCCGAGAAAGAGGACAAAGATTTCTTCTATGAGCTGCAAGAAAAAGGTAAGACCATGGCCCTTGTCGTCAACAAGATCGACAACGACAAGATGATGGAGAAAGTATGGGAGTACTATGAGTTCGGGTGTGAAAATATCTTCGGTATTTCCGTCTCGCACAACCGCCACATCAACGCCCTTTTACAATGGATCGAAGAGCAGCTGCCGGAAAAAGAGAAGGTAGAAGCACCTCTTGTTGAAGAGGTTGAAGAAGTTGAAGAGCCGGAAACGCTCGAAGAAGAGATCTCTGACGAAGAGTACTTCCAGGGCCTTAAAGAGGAAGATGAAGATGACGAGTACTTCGATCCTTACGAAGACTACGCGCTTCAGCAGGAGATCCTTAATGCTGAGGAAGAGGTCTTCATCGATGACTCTGTCTTCGGCAACAACGACAATCTCAAAGAGTTTGATGAATCGGTTCTCAACAAGATGCGCGTTGCGATTATTGGCCGTGTCAATGTGGGCAAGAGCTCTCTGCTCAATGCGCTTCTCAACGAAGAGCGTTCCGTTGTCAGTTCAGTCGCCGGTACGACGATCGACCCTATCGACGAGACCATCGAATATGAAGACAAGGAGATCACCTTTATCGATACGGCTGGTGTCCGTAAGCGGGGCAAGATCCTTGGTATAGAGAAGTATGCTTTGATGCGTACCGAAGCAATGCTTGAAAACGCCGACATCGCGCTGCTTGTGCTGGATGCTTCGGAACCATTCAAAGAGCTTGACGAAAAAATCGCAGGCCTGGTCGACAGCAACAGAATGGCCTGTCTGATCGTTCTTAACAAGTGGGATAAGGTCAACGGTGAGGATTACGCCAAGATCACCCAGGATATCCGCGACCGCTTTAAATTCCTGCACTATGCGCCGCTGATCACTATCTCGGCACAGAGCGGGCAGCGTGTACAGAAGATCTTTGACAAACTTATCGAGATCAACGACAACTTCTCACAGCGCATCCCGACCGCCAAGCTCAACGAGGCTCTGGAGTGGGCACAACGCAAACACCACCTACCGTCGATGAACGGTCAGATGATCCGTATCTACTACGCCACACAATACGACATCCGCCCGCCACAGATCGCACTGATCATGAACAAACCAAAAGGGCTGCACTTTACCTACAGACGCTATCTCACCAATCAGCTGCGTGAAGCCTTCAACTTTGAAGGTGTGCCGATCCTCTTCAAAGCGAAAGCGAAAAACGAAAAGCGCAAGCTCAAACGCTAACACTCTTCAAAGTCTGTATTGGCTTTATCTTTCAAACAGCCACCCTTAACTATCTTTAGATAGGACAAGAGTTGTGTGAGAGATAATCTTAAAGTTACAGTCCTGCACCCGGCAAGATTCATTCATTGTATGACCGCTGATAACCGACTGCTTGTATATTATCATTCAAGTGAATCAACAATTGCACCACTGTAAAGATTTCTCTCTACTATTTGATAAATGACTATATTGGGCTTATGCTTTATAATAAACTCACGTAATACATGTCCATGTAAATTTTGATAGTGCGCTTTCCAGACAGTCTCAAATGTTTCATTATAAAGTTTTGAGTTTGCTCCTGAAAAAGAGTCTGCAAGGAGCAATAGCTTGTCTTTATTCAAAGAATCTTTATTAATAATATATTGAGCATGACTTCCTAAAGCAAGGTTTGGTTTTACTTTACATGTATCAAATATCCAAGTGGATCGATTTATATTTCCATGGCACACGTTAGATAGTTTTTCAAAAACATACTCATGTTCATTTTCATAATCATCAGGTAGAAGCTCTCTTATTTTTAAAAATTTTGCCAAATCTCCACTTTTTCTAGGTTTATGTTTTAATTCAAAAGCAGGTAAAGAATAGTTTATATCATATAACTGATTGATATACTGAATAGTTTCTGTAAAACCTATAGATGCACCCAAACGATTCCAATGGGTATCTGATTGCATGTACAATATTTGATTTGTTTTTTTTCTCAATATTGGACGTAAATCAAGCAAGTTGATTTTTTTTGATGCAGTATCCATGACAATATCATCCGTAATAGTCTTTACATCCGTATTGATCCACTCCGGCAAATACTCTTTGTATACGGTGTGTTTATTTGGCGCAATAACCATTATAAACTTTATTCCCCTTCTTTCATACCATTGCTGCATCTGTTTTAATTTTTCTGTCCAGGTATCTATTTCATCCACCTTGTAATAAAAGGTTCCTCGACACTTATCAATGACTCTTGCATAATCATTTCCCAAAAATAGATAATCTTTTTTTCCAATAATGACCTTTTTTTTATTGAATGAGAACTTGCATACTTTCAAACAAAAGTAATTCCGGATACCTTCGATATAGTCTGTGTTAAACAGCTTTTCTGTTCGATAAGAGTTTTCATTTAACATACCGTTTTTATACAGTACAGACATATTTACGATGGGTATAATTCCAATCATGACTATCGAAATAAAAATAAAATAGACTACTAGTTTTTTTTGAGACATGAGCGCACCTAAAAATTAAAATATAGAAAAACTTCTGTTGTATTCGCGAAAAGGTGTATCACAGCGTAAGAAAACACAAGAGAAGCTGTCACAATCAATCCCCTTGTCATCTTCTTATTTCTGTAGTTATTTGAATTTTGAAATAACAGAACCAGAATAAACCCTATTATAATCCAGACTATAGCTACTTGCTTTACTTCAAGACTTAATACATTCAATATATCTACTCCATTTGCGCCTATCATCCCCTTCAATACTTTTATGGCATCTTTCCACTCTTCTGCGCGAAAAAAAACCCAAGAAACATTTATAAAGTTAAAAGTAAGGAACCAAGCCAGAATATTAGGTAAGGTAAAACCGAGCGTCTTCCAGATATGGTATAAAACCAATGCCATACCGTGAAGGAAACCCCAAAAAACAAATGTCCAGCCGGCACCATGCCAAATGCCTCCTATAATAAAGGTCACAAGAATATTATTGTATGTTTTAAAGTTTCCATCGCGGTTTCCACCTAAAGGAATATAGACATAGTCGCGTAAAAAATGTGATAAGGTAATGTGCCAACGTCTCCAAAACTCCTGAATATCTAAAGCCTTATAGGGTGAGTTAAAGTTGATAGGCAGCTTGATATTGAACAATAATGCCGCACCTACTGCCATGTCCATGTAGCCACTAAAATCAAAATACAACTGAAATGTATAGGATAAAGAAGTAATCCAGGCATCGGTAAAATATAACGTTTGTCCATAATCAAATCCATCAGTAGCCCATACCGCAAAGGTATCTGCGATCACTACCTTTTTAAATAGACCTATTGAAAATATAAATAGACCTGTAGCGATATTTCCATAGTTCTTGACTTGATTCCATTTCGATGCGAATTGTGGCATCATTTGAGTATGATGTACAATCGGTCCAGCAATAAGCTGAGGAAAAAACGTAACAAAAAGTGCATAATTCAAAAAATCATATTCAGCCGTTTCTCCGCGATATGAATCAACCAAATAAGCGATCTGTTGAAAGGTAAAAAAACTGATAGCCAAAGGCAAAGCCAACTGTAATAATGGCATTGACTCGTCGAATAGAATATTATAGTTCACAATCATAAAATCAGAATATTTAAAATACCCAAGCAGCATAATATTTCCGATAATTCCAAAAGCCAATAATGTCTTTTTATGAACATAAATTCTTTTAAAATTCTCATTTAAAGAGTTACCCACAACGTAGTTAAATAACATTGAAGACAATATGATAGGCAGGTAAGCAATATTCCACCATGAATAAAAGAACATTGACATAAAAACCATAAACCCCTTAGCCCCTACAATCAAACGCTTCTCTAGTAAATAGAAATATATGAATAGACTAAAAGGTAAGAATAAAAATATAAATTCATAGCTATTAAATAACACTTTATTCATCCTACTATTAGAAAAAGTATTATATCGTCTTGTGCTTTATGCAAAAAAAAACTACATTTTGTAGAGCAAAATCGGTATGATAAATAACCTATTTATTGAATACTCAAAAAATTGTTTTTAAAAATTGTACGCATTAAATGTGTGAGAAGTAATCTTGTATTTTATCGTGCCTCAAGATTGATACGAATACCAATCGTTGGTATCGCAAACCTAATATTCTGAAACTGGTTTGCAGACGTGTAAAATTCGTTAAAACGGTCTAACGACCACCATAGCAACGATGAGCAGTAACAGAATTGTCGGGCCTTCGTTATAGATCCTGAAAAACTTCCCGCTTTTTATACGGTTGTCCTCCAGTAGTTTTTTACGGTAATAGCCCATAGAGAAGAAGTAGCCAATCAGGATCGCGACAAAGAGAAGTTTGGCGTGGAACCAGCCCCCCATCTTGAAAATGCTTACTCCATAATGATCCGTTGCCAGGTAAATCAGCATAAGCCCTGAGAGCAGTGTCGCCCAGAATGCCGGTACACCGATATACTTGTAGATCTTCATCTCCATCACCTTGACCACCTCGATGAAACCTGCATTGTCAGCATTTTCGGCGTGGTAGACAAAAAGACGCGGCAAGTAGAAGAGGACGGCGAACCAACTCACCATCGAGATAATGTGAAACCATAACATCCATTGATACATAGCGAATCCTTAAAAGTTTTTTTCCAGAGTCACCATGTTGTAGTTTGAACCACCATGGACTCTTCCGTAAAGACCGAAAACACCGGACCGGTGTTTCAACGTGTACCCGAGGTACGTATCTTTTATGCTCTCGATACGGACCAGACGACCCAGATCAATGTCAAACGAGATATCCAGATAGTTCAGAAATTTGGTTGTCGGATCACTCGTACCATCATTATTGGCGGCATCATCTACCTCGGCGATCGGAACATGCTGTGCATAAGAGAAACCTTCTCCAAAGCCTATCCGGAGACGGTTGTCCCAAAAATCGACTTTACCGTAGACCTTGATGTACAGCGTCGCCTCTAAAAAGTCCTCGGCATACCCGTTTTCGTCAAAGTACGAGACTCCGCCTTTAAGATAGAAATCAAACGGGTAGTCAAAGGCGTTTTCGACAAACCGCCAACCGCCCTCCATGTTGATCACAGTAGTCTCTTTATCGTAACGGTTCCAGTCACCGATAAGGATATCACCGAGGTTGTTAGCATCAGCGACACCATAGCCCAAGCGAAACGAGAACGGCTTGTTGTCGCTCTCAACACCCTCTGCATGCAGTGTAATGAAAAAGATCACAGTTATAATAAATAAAAAACGGATGACGGCTTCCTCAAATAAATTGCGGAATTATAGCAAAAAATGAAAATTTGTCTTTCGGCAGGACTAAATAAACTGCCCGACCCACTGTTTGATCTGGTCAACACTTAAGGCGCCGGAAACACGGTCAAGCTCTTTGCCGTTTTTAAATGCGATCATTGTCGGGATGGATCGGATACCGAATTTGGCGGAAGGAGCCTGCTGCTCTTCTGTGTTGATCTTGGCAAAACGGGCCTTGAGCGGGAACAATGCTGCAGCCTCTTCAAAAGCGGGTGCCATCATCTTGCAAGGCCCGCACCACGGTGCCCAGAAGTCCACTACAACGACAATATCACTGTTGACAAGGTGATGGTCAAAATCGGCACTTGTCAGCTGAACCGTTTTTGTATCCAACAATGAGCCTTTACATTCGCCACAGTTAGCTCGATTATAAGAGGCTTTATAAGGGATCGCATTTACTTTTGAACAGTGGGGACAGACGACTTTTATTTTATCCATGATAATTTCCTGATATTAATGAGTAATGTGATTTAGATTATAAAATAACTTTGAAAATAGAACATAAATGGGAGAGGAGATCGGAAGCACCCTCTCGGGGCTTCCTAAAAGGTATGTCGAAAAGGTTATGCCTCTTCTTCAACAAGTTCTACGTCTTTGATAGAGCCACCGCGACGTGTAACATTTTTATCATGCATACGACGGAGTGCTTTGCTTGCACGATCGATCGCCACGTCGATAGCAGCATCCAGATCTTTGTCGCTTTGGTTGATGATGACCGGTGTATTGTGGGCGATATGAAACTCAAACTCGACACCAACACCATTTTTTTCTTTAGTGAGGACAACATTTGTTGTTGTAATGTCCAGACCATATTTCATAAATTGCTCTACTGCTGCATCAATATGCGCTTTCGTGTGCTCATTTAGAGTAATGTCTTTTGCTCGAATTTGAATATTCATAATTCATCCTTTTACTTGATATATTTTAGAATATCACATCTAATATAATAAAAGATTAACGTCGGGCAACTCCTTTTAGAAATAATGATAATCAGAGACTAATTGGCTATAATTGCATCATCAAAATGGCCCTAATAAAGGAAAAGATGTGCGCGTTTTAACTGGAATCCAGTCCTCTGGAGATCTACACATTGGTAACTATTTCGGTTCGATCAAGCAGATGGTCGATTCACAAGACAATAGCGAGGTTTTCGCTTTTATTGCCAATTACCATGCAATGACCTCGGTCCATGACGGGGAACGTCTGGCTGCATTGACGATGCAGGCAGCTATCGACTTTTTGGCCCTTGGTGTAGACCCGGAAAAGTCGACCTTCTGGGTACAGTCTGATGTCAAAGAGGTGCTCGAACTCTACTGGGCGCTTTCAGCTTTTACACCAATGGGTCTTCTGGAACGCGGCCACAGCTATAAAGATAACACGGCAAGAGGGATCGCGAGCAACCATAACCTCTTCTCCTACCCTGTTCTGATGGCAGCCGATATTCTGCTCTTCAACTCGGATGTCATCCCGGTCGGAAAAGACCAGATCCAGCATGTCGAGATGGCACGTGATATTGCGACTAAGTTCAACAACATGCACGGCGATGTCTTTGTGATCCCGGAACACCGTGTCGACGACAAGGTCGCAACTGTTCCGGGTATTGACGGACAGAAGATGTCCAAATCCTACGGCAACATCATCAACATCTTCGGCGAAGAGAAGAAACAGCTCAAAACAATCAAAAAGATCGTCACGGAAGCCGTACCGCTCGAAGATCCAAAAGAGTGGGAGAACTGCAATGTCTACAACATTACCAAACTCTTTTTGAACAAAGAGGAGCAAAAAGAGCTTCAGGAACGCTATGAACGCGGTGGCGAAGGGCACGGTCACTTCAAACTTAACCTTCACGATGTGATCTGGGAGTACTTCCGCCCCTACCGCGAAAAGCGCGAATACTTTGAGAACAACCAGGATGAAGTACGCGAGATCCTTGCTTTCGGTGCATCAAAAGCACGTAATGTGGCGATGCCTATTATCGAAAAAGTACGTCAGGCCACAGGTATCAAATACTAACCCTGCTTCCTCTATTCTTAACCGGTCCATGGGACCGAAACACCTTATTTCTGCTTAAATCTCTTTAACTATACTTCGCAAAATTTTACGAAGGAAATACCATGCATAAAATTATTATAGAACGAGAGTGCGGCTGTGTTCGTCGTGCCAATATCCAGACCGTAACCACTTTTAGCGATAAAGATGATGCGCTGATAGAAGCAGGTGAACTTGCAAGAAAGATGAATGATGATTTCTGCGGTAAACATCAGTTTGCCGTCAGACAAGAGGGTGAGGATTTTTTAATTACGATGCAGATGCGCGGGTAGTAAAAACTAAAGAGGCTCTTGCCTCTTAAAAGCGAACAGTCGCTTTGGCGATAAATTTCTTTTCGCCCCACTCTTTCTCTTTGAGTTTCAACAACGCTCTTACTTCATTGTTAACCAGTCTATACGAAACAGTAACGACTGCATTACCCGTGCCTTTCGGGATCTTCACAGAAAAGTCGCGCTTGCCGTGTGCAGGAATTGACATCGCTTCCGTAGCTTTTACTGCCAGGTGCGGGATTGTGGCTTTGCCGCGCTTGTCGGTATAGTGCTGTGTCAATGAATACACCTTTTTATCCACGACACTGCTGCCGGACATATAGACCACATCAACAACGATTTCTCTCGCTCCGAAACCTGTAGGTATGTTGTGCGGATTACTATTGCTGATTGTAACAAGCAGGTTATCACCGATTTTTTTACCGCTGACATCCAGCGCGCCATTCCACATCGATGTCGCATGCGCTCCCGCAAAACTGTGTTCACGGACCATACGTTTTTTCTGCTTGCCGTTGTCAATTGGAAGTGTACTTGCAACACCCGGCTTTTTCGGACTCATATGGCAGTCAGCACACTGTTTTTGTGTCTCTTTATATTCACGCTTTGTATTAGCAAAGACAAAACCGCCTACAGAACGGTCATTCGCATGGCAGACAAAGCAGAGTTCTTTAGGGTCTTTACTGAAAAAGTCGCGCTGTTGGGTGTTGTGGTACGGGGATTTGGCATCGGCGAACGGTCCGCTCATAACACCGACAGGGTTCCATGTTATACGATGGATACCGCGTTTTGATTCTGGAAGGTGCTCGTTAATACTGTCAACATTGTGACAGACCAGACAGTTGATCCCCTCGGCGATATCTTTACTGTTAACCGCTTTGTTGACAGCAGAACCTTTGTCAAGCTCCATCACGGCAGCGATCTCATAATCGATGCCGGTCTCAGTAACAGCAATACGCGGGTTGTGACATATGGCACATTGTACTTTGACCGCATTGATGGATTTTCGTGTCTTGCGTTGTACATAATCCATCGAAGCACGCAGGTACTCATTACTCTCGTAATGCGACTTGGCATGATACGATTGCTCCCACTTCGTTACAATCGGCATATGACAAGTTTTACAGTTACTTGAACTTTGAAACTTTTCATTAAGTTTAGGGGCTGCTTCCGGTGATGCAGCAAAACTTATCCCAACCATAAAAAGAAGTGATATTCCAATTTTAAACATGTAACAACCTTCATAATTTAACATTTTGATAGAGTATACACTGACCGAGAGCAAGATTCTCTTAAAACCGTAACCAAATTAGGGATAAATGCAGTTTTCAAGAGCCTCAGGAGAGTAGACGATCGATCTGCAGACCTGGGACAGATCCGACAGGGAGAATTTTATTGTTGTCGGTCCAACCAGACCATCAGACCTTTTTGTGCATGCAGACGATTCTCTGCCTCATCAAAGACTACGCTTTGCGCCCCTTCCAAAACACCTTCACTTACCTCTTGACCGCGATATGCCGGCAGACAGTGCAAGAAGATCGCTTCCTCATGCGCCTCTGCCATCAGTGCTTCATCGACGATAAAGCCGTCAAAAGCCCTGATACGCTCATCTTTCTCATCCTCTTGCCCCATTGATGCCCACGTATCTGTTGTTACGACAGTTGCACCGGCGACAGCTTCTTGAGGGGAGTTGGTAAAGATCAGTTTCGCACCGCTCTCTTTGGCAAGTTCTTCCGCTTCTCTTCTGATATCGGCATCAACCTCGTAAGCGTTCGGGGTAGCCACACGCAATTCAAAACCGAGCTTGGCAGCCAGCATCATCCACGAATGGGTCATGTTATTTCCGTCTCCGACATATGCCGCCACAATGTTTTCACTTCTGTTGTGCTCGACCATCGTCATATAATCTGCCAGAAGCTGTACCGGATGATAAGAGTCTGTCAATCCATTGATAACAGGTACCGTGGAGTATGATGCGAACTCTTCGAGCATCGAATGTGCAAACGTACGGATCATCACCATGTCACACATAGACGAAATTACCCGTGCCGTATCTTTGACCGGTTCGCCGCGACCGAGATGGATGTCACGGTTGGAGAGGAAAAGCCCGTGACCGCCAAGCTGAAAGATACCGCTCTCAAAACTGACACGTGTTCGTGTTGAACTTTTCTCAAAGATCATGGCCAGGGTCTTGTTAGCCATATGGGCTTTGCGTTCACCGCTTTTAAGCTCTTTTTTGATCGCCAAACCTAAAGCGATGATCTCCAGGATCTCCTCTTTAGTGTAATCTTTAAGTGTTAAAAAATGTCTCACTTCTTTCCTTCTTTCGCTAATATCACATCGCAACTTTCAGCCTTGCCAAAATGGTAGCCCTGTGCGTATTCAATACCTAATTCTTGAATAATAGCATAAATATCGGGTGTACTGACAAATTCTGCGATCAATGTGACATCAAGTGATTGCGCAAGGTCTACAATTCCTTTTACGATACTGCGGCTCTCTCTGTTCACATCGATGTCTCTGATCAACGATCCGTCGATCTTCAGGAAATCGGGTCGGATCTGTGTTAAATAGGCAAAATTTGAGTACCCCGTACCAAAATCGTCAATCGCTATCTTACACCCCAATGCTTTAAATGCTTGAATGATCTTCATATACCGCTCCTGGAGCAGCTCTTCCGTCTCGACCAGTTCAATCGATATACTTGATGCATCAACCTTATGCAGTTGCAGGCTCATCTCTAAATATTGCAGCATGTCCTCATCAAGATCGTCGCGGGTCATATTGATGGAGATATCCTTGTCACACTGATGGATCAGCTCGAAACTTTGGTCGATGATCACCTTCGTAAGACGTTTTTCAAGCCCTATTTTCTGGAGAACCGGTAGAAACTCTACAGGTGAGATAACCTCTTCACCCTCCTCTTCACTCAGACGTATCAAGACCTCGAACTTGGCACAGCGTTCATCTTTAGTCGAGACGATCGGTTGAAAATGGGCTTCAAAACGGTTGTGTTCAAAGGCGTTTCGAATACGTTTCACCCACTCCAGGTTAGTCTGATACCTGACTCTGTAGGAGTCATCACCCGTATAGACACTGTAACGCTGTTGATTGGCTATCGCATCTTTGACTGCCAACTCGGCCTGTGTCAATAGAGAGCTTCGGGTCGACGTCTCATTGCTGTTGGCCAGACCGAAGCTAAAGGTCAGCGGCATCTCAATGCCGTCGACTTTGACAAGATACGTATCGGTCAAAGCTTCTACCACCCGGGAGATGTATTGCTGATTAGCACAAACGATCACAAACTCGTCAGAGCCCATACGGTATACCTGCAGTTTTATAATCGGATCGACGGCGATCTCTTTTACCAGCCTCTGCAAAACAGCTGCCGCCTCTTTGAGATAGATATCGCCGACGGTCTGACCGAACGAATCGTTAATCAGAGAGAAATTATAGATATCGATGTAGAGCAGTGTAAACTTCTTTTTCTCTTTGAGGGCTTTTTCCATAGAGTTGAGCAACTTCACACGGTTCGGAAGTCCCGTCAATGTATCTGACTCATAGTTGCTTCTGATGATCTTGAACTGCTTGTTGATCTTCATATTGAAGGCAAAAAGCTGACGATAGACCTGTCCCAGTTCACTCGGTGATTTCAGGAGCAGATAACGGTCTTTTTTGGCACCGTTGGAGCGGCGTCCGTTTAAAAAGTCCAACATCGTCCGCAGTGCCATGTTGATATCCAAAAAGATAAAATAAGCTATCAGTGCGACAATGATAATAGGTACGATTAACATTGACAGGTCTTGATAAACTCTTGAAAGATAGTGTTCGACCTCCGATTGCAACTGCTGCGAAAGCTGTTCAAATTCAAGACCTGAGATCTGTCGAAGGTTTTGGATATAGTTTTTGGTAACGCTGCTCCATACACCAGGGTCAAACGGTTCATCTTTGACACCGAAGAGGTGATTTCGGAACTTCTCTTTTTCAAGATTCATTTCGACAAAATCACCGGTTCGATAGTTCGCATAGAGCCTATTAATGATTTCAGTGTCTGCAATACGTTTAAAACTGTCCAATTCACTCTGTGCCTTGCCCCCCTGCAGGACTATCACGTCATAAAGGTCGATGTTGAGCGCATCCTCACCCATGACAGCGATGGTAAGATCCGCTTCCAAGGCACTGTACTCAACCGCGTTGATAATGTCAAAATAGGCGGTAAAACCATCCGTGCTGTTTTTTTGGCTGACGGATGCCACGATATCGATGAGATGTTTGATCATCCCGTCCGTGTAATACCGTACGGCCTCTGTACCACTTAATTTCCGTGCAAGGATCTCCGCCCTTACTTCAGGAAACCCCTCGAGACTGTGACGAACGATTTTCTTTTTCTGTTCATAGTTGCAGTGTTGCATCAGCTCTTGAAGTCCAGCGAGCCTTTTTTGTGTCATCTTGACACTATTATCATAGGCAGCTGGATCATGCGTCACGTAGAGGAAATTGAGCGCTTCACGCCGTTCATTTTGAAAAGCGGTGATCAGTGCCTCGATCGCATATACCTTCTCAAGTGATTTGAGGTTCTCTATCTTTTCGCCATAGAGACGATAGTTCGTAGAGATGTACGACAGGTTCCAAAAGATGATCCCCGTGATCAAAAAAAGGATTAGAAAGCCGACTTTGAGCTTAACACTGAAGCGGCTCAAAAAGTAGAGTACAGAGTTGGTCATGCAGCAGTACTACCCTAAAAGTCTGGCAACTTCTTTGGCATGGTACGAGATAATGATATCCGCACCTGCCCGTTTGAACGCAATCATTGTCTCCATCAAAACACGATCATAATCGATAAGTCCCTGGTCACCGGCATATTTAAGCATTGCGTATTCGCCGCTGACGTTGTAGACAGCCATCGGCAGACGTGTATTCTCTTTAATATCACGAACAATATCCAGGTACGCCAGAGCCGGTTTTACCATCAAGATATCAGCTCCCTGTGCTTCATCGACAATACTTTCATTGATCGCTTCACGTCGATTGGCCGGGTCCATCTGGTAGGAGCCTCTGTCACCAAAGGACGGTGTCGATTCTGCGACATCGCGGAACGGACCGTAATATCCGCTTGCGAATTTTGTCGAATAGCTCATGATAGGCAGATTCTCATATCCACCCTCATCCAGCGCTGTTCTCAGTGTCTCGATAATACCGTCCATCATCCCAGAAGGTGCGATCATATCGGCACCTGCTTTAGCATGTACAAGTGCCTGTTTGCCGGAGAGCTCCAGTGTTGCATCGTTGTCTACCGTCTCATGAACATGGTCGATGATACCGCAGTGACCGTGGTCTGTGTATTCGCAGAAGCAGAGGTCCGTCACAACAAACATATCAGGGTGCGCTTTTTTAATGCTGCGCACCGCTTCAGCGATGATCCCATGCTCACAAAGCGCATCGGAACCTACCGAGTCTTTCGTCTCGGGAATACCGAACAGGATAATCGAATAGAGTCCCAAAGATTTAAGCTCTTCACACTCTTTGACCGCCTCATCAATACTCATCTGGTAGACACCCGGCATCGATGCAACCTCGGTTTTGATCCCTTTGCCTGGACGGACAAAAAGCGGGTAGATGAAATCATCTGTTGAGACATGTGTCTCGCGGACAAGTGCACGAAGATGGGGATTTAAACGGTTACGACGGAAACGTTGAAACATTTTTTAGACCTTTGACATATTTAAGTGATAATATTTATGTATAATTAGATAGACAATATAATATCGATTAGATTATTAAAATGAAGAAGCAGAATAGAGAATATGAACATAAAAATTTCAGAGGTAGCCAATTTACCGTCACGATTTGGCAATTTTAAAGTCAAAGCGTTTAAAGAGGCACATAAAGAACACCTTGTTATCTACAAAGAGCCTTTAGATGAAACACCTATCGTCCGTGTCCACTCCGAATGTTTGACGGGAGACGCCCTCGGCAGTCTGAAATGTGACTGCCGCGATCAGCTGGAGTTTGCGCTCAACACGATCGAGAAGGAAGGCGGTATGGTGATCTACCTCCGTCAGGAGGGGCGCAACATCGGTCTGCTCAACAAGATCAATGCCTATGCTTTGCAGGACCAGGGTTTCAACACTATCGAAGCCAACCACCAGTTGGGCTTTGCGGCTGATGAACGCACCTATGAGATCGTCACGACCATTTTGGAACACTTCAATATCAAAAAGATCCGTCTGCTGACCAACAATCCGGACAAAATCAACTCCCTCGAAAATATCGAGATCGTTGAGCGCCTTCCGATCATCATCGACTCCAATGTACACAATGAGGAGTACCTTCAAGTCAAAAAAGATGAGATGGGACACCTTCTGTAACAACGACCGTCAATCGGCTTTTCGTTTGCATATGACCGGTTACACGGTTAAAATCATTCAAATAAACAACAGTGAAGTTTTTTTTGAGCGCTAATGTTATATGATAAATGTTCAAAGATAGACTATTGATGAAGGCTTTTACACCATGAAACTATTACCTCTCCTTTTACTTTTTATACTCCCGTTCTCGCTGTTTGCCGAAGAATCAAAATGGTTTGTCGGTATCGAAGCCGGTGCAACCGGTACAATGCTCACAGATGCCCCGGCAGGTTCAGACTATCTTTACGGACCGGAGTATGGTCTGAAGATCGGCCTGCAAGACAAAAACAGTCGTATCTATCTGGGCTTTACAGCGGCCGATGAGATCGGTCAGCCTGTCAACAAGACACAAAACCCCTACCTTGCCCTCGAAGGTGTCAGCGATGAGTTCACTGTTATTGCCAAGGCGACGGCAAAATTCTTTTTCGGTGTCCGTTTCGGCGCCGCCATTGCCGACATCAATGCGGAGACAAAGGCAGCACCGATGGGTGGTGCACAGACAGGCTTGATCTTCTTGCTGCCTGCCGACTTTGAGATCGAGCTGGCTTATCGCCACTACTGGACCTTTAACGACAAAGCCACCGACTTCAATGCCGGTGCTGCCTATGGCGGTCTAAACTACAACTTCTATGCTTTTTAAGAGCCGCAGATGGATATAAAAGCAGAACTATTAAAAGACAATATCACACTCGATGAACAGTTTTTTGACTACGTCAAACGCTACAAAGAGCAGCTGAAGAAATGGAACAAGATACATAACCTGACCGGTGCAAAAAACGAAGAGCTGATGGACAAGTTCATCTATGATGCCGTCTTCCCTGTCTCTTTTTTGCCAAAAGTCAACAGCATTCTTGACATCGGTACAGGCGCCGGTTTTCCGGGTATGATCCTCGCTTTTGCCCTGCCCGATACAGAGGTTATCTTGTGTGAACCCCTGCAAAAACGTGCCAGTTTTTTGCAGTTTATCAAAGCCGACCTCGGACTCAAAAATGTCACGGTTGCCAACTGCCGTGTCGAAGAGTTGGAGCCCCGTCCTATCGACCTTGTCACCTCCCGTGCCGTGACCGATACGAAGATGCTGATGCAGCTTAGCAAACCCTTTCTTCACGAAGGGAGTAAACTGCTGTTCTACAAGGGTGAAAAGGTCTTTGACGAAGTGGACTCTTCACTTAAACATCAGATCATCCAGACCCAAAAACGCCACTATCTTGTCATCGAGGTCTAAGGAGAAAATATGTTAAAACTACTACTGGTCATCGGTGTCATCGCCGTTATCTACTTTTTCTTTATCAAAAAAAGCACCCCGCTCACCAAGGAGCGTCATGCAAAAAACAGCAGAGAAGATGATGACGAAATGATGATAGAATGTGCAACCTGCGGCACCTATATCTCGACGAACGAAGCCATCGTCTCTTCAGGTAAGTTCTACTGTTCGACAGAGTGTCGAGACAAAGCATAAGGGGAGGGACAGCATGCTTCTTTTTGGCCATCCGTACATCGACTTTGAACCTTTTTATCATATCGACGAAATCGATGAGATAGAACATACACCCGCCAACAGCGCCCTCTTTACCCACTTCAAAGAGGAGAACCTCGACATTATCAGACATTTGCAGAAGAACCGTCTCACGTTCGCACTTGAGGCTGCCAGTCTCAGCGAAGTTGTCTATGCGCATAACTTTGGCGCAAAGTACATTCTTGTCAGCGAGGAACTGGCCAAATCGGCACAAAATGTTGCTGAGAACTACCTCTTTGATGCCAAGATATTGTGCCGTCTCGAGAGTGGTGCCAGCATTGAAGAGAAGATCAGCGAAGGGATCGACGGCGTTATCTTTGCTCAGGCTATCATTAAAATAAGTAATTAAGATGTTGTGTCTGCGCCCTGCTCTTTTACTCCTTCTCCTAGCGCTCTTAAGCGGTTGTTCAACCCGTTCAGCCCCGAGCGCTTCATCATCAGACAGTTCACATGTGAACTACGGTGATCTTGACAAGCTCTACCCCTACCACAACAGATGGCATCAGACCCCTTACAAACTTGGTGGTTACGGCTCACAAGGCATCGACTGTTCAGGTTTTGTACAGCGCGCCTACTATGATCTCTTTAAGATGAAGATCCCCCGAACCACCAAGGCACTGGCCGGTTACGGGAAAAAAGTACCGCGCTCATCCGTAACCACCAGTGATCTGGTCTTTTTCAGAACCGGATACAACACCCGTCATGTCGGCATCTACCTGCAAAACGGGGACTTTATGCACGCCTCCTCAAGTCAGGGCGTCATTATCTCCAACATGAATGATATCTACTGGAAAAAACACTACTGGATGACACGGCGCATCAAATAACGATATATTGTTTATCCACAACTTTCAACTACACTCAGCACAACCAAATATGCAATAGATTTCGTTTAATATTGTTGATTATGCTACACTTCGTACATTTAGATGCAAAGGAGATGTATGAGCAGTTGGGACGATGTGATCAACTTATTTACAAGTCCTTACTTCATAGGCTTATTACTTGTCAGTGGAGCCATACACCCTTCACTCAAATACTTACGCCGCTTTTATCCTGAAAAAATGAAAAAAGCGGCCTATGAAAGTGAAAAACTGGAAAAAGAGATTGCCGGAGACAGTGAACTGACGGCATTGACTAAAAAAGTGAAAATGGTAGAATTTAAACTTATTTTTCTACCATCCATCATTGTTTATATTATCTATATTGCCTACAAGGTATTCACCGGCTCTCCGCTAACACCATTTCTAGTTTTAAAAGATGCCATAGTAACAGCTATGGCGCCAGTAATGTTTATTTCAATAGGTTTGACTTCTATTTATCACGATAAAGTTACGAGGTTTATGCTCAAAGACGATTACCAAAAATATATGGATCTAGTCAGTCGATCGACGGCTGCCGATCCGACTGAAAAATTCTTTTTAAAGTATATGCACAAATTCGGCTATGTATTCATTGTGCTTGGCATCGCTGCTCCGATCGCAGTTTACTTCAACGGATAAACATGCGCAATACCCTGCTTATCATCCTGATCTTCATCACCAGCCTCTCCGCTACCGAGACACCCGAGGTCATCAACGGCCACGTCCTGCCGCCGGAGCCTGATCCTGCCATTAACAATTCGACCTTGCTAGGGGTTGATACCAATAACAATGGCGTTAGGGATGATGTGGAGCGCTGGATCTACAAGACCTACGACACCTACATCCCGTGCAAAAAAGAGAAGGTCCAGTTGACGTTGCCCAACGGCAAAGTGGTCAATGCCTATGAAGATGTCTGCGAGGACAAACCTGTCGAATACCATCAGATCGTCAGAGAGATCGCTATGCAGGGTGCCAGAGCTGCACAGATCATTATTCAAAACCCTGAAAAGGCGAGGGAGACAGTTGAATATGTACATGCGGCAATGAATTGTAATTTTTATTTTAAATATGCAGCTGAACGTCATAATGAGCCTCTATTGATAGATCATGTAGTCTTTACTAGAAAAGATTTTAAGTCCATCCAATTTAATACTGTTCTACGATCGCGTGCATTTGCAAAATACAATTCATCTTTAAGCGGTAGAGTTTTCGGTAATTCCAATAATGAAAGAAATGATTGCGACTTTGATGTCGATGCGCTGCTAGGCAAGTAGTTACGAGGCAGATTAAAAGATGCAGCGCATCAAACGACGACGCGTTTGATCTGTGCGTCCAACCCCACGAGCACCTCGTAGCCGATCGTCCCGGCGGCTTCGGCATAGGTGTTGGCGTTGTCGAAGACCAGCAGTTCGTCGGTGTTGCCGGTGAAGCTGGTGTTGTCCATCGAGACGCGCCCCAGCAGTCGTTCGCCGTTCGGCGCTGTATAGCTGTTGGAAGCCGTGCGCAGCAGACCGTCGGCGTAGCCGAGGTCGTAGGTCGAAACCGTCATCTCCTCGTCGGCTCTGAAGGTCGCATTGTAACCGACATGCTCCCCTTTTTTCAGGTTACGCGTTGCGATCCGGTCGGCATGAAGTGACAAGACGGGCTGGAGTTCGGGCATCTCTAAAGTCGCGTCCATCTCAAGGCAGCCGTAGGCCGCGATGCCGACGCGGACCATGTCTTCATCGAAAGTACCGAAGCGGAAGGTCGCCGCGGAGTTGGCGGAGTGAAAACGTGGCATTTGATAGCCATATGTCGCTTGCAGTGCCGACACCTGCTCTTTGACTTTTTCGAAGTTCTTGCGCTGCCAGAACCACTCCGCACTGAGTGCATCGGCGCTGCGGTTATGGGTAAAGACCCCGTTGAAGACCAGCCCCTTTTCGATGATCATCGAAATTGCCGTTTCCACCTCATCCAGTGCCACCCCGTTGCGGTGCATCCCCGTGTCGACTTTAAGTTCGACCTGGCACCCTTTGGGCATCTTCTCGATCTCCTCGAGCGAATTGACGGCGTAGGTAAAGCTCTCCTCAGGCAAGCAGTCCGTTTCGGCCAGAATCAGGATCTTCGTAAAATGCGTCTGCACCGTTTCAGCTTCGGCACGTGAACGGACGACGGCGTTACGGATACCGTACGCTTCCGAGAGCTGTGCCATCTCCAAAAGCCCGTGGCCGTACGCGTTGTCTTTTAAAACCACTGCGATTTTAGAGATGTCACCAACTTTTTGTGCGATAATGTCAAGATTATGAAAATATGCCTTGCGGCTGAGTCGAATAATTGCCATGTGCGATTATAGCAAGAGAATCCTTCGCATGGGAAACGGAAAACGAAAAATGAGACATGAATACAGTGCAAGACGCTTACCGGCAGAATTTGAAGAGCAGTCTTTTGTTCAGATGATCTTTCCGCATGCCGACAGCGACTGGAAACATTACCTTGACGAAGCGGTGCACACCTTCGTCAACATCGCCGAAGCTATTGCAAAATATGAACCCTGCCTGATGATCTGCGACGACATAGAACGTGTCAAAAGCCATTTTAACGATACGGAAAATATCCACTTTGTCCGATGTGAAAGTGATGACACCTGGTCACGAGACTGTAGCGGCATCACGGTGCTTGAGAACGGTAAACCGACCGTGATCGACTTTACCTTTACCGGCTGGGGCGACAAGTTTGACGCATCCCTGGACAATGCCATCACAGCACAGCTTGCCAAACATTACGGTGCCGCATATCAAAAAGAGCGTTTTATCCTCGAAGGCGGCGCTATAGAGAGTAATGGTAAAGGGCTATTGTTGACCACTTCACAGTGTCTGATGAACCCCAACCGCAATACCAAACTGACCCAAAAGTTTGAGGTCGAAGCGATTTTAAAAGAGACACTGGGGGTTGAAAAGATCTTATGGCTTGATCACGGCTATCTGGCCGGTGACGACACGGACAGCCACGTCGACACTCTCGCCCGTCTGATCGACACGAATACGATCATGTATCTCAAAAGTGATGATGAAAACGACGATCATTACGAAGAGCTTGCCAAGATGGAACAACAGCTACGGGCCCTACGTAATATGGACGGTAACCCCTTCCGTCTCATCGCCCTGCCGATGACCGATGCCATCTACTACGATGATGAACGTCTACCGGCCACCTATGCCAACTTTCTGATCATCAACGGGGCCGTGATCGTCCCAACCTACAGCGACCGGCATGATGCAGAAGCCCTTTCCATCATCCAGCAGGCGTTTCCTGACAGAGAGGTCATCGGCGTGGAGTGTTCCGTCCTGATCCGTCAGCACGGTTCACTGCACTGTGTGACGATGCAGTTTCCGAAAGCCGTTACTTTAGAGGTGTAGCAGATTCTTTTGGCGCAACCGTCGTATTGGACTCGCTTTCATTGAAAAGCAAGAAAAATCCGCTGTACATAAAATAGCCCGAAGCGATCGCCGCAAGAAAAATAAGTGTGATACGTTTGATTTTGTCTGTTCTGTTCATAGGCGGATTATAGCAAAAAACCTTACAAGTAAAGCCCGAGGAGACCGCTATTTCGGAAACACGATGCTGTAGGAGAGCGACGGTTTTATCTCTATCGCGACCTCCCCTTTCAGCTGTGACCTGCCAAGCGTATCGATTAGCACTGTACCTAGGGACTTAGCGTTACTCAGCTCGGTAGCACCTACGCCGTTATCGCTGTAGAAAAGCTCCAAGTGCGTACTGCCCGACTCTTTCAAATGCACCGCTATTTTTGGCTGCTTGATGTTTTCAAAGGCGTGCTTGAACGAGTTGGACGCGAGTTCGTTGATGATCAGCCCGATAGGGGTGACCTGATCGATTGTCAGGTAGATATCCTGACTTTTTAGTTCGAACTCCAGCTGAGCGAACGGATTGGCGTTCTTTACCTCTTGCAAAAGCGACTGTAAATACTCCTGCATATTGATACGGTCAAGCTTCTCCGAACTCTGCAGTTTTTCATGCAGAAGCGCCAGCGATTTGATACGGCCGATGAACTCCTGAAGAGCGCTTTTTGACGCCTCATCGTCCAGCCTTCTGAGCTGCATGGACAAAATACTTGTCAGCATCTGAAGGTTGTTCTTGACCCTGTGATAGAGCTCTTTAAAGAGTATCTCGCGGTCATCCAGCAGGCTTCTTGTCTGTTCGACCTCGTTGGCAAGCTCCGTTGTCCGCTCCATGATCGTCGCTTCAAGATTGGCATTGATCTCTTTTAACTGCCTGTCTTTATAGATGATCGCTTTTTGCGTCTCGTTGTAACGGTAGGCAAGACCCATAGAGAGAAGTGCCACTTCGGTGAAAGAACCTATCTGGAACATATAGGAGCTCACTTCATTTCTCGGTATCAATCCCAAACTGAGCAACCCGGTAATGATGATGGAGAGCATCATGATAAACCAGCCCAAAACATAGAAGACGGCGATCGTCCTTTTTTTGACAACTGCATGGTAAAACCCGACATAAAGCAGGTAGATGCTCAGCGGCATCATAAGGATAACGCCTATCTGTGAATGGATCATCTTACTGATACCGAAGAGATCGAGTATTAGCAAGGCAAGATTCAAGTAGATAAAGAAAAGAAGCCCTTTGTCCAGTCTCGGCGTGTGTATTTTGACCTGAAGAAAGCTGCGCAGGAACTCTGTCGCCAGGATGACCGCTAGAAACATCCAGATCCTTGGGACATTGCCACCATTAAGGCCCTCCGCCTCAGGGTAAAAGTATTCAACAACGATGCCGTTGTAATAGAGCATCGCGATCAGCAGCACGACGTGATAGAGTACGTACTGTAAAAAAGCTATTTCACGGATAAAGAGGTAAAGCATAAAGTTGTAAAGCAGCATGATTGAGAGGGTACCAAAGAAGAAGGCATGCACCATCTTTTTGATGAGAATATGCTCTTTGTACCCCTCCTCGTCGTAGACCAGGTAGGAGGCGTCAGCCTTGTCCTCGTTGAGAAGATTGAGATAGTACACCGTTTCCGACCGAGGCTCCGCAGTCATATCAATGGCGATCTGCGCATCTTTGTGCACACGGTCCGCAAAAGGAACCCTGTCGCCTTCCGAACGCAAAAAATGACCCTCGGCATCGTAGATGTCCATTCTGTCAAGACGGATATCCAGAAACTTCACTATCCTGGTCATCTTTGCGTCGCTGGAGTTGGCAAGACGGACCTTCATCCAGACAGAGGCCTCTGCAGGGAACTTTGCGCGGATAGGGTCTAAGCGTGAACTGAAAAAGGCTTCCTCTTCGGCAATGATCTGTTCTATAGCATAGCTTCTTGTCTCGTCATTGTAATAGAAAAGATCAGGGTCAATGGCACTCTTTGCATCCGCAAAAAGATGCACACAGAGATATAGCAATAATAATAATTTTTTCATGGGTGTATCTTATAATAAAACAGTCATTTTTTTCGTGATTTTATTGATTATTTTAATACTAATCTTATTACCATACCTGTTTTGTAAAGGAGAGACATGCCGCCAGAGATCAAAACGGGTGACGTCATTTTTATCAAAGGCGACACAAAAATTTCAAAATGGGTCAAAGTAGCCCAATATATTATCTACGGTTGGAAGTGGTTGTGTTTTTATCTATGTCGTTGTAAAGAACAGAGACCCTACAATGATCCGCGATTCTCTCATGTATTAATCTCCATGGACAAAGGAATGTTCATCCATGCCGCAGGTGGAAAAGCCGTCGTCTATACCACCCTCGACGAGTATATTTCCAAAGGCTTGGAATACAAAGTTTACAGAAAAGATGATTTTTTAGAACACAGCGGCATAAAAGATTTTTCGGATCTATCCGACAAGTATCAGGCCCATATAAAACGCGAGTATAATATCGACGATCTGGACAGTAATCCAGCAATCAAGCAAAAGATTATCGACAAACTTCCCCTGTATGCTTTCGGTGAAAAGCTTCTGAAAATAAAGTTTGAACTCGGTAAAAACTATGCCACGAATGCATTAAAAAGAGTGTGGTACTGGTGGTCAAGCAAAGAAAAGATCAAAAATAAATTCCTGGACGACAGCTATTGCTCAAAATTTGTCGCCGATCTGCTACATAGTACAAACGATATTGACTTTGAACCCGATGAGATCATCTTTCCCGCCTACTTAGAATTACTGCTTTCCAATAGTGCACCCTGGCATGAGGTCACACAAGAATATAAGACCATCATTTATGACGAGAAGTGCTACTTTAACGTCATCGATCAGGCCATTGATGCGAAATACGATCATGACAAAATTCAGGCTAACATCGATTTTAAAACGGACAAGGTAAACCTTATTTTGGACACTATCGATAAAGATATCGATAAATATTTCGATAAATATATCAATAGAGAAATCGATAATTCTACAGTCATGAAAGTATTGAAATCAGCCCAATCGCTATTAACACGAACACTCAAAGTAGAAGGAAGTTTTCTTGAAAGCAGGTGGAGTGACTATAAAACGGCTGAAAAAATCAAAACCACCCAAAACAAACTTGATGCAAAAAAAGCGCAAGTGCTCTAAGCAGCTAAAAAGATGTGGGGAAAACATTTCGTGCCATCAAACTATTGAAAGTACTGGAGGGGCCGGAAAGTTTGTACAACTCTCTTTGGCCAGAATATAACTCTTAAGGCGGATCTACATTCGCCAGTACCACTCACCATCCTCGTCCAGTTTCATTTTTATCGATGGTGCATTCTCAAAGTAGACTGTTATCTTGCTATCGCCTTTAGGTTTTGTTTTTTCGATGCTACAGTCATAGTCGGACATTTTTTCCAGATTCTTTTCACTTCCGGAATATGCCATCAGCAATCCAAGTGCTTCTCTCTGATACTTTTCCTGTACATATTCAACCGCTTCTTCAAAGTCACCGTCGGTAAGTGCTTCACATATCGTCTGTGCACGACCTTCAGGTGAAGAAGGTTTGCCAAAGATCGACATTAGCAAGATCAACAGGATCACTGCCGCGGCAGCGTAGCTGACCTTGTTGATCATCGGCATCGCTTTGTAGTGTTCCACCTTCTCTTGCGCCAACTTCTTGGCATCTTCAGCCGACATGTTTCTCATCTGGTCAACCTTTTCAGCAGCCAGCTTCTTCGCCTCTTCTGCTTTCTCTTTTGCCAGTGACTTCGCTTCGTCCGCCGACATGTTCTTGAGCTCTTCAAGCTTCTCTTTTGCCGCCGTCTTTTCCTGGGCCTTTTCAGTGACCTCTTCTTTTTGATTTTCTTTCATTCTTACTCCTTCATTTATCCATCTGCTGTAAGAGCGCTAAACACTCTTAGCTCTTTTTGATGCGTTTGTTTCGCCACCAGCCTCTATCGTCTTTGAAAAGCTCGTATTTGTCTTGTCTTTTTAGCATATTGGTATAACGTTGTTGTTTTCTGTCGTATTCGTAAGACTTATAATCGACTAGCAAACTGCTCCATGTACCACTATCGTTTTGTTTGATTTCATAAGTTTCAGTATGCTGCAGGGTATTCTGACGATACTCTTTAGAAGATACTTTGAAACTTTTGTGATCACCGCTGGCACTCTTTTTAACCACATATGTCGTTTCTTTATGTAATGCGCCTTTGCTATATTTTTCCTCTTTGAGCATAACTGAAACCCACTTGCCATCATCGTTTTGTTTGGTTTCATAGGTTGCAGAATATGACAGTTTGCTGTCTTTACTGTAGTATTTGGAAGATACTTTATACTTATCGTGATCGCCCGCCGCATTTTTTAAGACCACGTATGTCGTTTCTTCCTGTAATACACCTTTTCTGTTGTATTTCTCCTCTTTTATCGGTAATGAAACCCATCTGCCTGAATCGTTTTCAACAACTTTATAGCTGGTGTTTCTGCTCAATATGTTTTTACCATCAGCCCTGTTGTAGTACCCCTTCAATGTTGCCAAAGCGCTGTAATTACCCGATTTGCTGTCTTTTTTGATCACGTTTTCAGTATGGTAAAAAGAGCCGCCTGTGCTTGATTTCTCACTTTTAAGAAGCGATTTCCACTGGCCGTTAGCATCCTGGACCACTTCATAGGTCGCCATGACGCGATGTGGTTTAGTTTCGTTCCAGTCAACAGATTTTTTAGCCACTGTATAAGAATCAATACGACCGTTGCTATTCTCTTTCAGCACAAGGTCTGTATTAATCCCGGAGTAAGAATCAGCGTAAATCTTGACAGGTGCCGCGTACCACTTGCCTTCCTTATTCTGCTGCATGGCATAGGTCTCTTCATCGGTTTTTTGACCAGCATCATTGAACTTAACCTTGCTTTTTTCCAACGAAGCCCACGTTCCATCTTTATTTTTTTTGATCTCATACGACACTTCTTTTTTTGACTTGCCATTGGTAAAGCCTCTATAGTCTTTTTCCATTAAAGAGACCCAGCGTCCGTCGTCATTCTGCTTGACCGCATACGTCGTTTTGTATTTCATCTTGCCGTTGTCATATTTTATATAATTTTCCGTTGTCATCGACTGTAAGTCATCGGAGTTATTGAACTTGTTGACATACGTCGTCTTGCCTTTGATCTCGCCCTTGGCGTTGTAGCTTGTTTGGAATGCATATCTTGTTTCGGCAGACTCTCTCTCGTTGTTATAGGCAAGGTCATAAGCTTTTTCGTATGATACTTTCCCGTCGGCATACAATCCCTGGTCCAAGACAGTGTATTCGCGTTCACCGATCTTACATTGTAGTTCTCTTGTTCGCTGATCTTTCTTTTCGACCAGATCACCCTCTTCACACTCCCCGTTATAGGTAAAAAGCTCCCATTTGCCATCAGAAGAGATACTTGACGATGACTCGCCTGAGAACATAAAGACCATTCCCAAGACGATGGCTGCGGTTGCAGCACCGTAGCTGATCTTGTTGATCATCGGCATTTTCTTCAAGTTTGCCATCTTCTCTTCCGCCATCTTCTTGGCATCGTCAGCCGACATCTTTTTCATCTGTTCAAGCTTTTCGGCAGCCAGCTTCTTCGCCTGTTCAGCCTTCTCTTTTGCCAACTCTTTCGCTTCATCTGCCGACATGTTCTTGACCTGATCGAGCTTCTCTTTTGCTGCTGTTTTAGCCTGTTGAGCTTTTTCCTGGGCCATCTGCTTGATCTCCTCCGTTGAATTTTCTTTCATCTTTACTCCTTGATTTTTTAGCACCTCTGAACACCCTATGCTATGTTTCGTTTATATGTCAACGCAACATGATTAGGCATATTGCGTTGATACACTCTTACGCTTTCATTCAGTGGCGTAGACAACATAGGGCTTTCAGAGGTGCTGTTGGATGCAAGTGTAAATCAAAAAAGTGAGAAAAAAGTTACATTTTCGGCCAAAATGCGATCTCTTTCATGCTGTGGCGGCGTTTTTTTTAACTCGAATCCATATAATAGTAGCAATTTCACAGGGTAAAGGTTCAGATGGATATTGCGATCGTAGAAGATGACGCGCTGACGGCACTTTTTTTAACAGAAACCCTCGAAGACCTGGGGCACACTGTTCTTAGCAGCTTTGACAGTGCCCAACCCCTCTTTGACCTGTTGGATAAAACATCTGTAGACCTTGTTCTTATGGATATCGAGATCAACGGCAGACTCGATGGGATCCAATGTGCTCAGGAAATCTATCGCGATCACAACATCCGCTCGATCTTTATCACCTCCTATCAAAACAGCACGACCATACAAGATGCTATGGATGTCTCTCCGCTCGGCTACCTTATCAAACCCGTCAGTGAACCCGACATTGAAGCGGCGATTCTGCTCGCATCGCAATCTATCAGGAGTGCGTTGCCAACGGAAAAAGAGAGTTACCGATCAGGCTGCTATACCTTCAATCCGGAGCACAATACGATCAAACACAACGACAACCTTGTCAAATTGGGTAAAAACGAGTTGAAACTTGTCTCCCTGCTCTTTAAACACGGTAACAATGTCGTGCACAGCGATGAAATCAAACGGCATATCTGGGAAGACGATGTATGCAATGACGAATCACTCCGCCAACTCATCTATCGGATTCGAAAAAAGCTACCTGAGTTGAATATCATCTCATCCTCCAAAATCGGCTACCTCATCGAATGTCATTGAGCCACTCTGCACCAACCTTCTCTTTACACACCTTTTTTAACACTAATGTAACACTCTTTTTTTATACTTTGCCCAACTTATACGAAGAGAAAGTCTGGAGAATGAAAATGAAAAAAATGATATACCTGTCGCTTGTCTGTGCAGCCGTACTCAGTGCAGCCGAAGTCGAGATGGAAACGATCTCTGTTGAGAGTACGACACTTGAAGATGTCAGCGGTGAAGAGATCAAGTCTGCCGACGCTGCGGAAGCACTTTCACATAAAGTACCCTCGATCTCATTGGTACGTCGCAGCGGCATCGCCAACGATATCATCCTGCGCGGACAGAAAAAAGACAACATTAACGTTCTGATCGACGACGGCAAGATCTACGGTGCCTGCCCGAACCGTATGGATCCGACGATCTCACATATCCTGACGAACAATATCGAAAGTATTGAGATCACAGAAGGCCCATACGACGTCGAGAATTTCGGCACGCTAAGCGGTGCCGTCAAGATCACGACTAAACAACCTGAAGAGGGTATCCACGGTGACATCAACTTCGGTGCAGGAAGTTTTGGCTACCAAAAAGCCGCCGGTACGATCACAGGCGGGACGGATCGTTTCAAACTTCTTCTCAGCATGTCGGGTGAGACCAGCGGTCAGTACAAAGATGGAGACGGTAATGATTTTGCCCAGCAGGTCAGTAACTATCTGAATAATCCAGCCGCTGGTGCCAACTACCAGGACCAATACAGTGATATGGATGCTTATACTAAAAAGACTTTGATGGGTAAACTCTTTTTCAACATCACCGATGACCAAGAGCTTCGCCTCGGCTACACCGCCAACCGCAGCGACGACATCCTCTACCCCTCAAGCAAGATGGATGCACTTTATGATGACTCGAACCTCTATACGGCGGAGTATATCATCCGCAACATCGGTATGATCTCCAAAGAGTTAGATCTGCAATACTACTACTCCGACGTTGAACATCCGATGACAACCGAGTACAGAGTGTCAAGTACACTGCCACTTCCGCAAGGCGGTATTAAAGTCAGTAAACTGACGACCGATATACAAGGTGTTAAACTCATCAACACTACAGACATCGGCAATAATCTGGAATTAAAACTAGGCCTTGACGGCAGTAAACGTAACTGGGATGGGGAATACACCGTAAATGGCGATCCGGCTTCAACTATCAATCCGATGTGGAGCGATACCAGCATAACGGATGTCGACACCGTCAATGCTGCTCTCTTTGCCGAGCTCAACCAAAAGATATCCGATCTTGCTATCAAGTACGGCTTACGTTATGACAATACCAAGATCACGCCGTCAAGTGATCAACCGGACAATGACTATCAATCTGTAAGTGCCAACATCTTTGCAAACTACCAGGCGACAATGAACCTTGGCTTTTTTGGAGGCATGGGAAAAGCATCTCGTGTTCCGGATGCAAGAGAGCTCTACTTTTACGGACTTATGGGGAATGAAGCAGGTACACCGGACCTTGATCAGACAACAAACTATGAAGTCGACCTGGGGATGGAGAACAAGTATGAAAGCTTCTCTCTTAAAACAAAACTGTTCTACAGCATGCTGAAAAACTATATCTACTTCAACGCCAGCAACGTCAATGGCGGGGGTCAAGCTGTAAATGCATTCCAGAACATCGATGCCACCATCTACGGCTTAGAAATCACCGGAAGCTACTATCCGCTTGACAACCTCTTTTTCGATTTCGGTATCGCCTATCAGCGCGGTGAAAAAGATGCACCGCTGGCAGGTCAGACCGACATCGACCTTGCAGAGATCCCACCGCTTAAAGGTAACGTAACACTGAACTATGTCTATTACCAGGAGAGTACGGCGACTGTCGAATTTGTTGCCGCCGATAGATGGCGCAACTATGACAGTGATAACGGGGAGCAGGAGCTGGCTGCCTGGAGCGTCGTAAACCTGAAAGTAGACCACAAACTGCCATATGGTTTCGGGATCACGGTTGGTGTGGACAATGTCTTGAACAACACCTATGCTGTCTCAAATACTTATAGCGACCTTACACTGCTTACGGGTGGTGACGAGGTGATGTTAATGAATGAACCGGGTCGCTACTACTACGTCAATGCCAGTTACAAATTCTAAGAGAGTTTTCTCTCACTGAACCACCAGGTCATGGCGAACATGATGCCCGGTGTTTTGACTATACTTTCGTCAAAGATAAAGCTGTTAGCTTTATCGACAGGCAGATAGACCACTTCGATGGCCTCAACATCAATACCGCCGCCATCATGCACCTTGTCATCATCATCAACCTCAACATAGTAGAGCGCCTGTTTTGCCCCGGCAAACCCTACCGATGTATAAAACGAGGTGATCTTATCGATTCTCTCTGCAGGTACGGCATAACCTGTCTCTTCTTCTATCTCTTCTTGGGCGATCTCGACAAGCGACAGGTTCTTGTCGACGATCCCGGCACAAAGCTCAAAGGTAAATCCGTCACTGTTTTTAAGATAGACCGGCGGCCGGAACTGTTTGACGATCACAAAAGCATTTTTGCTCGTATGATAGATAAGGACCGCCACACTGTCATGGACCTGAGCAAGGTCCCAACTCCTTTTCTCGCCGCCTTGGGTATAGTGCATCCGCTCCAGCTTCACAAAAGCGGAATCACTGCATGGTTCTAAAGTTATATTGTCGATGTTATACATATCGTGATTATAACCAAACGCACGCTTACCGACCGCAGAAATTTCCGTCGCAACTCGTGACTATTCCGGAGTCAGAAGCACTCTCCATCAAAAATTTTCGCAGGTGTTTCGTCTTACTCGTGCGTTTGATCAGGGCAGACACCGCATCTTTTTCCGGACTATTTTTATGCAGGGCGATCAATCTATTGGCATCATCGGCAAAAAGTTTTTTCCATTCGCGGCTCTTTCGCATGGCCGCGCCTCTATAGGGATTGCCATGACATTCTTTACAGTGCTTGAGATAAACTTTGAATCCCATTGCATCATAATTGTCACTACGCGCGACCAGTGCCGAATTCAATCCAAACAACACAACGAGCAGTACCATTAATCGTTTCATTCTCTATCCTTCTATAACAACAATATAGCACAGGGACAGCTTCACATCTTAGAACAGTATAAGCACCCCGTATTTAAGACTCAGACAAGAAGATCATTTAGTTAAAAGTGTTAAGGATTGCAGAGCGCAGGAAAGGTTATAGCAAGGTCTAACTGCTGGAAGTGTCGATTGATACAGAGCGGCAGTTATCTAGAGCAATATGAGTGTTGCAAGACCGAGGAAACTGAAAAAGCCAAAAACGTCTGTTGCCGTTGTCAATAACACCGTCGAACCGACGGCCGGATCGATGTTCATACGTTTCAGCAACAGAGGGATCAGTGCGCCAAATGAGCCTGCGATCAAAAGATTGATGATCATTGCCAAACCGATGACCAACCCAAGTCGAGGGATATCGAACCATACATACGCGACTGTGCCCATCAAAACAGCAAATATGAGACCGTTGAGCAGTGCAACGAAAAACTCCTTGACAACCGCCTGTTTGGCATTCACCACATCAATGTCACCCAACGCCATCTTACGCACCATTACGGTCAGCGTCTGTGTACCTGCATTGCCACCCATAGAAGCGACGATCGGCATCAAAATTGCTAGCGATACAAAGGCGGCCAGAGTCGCATCGAACAGCCCGATGACGATCGACGCCAAAATAGCCGTAAGTAGGTTTATAAAGAGCCATGAAGCACGTTTTTTAAAGATCGCCAGAAGGTCCTCTTCCTGTTCGACATCATCGTTAACCCCCGCGAGGTTATAGATCTGTTCCGTCGCACGTTCTTCGATGACGTCATAGATGTCATCGGAGGTAATACGTCCGACCAAATGACCCTGACGATCGACAACCGGCAAGACCGAAAGGTCAAACTGCTCAAACATTGACGCAACATCTTCGATATCGGCCGAAACCTCGACCGAACGGAACTCTCTGGATTCGATCTGCTCTCGAAATGTCTTTGAAAAATCGAAAAGGATCACATCCTCAAGCGGAATCGTCGCAATCAAACGACGTTCTTCGTTGATAATAAAGACCTGATGGACGTTTTCAAGCTCTCCGGTGCTCTTCATCTCCTTCAGGCGGTCGCGTGCACTCTGGATCTTTTCATCCAAAGTCGCATCAAAAAGTTCGGTCTGCATCCAGCCACCGGCTTGATCCTCTTCATAATGGAGCAGGTGTTCGATCTCTTCACGATCGTCATCGTCAAGCTGGGCAATAACAGCATCGGACTTCTCTTCATCGAACTCATCAATATCCTGGACAAGGTCCGTTGCATCATCCGACTCCAGCCCTTCAATAGCTTCCGCCAGTTCTTTGGTCGAATAGAAGCTGATCGCCTCGTCTTTTAGCTTTTCAGTGAGTTCAAGAAGAACGTCACCACGTGCACTTTGCGGGATACGTGAGAGGGCATCGAAAAACTCTTCCTTGCTCTCGCGACGAATCTTTTTAAGAAGATAGGCAACCTCACTCGCGTGAAGGTCATACTCTTCTTTGCCGTTTAAATAGAGTTCCAGTGCATGCTGCATCTCATTCTCGTACTGTTGCATTACACTCTCCTCCTTCTTCAAACTTGTCATGCATCACATAACAGACAGAACCAAAGTCCCAGACAGGATCAACGCTTCGATTCTCTGCCAAGATCGTCTCGGCTTCTTCATTATACCGTTTTACAATATCGTTAAACTGCTGTTTCAGTTTTCCAACAAGCTTTTTGGTGGTGACCTGGATCACACTGCGCGGATTGATAGGGCGGTTGTTTTTATAGAGTCCAAAGTGCAGATGCGGTCCGGAAGAGAGCCCAGTTGTCCCTACATAACCGATCACTTCACCTTTTTTGACACGTTTTCCGCGGCGCATCCCTTTGCGAAACTTCTGTTGATGGGCATAAAGCGTCATATACCCGTCACTGTGACGGATCTTGGTCAAATTACCATAACTCGAGCTGCGACGCATTTCGATGACCGTACCTGCACCTGCGGCCCTGATGTACGTACCCGTACGTGCCGCATAATCGATACCCATATGCGCCCTGTACTTTTTCAGCACCGGGTGCCATCGGCGTCGCGTAAAACCTGAACTAATACGTGCACCCATAACAGGATTACCCAGCAGGAACCCTTCGACTTCACGGCCTTTGGCGTCATAGTAGCGTTCATTTGGGCCCAGATACACACCATGCCATTTGCCGTTAAGCTGGATCTTTGCCAGTTGAAGCCTCGGCATGGAGAACGGCTTGCCAAAACGGTATTTCTGATCGTAAATCATGACGATAGGGTCACCTTTTTGAACATGCAGTGCGAAGTTGATCGACTTTTTAAAACCACTGATAAAAGCGCTCATCGCCCGCTTGGAGTGGGTGGCATTGTAGATAGCTGCAGAGGGGTTGCTCTCCACTGTTGTTGTAAAGGCGATACGTTGCGTTTTGTAGATAACAGGGATCGCTTCGAACAGGTAGTGTTTATTTTTATCTTGGTAGATATGAAGCTGAAGCTCGTCAGAGATCGGGATCAGTACCTGCTCAATGATGTTATTGTCGTCGCGCAGCACCTGATACCCGACACCGCTGTAGATCTCTTCGGTTATGATGCGGTCTTCTCTGTCAAGGTTCCAGTAGAGCGGACGAGACGGCAGGTCATTTTTAGCCAGAAAACTCAGATAGGTCATCCCGTTTTCCCAGCGTAGATATTCTACACGCGAAGCGCTCAGAACAAGAGGGAGCAAGATCAATAGAAACAGACGATGCATACCTACCCTTTCCAAGACTCTTCAGGGCTTGATTATGACCCTGTTCTTAGATTTTTGTAAGGGTATCGAAACTTTGCTTACCAAGAGCTAACCTTCCCCCTTTCTTGGTACTATCATAAGATTATCCGCATGGTTTTTCAATTTTTTCTGTAGCTCGATCATCTTGGTCTAGACAAAGATAAACTGGGCTATAATTCACCGATACATAAAATTATCAGGACTGTTTGTGCAAAAATTTCTATTGTTTTTTCTTTTCCCCCTCTTTATATATGCGGCTGAACTTCACATGCCCGTTCAATCTGTCAGCGACGATGGCAAAAGTGCGACCGTTAAGGTCAAAACGATCGCTAAAGGTGTCCATGGTTTTGTTGTCCGCCATTTTACAAATGAGCACAGTGTCATCGTTGCGGACGCTTTTGTCGAATCGTATGATGAAGCTTCAGGTGTTGCCACATTGGCCCTGTCGGAATATGAGGGGCTGAAACAGAACTCTCTGCCAAATGGCAACTGGCAAGCGGAAGTTGGTGACGAAGTCATTCTCGCTTTTGGGTACTCACGTGCTCTTTTGCTTGCGCCAAATGAAGAGACCTATCACATCATCACCAAGAAAATTCGCGGTGTTGAATGGGTCCACCCGGACAACTTTGCTACCTATCTCTCGTACCAGGCACATCCGACACCGTTGGAAGATGACATCTCTGGTTATTGTACCCTGGCCGAAATAGGGCTTTTGTACACCTATGTCAACAATGCTCTCTTCACATTGGACTGCCAGACAATTAACCTTATCCAGTTAACGCCTGTCGAACTGGAGGTCAAGAACATCAAACTTCCGTTTTATTCCCGGGTCGAAGAGATCGCCACCTCCTGGTGGGTATGGGGAGAAGCCAGTCGTCCTTTGGAGGCGTATGCTCCCCACTATCTTGAGCTGTTAGTGGAGCATAACAGCGACTCAAAGATGTTATACGACTATATCAACGCAATGAAAACGCCTGCGCACGATCTGATCAAAAAATTTAACATTGAGGAGTAACCATGTTAGACCATTCGCATATTTACTTTTTTGAGAAACTGCTGGATAAAGAAAATGTCTACAGTGACAAAGCGCACTTAATTGCCTATTCCTATGATGCAACACGCGCACACTTTGAACCTGACGCCGTTCTCTTTCCCAGAAACGAAGAGGATGTCAGCGCCATACTGAAGTACTGTAATGAACATGGCATTGTCATCGTTCCCCGCGGAGCAGGTTCAGGATTTACCGGAGGTGCGCTTCCAAGCAAGGGGGGCATTGTTCTCGCGTTTGAAAAACATATGAACAAAATCCTTGAGATCGACATGGAGAACATGGTCGCCATAGTCCAGCCGGGTGTCATCAACATGGACCTCCAAAAAGCGGTCGAGGAGGTCGGCCTATTCTATCCGCCGGATCCGGCAAGCCAGAACTACTCGACCATTGGCGGCAATGTCAACGAAAATGCCGGCGGGATGCGTGCCGCCAAATACGGCATTACCAAAGATTATGTCATGGCCATTCGTGCCGTCCTGCCCAACGGTGATATCATCAAAGCCGGTAAACGGACCATCAAAGATGTCGCAGGCTACAACATCGCCGGTATCCTGATCGCTTCGGAAGGGACACTTGCCGTCACGACCGAAGTCACACTTAAACTGCTCTCGAAACCCAAGATGACCAAGACGGCAATGGGTATCTTTGACACTGTAAATTCGGCTATGGAGGCGGTCTATAAGACCATGGCCTCGGGTGTTACACCGGTGGCCATGGAATTTTTGGACAACAAGACTATCCGTGCCGTCGAACAGACCTACAATAAAGGTCTTCCGGTTGACGCTGGCGCGATTCTGGTCACCGACGTGGACGGTAACCTTGAGAGTGATCTTGACTTTCAACTCGCCCAGATAGAGAAGGTCTTCAGAGAGAACGGTTGTAATGACTTTGTTATTGCAAAAAATGAAGAAGAGGCAGCTGACCTCTGGTTTGCGCGGAGACGGGCATCACAATCCCTCTCCATCTACGGCAGCAAAAAGATCAACGAAGATGTCACTGTTCCGCGTGCCGTTCTTCCGCAACTGCTTAAAGAGTTTAATAAGATCGCAGAAAAGTACAAGATCAACATCCCATGCTTCGGCCACACCGGTGACGGAAATGTTCATACCAATGTGATGGTAGACGGAAGCGATCCTGAACAGGTGGAGATCGGCTACAAAGCCATCGAAGAGGTCTTTCAGGCAACGATCGATCTGGGTGGTACACTAAGCGGTGAACACGGTATCGGTCTGGCGAAAGCGCCTTACATGCATATGGCGTTTACGGATGAAGAGATGAACCTTTTCAAGACCATAAAAAAAGCGTTTGATCCCAATAACATCCTAAACCCGAACAAAATGGGGCTTGACTAAGCCCCTCACCCGGCACATACCTGTTTTGGAGGCAGCGAGCACACCCAAACAACAGTCCGATCTTTTGGATACGTTGATCTCTGCAACCAGAGAAGCCGCAACACGAATTGTGCTACAATAACTCATGCAACTAAGTCAGAGTATCAAACGCAATCACTATTATCGGCACACCCGTTTTTTCATCAAGAAACTTTTTGATGATGAGTTGACCTATTATGCTGCCAGTCTTAGTTTTTATACCATCTCAACGATTGTTCCTCTGCTTGTTATCGTCTTCTCATTGATTCCACGACTTGAACGTTTTGAAGAGCACTATAACGAACTTAAAGCCTTTATGATCGAACACCTGCTTCCGGGGCAAACGGAGGCGATCACAACGTATATCGACACCTTCATCGCAAATTCAGCGCAACTGGGGATGATCAGTCTCTCTGTGACGCTATTCATCTCCCTGCTCTTTTTCATCAACTTCTCCTATGTGGTCAACACTATTTTCAAAGCCAAAGACCACAGTTACCTCAAAACGATGGCCACCTATCTTGTACTTGTCTTTCTTGTGCCGATCGGGTTGCTCGTCTCGTTTTATCTGACCAGTTCGATCAACCAGTTCATCCACTCTTTTACGGACAATAACGTTGTCGAAGTCTCAACACTGCTTCCGTATATCATCGAGTGGACGCTCTTTTTCCTGATCTACAAGATCGCACCCAATGTCTATGTCTATTACAAATCGGCCGCGATAAGTTCCTTTATCTCGATGCTGATCTGGAGCAGTTCCAAAGCCGTCTTTGTACATTACATCTTCTTTGCCAAAGCGACAAGTACGATCTATGGACCGTTTGCCGTCACGATCTTCGCACTGACTTGGGTCTATCTCTCCTGGATCATCTTTGTCTACGGCCTGCGTCTATGCTACCTGATAAACCGCAGCTACGGATATTCCAAACACTACAAAAAGCAGCAGTAAGAATATCCTCTTATGATAAAGTGCCCCCAGGGCCAAAAAGCCGTAGGGTATCAGCCAGTACGGCGAGAGTGCAAAATGTCTCCCCTCAATCCCATAAGTCAAAAACGTGATGAGTATCGAATCCATTCTCTCCCCGTACCCCACCAGATGCAAAAAAAGTGCCAAAGGATAGAACAGCGTAAACAAGGTGCTCCAGATAATTGAGAGTGGATGGTAGAGACTGTAGTTTCCGAACAAAACCAGAGCGACCGGACTCATCGCCAAATAGACCCAGACCGGCAGCACCGCAAACGTGACATACTTTGACCAGCCATTAAAGTAGCGCAGATACAAAAAGATAAAATAGACCCCGGTGACGGAGAGCCAAAAGCCTATCGAGAACAACAGCCTTGGCCAGAGAGAGAGCAAAAGTACCAAGGAGACAAAAAGTGTCTGCATCGAAACGATCTTCAGCCCTCTGTCATACATAAGATAACCCACGATCAACATCGCATACGCGCGCATCAGCGACGCGACATCGCCCAAGAACATCAGATAGGCGCCTAACGTTATCGCCACTGCAATAAAAAGGTCCCTGTTGCGATGGCGGTAGGGGAAAAAACGTTTCTGGAGTTGCATGTAGGGCAGACGAAACAGGGCGAAGAGAATAAAACTTAATACACCAAGATGGAATCCGCTGATTGCCAGCAGATGCGAGACACCCAGCATAGAAAAACGCTCTTGCAGCGTGCTGCTGAGGGGAAGTGCAAAGAAGAGCGCCCCGTATATCTGTGCAACAGCTCGGTTCTCGTGACGTGAATCCAAAACACGCCCCAGTTCAAAAACAGCTGCTTTCTCTCTAGATATGGAGATGACACGGCCTTTGGCGGCGAAGCCGTTAAGGTAGTCATAAAAGCTGATATATTTTGTCTTGATCCATACTTTGGAGCGGTGTCCGACAAGCTCTTTTAACGGCAATTTTGAGGTGATATAGAACTGTGCACTATGCTCTGTCCGGAGTTTTAAGACCGCATACCTTTTGCCATCTTTTGTCTTTTGATAGTGTTTTATTACTTTTGCCTCAATGACGGCATCATCGAACTGTGTCAGTTGCGTATAATGATAAAATTCGATCGACAACGAAACAAGAAACAGTGCGGCAGAGAAGAGAATAAAATAAAAATATTCACGCCCGTATAGAAGTGACGGCTTGATTAATAGCACAATAATCCAATCAAAAAGAGTGGAACACTATAACATATTTTGTTTTATTTAGATATATAAGGTTTTTCATGCGCTAGATTTAATGGACGTTTACCGCATAGTCAGCCTCGGGCATTTTGCTGCCAAGAGGAAAACCTACCCTGAAGCTAGTCCGTTTAAATTGTCGGCATACTTACATTCATTTGCGCCGATGTTGTGTCCACATTCTCATACGTCACCTCGACAGCGTTGTATGCCGGTTTTTCCACAAAACGGGTCAACTTCTTCTGGAAAAGCAGTTTCACATGCCCGGTCGGTCCGTTACGCTGCTTGCCGATAATGATCTCGGCCTCCTCTTCCTCTTTTTCGACATAGGTCGGGGTGAACTCTTTACCTTCTGCCTTTGCAGCTTTTTCACGCTCTTTCTCTTCTTTATAGAGATAGACATCATCGCGGTAGACAAACATGATAATATCGGCATCCTGCTCGATCGAACCCGATTCACGGATATCGCTCAGCATCGGCCGTTTGTCGTTACGTGACTCAAGACCACGGTTCAACTGCGAGAGCGCAATGATCGGCATCTCCAGTTCACGTGCCAGCATCTTGAGCCCACGCGACATCTCACTGACTTGAAGGTGGCGGTCTTGATTGCCTGTACCGCTCATAATCTGCAGGTAATCCACGACGCAGAGCTCGATCTCAGGGTGTTTGCCTTTGAGTTTACGAAGTTTTGAACGCAGTTGGTTGATGTTGACCGAACCATGATCGTCCACAAAAAGCTTGGAGTGCTGCATCTGTTCAACCGCGGCGTTCAGACGTGACCATTGGTCATCGTTCATATCGCCGACACGCAACTTCTGAAGGCCGATAGAGGTCTTGATACTCAGCAGACGCAGCATGAGCTGTTCAGCCGGCATCTCAAGCGAGAAAAAGGCAACACCTTTGCCTTTGTCCAGTAGATTCTGGACAATGTTAAGTGCAAATGAGGTTTTCCCCATCGCCGGTCTTGCCGCAAGGATAACGAGGTCACCCTTACCGAAACCGGTGGTCATCTTGTTGAGCTCTTCAAACCCGGTATCAACACCGACAAGCACCGTGTTCCCGCGTGCTTTCATCTCGGCAATATAGTTCATCGTATCGATCGTCACACGATCTGCATCTTTGAAGTCGCTTGTCTGCGAATCCTGTGTGATCTCATACAGCTTCTTCTCAACCATATCGACAACATCACTGCTTGGCAACTCCTCTTCAAGGGTAACACGTTTGATCTCGGTCGTCAAGGTCAGAAGATGGCGTTTTAGCGCCTTGTCTTTCACCTCTTTGACATAGGCAGCGGTATTGGAGATAGGGTTCGCCGAGAGGATGTCAAGCATCACCGCCTCATCAAACTTTTTCTTTTGGCTCAGCTCTTTTTTGATGAACTCTTCATCGATCGGTTCATCACGATGCACCAATACTTTTATGGCCCCGTATATATCCTGATGCGCAGGAAGATAAAAATCTTCCATCTTTAAGACATTTTCCAGGTCGTCAAACTGCGTCGGCTCAAAAATGATCGAGCTCAAAATAGACCGCTCAAACGCTAAATTGTACAAGCTCTCTTCCATTAGCTCTCCTTCTCATTTTTTTCAGCCATCTGCTCTACCTCAGCCACGAACCGCTCAACCAGCTCACCTTCATCAAGGTTGGCAACGATTTCGCCTTTAACCATCACCAAACCTTTGCCTTTGCCGTAGGCAATAGCAACGTCCGCATGGGCCGCTTCTCCGATGGCATTGACCACACATCCCATCACCGAGACGTTCAACGGCGTTTTGATGTGTTTTGTACGTTCCTCGATCTCACTGACGGCACTAACAAGGTCTGCTTCAATACGTCCGCAGGTCGGACAGGAGATGATGTTCAGGCCTTCTGCCATGGCACCGCTGTCTTTTAAAATAGCGCGGCCGACATTGATCTCCTCTTCCAGTTCTCCCGTGATCGAAACACGCAACGTATCGCCGATACCGTCAAGCAGCAGCGCTCCAAGCCCGATTGAACTTTTTATCGTTGCATGAAAGATGGTCCCGGCTTCGGTAACGCCCAGATGGAAAGGGTAGTCGTTTTTAGGACGCAGCATCCTGTAGGCATCAACCGTACGCTGTACATCCGACGCTTTCAAAGAGACCTTGATGTCACTGAAGCCAAGGTCTTCGAGAAACTTGATATTGTACTCGGCCGAGGCGACCATCCCCTCTGCCGTCTGACCATACCTGTTCTCAAACTGCTTCTCCAACGAACCGGCATTGACCCCTATCCGGATAGGAATATTGCGTTCTTGACATGCTTTGACAATGTCTTTGACGCGCGACTGTTCGCCGATATTGCCTGGGTTGATACGAATACAGTCCACCACCTCCGCTGCAACAAGTGCCAATTTGTAGTTAAAATGGATGTCCGCGACAAGCGGCAGCGAGATCCGCTCTTTAATGCTTTTTAGCGCCAGGGCATCTTCCATATCGGGTACGGCAACACGAACGATATCACAGCCGGCAAAATGAAGACGGTTGATCTGCGCCACTGTCTCTTCGACATTATGTGTCTGCGAATAGGTCATTGACTGCACCGAGATAGGGGCATCTCCGCCAACGGCAACATCACCGACATAAATCTTTTTAGTCTTTACTCGTTCAATCATAGATTATAGTTCCTCTGGTAAAAGGATTTTAACGTGAAGTGCGTTAGAGAGAGTTGAGAGAAAAGAGCTAATACTCCTCTAAAATCTTAGTCTATATATATGCTTTTATCCACATTGTAGAGCCTAAATCTTGGGGGTTCGAACTTTGTCCCGTTTTTGCAGTGTATCTCATAAACAAACGCTAAAGGGTAAGTTAAAAACACACCATCGCCTGCTGCGTTACAATTGATCAAAGACGGTCCCGTAGAATAGTCCGGCAAAATCTCAATATATTGGTCTATAACCAAGTCATAGGCAGGGTTGGAGACATTGCCCTCATAGCCGTCTTCCATCGAGCGGAACCAGAAACCGGCTCCAGACGTTCGGTTTAATGTACCAACAAAAGCTTTAAGCTGTACTTCTCTGGCCCGATCAGACATACCGCCCATTTTTACAACTGCGATTGCCGCTAAAATACCTACAATAAAAATTACAAAAATCAATTCTATAATTGTGAAAGCACTCCGTTTCATAATAGACCACCAATGCGGACAGGGGTATTTCGTTTCATCACTTCCTGCGCCTCTTCCAAAATCGGCATCCCACTGTCTTTGTGATAGCTGGCAACGCCGATACGCAGTTCAACAGCTGTTCTAAGATCAAATTGATGTATATTCAGCTGTTTTTCCAAACGAAGCGCCAGCTTCTCTTCATTTTCCATATTGGCATCAGGCGTAATCGCAACAAAACAGTTATCCTCGATCCGACAGATCGTGTCACTCTGCCTGAAGAATTCGCGAAACTGATTGCTGAACTCAATTAAAAATGCCTCAAACTGTTTCTTATCGACGCTTTTGCTGATCTCATCATACATGTCAAACGATACGACCAATAACGAAAGAGGGCTTCCCTGGCGTGTTGCAAGCAATTTGGCTTTTTGCAGCGCCTCGTTATAATATTTTTTATTATAAAGCCCGGTCAGGTGATCGTGGATCGCATGTTTTTTGATCTGGATGCGAATATAGAGCCGGATGAAAAACACCAAGGCTATAACTGCGAGCATCGTAAATATCAGAGAGAGATAGAGTTTGTCAAGCATGTTCTCGCTTTTATATGCGAGCATCTCTTCGACCGTGTTTGAGAAACTGTTGACTTCTCTCCAGCATTTATCGCCAAGTGGCTTGGCAAGGTCCTTCTCTTCAAATGCCATCTTAAGGCTTATCCATGCCTCGATCACAGTGTTATACTGCTCGTTTGCACGAAACAACGCCACGTAATGTGCATTGCTTGCCGCTTGCAGAAAATCATGGTCGATCGCTTTAAATGAACGTTCCACCTCATCAATAAGTGCTTGCCTCTGTACGACATTTTCCAGACCGATGGCACGCTGTATCGTCCCATTGATGTAGACCAGACGCTTCATTGTCACACCGTCACCCTGCATACTCTCAAACGAGCGATTGGCAAAGTAATAGTTCAACGGTAATAATACAACGATGGCATAAAGCAAAATTGTGATTCGGAATACAGACCAATCTCTTTTCATACGTACTCTTTACGATGTAGATGTTTTCATAATACAACTTTAAACGTTAAAGAAGATTAAACTTACCAAATTACGGATAAATATTGCTTATATTACGCTAATAGCCGCGAACCTTATATAAACTCGATCGGATCCATATCAATCTCGGCTAGGTCAACTTGACTCGCTTTTATAGCCTGTATCAAGTCCGTACTCTTATCCGCACGCAGCAAGATCTGATAGCGGTATTTGTTGGCAATCTTCTCTATTTGCGAGACACCGTAACCGATGATCTCGACTGCCGGGAACTGACGAAGATTATCCACCATCTTCTGCATCGCCTCTTCTGCTCTGTTCGCGTATTTGTGCGAGAACAGGACACGTGCAAGCTTCTTGTACGGAGGGTAGAGACCTTTGCGAAACTGTTTTTCGTCTTCAAGGAACTGCTCATAGTTGCCGAGGTAGGGTTCAAAAAACTCTCTATTATAACTTTGAACCAATACCCTGGCCGCTTTTTTACGCCCGCTGCGTCCTGCGATCTGGATCAAGAGCGAGAGTGTCTTCTCTCTTGCGCGGTAGTCACTCATGTTGAGCTGGTTGTCAAGTCCCAGGATGACCGCTAGTGTCACATCATGGTAGTCGTGCCCTTTTGAGAGCATCTGCGTCCCTATCAGAAGATCGATCTCTTTTGAATTGAAAGCTTTGAGCAGTTTTTTAAGCTTGTTCTGGGTGCTGACAGCATCACGGTCAAATTGCCCCACACGTATCTCAGGATAGTTCTCCTCGAAAAAATGGACGGCTTCTGCCGTGCCCAAACGGTTGGACGTCAACATCTCATGGCCGCATTCACTGCACGCTGAGGGGATACGCTCTGAGAAGTTGCAGTAGTGACATTTTATGGCATTGCTTTTACGGTGAACACTCATGCCGACACTGCAGTAAGGGCATGAATGTGTGTGCCCGCAGGCTTCACAGATAAGGTACTTGAAATTGGCGCGGGTCGGGATGAAGAGCATCGACTGTTCAGCATTAGCTTTCGTCTGCACGATGGCAGATTCCACACTCATGGTGATCTCTTCACGGGACGACTCAAATTCGAACTCACGACGGGATGAAAAATGACCGCCTTTGAGTCTGGTATGCGGAAATTTCTCATAAGAGCTCATCGAGGGTGTTGCGCTGCCAAGCACAACCGGTACCTTCTGTAAACGTCCCATATAGATCGCCATGTCGCGGGCATGGTAGCGTGGTCGGGCATTGGATTTGTAGCTATCATCATGCTCTTCATCAACGACAATAAGCCCCAGGTCATCTACCGGTAAGAAGAGAGCAGAACGTGCTCCGGCAATGATCCTCGCCGAACCGTTATAGATGCGTTCAAGCAGTTTTTTTTTCTGTGGTTTCGTCACTTTAGAGTGCCACATCACCACCGCATCGCCAAAATGCTCTTCTAAACGGATCTGCATCTGTGGTGTCAGTGAGATCTCAGGCATCAAGAAGATCGCTCGTTTCCCTTGTGCAAGGATCTCTTCAAAATACTTCATATAGATCTCTGTCTTGCCCGATCCAGTGTCGCCAAACAGCAGTGAAACAGAGTGTTTTTGCAAGAAGTCTAAAGCTTGGCGCTGCTTGTCAGAAAGCGCTATCTTGCTTTCTGTCAATCTTTCATTTTCTTCCGTTATATTTTCCGGATGTGCCGTATCGTCAAAAGGGACAAAGAGGTTCAAAGCTTCACCCAACGAGCAAAAATAATATTCGGCCATAAATTTTGCCATCGAGATCTGTGATGGGGAGAAACAGCTTGCCGTTACCGATCCGATGGCTGACGTTTGGAAATCTGGTCTAGAAACAACGTTGATAACGACACCATTAAGCGAACGGTTGCGAAGATTGACATTGACGACGCGACCGACATCTAAATCAGTGCTAAAGGAGTAGGTTAAAGGTGCGAGGGGAGAGTTAAGCAGTGCGATCTCATAAAAGTACAAACAGGTCCTTTATGAAACGCATTACACTTTAAAGTCTGCAGAAAGAATCTGCAGGTTATCGCTTATTCAGCGATTTTCCGACAATAATCCAATGCAGCTCCGGTGTTAGCTGCTACACCATGACAATCAAACAGGCCACTATTGACACCGCCGTATGTAAAGAAAATATCTGTCTCGATTACTTTAAAAGCATACGTGTTGTTTGCGGTCTTTCGCCAATTGCCTGAACCTGCATCAGAATAAACAGGATAGGTCAATATCGTGATGGAACCGTTTGTATCAAAGAGTGGATCTCCATTGTTTGACGTTGCCCCGCCAAGATTGTCCAGTTTAGTCGGATAGGCGTTCGTACCTGTGACCAACATTTTCTGACGTGCGCTGGCGATTGCAGCTCGTAATGCTGCCAGATCACCCTGGGCTTTTGCAACCTGCGCATGCTCCATATTGGACCCCAATCGAGGTATGGCTACAGCTGCCAAGATCCCCAATACAACAATAACGAAGATAAGTTCTATTATCGTAAATGCATTTCTTTTCATGAGTAAACCTTTTTATGCAATGTCTAGATTCTCTTTATAATTATTTACTATATCATTGTTTTACAAAAAAAAATCTTTATCTTTTTATAATTCTCAAGTTCAGGAAGACAATGGATGGTCATATTTTATAGTTAATAAGGACAAAGTGGGAATTAATAAAGAGATCGGAGACAAGAAGTTGCCAGGTGAGAAAATCACCTGGCATTTGAGTGAAAACGTCAGTTATATATTAACGCTTAGTCCATGTCCAACGAGGAGCGTCAGAGATGTTTCCGTCAGTAACGTTAAGATCATATTGGCTTGCACCGAAGATTGGAGAAGAAATGTTCTCATTCGTGTTACCAACTGCAGTAGGCAATACAATAGTGTTTGTAGCTGCTACAGCTGTTGTTCCTGTTGCAAGACATTCAGCAGGAATATCATCCAAGTTGATGAAGTTATCTGTAACGTATAGAGTAGATGAAACCGACCCTTTGTTTACATTAGAAGCATCAGCAATAGACTCTGACCACATTGATGGTCCGACTGTACGGTTTAGTGTACCAGCAAACGCATTACACTTTTGTGCATTAGCTTGGTCAGAAACACCAGCAAATTTAGGAAGCGCTACCGCTGCCAAAATACCTAAAATAACGATAACGAAGATCAATTCGATCATTGTAAAACCAGCTCTTTTCATAAAGAACTCCTTAAGTTTAAAAATTTGGTTACACTTGCAACCTTAGCGCTCATTGTGCAATAAGTATTCTTACAGCTTGCTGAAGAGTTTTAAGCACTAAATAAGCTTCAGCAAATGGCCTCATTTTACTTCACCTGTGAACAGTCGTACAGGTACTTTGTGCCCTCACTTGCTATCAAGAATTCAACATCATCGAATGCTTCGGTAAATTGAAACTTCATGTCTTTGTCGACTTTTGTCTCTCTTTGCAAAGAGTAACTTCTCACGTTGTCTGCATCGGGTACATAAACATCTGTGCCACTGTCAACATCTGCGCTGTTGACTGTCACTGTATTGTCGCTTTTAAAACGGAAGTGGTACTCAAAACCGCTTCTTCTTGCATCTTCCTTGTCAATTTCGACAAGCTTACCTGTTTTGCCATTGACGACACCGGTTAGAACACAGTCAAGGCCCGGCTTTATGTCAGACTCTTGAGAGCAGCCGCTGATCATCAACAAAACCGTTGCACCGATAGCAAAGATCTTTTTCACACTTTTTCCTTCTATATTACAATGTACTGTTCTTGCCATTGAAACCCATTCATTGCATATCATCATTGAGTTTGTCCAACATCTTGAACAGCTCTTGCTCTTGTTTAAACAGCTCGGCATTTTTTCGGACATAGGCATACAGCAGGGTCTTGGCGTCATTATTGCCCTCTGTATTGAAATCGTTTTTCATCTGTTTTGACAAATAGGCGGCAAACGCATCCTCGAGCTCGATGTCAAAACGACTGCCGTTGACGGTGAGAGATACTTTTTTACTCATCTGCAGCCCCTCGCCTTTGCTTCGTCATTTCCTGTTAACCTAAAATACTCTCGATCTTGTTTACAATCTCTTCAATCTCGCGGTCTTTTTCAAGCAATTCATCCTGCATACGTGTGACTGTTGCCTCTTTTGAAGCATTGTCTAACTCCATAAGTTCAACCTTCTCTTTAAGCTGCACATTTTCCATACGAAGTTCATCGTAACGGTGAAGCATCTGGCTGACTTTTTGACTTAGTTTTTCCAAGGTTGAGGACTCTTCCATTTTGACTCATTATCATTAATTTAATTGTTGCTAGTTCAATCTTTCATAATTTTATCATATAAGTGCATAATACATGATATTAATTAGTTTCAAGTTTTTTATACGCATATTCCGTATGCTATCTTGAAGATTATTTTGTGCTATTTAGGCGTCTCTTTTCTCATTTAGAAATAATTTTTCTGCCTAATTCCTGTCCTTTCTGTTCTATAAATTTATTGGTAAGACCGGACACATAAATAATGACTCCCATGAGAAAAAGAACTGCAAGGTTATTATAAAACAGATTACCGAAATCAATGTAGCGTGCACCATCAATAAACATCGTCATCTTGATTCCAAATAATTTCTGCGCAATGATGACGATAGCAATAGCACAAAAGAGTATTGCATAATGCACCATATAGATTGAATACGATAATTTTCCAGCATGCAAGAACAGCTGTTGTCTCAACAATTGAGAGAGGGCTCCTTTTTCAAATGCAAAAACAAAGACCTGTAGACAAAACACTAGACTGAGCGTCAGGGATTTATGTTCTATGGATGATGAGACAAGTCCAACAACTGATACTATGAGAATTGTCTCAAGAACGGTAAAGTATATTTTTGTGGCTTTGAATTTATGATGAATGTTTTTGTACAAAACGTAAGTCAATGCTCCTGCAAAGAAGCAGGACAATCCTCTTAATATCTCCGCAGTTATTTCAGCCCCCATAAATATAAGACTAAACATCGAAAAAGATATTAGAAACCAAAGAATGTATCTGGCACTGTTTTTAATAATCAGTGAAAAATAGAAGATCATATACATGTAATATTCAATACTGATACTCCACGATGGCGAGTTGAAACTGTTATGGTCAAAAAAGGGCAACCAGGATTGTAACAACAGAAGATTGGGAATGATCTCAGCTACATCGTTTTGTCCTGTAAAAGGCGGGGAAGTAAATGTTATTCCATATTGATATGCAGCCAGTTTTCCGACTTCAATAATGATCAAAACAAACAGCATCACAATATGTAAGGGCAATAATCGAAATGTTCGTGATACTACAAAATCTTTGAAATTTATATTTTTCTTGAAAGCGTATGTGTGTGTGAGTACAAAACCACTCAGCACAAAAAAGAACTCTACAAACACTGCGCTGCTTTTAAAAAAGCTCAACTCGGTGATGCTTCCTGCATAATTCATGTGATACAGTATTATACATATTGCAGCTATTCCCCTGAAACTGTCTAAAACATAAAACCTATGTTTCATGGATGATTCTTATCATAGTTTAATAGCATTGGTTCCTCAATGGCAGGTTTACTACCACTCAACAAGTTCTAAAACTTTACAAGAGGAGTGCGAGGTAGTCTGCTGGATTATAGCAAAAACAAACTTCCTGTAAACACTCCGATGCAAAGCCCATTTAAGACAAAATCATACATAAGAACTCCAAATGTCTATAAACCATCACGTTCCAGTCAAGCCTATTATTTCGCTATAATTTCATTTCAAACGACAAGAGCATAAAGGGCGGTATTGGCAGACTTTAAAGTAATGACCGAGTACGAACCCGCAGGTGACCAGCCTACGGCGATAAAGGCACTTTCTGAGAGCATCTTAAAGGGTAACCGCTACCAGACTCTGGTGGGGGTCACTGGTAGCGGCAAGACCTACACGATGGCCAAGACCATTGAGAAGACCCAGATGCCGACCATCATCATGACCCACAACAAAACACTTGCTGCGCAACTCTATAGCGAATTTAAAGGTTTTTTTCCGAACAATCATGTCGAGTACTTTATCTCTTACTACGACTACTATCAGCCTGAAGCATACATCCCACGCCAGGACCTTTTTATCGAAAAAGACAGTGCAATCAATGATGAGCTGGAGCGTATGCGGCTCTCTGCGACGGCCAACCTCCTCTCCTATGATGATGTCATCGTTATTGCATCGGTCTCGGCCAACTACGGTCTGGGGGATCCTGAAGAGTATGAAAAGATGGTACAAAGCATCGAGGTCGGTGACGAGATCTCGCAGAAGAAACTGCTTTTACGGCTCATCGACATGGGATATGCCAGAAATGACACCTATTTTGACAGCGGGCACATCCGTGTCAGCGGCGACGTCATCGATATCTACCCACCCTATATGCAGGATGAAGCGATACGCATCGAGTTTTTCGGTGACGAAGTTGAAGCAATCTACTCTTTTGAAGTCCTTTCAAATAAAAAACTGGAAGAGCACAATAAGTTTACAGTCTATGCAACCAGCCAGTTCACTGTCGGCCAGGAGAAGCTCTCTGTCGCGATCAAACGGATAGAAGAAGAGCTTGATGACAGACTTGACTACTATCTCAAAGAGAACCGTATTGTCGAAGCCCAGCGCCTGAAACAGCGCACCGAGTTCGATTTAGAGATGCTGGAGACTACCGGGATGTGCAAAGGCGTTGAAAACTACTCCCGTCTCTTTACCGGGAAAAAACCGGGAGAAGCGCCCTACACGCTGCTGGACTACTTTGACCTGCATCATGACGAGTACATGATCATCGTTGATGAGTCCCATGTCTCACTCCCACAATTCCGCGGTATGTATGCGGGTGACAGAAGCCGTAAAGAGGTGTTGGTCGACTACGGCTTCCGCCTGCCCAGCGCCCTCGACAACCGTCCACTCAAACTTGACGAGTTCATCAACAAAGCTCCCCACTACCTCTTTGTCTCGGCTACGCCGGCTGAATACGAGTTGGAACTCTCAGCGGTCAAAGCGCAACAGATCATCCGTCCCACCGGTCTGTTGGATCCGCCTATTACCATCAAAGACTCTGAGAACCAGGTAGAAGACCTGCACGATGAGATTGTCAAAACGGTGGCCAAAGGTGACAGGGTCCTGGTTACAGTACTGACTAAAAAGATGGCGGAGGGGCTGACCAAATATATGGCTGACCTAGGTGTCAAGATCCAATATATGCACTCAGATATCGATGTCATCGAACGTAATCAGATCATTCGCGGGCTGCGTGCCGGTGACTTTGATGTACTGGTCGGGATAAACCTGCTTCGTGAAGGACTTGACCTCCCGGAAGTGAGCCTCGTTGCCATTCTGGATGCCGACAAAGAGGGGTTCCTGCGATCGGAGACAGCACTGATCCAGACCATTGGCCGCGGTGCCAGAAATGCAGAGGGACGCGTCATTCTCTATGCCAAAAAGATCACCGGCTCGATGCAGCGGGCAATGGACACCACTACTGCCCGCCGGGAGCTGCAGATGGCATACAACAAAGAGCACGGTATCACACCTAAAACGGTCAAGCGCCTCTTGGACACCGACCTTAAAGTCGACGATGCCGGCGAACTTTATGCCAAGAGTAAAAAAGCGGACAAGATGCCGAAAGCGGAGCGTAAAAAACTGCTTGATGAGCTAAATGCCAAGATGAAGTACGCTGCCAAGAACCTGGAGTTTGAAGAGGCCGCGCGTCTTCGTGATGAGATCATGAAGATCAAAAAACTGTAAAAACGGAAGAGAAATACGCGTTTTAAAGTTTATTAAGCTGGTCAGTATATTTCTTCTGCAGTATAGTTGTTCTCTCTATCGCCTCTTCAAATGACATCTGTCTCTTATCGCCGTTATCATCCAATCTATTTAGACAGACAGCCAAATTTTCTGAACGAACCAAAGCACCATACTTATTGGGGTGGTAATCGGTATTGTAAAAGTACTCAACATCCAGATTAAAGAGAGCGGGATTGCAATACATCTTGATGTTAAACGCATCTAATAACTTTTCAAGGTTTTTCACCTTCAATCTGCTCTTCATCTCTGTCAGGTCAAATTTTTTATTTTTCATGGTTACAGGATAGGTAAGATAGAGTTTTCCATTATGTTGTCTCACCAACTTCTCTATTTTCGCATACACCTTTAGAAAATGAGAAGATATCGTTTGATCTTGTTCAAAGTATGCAGAATCTTTGTGATATTCTACCGGTAATGCGACATTCACATCACCAAAACGGTTCAGACTCTTGTAGCTGTAACCTCTCCATCCATCATCTTCAGTAGACCATATCTTATGCAAAATATCTACAACTTCCTTTTCTGTTAACAAGTTGTGATTAACTCCTTTCGTTTCAACCTGTTTGACTACCCCGGCCAACACTCTATCAGGCTCAGCTACCAAAACAAATTTCAGGAAATCTGTAAACGGCAGCTGAAAGAGGTAATCATGTCCCCAACTCATCATATTATTGGAAAAAAGATCCGTAATATTGTCACTAGATGTGTAATACGAAAACTCGAGAGGTATAACCACTATATCTTCTCGACCAATATGTTGTTTGAGTTTATAATAGAAATAATCCATATCTAAACCGGCATGCGATGCCAGATTAAGTACTGGATACCCTGTAAGTTTCTCTATCACTTCACTGTTAATCCCAAAAAGGGCATTTGAACCACCTATAATAATGATTTTTTTAGATGGCATACCTTTTGCTCTGTAATCTTTATATTTGTAGGCATCACTCACCCAGTAATCGGCACCAACTGAAGCGTTAAGCTGGAATAAGAACAGCAGAAGGTAAGCTGCAAAGAAAACAGGTACTAAACCGATTGCGAGTATTACAAAGTTTTTTGCTCTCATACCAGACCCTCAAAAATTAAAATATAGAAATTCGCTCGGAACCGTTTGACCGAAATATAAATAGAGTAGAGATATAAAAATATACAGTGCGAAAAGAAAAGCATCTTTAATCTCAAGTTTGTTGTTTTGCATCATCTTTACAGAGTTGCTGAAAGCAAGAACTATGATAAACCCTACAGCTATCCAACCGAACACTAAAAGGGTGTCGCCAACATGCTGTGTTACATCTCCAAATGAGACAGCGTCAGATGAAAACAGTACCTCTATCTCTCTTTCAAATGCTTGGGGCAACACAATTCCACTCAAGCCTAACATGCCGCTAATCACTTTGATAGCATCATCCCATGAGTCTGCCCTGAAAAACACCCATGCCATATTGATAAAATTAAATGTTATCAGCCAAGCTATAACTCTTGGCATCTTGTATGTAAATTGTTTCCAGATTCGGTGAACAACCAGGGCTACACCATGCAGGAGACCCCAGAAAACGAATGTCCATCCTGCCCCGTGCCAGACTCCGGCAATAACAAAAGTGATTAACAGATTAAAATAGGTTGAAAGGGCACCCTCTCTATTTCCACCTAGCGGTATATACACATAGTCTTTAAGAAATCGAGACAGCGTCATATGCCATCTTCGCCAAAAGTCCTGAATATCCACTGCTTTATAGGGAGAGTTAAAGTTAATAGGTAATTTGATATTAAAAAGAAGTGCTGCCCCTATCGCCATATCGGTATAGCCGGAAAAATCGAAATAAAGTTGAAAAGTGTACGAGAGTGATGTTGCCCACGCCTCAAAAAAAGTCAATACGGGTGCATAGTCGAACCCTGCCGTTGCCCAAACAGCAAAGCTGTCTGCGATCACTACTTTTTTAAAAAGACCGATCGAAAAAATAAACAATCCCATCGCAACATGTCTGTAGTTTTTTCCCCAGTTCCATCGAGAAGCAAACTGAGGCATCATTTCGGCATGATGCACGATTGGACCGGCGATAAGTTGAGGGAAAAATGTCACGAATAATGTATAGTTCAAAAAATCGTATTCGGATGTCTCTCTACGATAGGAATCAACTAGATAGGCAATTTGCTGAAATGTGAAAAATGAAATAGCGAGTGGCAATGTCAATTGTAAAAGTGGTATTGAAGCGTTAGCAACTAAGTTAATATTTTCAATAAAAAAATCACTGTATTTGAAATATCCCAACAATCCTATATTGGCAGATATACCTAAAGCCAGAAGTGATTTCTTGTGTATCCTCAACTTTTGAGACTTATTATTTAACAAGTCACCAATAACAAAATTGAATACGATAGAAGACAATATTATTGGCAGATAAATGATATTCCACCATGCATAAAAGAACAGTGACGCAAAAACCAGAAAGCCTTTTGCGGCAATAACCAACCGTCTGTGCAATAAAAAGAAATAGATGAAAAAGCTAAAAGGCAGAAAGATAAATATAAACTCATAGCTATTGAATAACAATCTACTTCCTTTTACGGTTAAATCATAGTAAAACCGAAACTATCAAAAAGGCATTAAGACTTCCGACAAACGACTTTCTATAAACAAACGTAGTATTTCTACCGTTTCTTGGTGGCCCAAGACATATAGAACCAAATGGCACCTGCAATCGTCACTAAGATTATTGGCGCTAGATAAGGTCTGTCGGCGACAATTTCATAGCCGCGCATCAGCATATTTCCGGCTAAATAGCTTCCGAAACCGACCACAACCGTCCAGACAATGGTCGCGAAAAAATTGTTGATCGTAAAGGTGAGAAAGGGGTACTTCGTAATCCCGATAGCCAACGGGATTAACGTCTTGATGCCGTAAACAAACTTCTGCATGTAGATGACCCAGTAGCCGTGGCGTTTCATCAAGATGTGCGAGAGGGCAAGTTTTCGGCGGTGTTTACGCAGATAGTTCATCATCTCACTTTTGTGGTAGCGTGCCATATAAAACAGCAATGTGTCACCTATAAAATTGGCCACAAAAGCAACCGCCATGACAACACCGAGATCCATCTTGCCTTGTGAGGCCAGAACCGCTGCCGCCATTAGCGCGACGAACCCACCGCCTAAAGAGTATAAAAAGAGACCGATGTAACCATAGGTCACTAAGTTTGAGAGCATATCTTCCATGAAAATCCATATTGTTTAGTTGCGAAAGTATAGCTTATTTGGGAAATAATGAATAGTATATGAGGGCGGAGCTCATCACAAAATGCAAGACCTATTAAAAGTTTCAGATTTGAAGTGAGTTGTACTAATGTGAACCCGAAAGCGTACCTCTGTACGTCGAGTGGTGAAGTGAAGCGCAAATCACGCCGGAAATGAGTTTTACTCGATGTGTGGCCCGGCTTGTGAGTAGTCAAACTCACTGTCTTCTGTCATATACTTTTTAAAGTTTTCGATGAACATGGCGGCAAGTTCGTCGCGTTTCGCATCGAACTCATCTTTATCAGCCCATGCATTACGCGGATTAAGAAGACTCGAATTGATATCACCCAGTGTTTTAGGGACATGAAGACGGAATGTTTTAGTTGTGTCGAACTCAGAGTTGTTGATACTACCGTCAAGGATGGCATTGATACATGCACGCGTATCTTTAATACTCATACGCTTACCGACACCGTAGGCGCCGCCTGCCCATCCTGTGTTCACCAGGAACACCTCAACATTATGTTTGTCTATCTTCTCACCAAGAAGTTTGGCATAGACCGTTGGATGAAGCGGTAGAAACGCTTCACCGAAACAGGCCGAGAAGGTTGCGACCGGCTCCGTAATACCGCGTTCAGTACCGGCAACTTTCGCTGTATAGCCGCTCAAGAAGTAGTACATTGCCTGCTCTTTGGTCAGTTTAGAGACCGGAGGCAAGATACCGAATGCATCTGCCGTTAGGAAAATGATCTTTTCTGGATGCCCCGCCATAAGATCTTCTTTACGGTTTTCAATATGCTCGATTGGATAAGAGACACGTGTGTTCTCTGTTTTAGAACCGTCCTCATAATCGACAAGGCCGTCCTCATCGTAGACTACATTTTCCAGAAGTGCATTTCTGCGAATGGCCGCATAGATCTCAGGCTCGCTTTTTTGGTCAAGGTTGATCACTTTTGCATAACAACCGCCTTCAAAGTTGAAAACACCTTCATCATCCCAACCATGCTCATCGTCCCCGATAAGCGCACGATGCGGGTCTGTCGAAAGTGTCGTTTTACCTGTTCCGCTCAAACCGAAGAACAGTGCGGTATCACCTTTTTCACCTACATTTGCAGAACAGTGCATCGCCATCTTCCCTTCGAGCGGAAGCCAGTAGTTCATCATTGAGAAGATACCCTTCTTCATCTCGCCGCCGTACCAGGTACCGCCGATGACCGCAACATTCTCTTCTATATTAAAGACCACAAAGACCTCTGAGTTAAGGCCCATCTCTTTATAACGTTCATTAGTCGCTTTACAGGCGTTGATAACAGTAAAGTCTGACTTGAATCCTTCCAGTTGATCTTCGGTAGGACGGATAAACATGTTTTTAACGAAGTGTGCCTGCCAAGCGATCTCGGAGATAAAACGCACATTGCGTTTACTTGCCGGCGATGAACCCGTGAAAAGGTCCATAACATAGAGATCTTTGCCAGAGAGTTGCGATGTACCGATCTTATAAAGCTCTTCGTAGTTCTCTTTAGAGATCTTTTGGTTGACATCACCCCAACCGATATACTTGTTTGAAGGTTCTTGATCCACAAAGAACTTGTCTTTTGGACTACGGCCTGTAAAGATACCTGTATCGACCATAGTTGCACCATTATCGGCTAAAGCACACTCACCATTTTCCAGTTCGTGCTTAATCAGTTCGTCATAACTTAGGTTGTAAAAGAGTTTACCAACGTTCTGGATGCCTAACTTTTCAATCTCTGATGCGTTCATCGTTTTTTTACCTTCTTGGAACAAGTATTACAAAAGTGTAATTTTCACTTCGTTTGCTTTTGCTTATGAAAGGCAAATAATACTGTTTTGTAGCTATAAAATTTAGTGGCGTAATTATACTCTTAGTAACCATAAAATGAAAGTAAAGAAATCCAGTTACCTCGATGAATTTTGAATATACGGGTGCAAGCTCCAAGTTTTCGGGAGTCTCTATCCAGACAACCGCTTCGTTTTCCTAAGCACCTCAACGATAAATCTGACATGATGGTACATATTATGCATTTTGCATCACTTTTCCTTTCACAATCGCTCCACAATCGCTGTTTACAATGTGACATATTTAAAAAAAGGAGTTTGATTATGAACTTAGCTCAAACATCACTTAAAAGCATTTTAGTGGCCGTGCTGTTAAGCACAGCCTTTGTGCCCACACTCTCTGCGGATATCAAAAAAGGGCAAAAAGCCTACTTGAAACAGTGCAAAAAGTGTCACGGAAACGGTACGAAAGGCGCTGCAATGAAGACGCAAAAAGAGTGGGCCGAAGCATTTTCGGACGACAATGCAGGCTTCAAGGCATGGCACAAAGGGACAAAAGGCGAAAAATACGCCAACGGCAAAAAGTTTAAAAAGTATTCTGAACACCTGAAAGACTTTTTGTATGAGTATGCATCTGATTCCGGAAATGTACCCAGCTGCGGATAATACTTGAAATATGTTGTGCTCAGATACGGGCACAGTTCGACTGCACACGGACCTGCCGCCAAAGCAAATCCGATGTCAACGCAGCCGGAGAGACTTAAAATCCTCTGGCCCAACCGTCAAAAAAAAAGGAAAAACAATGAAAACATTACTACTTATCTTAGGAATCACCTCTATTCTTGCAGCTGAAGATGGCGCTGCTCTATTCAAAAAATGCGCCTCTTGCCACGGCAATACCGGTGAAAAGCATGCACTGAATAAAAGCAAGATTATCAACGAAATGTCCAAAGCAGAGATCGTCACCGCACTGAAGGGTTATAAAAACGGAAGCTACGGCGGCCCGATGAAAGCCTTGATGAAAGGTCAGATCGCCGCATATAATGATGAGCAGATCAATACAGTGGCAAATTTTATCGCCAAAAAACAGTAATGACCGTCCCCTCTTGGGGACGTGAACCCACCTCGACTCTGAATCCATACTCTTTAACGATCGACGCCACAATATTCAGACCGATTCCAAAACCGCCCACACTCTTGTCAAATCGACTGTAACGTTCAAAGATGTGTTTGAGTTTTTCATCCTTTATCCCTTTTCCGCTGTCGCTTACCTGTAATTTTGTATCATCCAATACGACCTTTATCGTTCCGCCACGTTTGTTGTATTTAATAGCATTGGAGAGCAGGTTGTCAATGATACGTGTTATTTTGCTCCGGTCCATTGTCAATATGCAGGATTTGAGCTCATCGCTGACTGTCAGCTGTTTTTGCACAAAATGGTCACTGAAATAGGCAAGCCGCTCTCGTACAACTTCCGCTATCTCCAAAGGCGCATCCACCACCGCAACCTTATGATGTAAGACAAGATATGTCAGGTCTTCATAGATCGATGCGATCGTCTTGGCAGAGATGTCTATGCGACGGATTTTTTTACGCGTTTTTTCATCGAGCTGCTCTTGGTCGATCGTCTCCACATTGGTAACGATGGTACTGACAGGGGTGTTGAGCTCATGCGTCGTATCCTTGATAAAATTGTCCAACAGTTCAACCGCCTCGCGCATTGGACGGATAAACAGACGTGAAAGCACGACTCCCAAAGTAAGAAGTGCCACAAACAGAAGCCCGCCGTAGAGCAGGAAATTCATCAACATCGCTCTCAGCCAGAGTCCGTCATCTTTTGTCTCGAAGACCAGCAGCATCTGCTTCATCCCATAGGATCCCAACGTCATCGAGAAATGGATATGACTGTTTTCTTTATATATGCCGGGGGTAAACTGCTTGAGAGGCTCGTCAAAATAGGAGACCACAGCATGACCGTTTTTAGTGTAGATAGCGGTGTGATAAGCAATATCTTTTGGGAATGAAGAAGGAGAAGCTCCGGACTCTTTCCAGCTCATAACTCTGGGGATATAGCTCTCAGCTTCAATCTGCATCGATAAACGGTGCGTCGAAAGCATGAGCTCTTCGGAATAGCGATAATAGATCGTTCCGATCAATAGCAGAATCAAAAAGGCCATCACCCCATACAAGAGGACAAAAGCACGAAGCGTTCTGTTTTCAGCGAAACTGATACCCGAGTCGTTTGTGATTGACAATGCTCTCCTTTCCCAATATCTGACGAAGATGTTTGATGTAGGTACGGAGTGCGTCATCACTTGGCTCTTCATCAAAATCCCACAACTGCTCTTTGATCACCTCATGGACGATCAACTCACCCCTACGTTGGATAAACAGTTTTAGTAGACGGCTCTCTTTATCCCCCAGAGTAACGGCCTCACCCTTTTTATAGAGCGTCAAGGTAGCACTGTCATAATAGAGCTCTTCGCCCAGCTCTATCCTGTCGGTGTTGTCATGGTGGAAGTAGCGCTTTAGAAGGTTTTCAATTCGTAAAAGCAGCTCTTTAAGGGCAAAAGGCTTGCGTAAATAGTCATCTGCCCCGCTCTCAAATCCGTCTTCCACATCTGCCAATGCACTGCGGGATGTCAGGAAGATCGCCGGTGTCGATGTTCCTGTCTCTCGCGCTGTCTTTAAAAGGTTGAACCCGTCTACGCCGGGAACATTGACATCCAGAAGGAGCAGATCAAAGGACGTTTCATAGAGTTTGTCCTGGGCTTCATCGCCATCAAAGACGGAGACGACCTCATAGCCCTGCTCTTGCAAATACTCGGTAATCGTCTCGTTGAGTGCACTCTCATCCTCAAGCAGAAGCAGTTTCGCCTTCATCTTTACCCTACCTGTCCAAACAGCGCAAAGAGCACAAAGGCAATGAGACCCGAAAGAAGTGCATAAGGCAGCTGTGTCTTGACATGCTCGACATGATCGCACCCTGTCGCCATGGAAGAGATGATCGTCGTATCAGAGATAGGCGAGCAATGATCGCCAAAGACCCCACCCGAGATAACCGCCCCCAGGACCAAGGCCATATCCGCATCCATTGCCGCGGCTAAAGGGACAGCAATCGGCACCATGATACTGAACGTTCCCCAGCTTGTCCCGGTCGAAAAGGACATGACCGCCGCCAGTAAAAACACGGCCGCCGCCAACCAGGCCGGCGACAGAACAGCATTGACATAGGAGGCCAGATAGCTACCTGTCTTCATATCACTGGTCACCTGTCCTATGGCGAAGGCGAAAAAGAGGATCGAGGTGATCCCTATCATCGAACGCATGCCGCCCAGACTCTCTTGCACAACAGTCATGAGCGGCATCACTTTTCTGGCAACAAAAAAAAGCCCCATAAGGGTCAAGGTCATCACCATCGTATAGAAAATAGCGCTTGAGCCGCTTCCTTTTAAGATATTGCCATCCCCCGTAATATATAAAAAGAGGAAGACCCCGCCGACCATCAGTAATATCGGCGCAATCATATACATCGGATGCCCGCCCGCTCTGATCTTGCTTATCTCATGTTTCACGAGGGCATGTCGCATCGCACCGATATCGATCGTAAACCAGATCACAAAGAAGGTAACAACGAGGGCAAAAATGGAATAAAAATTCAACATTACCGCCTGAAGTAACCACTCCACACTATCGCCGCTCAAAAAGCCTAGACCCATCTGTGTTGCAATAAGCCCTAGCATCAGCGCTCCGTAACCATTAAACATCAAAATCGAACCCACAGGGGCCGAGGTCGAGTCACAGACATAGGCCAGTTTCGCCCGAGAGATACGGTGGGCATCACAAAGAGGACGTCCGACACTCCCGGCGATCAAAACGGTGATCGAAGTCTCAATAAAGATAACAATGCCGATTATGTAGACCAAAAGCAGTGCCGCACGATCCGACTTTACAAGAGCAAGTTTATGACTGAGCATGTAAACAAAGCCGTTTACGCCGCCGGATCGTTCCATCAAATGCATAACGGCACCCATCAGAAGCATAAACCCAAAGGTCTTTAAGACCCACGGTGTCATAAAAAGCTGCACCGAAAGATCTACCAGAGCATACACTGTCTCAACAAGCGCGTATTGGTTGATGATAAGTTCACCCATAAGAATACCGGCAAACAGTGACACCAGAACGCGTTTAGTCAATAGTGCCATCATAATAGCAGTGAGAGGCGCTGCGAGGGAGAGGATACCGTACTCTATGGGAATATCCTAAAGATGGATCTGAAGGCGGACAATACCAGGACGGCCGTACTCTTCTTCGTACTGTCTGCTACGACGTTCGTCGACCTCGGTAAATCCCAGTTTTTTATAAACCATGATTGTCTCTACAGAGCCGATCTCTACCATGGTCTGAACAATACGGTAACCTTTGAGTCGTGCTGTAAGAAGACTTTTTTGGATCAACTCTTTGAGAACAGAAAATTCATGGAACTCATCTTTGACCGCCATAAAGTCCAGCAGGAATGTCTTTTTGTCAAATTGCGGCTCGACCATGCGATATGAGGCAAGACGTTCTTCATAACTGCCGTCGCATCCAAGTTCCTCCATCGCTTTTGTAAAGATCTCATACGTCGCGATACGGGGTTCATACCCGCAGAGAAAGCCCGCATCAACGCCATCGACACTGGCAACCAGAAAATTGGAGAAATGGCAATAGCTTTTTGTCTGTGTTGTGGTCAACTTTTCCAGATGTTCAAGAAGTGTTGCTTTGTCAAAGGTATCAAAGATGACATCAAAGAGCCCTTTTTTCTTGCCGGATCGAGAACTTTCCAACATCGACTGTGCTAAAAGCGGTGCATCTTTCTCCGTTGCTTTACGGATCATGATATTCATATCTTTTCCCCTTACCAAAGCCTAAGCCAAGTTAGCGATATAATGGTAGTATTAAAATTCTTGAATTAAGTGTACCATATATGAAACAGATTACAAAACTTTTTTTACCTCTTTTTTTATCCTTCGGTTTTGCCCACGGATCTGAACAATTGATCTTGATCCTAAGTGATGATTTTAATACCACGCACGCTGTTTTAACACGTTATGAAAAAGATCAAAACAGCTTTGTCCAGGTAGGTGAAAATATCGTTGTCAACATCGGCCGTAACGGTCTGGCGTGGGGGATCGGTGAAAAGGGGTTTACACCGCAAACAGATGAACCGGTTAAACATGAGGGTGACGGACGTGCTCCTGCGGGCATCTTTACGATCTCAAAAGCCTTTGGCTATGCACCCAGCTTAAAGACAAAAATGCCCTATCTGCAGGCGGACAAAGAGCTTATCTGTGTCGACGACACACAATCCGAATACTACAATAAGATCATTGCTATAAAAAAGAGTGACAATCCAAAAAGTTTTGAGTGGATGAGACGAGATGACGATCTCTACAAGATCGGTTTAGTCATTGAGCATAATACGCAGGCAAAAAAAGGGGCCGGTTCGTGTATCTTCTTTCATATCCGTAAATCACCAAACGCGCCGACTGCCGGCTGTAGCGCTATGAGAGAAGAAGAGCTTGACACCATTATAAAATGGTTAGATCCCGCCAAAGACCCCAAGGTTGTTCAAATACCTGGCAGCTATTGTTCTGAGGCTCAAAACCTCTACCACGGTATTGTCTGCCCTTAACTCACGGTTTAGTTTGTTGATTGCTTCGGCTGATGTAATACCGGGATTCTTCTTGACGATATTCAGAAGTGTCCTATACTCTCTTGATCCTGCTCTCATATATAATCCTTTTTTTGTACGATCAGTCTGCTTGAAAAAAGTGTAAAAAATATGTCCGGAGAACATTAGACAACACAAGAGCAGCCATGCACCGCGCTTTTCAAGACAAGGATCAAGTGCGTTACTTGATCTTGCCTTTGCCTTTACCAGTTTTACCTTTACGGTCAACCCAGTGCATCTCGACAGTGTCGCCTGCAGCACCGATACCCGTAAACTTGTATTTAAAAATAGGGTTTTTAGCAAGGAACTGGCTTGTCGATGC